>SUTQ01000030.1 GCA_015062805.1 Methanosphaera stadtmanae
TGCACTTCTAAAGGAATTTCAGTATTGAAACTTTCTAAATCTAAAGTCAAAATTCCTGTTCCAGCATCAGCCATTTGATTTTGTAAATCTTTTTTAGTTTCTTCTTTTTCACCGTCGATAGCTGGAGGGCGTCTAATGACTAAAATCCCACTCATTAAGTTACCTTCATTAATCTTTTTAGCGTTCAGTTCATCTAAAGCAACTTTTGCACTAATACTATTAACTGCTGGTACCCAATAAGGGATTTCATAAAATTCTGAAGTCTTTCCGCCGCCTAACCAAAAGCATGTTGGCAGATCATCATCTTCAGCGTCGTATTTGAATCTTGAAAGTTTCATCTTAATTGCTGGTTTTCCAACAATTTCTTGAAGAGCATAATAACTAAAAGTACCATCACCATTTGTTTCTTGTTTGATGGTTACAGTTTCAGCTGGAATTTGATACAATTCTTTTGGAAGACCTGTTTTTTCATCAAATATGATTTCAGAAGCTCCAAATCCATAACTATAAAATTCTTGGACTTGTTTGTACAATTCATTAATGTTATTTTTCCAAAAGTTTATCAAATTCTCATCAGTTTCTTTTTCATCATTTAGATAAGTAAATTCATTTAATATTACGTCTTGAGCTAGAATACGTATTGCTTTGTCGAGTTTGTTATTTTGCAAGATAAGATTTTGAGCTATTGAAACGCTTACCAATGGATAAAGTTTGTATTTGTAGTCTTTATCTTCTTTTCTTGTTTTTGGAGCAATACTAGCTTGAATTTGTTTTTTATTAATTTCTAAGCCATTATTTATTCTAGAAAAATTAACTTTCATTTAATCAGCTCAAAAGGTGAATTATGAAGGTACATTTTTAAGAAGGAAAAACAAAATGGTTAGACAAAACATTAAGTGGCATATTTTCTAAGTAAAATTCGGCAACATAATTTTAAAAATTAAATGCACCTTCAATATATACTCTAATAAAAATAGAAATATTGAATTTAATTAAACATATTAGAAAATGATTAAACATTATATATGTTCTTACAAATTTTACTATGTAATAAAATTTTAAATATAATTTAATAACAAATAATATATCAATAAAAAAAATTGGGAGAACAGATCTTATGTTAAATAAAAAAATACTAATGCTAACTGTTGTTCTTATATCAATATTAACTATTTCAGCAGTCAATGCTGCTGATAACATTACAGACAATATTGTTAGCGCTGACGAGAGCGGAACCTCTGATGACATTCTTCAAGCAGATGAAAGCTCATCTACAAACGAAATTATCAATATTGATGAAAATACACCTAATGAAATTGTTAGTGTCGAAAATACTAATGATGATAAATTGGGAACTGAAACCGGAAGTTTTGGACAATTGGCAAATAAAATAAATAACGCTGAAGCTGGAACTATAATAAACTTAACACAAAATTATATTTATCAAGATATTTCTTCAGATAGACCATATATTAATGGAATTCCAATAAACAAACCATTAATAATTGAAGGTAACGGAATTATTATTGATGCAAGCAACAAAGCGGGGTTCTTTAACATAACTTCAAGCAATGTCATATTCAATAACATTACTTTTAAAAATGCTGGAATGAATGGAATAAATTGGAATGGTGATAATGGGGTTTTAAACAACACAATATTCATTTCAAATAATGGAAAATTAATTAAATGGGAAGGCAATAATAATTCAATTTTAAATTCCCAATTTGTTGGAAATTTATTAAATAGCACTCCCGCTCCGGGCAAGTTTATTAAATATTCTGAAAAATATATTTATGGAATGATTTCTTTAAAAGGAAACAATAATTTTATTTATAATTCAAATTTCAATAATAATAAAGCTCTGTTTGAGGGGTATACTGAACTTACCGAAATTTTATTTGTGGGGGGAACAATTTCTATAGAAGGAGATAACTCAATAATAGAATCCAACAAGTTTAACAATAATTATTTTGAAATTATTTTTGAGAATACCGCTTATTTAATAAGTGTTGAAGGATGCGGAGGAGCATTATTCTTAAAAGGTAATGACTGCAAAGTAAACAACACAGAATTTACAAATAACAGTTTGAAAACTAGGGCATCTTATAGTGGTCCCGCATACTCAAAAGGAGCAGCCATGTGTGTTGATGGAACTGTCGACATATCAAATTCTTATTTTAAATCAAATTGTCTTAAATATGGTACTTACTGTTATGGTGGGGCAGTATATATTTATAGTGAAAATGGATATGATTCAATAATCAATTCTACATTTTTAGACAATTGTGAAGGAGGAGAGAATTGGCATCGTACTTACGGTGGAGCAGTATATGCAACTTCATTTGATGGAGATATCATAAATTGTACATTTATTAATAATAACAATAATTATGATACCGGTTATTATTTTGAAGAAGCAGTTGATGTTTCTGGCGAATGGAATATACTCAAATCAACTTTTATTAATAATCCAATGGGTGCTATTAAATCAAGAACTAAAGGTAATATAAATTATAATATTTTTATAGGCAATACTAAACAATATTCTGGACGCACTATAAATTATATTACTGCCAATAATAATGTAAATGTAGATTATAATTGGTGGGGAAGTAATACCAATCCTCAACCATTTATTGAAGGAACTATCTGTAATAATTGGTTATGTGCAAATTTAGTCATAGATGACTCAAATATGGAAAATCCAATAATTTATACAAAATTAAATCTTTTATCTAATGGAGATATTATAAGTGATGAAGATTATTCAAAAGTACCTTTAAGAGAGGTTACTTATAGTTTATTTGGTAAAGGAAGTTTATCACCTAGATCCTCAGATACTAATAATACTATCAGATATCTGAATGATAAAACAGGAACATATGAAGTTAAAATAACTTCAATTGTTGATAACCAAAGAACAGAAATTACAAAATCTGTAAGTGTTGTCAGCGTTAAAGAAGGTTCTTTCACAGATTTACAAAAATTAATTATCAATAGTAATGATGAGTTAAATCTAACAAGAGATTATCTTTATGATTCAAGCGACGTTGAAAACATGCAAAAAATGTTTAATATCAATGTGACTGAAGGAATTGTAATAAATAAAAAAATAATTATTAATGGAAATAATTTTAGAATTGATGGTAAGAACACAGCTAACTTATTCAAAATATTGGGCACTGATATTGTATTAAATAATGTTAATTTAGTTGATGCGGCATCTTATTCTGTTTATATTGATTCTAATGGTAATGTTTCATTAATTAATAATAAAGAAATTTCAAATAAAAACAATCCTACAATTTTAGCTAAAGGAGGAGTATCACTCCAAAATAACTCATTTGTAAATTACATTGATATTACACATGGAGGTACAATTTATTCAAACACTACCACTATTGTTTTAGATGGCAAAACTAGTTATTTGTCTCCTCAAAATATTGATTTATATGCAACAATCACAGACGATAACAACAACTCAATAAAAATATCTGATTTCAGATTTTTAGAAGGCAGTGATAGCTACTTAGCTAATTATGAAAATAATGAATACATATATAATAATTTTATTTTAAATAACTCTAAATCTTACACATTTACTGCTATCACCACACCTAATCTGATAAATAATAAGATAATAAGTGGAAAAATAATTGCAAATGTTGTAGACATTAAAATTATTTTGGATAAAGATTCAATAAAATATAATGAAATAATCAATGCTACAATAATTCTAGAGTCATCAAATATCACAGGAACCGTATCATTCTTAATTGACAATATCGAACAAAAAGTATTTGATATTAATGGACAACCTATGATTTTTGAAATAAAAGATTTGAATATAGGTGAACACAACATTACTGCAATATACAGTGGAGATTCTAATTATAAATCATCCAACAGCTCTCAAAAAATCACTGTAAATAAATTAGATACCCAAATAACTGCTGATAATTACATTTTCACTTACGGAGACAATTTAATAATTGAAGCCAATGTCGGCAATGATGATGCAACAGGCAACATTACATTAACTGTAAATAAAGTAGAATATACTGAAAACATAACTAATAAAAAAGCAATCTTCAAAATTCCAACTTTAAATGTAGGAAATTATAAATTTAATGTAAGATACAATGGTAATCAGTATTATAATGCCATAAATACTAATAATTCCATTTCAATTCAAAAATTAAACATCTTTGATATGAATATAGCTTATTCTCCTGTCGAAATTACATATGGTGATCAAATAATATTAAATGTTACATTCAACGAAAACCAAACTGGCAAAGTATCTTTTGATATAAATGGGGCAAAATATGTTGAAGATTTAATAAATGGAAAAGCAACCTTTATTTTAAACAATTTAAACGCAGGACATCATATAATCGTACCAACGTATACTGGAGATATAAACTATGAGTCTAAAAATAGAACCATAGAGTTTACAGTTAATAAAGCCAATTCTACTATAAATGTCATTGTTAAAAACAATATTACTTATGGAGAAAACGCAACACTCATAATTACTTCAAATACTGATGGTAAAACAAAAATCAATGTTGGAAACTTTGAAAAAATTGTTGATGTTATTAATAAAGGTGCTTCAGTTGAAATACCTAATTTAGATGCAAAAGATGAATTGTATAATGTCGAAGTATTATTCTATGATGAAAACAATAATTATAAAAATACAACTGGAACTACAGTTTTAAAAGTTAATAAAGCACAACCAAGTTTCAATATCAATATTAATGATATCAATTACAAAGAAACAGCAACTTTGAATGTTACTTTTGCAAATGATATCAAAGGGTATGCTAACATTACTATATCTAACAATGAAGGATTTGAACTCAAATTTGCAAATACTGATATTGGTAACGAATTATTTAGCCAAGAATTAAATAATTTAAATGCATCTACATATACAATCACTTTTGAATATGGTGGAAATAGCAATTACAATCCAATTACTAAGTATAAAACATTTAATGTGTTTAAACTTGATCCATCTATTAATGTTGAAATAACCAATGCCACTTATGGTCAAACTGCAAGAATAATTGCTGATATTGGTGTTGATGGTAATGTAACTATTCTCATTGGTTCTGTAAAAAGTTATGACTACAATCTAATTAATAATAATTTAATTATTCAGGACATTAATGATGTTGATGTTGGAAACTACACTGTTAAAGTAATTTATAAAGCAAATACTAATTATAATACCAAAACAATTGATGCCAAACTAACAATCAACAAAGCATCATCTAATGTTGTAGCATCTGTTAATGACATATGTTACTCAGAAAATGCAACAATAAATGTTAAATCAAATGTTGATGGAATTGCAGTTGTAAAAATTAGTGAAGAATATATAAAAACTATCAATATATTAGCAAATACAATAACTCCTGTGGTTTTTGAAAACGTTCCTATTGGAAAATATAATGTTTCAATTGCATTAAAACCAACAAACAAAAACTACGACGAAAGTTCATACAAAACAGATTTCATAATATCTAAAAAACAAACTGTTATTGATTTAAGTGTTGAAGATTCAATATATGGTAAAGATGTAATTATTAATGTAACTGCTAGTGAGGATGGAAAAATTACTCTTACTGTTGGCGACATTGTCCGTGAGAGAAATGTTTTAGCTAATTCTATGACTACATTTAATTTAGGAGTTTTAGCTGCAAATTCTTACAATGTTGAAGTAAATTTTGATGCCGGTGAAAATTACAAAACCAGTTATAAAGAAAACACAATAGCTGTATCTCCCGCTATTGCAAAAATAACTGAAATCCAAACACAAAACAATGTTTATGGTGAAAACACAATTATTAAAGTTAAAACTACATTAAGTGGTGTTTTAACTGTAAATATGGGTAGTATTGTTAAAACCTTTGATATTGTTGCAAATGACTTAACTTCATTAAACTTAGGCGTACTTGATGCAGATTCATATAATATAAATATAGCTTTGAATGGTGGTAGCAATTATACTAAACCTAATAATAATACTTCCATCATAGTTTCTAAAGCAAACACCCAAATAATTTCATCAACAGTGACTGCTATTTATAATGAAGGTAAATATATAATTGCTACCTTGAAAAATAATAAGGGAACCCCAATTTCAGGTGCAACCGTCTTAATTAATCTTAATGGAATCAAAACACTCATTACAGATACTAATGGCCAAGTTAAACTCACAACTGATGGTTTAATTCCAAAAGATTACACTGCAACAATAACATTTGATGGAAACAAAAATTACGACAAATCAACAACAACTACAAAGGTAATTGTTAAAAAAGCAACCCCTAAATTAACTGCAAAAGCAAAGACTTTCAAAAAATCTGTCAAAACAAAAAAATACTCTATTACTTTGAAAACAAACCAAAATAAAGTTATGAAAAATGTTAAAGTTACTATCAAAGTTAATAAAAAAACTTATAGTGCTAAAACAAATAGTAAAGGAGTTGCAACCTTTAAAATTACCAAATTAAATAAAAAAGGTACTTTTAAAGCTACCATTACGTATAGTGGTGACAAATACTACAACAAAGTAACTAAAAAAGTAAACATTAAATGCAAGTAGATGTATTTACATCTACTCAATTCTTTTTTTAAATCAATGATATTTTTGAAAGTGTGTTATTGAACATACATACTACAATTATAATCTTATTACATTCTGTATCTCCATAAAAGCATAACCTAAACTATCTAACTCATCAGGAGAAGGATATTCTTTCATTACTTCTTTATCAGGGTGAACGTAAACATATTGATTAAATAAACTTCTTAATTTTTCAGAATTAATTCTATCATCAAAAAACAATCTGTTTTGGCGGATCATATTAGCTGTTGGCCTTGCACGATTATATTTGGAATGGCTGGATTGAGTTTTCTTAACAGTAATCCCATATTTTTTAACCAAATCTCTCAATATATGCTGCCAATGCTTTAAAGCATATGTTGAATCACTTCCAGGTTCCTGTTCAAAATTAATGACATAAGGTTTCCAATGAGCATTTCTAATAATGAAATT
>SUTQ01000031.1 GCA_015062805.1 Methanosphaera stadtmanae
ATATAATTCAAAAAAGGAGATATAACATGAAAATATTTAATAGTTTTAATAATAGACAATATCAGTTATCTGTTTGCTGTAAAGGCAAACACAGAAGTTTGAAAAGTAGAAAAGTTAATGATATGTTTGTTGGAAAAATAGCTTATAATCCGATGCTATTTAGAAATAATGGTCGATACCCTATTGAAAAAAGACAATGGATTAGAGAGCAGATTAAGCTGTTGAAAGATCGCTAAGAAAAGCATTGAGGATAATATTATTTTTTTAATTTTTCTTTTTAGTATAAATGCCTCCTACTTTAATTTTTGCAATATCGTATTGTATTTGGGATTAAATTATATAATTCATTTTTAGATAAATTATAATCCCTGAAGGGAGGTAAAAATATGATTGAATTTTTTAGAAAATTAAAAGGAGAACTTTTAGGTAAAACAACTGTTAATGTTGAAGGATGGTTAGGATTAAAAAATATCGATAATGAAGTATATGGATTAAAACGTTTCTATGATGAAGAAACAAATACTTTGTATATAGATAAATTACAAAGCCATTTAATTTGGTCCAATACAAGATATTTAGATAAAAATTATTATGAAAAACTAGAAAATGACCATTGGAAATATCTTAAAAAAATAATGGTTGAACCAGATGATTACAAAGAGTTATTTGAGTTAAGATCTGAAAATTATTCATTAAGAAATGACTTAAAAGATTTAGAAAATTCAAAACAAAACTATCAAAATAAAATCCATGACAAAAATTGCAAAATTTTAGAATTGGAAGACACAATCAATCAAATAAAAAAACAAAATTCTAAAATTAAAGATTTGAAAATTGAACTTAAAGAAAAAGATAAAAAACTAAAAAATCTTCAAATAGATTTTAATTTCTTTGTATATGAATATCAAAAATTAAAAGGAATAAAAGAAGATTTTGCAAGAACTTATGATGAGTATATAGACAAAATAAGGATTTCATATGATTTGGACGCAGAAGAAAGTGTTGAAGATATTAAATTAATGTATGAAAGAATTATTTCTGAATTAAAACGGGAAAATGATAATCTAACTGATTCTAATAAAAGATTAAATTCCGAAAAATCTTCTAAAGTTAAAAGACTAGAAAAAGAAAACAATTCTTTCATGATTTCATTAAAAGAAAAGAATGCTAAAATTGAAGAACAAAAAAATGAAATATCAAAATTAAAAAATTCTAAAAATAATAAACCTAAAAAACAAGAACGTGAATTATCAAAAATAGAAGTGCATAAAGTAAGTAGGGAATCTAAAGAATATGCAAGATACAAAAAAAGCGTTTTAAAGAGAGATAAAATCTGTCAATGTTGCGGTTCACCAAATAATCGAGAAGTACACCACCCATTAGCATTTAATGCATATAATCATCTTGGAGCAGATACTAATAATGGAATTGTTTTATGTAAAGATTGTCATGTCGAATATCACCATAAATATGGCTATAAACAAAATAATAATCCAGTTACACTAGCTCAGTTTTTAAGAGATTATGGAATTAGACTGCAATCTACCTTTGATGATGAATATTTAGTTTCTGAAGATTTAATTAGGTTGGCTGGCGGTAAATAAACAGATATTTGATTTCAACAGATTAATCTATTAAGAAAAAGGATTGTTATTTTGTTAATATGACCTAACCGTAATATTAAATATTGTGTTAAACATAAAGTTATAACAATGAACAGCGTGTTAATGGAGATGTTGTAGGTGAAGTTAGAAAAATTCAATGAAGATACAAGGGTTAAAATTCCTGCTACAATTCAGTTTTTACGGTTAGGTTATGATTATCAGTCCCTCAATGAAGCTATAGCAAATAATTTCATTGAAGAGGATACAAATATTTTTTTAAATAGATTTAAACCATCACTAGAACGTATAAATAAAAAACAATTCACAGATGATGAAATTGAAAATATTCTGCAAGACATTAAGCAGATTGTTAAAAATAATGATTTAGGAAAAGAATTTTACTATTGGCTCATCAATCCACAAGACAAAGTAAAATTAATAGATTTTGATAATATTGAAAATAACGATTTTGCTGTTTGTTGTGAATTAAAATTTTTTAATACGCAACTTGGAACCCATTTCAGACCAGATATCAATATATTAGTCAATGGAATGCCGTTGTCATTTTTAGAAGTAAAAAAACCAAATAATCATGAAGGGATACGTGCAGAATTTAAACGTAATGAAAAAAGACAAACACAACCATTCAATACCAGATATTTCAACATGTTTCAAGTAGTATCTTTTTCAAACAATATGGAATATGAAGAAGTTGACAATGTTGATAATATACGTGCAGGTTCATTTTATTCCACTCCCAATGGAAATAAATCCGTATATTCCTTTTTAAGAGAAGATGATGACAAATATAATTATAATTACAATTATTTACATATACCTAACGACTACATTCGATATGTTACAATTGACAATCATTATAATGCTGAAAACTGCGATACACCAGAATTTGAATCCAACTTAAAAACAACAACTCCCTGCAATAAATTCATCACATCACTTTATGATAAAGAAAGATTTTTGTATCTTATTAAATATGGAATTCTGTATGTTGATGAGCAAATTCAAGAAAAACATATTATGAGATATCCTCAATTCTTTGCAAGTAGAAAAATAATCGAACGATTAAAAAAAGGAGGGAAAAAAGGCATTATATGGCACACTCAAGGTTCAGGAAAAACAGCACTTTCAGCATATTCTTGTAATGCAATAAAAGATTATTATTCAAAACAAGACATCAATACTAGATTTTATTTTGTGGTCGATAGATTAGATTTATTAACACAAGCTGAACGTGAATTCAAAAAGAGAGGTTTTAATGTTGTTACTTGTGATGATAGAGATGCCTTTGAGAAGGAACTCAACAAACCTTTACCAACCAATCAACCTTCAGATTCAATAGCGGAAATTTGTGTAGTGAATATTCATAAATTTAAGAACAATATACCAAAATCCAGCAATGATTATGGTATAAATGTACAGAGAGTATTTTTCATTGATGAGGCACACAGAAGTTATTCATCAGTTGGGACTTTCTTTAAAAATCTATTAAGTGCTGATCTTGATGCAGTATATTTAGCACTTACCGGAACTCCAATTTTAACAAAAAAAGAAAGAACTAATATGAAATTTGGAGATTATATTCACAAATATTTCTATGACAAATCAATAGCAGATGGATATACATTAAGGATAAAAAAAGAAAAAATAGACACCACTGTTAAAAATCAAATCAGAAATGAGTTAAAAATCGTTGACGATACTGATTTTGATGACCCCGATACTTTTGAATCCGGAAATTACATTGCTTGTATTGGAAAATATATTGAAAAAGACTTTTTACAATTTAGGGAATTTCCTCGTGACGATAGTGTTGGTGCAATGATTGTTTGTAAAACAAATCCTCAAGCTGTAAAAATGTATGAATGGTTTAAAAATAATACTAAACTTAAAACAGGACTTGTAATTAGTAAAGAAAATGATGCAGAACAGGATAAAATAAATAAAGAAAACCAAATCAACTTTAAAAATTATGGTAATGAAGATACTTTAGATATACTTGTAGTAAATCTAATGCTCACAACAGGGTATGATGTTAATAGATTAAAAAGATTATATTTATTAAGAGGTCCAAAAGCACATTCACTATTACAAACCGTGTCAAGAGTAAATAGACCATATAAATCTCCAAATGGTTATATATTTAAATTTGGATATATCGTTGACTTTGTAGACATTGAAAAAGAATATGATGCAACATTAGCAGAGTATATTAAAGAACTTGAATACGAAATTAAAGAATCAGATGATACAGCTCCTCCATTAATTGGAGTTGTTGTAGATAGTAAGTTTGTGTATGAAGATTACCAAAAATTTAAGGCAGAATTAGATTCGTATCATTTAGAAACTAATAATGCTGAAATATTTACTCAACAAATAATGTTATATAATAAAGACGCTCTCATTAAATTAAAAAATAGTTTAAGTGGAATGAAAAAAGCTTATATGGAATTATTAATGTCAAGAAGTGAAGAATACATTAAATTGATTGGTAACGATAATGTAACAAACTTATTAAAATGCGTAAATGATAGATTGTCTTTTTTAAATATTAAAGAAGACCCTATTGGAGAATTGGTGACACTTCCCGGTGCCGAAATAGGTAAAATAATTTACGAATTCCAAAAAGTAAAAGAAAATCTTCTAGATATTGGGCCATCTTCACAAATGGATGAAGATTTTGCGAATTTACGTAATATCTTATTAGCAATTAGATTAGAACTTAAAAAGAATGAAAACGAAAATGACCCACAATTAAAAATTCTTAATGATTGGTTAATGAATGTATTTGATAAATTAAATGATTCGACATTAGATGATGTTGAAGTCATTATAGACGAAGCATTAGAAGTATTAACCGAAATTAAGAAAATTAACAAAGAAAATGAGATTTTCATAGGCAAGTTTGATGGCAATCCTGCTTATTTAAAAACATACCATTTTATTTCTAAAAACTATAATTTAGATAATGATATCATTAATCAGATATTAGAGGTTATATTTGAAGACATATCTGAAATTAATAATCAAATATTGATAAGTCAAGGTAGACAGAATTTCATAAATAGAATAAATGAAGACACTACATTAGAACTATTAAATAAAGGGATATTTAATAAAGTGAAAAAATGTTATACACCAATTTTAAATGAATTTTATACTAACTTAAAAGTTTACGAAGAGGGATTAAATGCAGAATATTAATAAACTAGAAAGCGATATCGAAGAAATCATTGATGAACTAAAAGGATTATGTCAAACAAAAGGATTGTCAAACACTGGTGCGGAAGAAGAAATTATAACTTCAGTATTCCTTTATAAATTCCTAAACGATAAATTCATGCAGAATATTAAAGAATTTAGTGAAAAAGTAGGTTATTCTATTGAAGAAATATTAATTGATAATAAAGATGAAATTCTTGATGCTTATTATAGTTCACATCCAAGAGACGTTGCATTTGAATATACTGATACGATTGAATACTTAGTAAATAAATCATCAGGTGATGATATTCATATATTATTTGACGACGCTCTTGAAAATATTTCAAATAATCATCTTAACGAAGCATTTTCAATAGAAACTGCCGAAGGTAGTAGAGAACCATTATTTAAAAGAATAATCGACGAATATATCGATGACGGTAAAGATAATTTTGCAAGAAACATTCTTGGCATCGTAAGTCAAGAAAAATTTGATTTCAGTGAGGCGTTTAAAGAAAATTTTGATTTTTATAGTAGAATATTTGAATACTTAATTAAGGATTTTAATGTTGCAAGTGACACCTATGCAGAGTATTTTACTCCCCAAGTTATCTCTAAAATTATTGCGAGAATTTTAGTTAATATGAGTCCTGTTGAAGACATATCCTATGATATTTACGACCCTAGTGCAGGTTCAGGGTCTTTGATACTACATTTAGCTAATGAATTAGGAGAAGGATCATTTGGAAATAAAGCTCAAGTATACACTCAAGATATATCTGTCAAATCTTCTCGTTTTTTAAGAATCAATATGCTACTTAATGGATTAACTGATTCATTAGACAATATTATTAAAGGAGACACATTAGTCTCTCCGTCCCATTATAATGAAAAAGATAATCCTTCTTCAGGTATTAAAACCTTTGATTATATCACAAGCAATCCTCCATTCAAAATGGACTTCAGTTCAACAAGAAATACAATTGAAAATAAATGGGCGGAATCTGAAGAACATGACGGGATAAAAAGATTTTTTGCTGGCGTTCCAAATATTCCTAAAAAGAAGAAAAAAGGCATGGCCATCTATTTATGTTTTGCACAACATATTTTATGGTCTTTAAAAGAAAATGGGAAAGCAGCAATAGTTGTTCCTACTGGATTCATCACTGCTAAAAACATACCATTAAAAATTAAAAAAGAAATTATCAATCAAAAATGGTTAAAAGGAGTTATTTCCATGCCTCCGAACATTTTTGCCAATACAGGAACCAATGTTTCAGTTTTATTCATTGACAAATCTAATACGGATGGGGACATTATTTTAATTGATGCATCAAACTTAGGAGAAAAAATTACTATAAATGATAAACAAAAAACAATTCTTCGCCCAAATGAAATTGAATTAATTGAAAATACTTTTATAAACCAAGAAGAAGTAGAAGATTTCAGTGTTAAAGTTACATATGAAGATATTATAGAAAAAAATTATTCTTTTTCGGCACCTCAATATTTTGAAATCAAATTTCAATATGAAGAAATTTCTGAAGAAACATTTTTCAAAAAATTAGATGAATACAAAAAAGATTTAAATGAAGATTTTAATAAATCAAAAGATTTAGAAGAAACAATTAATAAAAACTTAGAAAAATTGATATTTAAATATTAGGAGGAGTCATATTTGAGTATAAAATTTGACAAATATAAATTAATTGAATTATGTGAATTAATTACAGATGGTTCACACACTAGTCCAAAATCTCAAATCGAAGGTTGTTATATGGCTTCTGTTAAAGATATGGGCGAATATGGTTTTGATTATTCTAAATGCCGTAAAATATCTTATGAAGACTTTAAAAAACTTTCCAAATCTGGATGTTCACCAATTAAAAATGATATTTTAATCGCTAAAGATGGTTCACCTTTATCTAACATTTTTATTTATGATGATGACGAACCTTTAGTTTTATTATCTTCTATAGCAATAATTCGGCCAAATGAAGAAATATTGTATCGTGAATTTTTAAAATATTATTTAAGTAATTCTTATATTAAAGAAA
>SUTQ01000008.1 GCA_015062805.1 Methanosphaera stadtmanae
ATCCTTAAGAGTTATTTACCCGTTTATCGAAACTCTTTTCTGTTATAATAATTGATAATAATCTTTAATATACATTCCTCCAATATATAGTAATATATATTAAAACGGGAGAATGCTACGTGATTAAAATGAAGAGAATAAAACAGGTAATGCTGTTTACTGCACTGCTGATACTCCTAATAGGAGCCGTAACTGCAAGCAACACAACCAATACAACAGTTACAAATGAAGAAACACAGACAGCATTACAAGATACAACACAAGTATCACAAACAGACACAACACAAGAAAAAAACAACAATAATAATAAAATTATAATGAATACAAAACAGGAAACACCCACAACAAAAAACATACAAAAAAACACCAACAAAGCCAACACAAAAACAGAACCAGAAAAAACAGTAAACAACTGGAACGAACTAAATAAAACAATAAACGCTTTAACAGAAAGCACAACCATAACACTAAACCCCGGAACCTACACAGCAGAAGGACGAATTGACTGGGAAAATAGAAAAATAATTCTAACAATTGACGGAAACGGACAAACAATAAACGCAAACCAACACCAAGCATTTTACATCCAAAGGGGAACCACAGTAATCCTAAAAAACATCATCATAACAAACGCCACAAACAATGGTGGAGATGGAGGAGCAATATACAACAGTGGAAACCTAACAATAACCAACACCACACTACAACACAACACCGCAACAGATGATGGAGGAGCAATAGACAACAGTGGAAACCTAACAATAACCAACACCACACTAAACAACAACACCGCAACAGGTGATGGAGGAGCAATATACAACAACAAAGGTGGAACAATAACCATAACCAACCACACCACACTACAATACAACACCGCAGAATGGGGAGGAGCAATAGAAAACTCTGGAACAATAACCATAACCAACCACACCACACTACAACACAACACCGCAACAAGCTATGGAGGAGCAATAAACAACAACTATGGTGGAACAATAACCATAACCAACCACACCACACTACAACACAACAACGCAACATGGGGAGGAGCAATAGACAACAACTATGGTGGAACAATAACCATAACCAACACCACACTACAACACAACACCGCAACAAACTATGGAGGAGCAATAGACAACAACTATGGTGGAACAATAACCATAACCAACACCACACTACAACACAACACCGCAACAAGCTATGGAGGAGCAATACGCAACTATGGAACAATAACCATAACCAACACCACACTACAACACAACACCGCAACAAACTATGGAGGAGCAATAGACAACTCTGGAAAACTAACCATAACCAACCACACCACACTAAACAACAACAACGCAACACGGGGAGGAGCAATAGACAACTACTTTGGAAATACCAGCATCTACAACTCCACACTACAATACAACACCGCAACAAGCTATGGAGGAGCAATATACTACTGGACAAGCCAAGGCTCTGATACTTTGGTTGTGTTATATAATTCAACGTTCACAGAAAACAAGGCAACAAACGGAGCAGTAATCCAAAACGAAGAGGGATATGGAAAATATAACATTACATTCAACAAATTCCAACAAAACAAGGCAAGCAATGATAAAGAAACATTAAACCTTGGACCAAACATCATAGATGGAAGCATAATAGAAGATAACACATATGAAAACACAGATATCCGCATAGAAAATATCCTAAAAATCCCCGATGGAAATACAAAATACACAACAGATGATGAAATAACACTAAACTTCACAATAAAACTGGAACACCCAGAATACTATGACGAGGACATATCAGAAAAAATCAACCTACAAACAATAGACAAAACATTATACATCAACGGTCAGGAAAACATAACAACAAACGAAAGAAATCACACACTCAAAGAATTAATACCAAACAAATATGAAGTATACTTTATCGCAGGTAACCAACAATCAAACACAATAACATTCACAGTTACAGGAGATTCACAAATAAAAACAGACAAAGACAACTACGAACACTACACTGGCATAAAAAACACGATAACACTAAACATCACAGACCCAAGCAAAGAAAACGGAACAATAAACATACAAATAAAAGAAGACAATACATACAAAGAATTATTAAGATATCATAACGTACACGATGGTTACACGTTAACAACCGATACAATTATAGATGCACTCAAGAACATATACACAAACCTGGAAGACGCATACACCATAAACATAACATACAACAACAGTTACGTAAATCCAAGTTCAACAGAATTCACACTAAACATTACCAAACAAAGAAACACCACAATAACATACGACATCCTAAATAATACCGAAGGAAACGTGCAAATAAACATAACAGTACTGGATGCAGTATATAACACGCCAATAAATGATGCCACAATCAACATAACAGGAGACATCAACCAAAATACCACCACAGGAATAATCACAGACAACACACTAACAACAGGAAACCACAACATAAAAATACAATACCAGGAAACACCAGAATACAAAGAATCCCAAGTAAACATAGATTTCACAGTAGAAATAGACAAAAACAAAAAAATACTGGAACTTGAAGAAGAAATAACAAACCTAACAAGCAAACTGGAAGAAGCACAACAAACAATAACCATACTAAACAACAGCAACAAAGACTTAACAAGACAACTTGAAGAAGCACAACAAGAAATAACCACACTCGAAAACATAAAAAACAACCTAACCAGACAACTTGAAGAAACAAAAGAAAAACTAGAACAAACACAACAGGAACTCAAAACACAACAAAACACCAACAACGAACTAAACAAACAACTAGAACAGGCACAACAAAACATAACCACACTCGAAAACAAAATAAACAACCTAACAAAACAACTCCAAGAAGCACAACAGGAAATAACAACACTAGAAAACACCAACAACAACCTAACAAGTCAAATCAACGACAAAAATAAACAGATAGAACAACTCAACAAACAAATAGAAGAACTAAACAAACAATTAGATAACCGAAACAATAAAATTGAAGACCTTAACAACAAAATAAAAAACCTAACACAACAACTCGAAGAAGCACAAACAGAAATACAAACACTCAAAAACACCAACACAAACCTAACACAACAAATCAACAAAAACAACAAAGAAATACAACAACTCAACAACAAAATAGATGATCTAAATAGTCAACTAGATGAAAAAGATAATGAAATTGATGACTTGAACACTAAAACAGACAACCTAACACAACAACTCGAAGAAGCACAGGCAAAAGTAGAAAGCCTCAAAAATGCTAACAAAAACTTAACACAACAAATCAACAATAACAACAAAGAAATCGAACAGATCAACAAACAAATAGAAGAACTAAACAAACAACTCAACAAAAAAGATAACGAAATCGAAACACTAAACAATAAAACAGACAACCTAACACAACAACTAAAAGAAGCACAAACAGAAATAGAAACGCTTGAAAACAACAATCAGGAAGTAAACAAACAACTCTCACAGGCACAACAGGAAATAACAACACTGGAAAACACCAACAACAACCTAACAGGACAACTAAAACAGGCAGAAAAAGAAATAGAAATACTAAACCAAATAATCGATGAACTGATAAACAAGAAACCATTACAGACCACAATCACAATCAACCCAATAAAATCAAGCATAGGATCAATAACAACATTAACAGCCAACATAACAGACAAAAACGGAAACAAAGTAACCGGCGGAAAAACAGTATTCAAAGTTAACGGAATAACACTCAAAGACAAAAACAACAACGTAATCTACGCACGCGTAAACAATGGCCAGGCAAGCATAAACTACAAAGTACAGGACGTATGGATAAAAAACACATCATACATTGAAGCAGTATACAGTGGAACAAATAACTACACCGAAGCAAGAACCAAAGCAACAGATGTCTTAGATATCAGCCAGGGAATAGCCAAGATAACTCTGGATAAACAGACGGTAACTGCAAAGTCCGGAGAAACACTAACATTCAGAGCAAAAATAGTTGACGCCGCAGGCGATAACATCAACAAGGGAAAAGTGGTATTCAAACTCAACGGCAAAACACTAAAAGACACAAACGGAGAAACACTATACGCACAGGTAAAAGACGGAGAAGCAGTACTTGACTACACCATACCAGGCATATACAGCGCCAAAACATACACACTAACAGCAGTATACGGTGGAGGAAACTACCAAAGAGCAGAAACAAACGGCACACTCAAACTAGAAAGAAAAGCAGTAACAATAAACACCGACAGCATAACCACAACAAACGCTAAAACAACAATAAAAGCCAAAATCAGAGATGAAACAGGAAAACTACTCATAACCAACACCAAACTAGCAATAAAAATAAACCAGAAAACAATACTAAACAACATCACAAGCACAAACGGCATAATAAACCTCTCATTTACCACAACACTCAGACCGGGAACCTACGAACTAACAATAATCAGCGGCGAAAACAGCATATACAAAAAAGGAACACTAAACACAGTACTAAAAATATAAGATAAAAGAAAGATTTAGATTATTTGTTATAGAATTTATATTCTTATAAACATTCAATTTTTTTATAAGGATATGATAATTAATCTCCTTTTCATTAATTCTCTTATAATTTTTTTTTAAAAAGAATTGTTCTTGTTTTTTATCATTTTATCAAACGATTAACTAAAAATTTCTTTCATTTTATTATAACTATTTTATTAATCTGTTTAATTTTACCTCTGTTTTTTAGAATTCAAAACTTGATTTTTAGTATAATCCATATTTTATAGTTGTCTTTTCTCGATAATTATAATAAATGATTTAGATAGTTCCTGTAATTTATAGACGTGTTAATATTTTCAAAAGATATAACTATTAGTATTGAAAAATAGGATGATATATACATTGAAGATTTTATTTCTTTAGACTTGATTAGAATTATTATTGGCAGGTTATAATGTATGATACATAAAGGAACAAAAACATTGCAAACGGATCGTTTAACTTTAAGACCTTTTAAAAAAGAGGACTATACAGAAGTCTATGAAAATTACGGCTTTGACAAAGAAGTACATAAATACATTTCATGGATTCCATGTGACAGCCTAGAAAAAAGCAGAGAATTTGTTAATTTTAATGTTTTACAGTATTCCGAAAATCCAAAACATTACTCGTGGGCCATTATATACGAAAATAGAATAGTTGGTTCAATAGCTATTTTCAATGTTGGAGACAATGATTCCGGAGAAGTGGGTTATAGTTTAGGTAGCAAATGGTGGAAAAAAGGCATAATTACTGAAGCCGTCAATGTTGTGTTAAACTATGCTTTTAAGGATGTTGGTTTTCACAGAATTTATGCTTCCTGTCATGAGGATAATATCGGTTCAAAAAGAGTTATGCAAAAAGCGGGTATGTCATATGAAGGAAAACTACGTGATGGTCAAAAAAATCTTGACGGATCATACAGTAATCTTGACTTATATTCAATACTTGAAAATGAATTTTAGAAAAAAAATGGAATATTCATAAATCTTTTCTTTAAATCATTGATTTTTTTACCATAGTATTTTAACAAATAAAAACATATAATATAATAGTTATATATACTGATAATTTTTAGTAAGATTTTTATCACTATCATATGAATTAACAATGTACTACGGTGAAATAAATGGATGCAATAATTAAATTAGAAGACATTACAGTTAAAGAATGGGAAAAAGCCAAAATTGAATTTGATGTTGTTGACCAAGATAATAACCCAGTTAGTGGAAGAGTAGCAGTGAAAATAAACCAGGAAACCAAATTTGATACGAATATTGAAGATGGAAAATTCTCAAAATTAGTAGATTTCAGTAGTTTTCACGAACCTGAATATGATTTGGATGTTATTTATGGCGGAAACAACGAATTTGCACCTGCAATGGCAAGATCAAAAATTATCATTGAAAAAGCAGAACCGATTCTCATCCCAATAAGTGATTTACAAGATGCTTGTTACAGATTAAATAAATGGATTGAAGTAAATAAAAGAGTTCCGGGAAAAATTTTAATTAACAAACATGAAGTGACCATTGGAAATTTATTTAACTTATTAGTTACGGCTGTAAGAAAACTTAATAACAATGATAACAGTGCTGTTGAACTTAAATGGGTTGAAACACCAACAGTATCCAGTGAAACAATCACTGAAAGTACTTTATTAAGTAACGAAGAATACATGAAAATTACGGAAGGCATTTCATCAGAATTATCAGAAACAAAAACATGTCCAAGTTTTGTTGAAATAGAAAAAGGTAAAATTGGGTTTATGAATTTAGTTTACACCTTTTCAACATTAATTACAAACAGTTCTTCTGAAAACGGATTATTATCAGGAATTTATATAAAACCTTGGAAAGAAATAGTTGCATAAAAATGTAACTACCCCCCCCCTACTTTTTTATCAAAATTTAAAAAAAAAATAGTGTGAATTATTCAAATACGTCCTCTTTAGGGAGATAATCACATAAATGCATGGTTTGTTTTAATGGATTGATAGTAAATACTATTATTTTATTATTAAATTCAACCCATTTGAAGTCTTGTAACGGTTTATCGAATGAATTGAATTTAGTTTTATGGTTTTTCATTATTCTTGCATGATTCTGCATTTCTTCAACTTTTTTGGAAAATAATGTGTATTCTTTAAAGTTTACGCTTCGTATTGCTTCTAACTTATTATTTAAATCTTTTTCTATTGTAACGGTGTATACCATGTTAATTATCCCACCATCAATAATATGTTTGTTCAATTTATGAAAACCCATTCATCAAAATAATAAAAATTTTTTAAAAAAATATTATTTTTCTATAAATAATAACAAAATTAATACATTTAATTTAAAATTAATTATTAAACTATTAAATTCTTTATAAAGTAGTATCTTATAAAAAATATAAATAATTATGTATTTTAACAGAACTAAATAATCAATCCTCTTTTTCAAAGAAAAAAAATAAAAAGTATTAAAAACATATTATTAGTATTATATAAAAATTATTTATTAAAGAAAAAAATGGTGTGAAAAATATGTCCGCAGCAGAAGATAGAATTAAACAGATAGAAGAGGAAATTAAAAAGACTCAAAAAAATAAGGCAACATCACACCATATTGGTAAACTTAAAGCACAAATTGCACAATTAAAGGAAAAAATAGAAAAACGTAACAGTTCTTCAACAAAAGGGGAAGGATTCTTAGTCAGAAAAAGTGGAGATTCAACAGCTGTATTGTTAGGTTTCCCGTCCGTAGGTAAATCCACCATTTTAAACTACCTGACTAACGCTAATTCCAAAGTTGGAGCATACGAATTTACAACATTGGATATCGTTCCAGGTATCATGGAGTATGAAGACGCTAAAATCCAGATATTGGATATTCCGGGAATAATTAAAGGTGCAAGTAAAGGAAAAGGAAAAGGTCGTGAAATTTTATCTGCTACAAGAAATGCGGATTTAATTATTATGGTTTTAGATGTGTTCCAACCGGAACACATGGACGTGATTCTAGAAGAGGTAAGGAACATTGGAGTAAGACCTAATGAAAAAAGACCTGAAGTGAAAGTTTCCAAGAAAAAAATGGGTGGATTAAACATAGTATCTACCGTTGAATTAACCCACTTGGATGAAAAAACAATTCATTCAATCCTTAGTGAATATGGTATTCACAGTGCAGATGTTGTGTTAAGAGAAGATGTAACCATAGATAGGTTTATTGACGCAATGGAACCTAATCGTGCATACATACCAATGACAATAGTTGTTAATAAGATAGATTTGGCAAGTGAGGAACAACTTGCAGAACTAAGAAAAAAATTACCTAATGCACTGTTTGTATCAGCAGATGATGGTATAATGATGGAAGAACTTAAGGAAAGAATATTTGTAGATCTTGATTTGATTAGGTTATATTTGAAACCGCAAGGAAAAAAAGCTGATATGGACGAACCATTAATTATAAGAAAAGGTTCAACCATTGAAGATGTTGCCCGTAAGTTACATAGGGATTTTGTAAAGAATTTCAAATATGCAAAAGTCTGGGGTAAATCTGTTAAATTCCCTGGACAAAAAGTAGGGTTAGAACATGTTTTAGAAGACCACGATGTTGTTAGAATCATTATTAAAAAATAAAAACTTAAAATACAATTAAATTTTAATAGTTATAATGTAAAGTTTAATGAAAATGTACCACAATATATATTATACTTTAACACAACTATTAATTGTACCCACAGAACAAAATATTTTTTAGATTGTGATAAACATATAATTTCTATATAATGATAATTATATAGTCACAGTTATCTTTTTTTGAATTATTATTTTCGGTTTTATAATATATTATTTCGGTTTGAAAATATTATTTTAAAACAAATAAATGTTATTTGATTCATTTACAAAAAATCGTAATTATTCGTGTTAAATCTAACTTTTAAAATCAGTTTACTATTTTTAATATAACTTTAATTAAATATTAGATAGTATATATAAGACCCTTATTACAAAGAACTAATTGTACCCACAAATACATATAATTATTTTTAAACTGTGCTGTGAATTTTTATTCACTAGTCACAATTATTTTATTTTTCTTTGAATTTTTTTATTAAACTATTTATTAAAGTAGTATTATCTAAAAACTTAATTTTTCAGAATTAATATTAAAGCAATTATTAATAATTACGAGTTAGTATTTATTAATAACCAAATTAATAATAATGTATAGAGAAGTTTGTAATAACAAACATTTTCAACAAATACAATAAATCATTTTCATAATTTTGTAAGGAATCTAAATTGAATCACATAAATTTATAAATTCAATTTGGAAATTTTCTTTTTTTAAGTTATCAATTAATTTTTTAGCGTAACACAATTTTTTTTTCTTAAACGAATCCGCTACTTTGAATTCTACGCCGATTTCCGGTCTAGAATAATTAGTAATAATGTTTCCAAAATCCATTCCCGCCAAGATGATTTTTTCAACTTTTAATGCATAAACCGCTATGTGAACTGCCCTGTCTCCATCAGTAAATCCACCATAATTTTCCAAGTTACCAAATGATCTACATTGACAAGTAGGAACAACTTTATTCAATTCATCAAGATAACTTTTTAACTTATCAAGATTATCACCATGTGCATGAACATACAATATGGAACCCAATTTGTTTGATTTGAAGATACTCTCAATATCACCATCCAAGTCTGTTACAATTATATCCGGAACAATAGATTCTTCAAGCAATGCTTTTGTTGTGCCATCAGCAGCAATCAAAGTATAATCTTTTAGATTAACATTGCGTTTAAGATAAGCAATATGTTTTTTAATTGAAGGTCCTGCCCCAAAAACAATACATTGATGCTTGAAATCTATATGAGACATATCAAATTTAGAAACTTTTTCATTTAAATATCTAGCACTTTCAATATCATCCTCTTCTTTAAACGAAAAATCATCCAAAATAATTTTGTACCATTTATCCCAATTATTATACATTAAAATCACGTAAACATTATCTAAATAAATATATCTAATTATGAAACAAATAATTATATCTTTTCTTGAAAGGAAATGATTTTCCCATACATTAAAAAACTATTAAATACAAATAGAATAACATAGTAAGTTTAGTAATTATTATGTATACAATGTACAAGTATATTAAAACTAGCCTTATTATATTTTAAATAAACGTTTATAAAAAATATATATTTGGAGGAATATTCCCAATGGAAGACATATTATTAATGATTCCTGGACCTACAACTGTTCCAAAAAGAGTTTTAGATGCTATGGCAAGACCAATAGTTAACCACAGAGGAGCAGCTTATGGGGAAATTTTAGATGAAACAACTGCTATGATGTCAGAAGTATTCCAAACAGACAACCAATCATACTTCTTTACAGGATCTGGAACAAGTGCAATGGAAGCAGCTATTGCAAACATTGTTGAAAAAGGAGACAAAGTTATCAACGTTGTTGGAGGAAAATTTGGAGAAAGACTTCAACAATTAACAGAAGTATTCGGTGGAGAATCCATAGAAATTACCGTACCATGGGGACAAGCAGTAGATCCATGTGAAATCCAAAGAGTAATGGAAGAAAATGATGATGCAAAAGCTCTCACCATGATACACAACGAAAGTTCTACTGCAGTAGTTAACCCTATTAAAGAAGTAGGACAAATAATGAAAGATTATGACACATTATTCGTAGTTGACACAGTAAGCTCTCTTGCAGGAGATGTTGTAAAAGTAGATGACTTCGGATTAGACATTTGTTTATCAGGTTCACAAAAATGTATTGCAGCACCACCTGGAATGAGTATGATTACTTTAAGTGATGATGCATGGAATGTTGTTGACAAAGTAGATTCACCAACATACTATCTCAACATGAAAAAAATGAGAAAAAGTGCAGAAAAATCACAAACACCATACACACCTAGTGTATCAATGACTTATGCAATGAACGAAGCATTAAGCATGGTTCTTGAAGAAGGATTATGTGCTCGTATCAAACGTCACCACACAGGTGCAGAAGCTACTCGTGAAGCTGCAAAAGCATTAGGTCTTGAATTATTCGCACGTGAAGGAGATTACTCAAATACACTTACTGGTATTAACATACCTGAAGGTATAACTGACTCACAATTACGTGGAACTATGAGAGACAAATACCAAATTGAAATTGGTGGTGGACAAGACCACTTAAGTGGAAATATTTTCAGAATAGGCCACATGGGTATAACAGGACTACCTGAATTATCCAGAACATTTACCTGTCTAGAAATGACTCTTAAAGAATTTGGATTTGACTTTGAAGCTGGTTCCGGAGTTGCAGCATTACAAGATGTTTACATGAAAAATATGTAATCTTTTTTAATTAAGAAGAGTTAAATCTCTTCTACAATTCTTTTTTTAAAATTTAGATGAAAAGGGGAAATAAAAATATCATTAATTTTCCTGATAATCTGAGTAATTGTTTTGTTTTTAACAACTAGTTTCAATGTTGCTTATTGGTTAAACATTTATTCTAATGCTACATTTATTGGAGGATTAATAGTATTTTTCTTATTTTATAAACTATAATAACTTTTTATATTTTTTTAAATAATAATATTTGACATTACTTTTAAATACTATGATAATCATATTAGTATTATCGGAAGTATGTTTCCTACTTCCGTTATGATAATTAAAAATATAATAATAAAAGATAAAAATAAAAACAAAGGAAGCATAACAAAAAAATGGAGGATTTTATGTGGTAGCAGAATCACTACTAAACACAGGAGATACAGCTTGGATTTTAATTTCCACAGCATTAGTGATGATAATGACCCTTCCAGGGTTAGCATTATTTTATGGAGGTATGAGTAAAAAGAAAAATGTTTTAAACACAATGTTCTTATCTCTAACAGCATTCGCCATAGCAAGTGTAATCTGGGTAATATTCGGATATCAATTTGCATTTGGAGAAACAATTAACGGATTTTTAGGAGCACCAACTAATTTCTTCCTAACAGGAATCGGTTTGGATATGCTTCACCCAGACACAGGAATACCTGAATTGCTTTTCATTGCATTTCAAGCAACATTTGCAGCAATTACTGTTGCACTAATATCAGGAGCAGTAGTCGGACGTATGAAAGCAAAAGCCTGGATAATATTTACAGCAATATGGTTAACCTTGGTTTACGTACCTGTAGCACATTGGGTATGGGGTGGAGGATGGCTATACCAATTAGGAGCCTTAGACTTTGCAGGAGGAGCTGTAGTACACCTTAACTCAGGTATAGCTGCATTAGCATTAATATTAGTACTTGGACCACGAAAAGACCAAAGATTATTACCTCACCATTTAGGATATGTTGTTATTGGAGCAGCACTATTATGGTTTGGATGGTTCGGATTCAATGGTGGATCAGCCCTAGCAGCAAATGGATTAGCTGCAAATGGATTGATTACAACAAATGTAGCTGCAGCAACTGCAATGTTGGGCTGGATTTTAATAGACCTCTGGAAATCAGGAAAACCAACAGTACTTGGTTCAGCTACTGGTGCAGTCGCAGGATTGGTTGCAATTACACCGGCAGCAGGATTTGTTGATATTCCCGCATCAATTATAATCGGATTTACAACTGTCTTTGTATCATATTTCGCAATTTCATACTTAAAACCAAAACTTGGATATGATGATGCATTGGATGCATTTGGTGTACATGGACTATCAGGTACGTGGGGAGCTATAATGACTGGAGTTTTCGCAACACCTGCAATTGGTGGGGTTGCAGGACTTTTATATGGAAACCCTGAACAGGTAGTAATACAAATTATCAGTATAATAGCTGTAGCAGTTTACTCATTCATATTAACTTATGTAATTGCTAAAGTTTTAGACAAAACATTTGGTATTAGAGTAGATTCAGAAACAGAAATAGAAGGTTTAGATGTTAAAGAACATGAAGAACTTGGTTACAGATTATAATAGGAAGATGATAATATGAAACAGATAACAGCCATAATAAGACCTGAACGATTAGATGCAGTAAAAGATGCGTTGGAAAAAGTAGATTGTAAAGGAATTACCGTAACGGATGTTAAAGGAAGAGGGGAACAATTAGGTATTGAAGAAAAATACAGGGGAAAAAGTTATAGGATAGATCTTCTTCCAAAAGTAAAAATTGAAACCGTTATTCCGGACAATACTGTGGAAAATGTTATAACCGCCATTTGTGAAGCAGCACATACTGGAAATATGGGAGATGGAAAAATATTCATTAGCAATATAGAAGAAGTCATTAAAATAAGAACAAAAGAAAGAAGACGCTGATGAATATATCTACCAAAACATGAATGGATATCAAGAAATAATGACATTTTAATTTGCCATAATATTTGACCTCCCTTCATTCTTTTTTTTAAAAAAAAAATAATTAATGCTTAAGGAAAAAATAGATTTTGAAGTAATTTAAAAAATATAATTAAAAAAGTAAAAAAATAGACTAATTAAAAGTCTATTCCTGTAATTCTTAATCCACCATAATGGGATTTATATTTAATATTTAAACCAATAAGTAATGGAGTGATTTTTTCAATCATTCTTGCTTTTTCTAATTTTCCACAATCTAAACATTTTACTCCAGGGAGTTTTTCCACTAATTCTTTTACTTGTGCTTTAGCTTCGTTATCATCACCTGCAATTAAACAATCACAATCTATAGGTTCTGGAATATTATCTAAATGTGAGTTACTAATATTATTAAATCCTGCAACTACCTTTGCACCAGTTTTACTTAGTATTTTTGCAGTTCTTTCTGCAGCAGATCCTTCCATTAAATCAACAAATCTTGCTGGTGATCCACCAATAGCAGTTTCAAGTGGTACTGTTGCATCAATTAATATTTTGTCTCCAACAAATTCTTTTATTGATTGTAATGTTGCTTTTTGTGCAGCTAAAGGTACTGTTAATATTAATAAGTCTCCTTCTTTTGCTGCATCTTCGTTAGACATTCCCACCATTTTAATGTCTTCATAGTCTTTAAGCAATTCAAGAGTTTCTTCAACCTTTGTTAAAGCTTTTTCTTCTTTTCTACTACCAATAATAATATCTTCACCAGCTATTGCTAATCTTTTACCTAAATTTAATCCTTGGGAACCTGTTCCACCAATAATTGCAACTTTCATTTTTTTTACCTCATTTATAATATTCAGATTAATCCAATATTTATCATGATTAATCATTATTAATATTATAATCGATAATATATAACTCATAGTATAAAAAACTTTGTAAAAAAATTAATTTTTAAATAATAAATTATCAAAAAAATAATAAATTATTTGCTTAAAAAACTAAAAAAGAATATGAAAAAATTCTTTAAAAAAATAAAAAAAATATTAAGACTCGTCTAATAAATCACGTATTTTATAAGTACATTTTTTAACTGTTCTAGCAGCATCAAAGAATTCTGCTTTCTCTTCATCCTTCATATGAACTGGAATTATACGTTGAATACCGTTTTTACACAGCACAACAGGAACACCCAATGAAACATCATATACCCCTTCTACTTCACCTTCCAGATACGTACTGACAGTTAAAATCTTTCTAGTATCATTAACTATTGTAGATATAAGGTTACCTATAGCATAAGATGGACCATACTCTGTTGCTCCTTTTTTAGAAATGATGTTTCCACCAGCATTCTTAAGCTTTTTAACTAATTTTTCAACATTTAACTCTTCAGATTGGGCAAAATATTTTAATGGTATACCCCCAATCGTTGTTGAACTAAGCAATGGCACCATATGATCACCATGTTCACCAATTACCCTTGTGTGAATTTCTCCACTGTTAATCCTAAAATGTCTAGACAATATTGTTTTAAGCCTAAGAGAGTCCAAATGATTTCCCAAACCAATGACCCTGTTTTTTTCAAAACCGGAATATTCCAATGCAATTGAAGTCATTACATCTACCGGATTTGTAACAATCAATATAATTGAATCTGGAGCATATTTTGCAATGTCTTGTGCATACCCTTTAATAATCTTTGCGTTTGGAACTGCCAAATCAAGTCGTGTATAACCATCTTTTCTAGGAACACCAGAAGTAATTAGAACTATCTTGGATCCCGCTATATCTTCCACATTGCATGATGGTGTTAGTACACTGTCTATATCCTCAGCAGCAAGAGCATCATACATGTCTAAAACTTCACCAGTAACTTTTGGATGACTTCTTTCTCTTGAGTACATCACAATTTCATCAATTACATCTTCTTTAGCCAATGTAAATGCTACATTTTTTCCAATTGTACCTGAAGCTCCAATTATAGTAATCTTTACCATCATATCACTCCATATTTAATTAGTTTATTTACAAAATATCAATATATATTTATCTAATTAATTATATTAAAAGTTTTCTAAACAGATTTAAGAAAAAAAATGACTTAAAATGTACAATTTATAAAAATAAATGAAAAAAATATAAATATTCTATAAAAAAGATAAAAAAATAATAAAAATAAAAAAAGTTGTTGAAATAATCAACATTATTCAAAATAGATTATTCTTCTAATTTTTCAAGGAATGTTAAAGCATTAGCTTTGATGTATCCACTATCATCGCTATCAGCCAATTCTTTTAAGGCTTCAACTGCTTTGTCACCACCAAGGTTACCTAAACCAAATACAGCTCCACCTCTAACAAAACTTTTTTCATCTTTTGCTGCCTTAAGGAAAACATCTAAAGTATCCGGATTTGCAATTTTTGCCAATGCCCATACTGCTCCGCCACGTGCTCTCCAACTTTCATCGTCAACCACGGTTAATAACTTATCTACAGCATCATCACCATAGTCAGCTAATGCTGAACTGGACTGTCTTCTAACCCATTTATTTCTATCATGCAATAATTCCACAAATACTTCAATAGAACTAGGATCTTTAATTTCCCTTAATAATTCAACCATTGTTAATTTAGTATTTTTAGGATAATCCTCTTTAATTACTTCTTCATGTAGAACATCAATTTCTGCAGGCATATTCATTGCAATAGTACTTTCAGCCTCAATTCTTACAAAATCATCATCATCATTCAAATTATTAATTGCATCTATAACTTCTTCTTTACTCATTTTATCACTTTAAAAATTATACTTTCCATTAATATTAATAATATTTAGCCTCGGATAATATAAATAATTAATCACGATAAATAATAATATAATAAACTATTTTATGGAGAAGGATTTATTTGTATAAAATTACAACAATTCCTGGTGATGGTATAGGTAAAGAAGTAATGAAACCTGCACTAGAAATTTTAGAAACTGTTAACGCTGACTTTGATTTTATATATCAGGAAGCAGGAAAAGAATGTTATGAAAAAAATGGTACCAACTTACCCCAAGAAACTATTGAATCATGCAAAAATAGTGATTCCACATTATTTGGTGCTGTAACATCAATTCCAGAACAAAAAAGTGCAATCGTTACGCTACGAAGAGAATTGGATTTATATATAAATCAAAGACCAATTAAATCATACACTAATAGCAACATTAACTTCACAATAATTAGAGAAAATTCAGAAGGACTATATTCACATCTAGAAGAGGATTATGGTGATGAAGCAATAGCTATAAGAAAAATTACATACAAAGGTTCGGAAAGAATATGTAACTATGCATTTGAATACGCTGTTAAAACAGGACTTGAAAAAGTCACTGCAGCACATAAAGCAAATGTACTTCCCTTAACAGATGGTGTATTTAAAAAATCATTCTACAAAGAAGCAGAAAAGTATCCTCAAATTAAAGCTAATGATTACTACATTGATGCTATGGCAATGTATCTTATTACAAATCCTGCACAGTTTGATGTTATTGTAACAACCAATCTCTTTGGAGACATATTGTCAGACCAAGGAGGAGGACTGTTGGGAAGTCTTGGATTAATACCTTCAGCCAATATTGGAAAAGATAATGGATTATTCGAACCAGTTCATGGTTCCGCACCAGATATTGCTGGACAAAACAAAGCAAACCCTATAGCAATGATATTATCTGGTAGCCTAATGTTAGAATTTTTAGGTATGCAAAAAGAAGCAGAAAACATACAAAAAACCATAGAAAACATTATTAAAGAAGGAAAAATTAAAACACCCGATCTTGGTGGAACAAACAATACACAAGAAATGTGTGATGAGATTATTAGAAAACTCTAATAATTTAACTTTTTTTAATATAAATTTTTTTATAAAATAAATAAATTACAAATAAATTTATAAACATTAAATTAAAAAAATATAAGTAATAATTAAGAATTTTTTATTCAAAGCTTTTCTAAAGGCAAAAACTATATTTTGAAAATGATTGTTATTAATAAACTATTCATTATAGTATTGAATAAAAATGTAATATCATATTTTTACCGAGGAGGTATACTAAATGAAAACTACTGTAAGTATAATTAAAGCAGATATTGGTAGTGTTGGTGGACACGCAGTAACACACCAATTATTAAAAGATAAATGTAATGAATATTTATCCAAAGCAAAAGAAGAAGGATTATTAACAGACTTTTATATAACCAACTGTGGTGACGACATAGACATGATCATGACCCACACTAACGGGCCAGATAACGAAGAAATTCACAAATTAGCATTTGATACATTCATGGCTGGTGCAGAAGTAGCAAAAGGACTTAAATTATACGGTGCAGGTCAAGACTTATTATCAGACACATTCAGTGGAAACATCAAAGGTATGGGTCCTGGAAGTGCAGAAATTGAATTCGAAGAAAGAGGTTCAGACCCAGTATTTGCATACTGCTGTGACAAAACAGAACCTGGAGCATTCAACTTACCATTATTCAGAATGTTTGCAGACCCATTCAACACTGCTGGATTAGTAATTGACCCAACATTACACGGTGGATTTGACTTTGAAGTATACGATGTAATTGAAAACAGAAAAGTAACCATGTCATGTCCTGATGAAATGTATGACTTATTAGCATTAATAGGTTCAACAGGAAGATACGTTATTAAAAGAATCTTCAGAAGATCAGATGGTGAAATTGCAGCAGCTGTAAGTACAGACAGATTAAACCTCATGGCAGGAAAATACATCGGAAAAGACGACCCAGTAGCAATCGTAAGATCACAATCAGGATTCCCTGCAGGTGGAGAAACTTCAGAACCATTTGCATTCCCACACTTAGTAAGTGGATGGATGAGAGGATCACACAATGGACCTTTAATGCCTGTTGGTGAATCAGATGCAAGACCTGTAAGATTTGACGGACCTCCTCGTGTAATCGGACTCGGTTTCCAAGTAAACAATGCACAACTTGTTGGACCAGTTGATATGTTTGCAGACCCTGCATTCGATGAAGCAAGAAGAACTGCAACTAGAGTAGCAAACTATATGAGAAGACACGGTCCATTCGAACCTCACAGATTACCTGCTGATGAAATGGAATACACCAGTCTTCCAGGTGTACTTGAAAAACTCGAAGACAGATTTGAAGATATGTAAATATTGAATATTTACTTTCTAATCCCCCTTTTTTAAAAAAAAAACTAATTCTAAAAAAAAAATAAAATTACTCTAAATCCAATAAATTGGACAAATGAGTGGTGGAAATATTACCAATAACCTGCTGATTTTTGTTAATTACTGGTAAACCAGATATATGATGTTCTTCCATTTTATGTGCAACATCATATATTGAATCATCTTCATAACAGGTCAAAACATCTTTAGTCATTATTTCTTCAATGTTATCGGTATTCTTTGCAATAGCTTTGGACAAATCCCATGCCGTAATAATTCCAATAATCTTATTTTCAGAATCAACTATTGGAATATGTGTTCTATTTTTGGTCAACATTAATTCAGCTGCATCCCTGACGCTTTTATTATCCTGTAATGTAACCACATTTTTATTCATTACGTCTTTTACGGTTGCTTTTGACAAGAAGTTACTGATAATATAATTCATTTGACCATTCTCAATTAAAAATGCATCATGCCCGTATTCAGAATTTAATTTGGAATATGTTACTTCAACATTATTTGCCCTTAATGCTAAAACGATTTCTTCCATGTGCTCATGAGTATATAACCAATCTGAAGTAATGGACATTATCAACATCTTTGCTCTGATTGGTTTTAGACCTTCTTCCAAAGAGTTGTTCTTTCTTACATCAAAATAATCCAATGCCTTTGTTAAATACAAGTAACTGTTTGCATCAAATTTCTTTGTGAAACTAAAACCTTGATGTTCAAGATAACTTTCAACTTCAAATTCGTTGCTGAAGTCATAACTGAATGAATTTTTATTTTGTAATCTCCTACCGAATTTTTCATACATTGATTCATTACTTAGATAAGTTATGTGACCAATCATACGTGCAACGGAAAGTCCCTGTTCTGGTTTTTGATCACTTTCATAATAAGCGCCTTTATTCCAATTTGGATCAGCTATAACTGATTGACGTTCAACTGCATTGAAAGCTATTTGTTGAGGTGTTGAATAAGCTCCTGAAGCAATCATTATAGCGTTTCTAATCATTTCAGGATAGGATAATGTCCATTGAAGTACTTGCATACCTCCCATTGAACCTCCAATAACTGCATACAACTGTTGAATTCCCAGATAATCCATCAATTTTTTTTCTGCGTTAACCATATCCTGAATTGTAACAATTGGGAAATCCAAACCATACTCTTTTCCAGTATCAGGATTAATGTCACTTGGCCCTGTTGTTCCTTTACAACTTCCTATTACATTTGAACAAACTATGAAATATTTATTTGTATCCAATGGTTTACCCGGACCTATAATAATATTCCACCAACCAGGTTTTTTATCACCATCATGCCAACCAGCAGCATGTGCATCACCAGTCAATGCATGGCAGACGTAAATTGCGTTACTTTTCTGGTCATTCAGTGTTCCGTATGTTTCATAGGCAATAGTTGGAGTTTTAATAACATTTCCTGTTTCCAATTCCAAATCTTCTTCTAATGTATAATACTGAGTTTCAACTGTCCCAATAGATTTGCTAAGTGCCAACATATTTACCTCCTTTACAACCGTTTATATTAATTATTTTTATATTATTTTTAACATTTAATCTTTGTCATGAAAATAGTTAAGTTAGTTAAATTTTGATTGAATTTAATTGTTAAAAAAAAGTAAAAATGGAGATTAAGTAAAGAATAAATATTATTCAATTTTATCAAGAGCTTGATCAACATCTGCTAGAATATCTTCCAAATCTTCAATACCAACAGAGAACCTTATTAAGTCCGGTGTAACACCAGTTGCTCTTTGTTGTTCTTCGGTAAGCTGGGAGTGGGTGGTTGATGCTGGATGAATTACTAATGATTTTGCATCACCTATATTTGCTAGTAAAGACAATAATTCCGTGTTGTTGATAAAATCAATTGCTCCCTGATAACCTGCTTTTAGACCGAAGGATACTATTCCACCATAACCTTTTTCAGCATATTTTTTTGCTATTTCATGGTTTGGACTACTTTCAAGACCAGAATATGTTACCCATGCAACTTTTGGATGTGCTTCCAAGTGTTTTGCAACAGCCAATGCGTTTTCTGCATGTTTTTCTATTCTTAAACTTAATGTTTCCAATCCTTGTAGTAATAGGAATGAACCGAATGGACTTGGTACAGCTCCAGTATCTCTTCCTAATACTGCTCTTATCCTGGTTGTGAATGCTGCTGAACCAAACGTTTCATAGAATTTTAATCCATTGTATGTTTCATCAGGTTCTGTTAAACCAGGGAATTTACCATTGTCCCAGTTGAAGTCTCCTTTTTCAATGATTACTCCACCGAGTGTTGTTCCATGTCCTCCAATGTATTTGGTTGCACTACTTGCTATAATATCTGCACCATGATCAAATGGTCTTACTGAACCTATACCTATGGTGTTATCTGCTATTAATGGGATTCCGTTTTTATGTGCAATTTCAGATATTACATCAAAGTCTGGGATATCCAATTTAGGATTTCCTATTGATTCCACATATATAGCTCTAGTTTTTTCATCGATTGCTGCTTCAAATTCGTCAGGTGATTGTGAATCTACAAATTTTACTGTTCTTCCAAGATTTTTTAATGTGTTTTCAAATAATTCGAATGTTCCTCCGTATAAATTGTCAGCTGAAACTATGTTGTCTCCCACTTCAGTTAAATTGATAATTGCATAGAATATTGCAGAAAGACCTGATGATGTTGCATATGCTGATGTTCCTCCTTCAATAGCTGCAATTCGTTTTTCAAATACTTCTGTTGTAGGATTGGTTAATCTTGTGTAAATGTTTCCTCCTTCTTGAAGCGCGAATCTATTTGCTGCCTGATCCGTATCATTAAATACATATGATGTTGTTTGATAAATTGGAACTGCTCTGGAACCTGTTTCATCTGTTTCTTCTTGTCCTACATGTAATCCTAAAGTTGCTATGTTTTTCTTATTTTTTACTTCGTATGCCACAATATCACTTCCTATGTTTTCTTTTTTCTTCTGTTTAAATATCTTTATTTTCTTAATATAATTCTTTTTGTTGATTTTATAATTTAATTTGTTTGTTATTTGTCTATTTAATTATGATTTTATAATTTTAATTTAAAAACTAAATACACTCCTATTTTTTTCTTTATGAATGATTAGTTTAATAATTATAATATAACAATTGTTATAATATTAAATAGGGTAATGATACATCTGAGAAAAATAGAATTAAGTCAAGTAATTCATAAACAGATATAAATTTAATATTATAACAATAATTTATTAAATTTTTATTGATATCATAAGATATAACAATAGTTATATTTTTTTGTATATATAAATGTTTCAATTATTTCAAGAGGATACTCACAAAATATCCTCAAGATATAAAAAATTATTCCTATTAATTTGATTCACAAAATCTTTAATGTTCTGAGCAGTTCTTAACATAGAATAATTGCCAATAATTATTAATTTCTTTCGGGATCTTGTCAGAGATACATTTAACTGATTTTCATCGGCCAAAAACTTTTTTTGAAAAACACTTAAGGATCTATTTAAACTTTTACAAAAAGAGATAATAACTACATCTTTTTCTCTACCTTGAAATCTATAAATAGTGTCACATTCTATTTTAATTCCATTATTATTAAGTAATCCAACAATATAATCCTTTTGTTTTCTGTAGGGAGTAATTATGCCAATTTCATCTTCAGATATATCATTGGACAATAATGCTTTGACAATATGTAAAACCAAATCAGATTCATACTTATTACAACAGCCACCAGAAATATCCTCTTCATTAAAGTCAACACTGGATGTGTCAATAAAAGTTACAATGTCCTCATTTAATAAAAAATATTTATTATCTTTAAGTGTGATTTTCTGATTTTTAATGGTATTCTCTGTAAGAAGCTTATTTTTGTAATATAACTTACTTACAATATCACTGATTTCTTTATTCATCCTATATTGAATATTTAAAAAAGTAAAATTTTCAGGATATTTATCAATTAATAAGTTAAAAATCGATTTATTCAATAAATAAGAAGAATTCCGATTTTGAATTGGTTGTAACTGTTTATTATCCCCTATTAAAACAAACTTATCCGTTTTTAATAAAGGAATCAAAGCCAAATACAAAGGAACTTGACTTGCTTCATCCATTATAACATAATCAAATTCAATATCTTTAGTTAAAAAACCACTTGAAGATAATACTGTAGAAGCAATAATTTTTGCTCCACTAACTATATCATATTGTATATTATTTTTAATATCATCTATCTCCTTATTAACTTCACTAATTCTATCAATATTATTATGTTTATTGATATTACCACTAGAATTATCATAGTAACTTTCATTTTCCTTAAAGTTAAACAGATGATTAAAAATTTTATAGAATATGGATTTATTATTGGAATGATTTAAAAAATTTTTTTCAAAAGATATTTCATAATTTTGCAATTTTTTTATCAAAACCTGTTTTTCATGTATTTTTCCATAATCAGGATGAAATTTTATCTGTTCCTCCAAACTATATTTCAAAGTCTTATCTGAAATTTTTTCGTTCTGTCCAATTCTCAGTATATCCTTCTGTTCAACAAAGCCTAATCGTTCGATTATATTATCCAAGGCAACATGAGTATGGGTTGTCACCAGTATACGATTACCGGAATTATAGAGATGCTTTATGATTTCAGTTATTGTATGTGTTTTCCCAGAACCTGGTGGTCCCTGAATAATATGAAATTTTTCTGCCTGTAAAACTTTTTTTACAGCAACTCTTTGATTATGATTTAATTTTGAAGACACTTTAAAATTTTCATCAGAAAAAGTAATCTCATAATCATTTACAATCACATCCAATGTTATATTATTTTCTTTGTTAAGTTTATTTTCCTGGATGTTATCCAATGATTCCTGTAATTTATGGATGATAATATCTTTTTGGATATTTTTTATAGAAACGGATTGATTTAAAGCAAAATATCCATTTTTTAATAATTTCAAATGAACCTGTTTATCTTTTTTTAAAATTACTTTGGCAGGAATTCTATCGATTTCCACTTCCATATTTTTTGTTAAATTAGAATTGTTTCTTGTTGAAAGTTCAAGAATACCCTTTCCAATCTTAATTACATCTGCTTTAATAATTTTATTTGATTCTTTTTCTTTTTCAATAAACTCTTTAAGTTCTTTAGTAAAAATAGTTAAACTGTAATTCATAATATTGTAATAATATATTATTTAAAATTATTAATAAATATTTCTGAAAATAGTGACAAAAAAATTTTTTTTATTAAAATAGTTTTAAAGATAAATATAATTATTCTCACGAAAACCATATTTATCTTCAAATAGGATATAATTAGTTTAATTTTCCTTTTAAAGGAAAATTTCTATTCTAACTTAAGTTAGTTTCAATTTATTTAGGTGTATATTATGTATCTTTATAAATTTAACATAATATCTTAATGTTTAATTTAACATTAAACAAATAATATTTTATTCATAGTATATAATATATTTATTTAAAATTTTGTAAAAAAATATAAAGAAACATATTTGACAATAAAAATTAATCCCTTCCTTTTTTAAGTGATTTGACCATATCAATATCTTTTATTTTTCTAGAAAATAATAGATTTACTAAGACGGATAATCCAATAACAAATACAAATGCCAACCCTATAGTTATGGGATTATAATTTATAGGATAATAAAATGTATCCCCAGAACTGTCCATCATTATTCTCAACACATAATATCCAATAGGAACACCAAAAATAAAACCGATTACTGAAAGAACTATATTTTGAGTTAAAAACAATCTCCTAATTGCTTTAGTTTTGAATCCTATAACTTTTAAAGTTGCCAAATCACGTTCAACTTCAGTAAAAGCTAAAATACCCAAACTATACAACATCACAACAGATAATCCTATAGCAAAAATTACTAATATTGCTATCAGAAGATTTGAAGACCCCATTAATTCATCCCACGTATTCTGTAAGTCTGAAAAATTATTTATAGTACTTATACCTTCCATTTTATCATTTATATTTTTTTTAGTGACGATCATGTCTGGTGTGAAGTTATATCCAAATTTTTCAAGTTTTGCTGGTCTTATGGTAATTCCTTGAGTAGTTGGATCAGCGTATATCTCATCAATTGTTGAATTTATCCATTTGTCATCACCATAAATATGCCATTCAATACTTTCACCCTTTTCTACACCCAATAATTCTGCAGATTTTTCCGTTAAACTGATGCCATCTTCAGGTAACTCCATGGATTTCATGTTTTTATCAGTTGGCGTAATCAAATCCGATTTATTATAAACCATAATACTAGACGTTTTGGTTATGTTATTGGATTTAATTTCTATCTGTTGATTCATAACCTGAAGACCATTTACCTCCGCACTTATATTATTGATTTGATCTATTGTAGTATTATCTTCTATAATTAATTGACTTTCATAATGACATATATCACCATATTGCCATGATTTCAAGTCATTCATACCATCATTCATACCTAAAGCAGATATCAATAGCAAAGTGCAACCTATTATACTTATAACTGTTACTAATGATCTAATCTTATTTCTTTTTATATCCCTATAATTCCATCTCCCATTAAATCCCATTTTCTTCCAAAATTTTGTTTTTTCAAATAACCCCTTACTCTTAATTTTTGGAACTTTGGGAACTAATGTTGATGCGGGAGATTCTTTTGAAATATTTTTTGCAGCTAAATAAGTAACCATTATTGATATTAATATCATTAAAAGTGCAACATACACAAATTTTATGTCAAAACCCGAATGCCAATCAGGTAATGTATAAAATGAACTCATAGATGGGAAAAATAAATAAGGAAGAGTATTTGGACCAACTATTAAACCCAATATACATCCTAACAATGTTAAATAAAATCCATATGAGATATAATGTAATGTAATGCTCCTGTTAGAAAATCCTAACGCTTTTAATGTTCCTACTTGTGTTCTTTGGTGATTTACTATCCTAGTCATAGTAGTCAGTAATGTTAATAGTGCTACAACTACAAATATTATTGGAAATAAATTTCCCATCATGTTGTGTTGATCTATTTCTGACTGAAACTGTTTGACGCTAACATGATCATCGAATGGAATCAACGTATCATATTCTATTTTATCATCCAGTTTTGACTGATAATCAGTGTCATCACTTTTAATCAAAACAACATTATATGGTATGTCTTCAATTGGAAATGATTTATAAGACAAATATGCAAAGCCTTGAAGTTTAAAATCTGGTATTAAACTATCTCCTTGTGCATAAACATATTCTGGAGAATAACCCAAACCTTTAATTGTTTTTTCCATAGATAATCCATTGAATTGAACTGTTAACTTATCACCAATTTTTATATCATGTGCATCAGCAAATCTTTTATCTAACCATATTCCATCTTCATCATTAATATTTATACTTTCGCCTTCTACAGGATAATATTTGGATAACTTATCTTTTTCTATAAAATGTAAGGTTAATGTTGGATTTCCAGTTATGTTTGCAGTTGAACGTAAAACCAACTGCCTTTCAAATTCATCCGTTGTGGATATTTCAGTTATTTTATTTATAGACTCATTTCCCCAATCTTCTGAATAAATCCAGAAATCAGCCATGTCAGTTTCATCATAGTATTCGTTGACTGTTTGCTGAATTCCTGCTACTTCTGAACCTACTCCCGAAAAAATCCATATTGTCAAAAAGGACATCAAAAATATTGCAATAAATTGCATTTTATGTTCGTTCATATCACGTAACATTTTTTTAAATAACATGAAAATCACCATTCAATCTCATCAATACTTTGAGGATTGATATTTACTTCAATATTTTCTATTTGTCCATTTTTAAGATGAATTATTTTGTTAGCTAATTTGGATAATTCAATGTTATGTGTAACAATTACTACAGTAGTTTTATTGTTCCTACATAACTCCAACAGTAATTTTATTATAGTATATCCTGTTTTAGAATCTAATGCACCTGTTGGTTCATCACATAAGAGTAAGGATGGTTGTTTAGCTAATGCTCGAGCAATTGAAATTCTTTGCTGTTCTCCCCCCGACAATTCAGAAGGAAAATTTTCAGCATGCTCCAACAAACCTACTTCTTTTAGGTATTTTTTTCCATCTATTTTATTATTTGAGATATCATTAATCAATTCAATGTTTTCCAATGCAGTTAAATTTGGTATTAAATTATAAAATTGGAAAATAAATCCCACTTCTTTGGCTCTATAATTTGTCAGTTCATTATCATTGAAATCAGTAATTAATTGTGAATTTACCGAAATTTTTCCACTTGTCACAGAGTCTAATCCGCCTAATAAATTTAACAATGTGGATTTTCCTGAACCTGATGGTCCTACTATTATTACAAATTCCCCTTCATCTATTACAAAATTAAGATTATCTGCTGCTTTAAGTATGTTATTTCCCGTGATGTATCCTTTGGTTACGTTTTCAAATTTTATTAATTGTGACAAGTTATTTTACCTCCTTAATTAATATAATAAATAGTTATATCTATTTCATACAATATAAATTTTTAGGTATACCTAAATTTATAATAAGGATATTTTTATTTAAGAAGATGACAAAGATAAGAACAGAAATACGTGATTACAATGAATGAAGAAGAAATAAATAATTTAATTAAAGAAAATGAATATTTAAAAAAACAACTGGAAGAACAAAAATCCAATTACAAACAACTATCCTCCGAATTGGGACAAAGCATCTTTGAATGTGAAGATTTAGATTTGAAAAATAGGAAATTAAAAAAAGAAAATGAAGAAATAAAAGAAGAACTCAAAGAATTAAAAAAATTTAAAGAAGAAGTTGAATCATCAACGGGATGGAAAATAAAATCAATGTTTAAATGATCTCGTCAAGGTATACTACAAAGTCATCCTTAATTTTCTTTTCAGTAACTTTGAAATCATCACTCGGATAACCTAACACTACATGACCTATTCCAACATAATTTTCAGATAAATCCCATACCTTAAGCAATTCTTTTCCTTGCAATGAATCAAACTCTTCCCTAGCTCTATGAATCCAACATGCACCTATATCCAAACTAGTTGCTGCATTCAAAATATTTCCTATAACTAATGAACCATCTTCCACATAAGTATTAAATGATTTATCAGCTAACACTATGATTAAAGTAGAAGCATTGTAAAATGGGTCAAAATCATCAGGTAATTGGCTTTTTAACTCTTCCGGATAAAATGATTTATTCCATTGGGAAAATCTTTCAATTATGTCCTTTCTTTGAATTACAAGAATTTTTGGAGATTGCGCATTCATACCTGTTGGTGCATTTACTGCTGCGCTCAATATATTCTCCAAATCCTCTTTAGATACTTTTTTATCATTAAAATTCTTTACACTACGTCTTGTTTTTAAAACATCAATTGTTGATTGCATGTGAAACCTCCAGTTTCAAATCTAATATTATATTTGTTGTGAAAAAATAAAGCTTTTAGCCTAATTGATATATTTATTCAACCTTTTGATAGCATCATATTTTTCTTTATCACTTAGTTTTGCTTGATTTAGGGAATTTTTAATAGTGTCAATAGAGTAATCATAAACTTCTTTATCAACAGGATATGGAAAACCGTCCTTACCTCCATGTGCAAAACTGTATTTGACAGGATCTTCCCAACTAGCCTCTTCACCATAAACCAAATCACTTATTAATGCCAATGCCCTGATTTTTTTAGGTCCGATACCCTTTAAAGAAATAAGTTCAGAATAATTTTCTGGTTGCAATTCATAAGCATTTTTTAAAACTTTAAATTCGTTATCACTTAAATCCATATCCAATACTTCATGATGGGAGGGCATAGTAAATGCTTTCTGTTTCAGAAATCCTGTAGGATCATCGTCTTCATTATTAAAGTCAAAAAAATCAGATAATAATGTCTGTTTAGGATCTTTTCTTCTAAAATATGTTCTTAAATGTTCAGGATTATCATTTATCAAATCAACACTAATTTTTTGTACTTCTTCACTCTTTTTTGATGCCATATTTAATGTTTCATCGTTTTTCTTATCACATTCTATTGCCGTATGCGGATCTGATAAAAAATCATTCAAATCAGTGCTCATCCAGTGATAACGGCGAGCATACTTATTGGTTAAATTCATTCCCTGTTGAACTACGGCCCAATTACCTTTTTCTGTTAAAAAGAAATTATGCTGATATAATGCGTAACTATCTTGAATACAGGAATTATCAATTTTAGCCGATAATTTTGATGATTTAATCAGTTCTTCCCTTGTTTTTTCAGAAAAATTAAAATCATCGGCAAGTTTAGTAATTTGATTAGGAGTTTTTAAAGAATTCTTACCTTTACCTCCCAAAACTGCTATTCCATGTTCTTCAGGATTTAAACTCGCCCTTAAAGCTCCACAGGTAGTTGTAGTTGTACCTGAAGAATGCCAATCAAAACCTATTATACATGAAAATCCCTGAAACCAGTAAGGATTTGAAATTCTGTTTAAAAACTCTTCATGACCATATTCTTCAAGAATTACCTCAGTTAAAGCTCCAGACAATTTAACCATTCTTTTCCATAGCCATGGTGGTGTATGGTCAGTATGTAACGGTAAATTTGTAATTCCTTTTCTCTGCATGAATAATAGTATAAAAAATATAGTATTTAATAATAATGGGGTTTTGATAAGTAATATTCCTTAGGATAAATTTATATCTAAAAATAAGTATATTATTATATAATAAAGATAATCTAATTTATTAAAGGGGTGGAAAATTGGATTCAAAAATTATTTTAGCAATACTTATTGTAGCCTTAATAGGTGTTGTAGCAGCAACATATAATAATGAGGCTACAGAGGCTATACAAACATTGACAAGTGTTGCTACTGAAGAAGATAGTCAAGATGGTGCTACCGATATTCTTGATAGTAATATAGGTAGTAATTCACAAGATTCATTAAAAATTGATGAAGATGTAGTTAAACCTGACACAAGTACTAAACAAGCTACGAACAATAAAGCATCAACAAACCAAGCAAATAATATAAATTCCAACCAGAACACAAATAAACCTGCAACTACCACAAACAACACGGCAAAACCAAACACTGATAACTCAAATAATCAACAAGTTGATACAACAACACCTAAAATATCATCAACTGAAGCAAAAAACATAGCAACAAATAATTTACCCAATGAATTTTCAAAAGCAGTAGCTTCAACTCCAAAATTATATGATGATTCATATGAAGTAACTTTCTACGAAAATGGAGAAGCCGTTGGTTACTACGAAATAAATGCCAATTCCGGAGCAATAACTGGCGGAGCTTTTAAAGGCGAAGTTCCCGAATCAAGTAATTAATTACTTGAATAAATTCTCTTTTTTCTTTTAAAAATTTCCTAAAAAAAACTATTTTTATAAAAAAAATATTAAGTAATATAAATTATAGAAATCTTAATATACATTGATTTAATTAAGGAAGAAAAATAGTTATGGATTTAATATTATTAGAAAGCATATCAATTATTTTAATTACTGCTGTGGTAATATTATTAATTTTTAACAAACTAAAACTTCCATCCATGATTGGACTTTTTTTAACAGGTATTATTCTAGGTCAATTCATTCACTCAACGGATATAATTACCAAAATTTCTGAATTAGGAGTAATATTCCTTTTATTTATTATTGGTCTAGAATTTTCCATTGAAAAATATTCCGCAATAAAAAAATATGCCCTTGTAGGAGGTATATTGCAGGTTTTAATAACTACTTTACTTGTTAGCTTATTAACAGCAATATTTAAATTTCCATTTAACGAAGCAATTTTCTTAGGATTTTTAGTTTGTTTCAGCAGTACAGCAATAGTAATGAAAATTATACAAAAACAACATTTAACCCACTCAATCCAGGGAAAAGTTACTCTAGGTATTCTCATATTTCAGGACATAGCCGTTATTCTGGTATTACTGTTAACTCCACTCCTTGGTGGAGAAAGCATAGACTTAAGTAATCTTCCATCCACAATAATTACACTAACTGCATTGACTGTCATTATTTTAGCTGGAGCATTATGGATTGTGCCAAAAGCATTGCATGAAGCTGCAAGAACAAAAAATCGTGACCTCTATATGCTGTTAGTTCTTTTCATTTGTCTTGGAACAACATATGCCACGTCAGCTGTGGGTATATCACCAGAACTAGGAGCATTTATAGCAGGACTACTAATATCCCATACAGAATACAGCCACCAAACTCTTGGATATATTCAACCGTTCCAAGATGTTTTCATGAGTATTTTCCTTATTTCAATAGGACTTATGATTAACGTTGAATATTTCATATATAACATCGTTTTAATAATTGTCTTGGCAATTGTTGTGTTATTAATTAAGTTTATTGCAACTTTTATAACTGGTCGTGTACTTAAGTTGCCTATCGGAACGATTGTATCCATTTCAATTCTTTTAAGTCAAATAGGAGAATTTTCATTTGTATTGGCTGGAGAAGGTATTAAATACAGTTTGTTAAGTAATGAAATGTTTACAACATTCCTGGCTGTAAGTATAATTACAATGTCCTCAACGCCTTTCTTACAAAAAGCAACTCCCAAGATATTAAATCTATTCAAAAAAATACCTCGTTTCAAAGTTGATGAAGAACTGACAAATATTAAACATGAAGAACATTACGAGGAAGAATTGGAAGACCATATAGTGATAGTTGGATTTGGGGTAAACGGTAAGAACATAGCAAGAGCATGTGACCATTATGATATTCCATACCTAGTTGTGGATATGAATCCAGTAATTGTTGAAAAAGAGAAATCATATGGAATTCCTATCATTTATGGTAATGCTGCAAACGAAAACGTTCTGAAAGAGTTAAAAATCACTTCGGCAAAATGTCTGGTTATTGTAACAAATACTCTTGAATCAACCACCAAAACCGTGGATACTGCACGCCGGTTAAATCCGGATCTCCACATCATTGTAAGAACAAGATTTGTTCGTAATGTCGAAGAATTATATGAAATGGGAGCCGATGAAGTTATTCCTGAAGAATTTGAAACCAGTATAGAAATGTTTAGCAGAGTAATGGATTATTACAATAAAGATGTTGATGAAATAATTGATACTATTGATACTTTAAGATCAGATAACTATAATACATTCAGATGTGTATCTCCTGAAGAAATTACTGCAAAACTCTCGGAAAGATTAACTGATTTGAACGTTGGCTCATTAAATGTAAGCAAGAAAAAACGTTTAGATGAATATGATTTTAGTGACTATGATTTAACTGTCACTTCCATCATTAGAAATAATAAAACATTGGTTGGATTTAGTCCAAATTTCCCATTAGAAATAGATGATTTGATACTGTTTACGGGAAATCCTGAAAATATTAACTGTTTCATTAAAGAGCAGTATCACTCTGAAAATGAAACAATTCCAAATATTTAAAAATCTAATTGACCTTCCCTTTTTTCTTTCTTTTTAGGCGGAAAGTTCTTGTCAAATGATTCTAATTCATCTTTATCAACATTAAAACATTCATTATCTTTATAAGTTCCATTTATACAGTCTATTTTATCTTCTGTTAATACTTTTATCATGAAAAATGGAGTTTCTCCTTCAACATCATTGAATTGTACTCCATATTTAGATGCATCTTCAAAACCAAAACGGTTGTAAAAATCTTCAGCACCAATTGTGAAAACATATGGAATATCCATTTCTTTAGCTTTTTCTAAAGTGTATTCTATAATTTTAGTTCCAAAACCTCTTCTTTGGTAATCTGGATGTACACATACAGGACCTAAAGTTACAACGGTTTCCGTATTTTCACCATCCAAACAAATATCATTTGTTGAATAAGCTATTTGTGCAATAATTTTATTGTCTTTTTCAATTACATAATCCAATTGAGAAATAAATGAAGAATCATGCCTCATATTATGAATTATTAAATGTTCATAACACCCCGGCCTATAAACGTTCCAAAATGCTTCTCTTACCAAGTGTTCAACTTCCTTATAATCTGTTCTTTTTTCCAATCTTATGTCCATTCAAATCATCTCTTTTTATGCGGATTATTTTCCTTTATATAAATTCTCATCTGAAACTATTTTAATCAAATCATGTACATGTTCATCGTATGAAATTCTGAATCCTACTGCTCCAGGACCTGTTGTTTTAATGTTGTTTAATGAAAAATCATCACCTTTTCTTCCATTATTTATGATATACCATATATATAAAGATTCTATGACAAATAATTGTCCTTCCCCAAATTCATGATCAGTATAGTAACCATCACCAGGATCATAAACTATATCTGCCTTTTTAAGTAATTTTTTTAGAAATTTATTAGGTCTTGGTGCATTCTGGAAAATTCTTTCAATCTCACTCATTGCATCATTTTTAATCTTTCTCTTTTCATTGAGTTCCCTTTGAATTTTTTCTTTGTTTATTTTTTGTTGTTCAAGTGTTTCGGTAATTCCCAATATATCCTCAACTTTTGAAGCATTTTCTTCCAGACACATCCAGCCGTGAGGATTTCCTTCTATGTTCATGATGTTTTTAAAATCAATTGGTTTATACTTTCTAAAAAATTCTTTGACGGATTCTTTTTCTTCATCAGTTATTTCTTGATTTAATGCATATAAATTTCCAAATTCCTCATGATCAATACATTTAAGCACTAATTTTAATGAGTCCTTAGATTCCACAGGAACCACCTGTACTGTCAAATTCAGGTTCTTTATAAGTATCACCGGAATATTCGTTTTCATCTGAAACCAATTTAATCAAATCATGCACGTGTTCATCGTAGGGAATCTTAAATCCGATTGCTCCACCAGCTTCTTCAATTTCAATATTGTTCATGTTCCAATTGTTCTCTTCACGTCCGTTATTCATAATGTACCATATGCTGTTTTTCATGATTATAAATAAATGACCTCCCCCATAGTAGTTGTTATCTCTGAAGCTATTTGTTGGATCATAAACTATCTGTGCAGCTTTAAGAAGATTTGACAATTTTTGTTTAGGCCTTTTTGCACTAAAAAATATTTCTTCCAATTCAAGTTGTGCTTTTTCTTTTTTTCCTCTTTCCTTATCAAATTCTTCTTTTTGAATTTGTCTGTCAGCAGCAATTTTTTCCAAAGTTTCGGTTATTCCTAATATTTCTTCAACCTTTGGAGCATTTTCTAGTGTGCACATCCAACCATTTGGATTTCCAGAGATTTTCATAACATCTTCAAATGATGCTGGTGTGTATTTTTGCATATAAGGTTTAACCTTTTCGAAATCTTCTTCAGAAATCTCTTGGTTTAATGCGTATAACATGCCACATTCTGGTGCATGACATTTTTCTATTAATTTTAATGGTTCTTCATTAGCCATAACTATTCCTCATATTAATTGTTAAATGAATTTTTTTATTAATTTATTTTCATTATTAGAATATTTAAAAAACAAATATATTATTTATTTCGGGCTCTCTAGTAAACCTTAATTGAAGAAAGTTTGAGTAATATTCAAATATTATCGAGTTAGAGATGGAAAATTATATTTCAACATATAATTTTTTCATCCAACACCCGGAATTATCACTATTAACCCTTATTACATTCATTTAATTTCTGAGTAAATCCTCTTATGATATACATAGTTATAACAGGTTATTCCGAAAATCCTGTGGATATAACAAATAAAATTAGAAATTAATAATATTCAAATAAATAATAAATTAAAAATAATGTATGAATTTAGGTTTACCAAAATATTATATATTATTAGGAATATACTTATATTATACAAATTTTTATAAGATTAAAAAAAAAACATAAAAATTTGTGAAAAATAGAAGGTGAATAATATGGATAATGGAACTAATGATGCGGTGAAATTATTGGTTGAACTGATAGTCATATTTACCGTATTGTATTTCATACCAATCCTTCTGACAGGAGGATAATTATATTCTCCAAAAAATGTTAAAAGAGAAATAAAATCAAATATTTAACAAAATAAGTTTATGGAAGATTTTCTTCCAATATAAACTTGCTCAATAATACTTTTTTTAAAAACATTTACATCATAAAAATATTACTTCTCAATGTAAACAATAATTAAATAAATTAAAAATAGTTTAAAAGAGAAATCAGATAGATAATGTCCTACCAGATTCCATACTTTTAAGAGATTCCATAAATTCATCATAATGCTCACTCATGAAATCGGATAAAAAATATAACTTACCATATCGTTCTCCGTATGATTCAACCAATTTCAATTCCTTAAGTTTGGCAAGATGATGTTTAACTGTTCTGTAATTCAAATTTAATTCTTTTGATAATTGATTTATGTTATAAGGTTTTTCTTTGATTTTTTGGATAATTCTTACCCTATTTTTAGAACCTTTGGTTCCTAATAAAACCCATTGTATAATTTTTTTCATATTATCAAGTCCAATAATAATATTGATTGACTGTATATTTATATATAATACTGGTGTTTATATAAGTAATGGTATTATATTCAGAAGTTATTAAATAGTAATTTCAAGTAACATATATCTAGACTAATGTTTTTAAAAAATTAAACGGAGGATAATATGAAACAACGAAATTTAATCATTTTAATAGTAGGACTTATCCTTGTCGGATTATTGTTAATTTCTGGAATGGGAAATTTAAGTTTCAATCCACTAAACCATGAAGAATCTCAAAATATTGAACAACCTCAACCAATAGACAATAATCAGGAAATTATACAAAATCCTCTTGAAAATAAAGAACCAATCGCAGAAGATCATCCATCCAATACTAAAGATGTATCTTCTAACAATAATGCAAACAGCACTTAAGTAATTATATAACACTACCCACATTAATTAAAAAATAAAAAATGGAGAAAAAATAATGAAAATTTCATACTGGATTGATTATAACTGTCCTTACTGTTATCTTGGTATCACAAGATTAAACAATGCAATAAATAAATTAAAACTAGAAGATGTTAAAATAGATACCCATGCTTTTGAATTAGATCCCAATGCCCCAAAAACTTGTCAAAACACTACATTAGAACGATTTTCTAAAAAATACAACATGACAAAAGAAGATGCGCAGAAGGAAATTGACAAAATTACCAAATGGGGTACAGACGATGGATTAAATATGAAATATGAAAGCTGTAGGTTCACCAATACCAGAGATGCACATCGTTTAGCCAAATTAGCAATTCAAAGCAACAACCAGGAAATTATCAGCGAATTTAATAACGCACTATTTGAGGCATATTTTTCTGAAAATCTGGAATTGGCTGACAAAGAAACATTAAAAGACCTTGCAACAAAAGCAGGCCTAAATAAAAAGGATGTAATCGAAGTATTAGATAGTAATAAATTTGATAAGGAAGTGGAGTTGGATGAACGTGTAGCTTTAGATACCGGTATACAAGGTGTTCCATACTTTATTTTCAACAATAAATATCCAATTCCGGGTGTTTTACCTGAAAGTGAATTTGTTAATGTTCTTAAAAAAATTAAATTCGAAGAGGAATTCGCTGAAAAAATTAATTCAAAACAAAACAAATAAACTTTCCCTATTTTTTTAATTATTAAACTTTTTTAAATTAATTAATCAAAAATTAAGCAATTTTTCCATTAATATTGTGCAATTTTGAATATGGAATCATATATTGTATGTTAATGGAGAAGCATTTTTTCAATCAAATTAATACAAATAAATCCCATTATAATTTTTTAAAAAAAAAAGAATTGAAGGTTAAAAAAATTTAATCCAACTTTACGACGTTTTTAATTAAAGTGAATTCAATTGGACCGTTTTCATCTATGTAAAATGGCATTTTATAATGATTTGGTACATTTTGTTCTTTAATACTTTCATGATTTAATAATAATTTTGCTCCAACGTCACTTTTATGGAATACTTCATATGGTGCATTTAATATTGCTTCTACAATCAAATCTGTGCTTTCATCACTTTCACCATTGTAATCCAATGACCAATCATCACCATCAGGGAATTCTATTTCATCAATTACACCGAATTCATCATTTACTAATCTAAATTCAATTGTTTTTCCATCGTATGTACATTCACAGTATTGTATAATCTCACTAACATCATCATATTGTAATGCATCTAAAATATTATCTATTTCCATTGATTAATCTCCGTTCTTAAAGGTTATATTACATTATCTTTTACAAAAATAATAATCTTTTTGGAAAATTTAATTATCTGATGTAACGGATAAAAGGTAGATGAAATTTACTTCGCTATACTCCTCTATAACGAAGTAAAAAAAATGGTTTTTTTCTCACAAACCTGTTTTTTTTAATCTTATTAAAAAATCACATTTTGTTTAACAAGCTCTGTTTTAACATTACAATAAGCAATTAATTAAAAATTATCAAAAATATTATACCTAATCAACAACAAACATTAAACTATATTAAAAAATAGGATAAATTACACTTAATTCATGAGAAAATCTAGTAATTTTCCAAGATTAAAGATAATTTGACTAATAATCAATAATTCATATGGAGAATCTAAAGAAAATAACATCATTTTATAGATTAAATCATGATTCAGGATATTAACTAAAATAAATGTTATAATTTAGAGACTATAAAGTGGTTTGAAGCATTATTTGCTATTTTTGAATGATAAGAAACAAAAAACTAAGAAAAAATTCTTTCATTCAGAAAGTGTTAGAAAACATGAAAAATTAATAATGAGATTATATGTAAATATAATTTTTTAGAGATTTAACACTTTTATGATTTTTCATAACAATCACTAAAAAAATATGGAACTATTTTGATGTTGAATTTAAGATTTTTCATATAAAAAAAATTATAAATTGGGGAAGGGTTGATGAAAAAATTAGACCTTAGAAAAAAAGAGGACGATAACAAAAGCAGGATATTAAATCGAGAAACCATATCCGAATTTCGAAAAGAATCTAAGCACAATACTTTAGAAATAATGAAGAAAGATATCAGATCTGCTTTTACAAATCCGATAGTGATGATAGTATTACTTGGTGTAATTCTTTTACCTTCATTATACGGACTCGTTAATATTTATGCTTGTTGGGATCCGTATGAAAATACTGGTAATGTTCAATTTGCAATAGCAAATGATGATAACGGAACAATATATGATGGTGAAAACGTAAATGTTGGAAATGAACTGGTTGAATCATTGAAGAGTAATGATAACTTTGATTGGGTGTTTGTATCATCTACTGAGCTGCGAAATGGAGTTCATGATGGAAAGTACTATGCGGGAATAGTTATTCCACGGAACTTTAGTGAATCCATTGTTTCGATAGTTACGGGTGATCCTCATGCTGGTGAATTGGAATATGTCGTTAATGAGAAATCCAATCCTGTTGCAGCTAAACTTACTGATGCTGCTGCCAAAGCTGTTTATAATGAACTTAACGCAAAAATTGTATCATTTATTGATGAAAAGGCCGTTGGTAAACTTGGAGAGTTACAATCAGGTTTAGCTAGTGGTGCCGATAAAATGGGATCAGGTGCGGATCAATTAGCAGCTGGTGCAGATCAGGTAGCAAGTGGTGCAAACCAGTTAAGCAGCGGAGCAAATCAAGTTTCTAGTGGTGCAAACCAGTTAGCAGCTGGAGCAAATGCAGTTTCCAGTGGGGCTACACAATTATCCACAGGATCAGTTCAACTAGCTAATGGTGCAGACCAGGTAGCAAGTGGAGCAGGACAGGTTGCAGATGGAACACAACAAATTGCAAGCAAAACCAATGAAATATACGACATTTATTTAAAGGTTAAACAGGCCATTATAAATAATGGTTCACTTTCAAAATTAGAAAATGATGTCGATAAACTTGATTCAGATACTTCAAAAATTGCAGAAGAATTAAAACAATTACACAATGAATCTCGTGAAGTATCCAACAGTGCCCTTAACATCTTTGGTAATTCATATAATTTAACAGATGATGCTGCAAAAGTAGCTATTGGTTCAGGTCGTGTAGCAGATAAGACAGAGGAACTGAAAAATAAATTCAGCAATGTATCAACACACATGACCCAACTTAATGAAGCTATTAAAAATGGAGAAGATAAAGCAAGAATTCGTGAATTGCTTGAAAAGATTGATACGGAAATGAATGAAACCAATCAAAAATTCAATGAATTAAATAATGGTGCTCATTTAGTTGCAGACGGATCAAACAGTGTTGCTTCTGGTGTACATGAAGTTGCTGCAGGGTCAGGACAGTTAGCAGATGGTTCAAGCCAGTTAGCTGGTGGAGCCAATGAATTAGCAAGTGGTGTACATGTTTTAGCAAACGGTACCATAGAATTAGCTGATGGTGCAGAATTATTAGGTTATTCCTCTGCTTCAGCATTAAGAAATGCATCCGATGAAATAGGATTTGCTGCAGAACAATTATCTGCAATTACTGAAGTAAATCAGGAAGATGTTGGAGATTATTTCTTCTCACCAGTAATACTTAAAAGACATGAAGAGTTCCCAACAAATAATTATGGTTCACAAGTAGCACCATTCTATATAGTATTATCCATGTGGGTAGGTGCACTTATCACCACAGTTATGCTTAAAACAGGAAGTAGTATCGGAACAAAATACAGACCACACGAAATGTACGGTGGTAAATTAGCCTTATTTACTGTAATGGCAATATTACAAACCACAATTACGTTAATAGGAGCATTCCTATTAAGAATTGATGTTGCAAATCCAGCATTATTTGCTTTATCATGTTACTTTGTGGCAGTAGTATTCATGGCAATAATTTATTCAATGATATCGTTATTTGGTGATGTTGGAAAAGCAATTGCAATCTTACTCCTGGTATTCCAGATTTCTGGTTCGGGAGGAGTGTATCCTGTAGAGATAATGAACACGATTTTCGGTGTGCTTTATCCATATTTACCTATGACACACGGTATTACAATGGTACGTGAATCGCAATTGGGATTACTATGGCAAAATTATCTGCCGTCTTTCGCGTTATTGTTGATTCTGGGTGCAGTGGTCATCATCGCATCTGTTGTTCTCAAACAGAAATGGGATAAACGTACAAAATATTTCGATGAAAAATTAGAGGAATCTGAACTTTTCAATTAAACCCCTTATTACCCCCCTTTTTTTATAGAAAAAGAAAAATTATTATAAAAAATAAAATTGAGGCAATGACAATATGTTAGAAGAATATTTACCCTTTGTAGGATTATTAATTTTTGGTAATATAGAAAACTTAATTCTTGCTTCACAAGGAGAAGTAAAAAATGCAAAAGTACTTTCATTAAGTATAATGAGTATAATCATAGTTATCGCATGGTACCTTGTTGGAGCAGTATTAACAGAAGAAGCTATGAGATATTCAAACATTATCGACTTTATAGGCGGATTAGCAATATTCATACTTGGTATTCAAGCCATAATAGAAGCTCGTAAATCAAAAGCAAACAAAAAAGCAGAAGGTGAATAAGAATGAAGTTAATTAATGATTGTAACGGATTTTGGGGCTTACTTGTCTTTGGTAACATTGAAAATTTAATACTGGCATCACAAGGAGCAATCGCCCAAGTGAACTTAGTAATTCTATTAATATTAAGTTTAATTTGTGTGGTTTTATGGTTATTAGCAGGAAAATTCGGAACCCAAATAGCAATAAAATATGCAGATGAAATAGAAATTATTGGTGGATTAGCAATAGTTGTATTAGGTCTGCAATCAATGCTAGGAGCTGTAGGAATTTTATAGTAATATTATATATTACTTCATTTCTTCTATCTTTTAAATTAATTGAAAAGAAAACATTAATCTCATTTCCCAGAACAAAACTGATATACATTCAACCTATTTTTAATAAAAAAATCATTAAATCCCATAAAACATTTTAACATTCAATTTACATATAATCTATAAAAAAAGTTAAAAATTTAGAATCCCAAATAATATAATATTAAACTGGGTGACTTTAATGAGCATTTTTAATAAGAAAGAAAATGAACATAGCTTTTTATGGATTGGTCTTCAAATATTAATAGTCATAGACATATTCTTAATATCACTTTTACTTTTATTGAACCTTTCCGAGGATATCGTAGAATTTATCCAAAATTTTGATTTGATTATATGTATTTTCCTTTTAATTGAATGGAGCATAAGTTTTTACACCTCAAAATCTAAAAATAATTTCCTAAAAGAAAGGGGAAATTGGTTAGACTTAATCGCTTCAATACCCTTTGATGCAATATTACCATTTTTCCTTCCACAGTTAAGTCTGTTAAGATATTTCAGGTTACTTAAACTTTTACGTGTAATAGTATTGTTTAACAGTTTAATTAGTAGCTTAATGAATTTTATAAGAAAGACAAACATAGATAAAATATTACTGGGAATATTCATAATTATCGGAATATTTACATTAATATTATGGAATTGGGGTACTTTAAACTTTGTTGATTCATTATACTTTGTTATAGAAACTATTACCAGTGTGGGCTATGGTGATCTGACTCCCAAAACCGTGAATGAAAAGGCAATAACTATGGTATTGATCTTTTTAGGAGTTTTTGTATTTTCCACAGTGACTGCGGTTATTTCATCATTCTTCACAGACCAATTAATCAATGACGAAAAAATCGAAGAGGACTTGAAAGTTGTTAAAACAGAGTTAGATACTGTTCAAAAACAAAATACTGACTTGAAAAATGAATTAACTGTTTTAAAAAGCCAAAATGATGTTTTGATTTCTGAAATTAATGAATTAAAAGAGTTAATTAAAAAATAAGGTGGATAATAGATATTTTTGAATAGCACCCAAGTTATTGATGTATTGTATTAATCAAATAGAATTGCCCGATATTCCTTAACCACCTACAACCCTACTAATTAATTTTTTTATCCGAATAGCAGTTATTTCCAAATACATATATACCATAAGATTAATAAAATTGTCTTTTTAATCACCATACAATTTAATAAAAAATAGGACTAATTACAGTTGTGCTTCGGCAATATTCCAAGGTTCATTCTCTTCATAATATGAAACATTTATTTTTGAGCAAAAAAATTTAAGTCCCTTATTAACCTTTAATCTATTTTAATAAATTTATTTATTCATTTTTAAATAATGTAAAGAAAATAAAAATATGATTATACATTGATTATTTTATATAAATAACTATCTATAGAAATGATTAATTAGAATTAAAATAAATATAATAGTACTAAAGTATAGGAGAAAAATATATCATGGATTATATTTCCATTTCACTTATTGCTGTAGCATTGGCTATGGACGCATTCAGTGTTTCAATTACCAAGGGTTTTACACAGAAACACTTGACTAAATTACAAATAATTTGGTATGGTGTGTTCTTTGGAGGTTTCCAAGCACTAATGCCACTATTAGGATATTTCTGTGGAAGTACCATAACATCCTTTGTTTCATTCATTGCCCCAATAATCGGATTTATCCTATTGTTACTGATTGGTTTAAACATGATAAGAGAAAGCTTAACTAGTGATGAAGAAGAAATAACTGATAACTTTAGTTTTAAAGAAGTCACATTACTAGCAATTGCTACAAGTATCGACGCATTTGCCGTTGGTTTAAGTTTTGCCTTTTTAAACACCAACCCATTATTCCCTAGCCTTATAATAGGTATTGAGCATTCCTATTCAGCATAGTTGGAATATATATCGGGAAAAAATTGGGCAATATCTTTGGGGATAAGGTAAAAAATGAATCAGACAGTTCTAACGTTCCTCAAGGTAAAGTAACATTTAAACTTGATGGAGTAGAATTAGGTACTGCTGATGTAAATGAAGGTATAGCTACAATAGATGTAATATTCAATGAAACAATAAATGATAAAATTATCGCATATTATCATGATGAAAATAACAAATATAATGATTCTCATTCATCTGAAGAAAACAATAACTTACTCATAGAGAAAGGAGAAACAGTTATAGATGTTACACCTACCGCACATGGTTATATGGATACACAAGTAACAATAGATGCAGTAGTTAAAGATAAAAATACTGGAGCTATTGTTAATACGGGTAAAATCAATATCAATGGTGAATCATGCGAAATTGTAAATGGTAAAGTTGTTTATAATTTTACAGTAACTGTAAACAGTCCAGTTGAAATTACATCCTACTTTGAAGGTAATGAAAATTACAATAAAAGTAATAATGGAACAACAATTGTAACTAAAGATCTTATTCCTACAGTAACAATTGTAGACAATATAAGTGGTACAGTTGGTATACCAGTTGAAACAATTACTGCTACAGTAACAAATAGTAGTGAAACAGGAAATACCGATAATGTTCCACAAGGAACAGTAACATTCTTGTATAATAATGAAGTTATAGGAACAGCTCAAGTAATTGATGGAGTTGCAACATTAAATAACATTATATTTAATCATACTGTAAATCCTGGAACTATAACAGCAGAATATACAGATGAAAATGTTAAATATGGTAATTCAACATCAACAAACAATAACAACCTAGAAATTACTAAAGGTCAGGCTAATATTGGGCTTGTTGCTGATCCTGATAGTGGTGTTCCTGGTGTGACTAGTGTTGTGACTATTAATGTGAATGATGTTAATACTGGTCTTCCTGTTAATGGTAGTGTAAGTATTGATGGTCATACTGTTGACGTTGTTGATGGTGTTGGTAGTTATGAGTATCCTATTGTGGATGCTACTAGTTTGTCTGGTACTGAGTTAGTTGGTGTTTTCAGTAGTCCTGATTATGAGGATGCTGAGGATAGTGTAACTGTTACTAGGGAGCTTATTCCAACAACTACATATGCAACAATTATAAACAACACGGTTAGAAACATTACACTTAATATTTCAGTAATAGATAATGACAAAAAACCAGTTGATCAAGGTTCTATAATTATCACAGTTTCAAACGAAACATTCACAAAAGATTATTCAAAAGAACTAGAAAATGGTAATACTACTATAGTTATAGATGACATCCAAAAAGGAACATATAATTTCACAATTGTATATCCAATTAATAATATCTATGCTAACAGTTCAACAGCTCTTGATGATGTTGAGGTGGTTGGTCGTGAATCTGAAATCATTCCTGAAGTTGTAAATACTACGGTTGGTAATACAACTATTAATATCACTCTTGTGGATCCGGTTACTAATGATACAATTCCTAATGCTACTGTTATTGTAACATTACCTAACGGAACTAATATTACTACAACTACGGATGAAAATGGTACTACTAATGTAACTGTAGATATTCCTGTAGGTCCTAATGATGTAAATATCACTTATCTTGGTAATGAAACTTATAATGGTACAATACAACTGTACATATTGATGTGACTAAAAGAAATAGTACAACAGTTGCTGATGTTATTAACAATACTGCTGGTAATGTAACTATTATTGCTGATGTAACGGATAGTGTTACTGGTGAAAATGTTCCTAATGGTCCTGTTGTAGCTAAATTAAACGGTACTGTTATTGGTGAAGGTATTGTGGAAAATGGTACTGCTATTATTCCTACAAACCTTGATAAGATTGGTAACTACACCATAGAATTAGAATATCTTGGTAATGAAAACTACACTGAAAGCAACAACACTGTTCCTGTAGATGTTGTTGGAAGACCTAGTGAAATTACAGCTGAACCTGGAAATGAAACTCTTGGTAACAGTACGGTTAACATTACTCTTGTTGATCCTGAAACCAATGAGCCTATTCCTAATGCTCCTGTAATTATTACATTACCTGATGGTACAAACATTACAGCAACAACTGATGAAAACGGTACTGTTGAAGTTCCTGTTGACTTGCCTGTAGGTCCTCATACACTTAATGTAACTTATCCTGGTAACGAAACTTACAGTCCTTCAAACACTACTGTTGATTTAACAATCAACCCAAGACCTAGTGATATTGAAGCAGAAGTTGTTAACAACACTCCTGGTAATGTAACCATTACTGCAAATGTTACCTATGCTGAAACTGGTTTACCTGTACCTAACGGTCCTGTTGAAGTATATGTAAACGGAACCCTTGTCGGTACTGGTGAAGTAGTTGACGGTAAAGTAACCATTGTTACTGATATTACAGAGCCGGGTAGTTATGACTTTGATGTAAGATATTTAGGTAATGAAAATTACACTTCTAGTGATGATGATGTTCCTGCTGATGTTGTAAGTCGTGAAACCGAAATCAGTGGTGACGTGATTAACAACATTATCGGTGATACTGAAATTGAAATAACTCTTAAAGATCCAGTTACTGGAGATTTATTAGCTAACAAGGAAGTAATAGTAACATTACCTGACGGTACTAACGTAACAGCTGTTACTGGTGACGACGGTAAAGTAAGATTACCTTTAGATTTACCTGCTGGTCCTAACGATTTGGTATTAACATTTGCTGGTGATGATGAATACGAGGCATCCACTTCACCTATGGTTGTGGATGTTGTAAAACGTAATGCAACACTCACCCCTGAAGTTGTAAATAGAACTCCAGGAAAAGCTGTGATAGAAATTACAGCTATAGATGATCTAACAGGCAAACCAGTTGTTAACGGAACCATTGAACTTACATTGGCAGATGGTACTAAGGTACGTGCAGTTACCGATGAAAACGGTGTTGCAAGATTTGAAAATGTAACAGTTCCTAAAGGTGGATACAATTATGATGCTAAATTATTAGAAAATCCTATCTATAATGAGGCAGATACTAACGGAACGGTTAAACCGATTAAAATTAAAATTACTATAAAAATTGGTGACTGGAAGTTAGTTTGTGTTGTAGACGAACCTGAAAATGGTGACATTGATTATAAAGATGTTATAAATAGACATGTTCCTAAGTATAAAGCACAAAAAGCTGTAAGAGCAAACCGTGCTTCCAGATATAGTACTCCTGGTAAATACAGAAAGTATTCACCAAGAAAATACAGACCTGCTTGGAACAGAGGTAGACCTCACTTTGTACCTACACATAGGCTTAGCAAAGCAAAATACCAATTATACATCTATTTATCTCTGAATACTTCAACGGTGAATTAAGTTACAGCGACTTCGTAGCTATCTTAAAAGCAAACGGTATTGAAATAACCAGTTCAAATGCTTGGGATGAAAATGGAATGTTAGTCTTTGAATATGATAATATAGATGAAGTTCCAGACTCATTTGACATCCATGATAACAGAGGTAAAGCTTCAGACTTCAATCAAAACATTGACAAGTCCAAAGCAAACGGTCAATCTGGTGTCATTGACAATGGTGATATTGAAGTGGAAATAGAAGTTGAAGCATAGAAATGTTTCTAAACTTCTATTTTTAAATTTTTTTTAATCTTTATATCATAAATGAAGGTTAACAGGTCATGTAATTTAAGTCCTAATTACTATTTAAACCTAAACTTAAAATTTCTCTTTTTTATTTTTTTTTTAAAATAATCTTTTTCTAAAACATTACACTAACCAATAAATTAATAAAACTAGTTTTGAAGTGTAAATATTGATTCTATTTTTTTAAACATTTCATGATATTAAAATAACAGTATATTCAATAAATTAAAAGTATAGTTTTTCAATAGGTTATCATTATCTTTGATGTTAAAATTAATTTGATTGTTCATATCATATTTTTTCACATAATAAAATTTATGTATGTGTATTTAATCTTTAAAAAAAGAGGTAATATGTATTGTGGATAATGAAGTTTAAAATTCAATCATATTTTATATAAAATAATTTTTTTTTAAATGGGTATTTTAATCCTATTTAAAATAAACTCTTATTCTTTATTTTTAATTATTAATAGTTCTTTTTTTTAAAAAAATTTTATGTATTTTATTTTTTAATGTTTTTATGATATTTATATTTATTTTATTTAAATTAGACTGTTTTTTTCTATTTAATTTTTTTAAACATTTTCTATTTTTTTATGGATAATTCTATTGTATTATATTATTTTTATTATGAATTTAGTTATACCTAAATTAAATACTTTGTATCATAAAAGTATATTTTAGTGATTATAAATATTTTTAGTGAAAATTATTGAATTTATATTCTTATTGATATTAATAAATATGTAAATTTTTTAATTTAAGTATATGAATAATTAAATGTTCTGTAAACGGATTACTAATTTTTTAAACAGTAATTATTTTTTAACAGAATTATTTAAAAACAATAATTTATCGACTAAAAAAAATTTTAATCATTTTTTCAAGAGAAGCAAGAGTTTCGCCTAACTCTTCACAATTAAAATCAGATATGACATATAATGACAAGTCAACGAAAAACATTTAAAATCGAAATAATGATTAAATAATCTTAAAAATCACTATAACTTTATCATTAGACTGTAAAATGTTAATGATAATTTAATTTGTAAATAATTTTTAAGGTAGAATATGAGATTAAACAAGAAACAATTAACCTGTTTCTTCTTAATCATGTTTTTCACTTTAATAAGTTGTTGTGCAATATCAGCAGCCGATAATGCTGATACAAACACAGTAACTACAACAAACAATGAGGTAACAAATATACAAACTGTTGAACAAACAAAGACAATCCATAATTTAGAAACAAAGGGCTCAACAGGTAACATTATTCAAAGTGAAAATGATAATATCGAGGAGACAGCAGATCAAAATGATGTAGAAGATGAAAATAATAATACAAAGGCGATAAATAAAACTAAGATACAAAGTTCAGTTAAAGGTTTACAAACATCTCTTGATTCAAGAGGAACAGTAACATTAACAGATGATGTAAGGTTATCCAGTGGTATAACACTCACAGGAAACTTAATAATAAATGGTAATGGTCATACTATTACATACACAGGTTCCGGAAATTTATTTACTGCAGGATCATATTCAATAACTATGGATGATGTAACAGTAACCGGAGTTAGTAGAGGGTATGTAATAAGTGGTGGTTCAGGTCATAGTCTGACTTCATCCGTGTTTGTTAATAATAGGGGTCTTTGGGAAACTACAAGTGGAGAACAAACAGTTTCCATAGTAAATTGTAATGTAAACTGTACAGGTACTGCAATTTACACTAAGGAAGGAAACAACCATTGTACCTATACATTATATAATTCAATTTTCCAAGGTCCATACCCAATCATCAGACAGCACAACTGGGCAACATTTAATGGATATAACTTCATAATCATTAAAAATGATGGAAAAGCTGTACTAATAACAAAACAAAACTATGAATCTTACAGAGACCAAAACAAAGTTGAAGGAACACAACCGATACATGAACAACAACATGCAGTTGTGGACACTACAACCTACACATCAGATGTTAACATAGAAATAACCGCATCGGATGTACATATTAATGAAACCAATGACATCAAAATACGATTAACTGCATATGTAAAAGATTGTACAGTTGGTGTACCATATGAATATGTATATTTAACAATAACCTATGCAGATGGAACAACAGAAAACTTACAGGGAATTACAAATGCTAATGGTGAAGTAACACAATTAACAGACCATGATGGAAAAGTAACCATTCCAATAACTGCTAGTGAAAGTGGAATTGTAAACGTCAATGTAGATTTTAGAGGTTCAAGATTTGCAGATGACAATGGAGGTAACGAAATTTATTATCCAACAAGCAAATCACAAACATACAATGTTCTAAAACTACCAACAAATACAACAGTTTCATTTGATGAAACAACAGCAACACTTGGAGACACAGTACAACTAAAAGCACAGGTTACAAGTACTTACAAAAATTCAACAAATTCAACAGTAACTACAACAGTTAATGAAGGAACAATTAAATTCTATTCTGGTTCAACATTAATCGGTGAAGGAAATATAGTTAACGGTCAAGCAACATTTGATTATACTACAAACATTGCAGGACAAAACAATATCAAAGCAGTATTTAAAGAAACAGATCATTTTACATCTAGTGAATCTACAACAAAAATACTGGAAATTCAAAAAGCTAATTCCTATATAACAGTAACAACACCTTACGTTGATACAATAGGAAAAAATGTTAGCTTAACAGCTTCGGTTAAAGATGAACAACAAAATCCAATAAATACTGGAAAAATAAGATTTACTTTGGAAAATGGACAATATTTCGACATACCAGTTTCTCAAGGACAAGCAACTTTCACAAATTACATCATAGAAACAATTGATGATTACACAGTTAAAGCACAATTTATCGAAGATGACAATTATCATTCAAGTGAACAAAAAGATATAATCGTTCAAGGACTTAAAATTCCTACAGTAACAACTATTGACGAGGTAACAGGTATTGTTGGAAAAGAAGTTACAATCACAGCCAAAGTAAAAAATGAATCAGACAGTTCTAACGTTCCTCAAGAAAAAACACTATTAATAAAAACAATTAATTATAAAATAGATAATTCACACTATTTTATTTGTCAGCCATTAATCAATATCCGAAAAAACTTATTTACAACAATCATAATAAAAAAAAATGAGAATATACAAAAAATTAATAAAAAATGAATTAAACGAAATAAGAACAAATAGTATTCCATTTCAATTAATTAATTATTCTGTTTTAAAAATTTCCACAATTTAATTGATATTTCCATCTTATTCATCAAATGATATTGAAACTGTAAAATATATCTTAATTAAAATTTTAAAAAAAACTTGAATAATATCCATATTCAGATTCTTTTTATCTTTACTTCGCTATACCTTCTATAACGAAGTAAAAAAAATCAGTAAAACAAGACAATTATTAAAAACACAAAAAAGTAATAGCTGATATATATGGTGTAATTAAAATTCATAAATTTGAATTAAAAAAAGAAAAAAATAAAAGAAAGGTATAATTAAATAAATTTATTTTCCAATAAGGTTTATATTCAATAAACCACTTGAGTTATATCTCTTCAACTGAATCTTGTTCACCAATATTCTCAGAATCATCAACTTGAATATCATTCACAGTTTGTTGATTAATATTAGGAGTACTTACTTCAACATTTAATACTGATAATGAAAATGGATCAACATCAATACTTCCCAGATTAATCTTTTCTCCATCAACATCATAATATACGTTGTAGCTATAAATAAATCCACCCATATCATTTAATCTTGCAGGCTCAGATAAATAAGCTCCATGAATATCCAGATTATCTAATTCATTCTGAGCTAATTGTCTACATTTTTCTTCGGAAAGTCCGCTAGATGGTTCATTATCAAAAACACAATGAATTAATTTACCGGTATTAGCATCGTAAATAATATTACCAAGATCGATTACATATACAACATTATCATCTTTTGTACTGAATAAATCTACCATAAATACTTTTTGATCTTCACCATATTTTTTATATAATTCATTTGCTTTGGCAGTGATTTCTTTTTCAGATATTTTAGCTTCAGGCAATGATCCATCATCTTTTTTTAAGGTATAAAAATATTCGGACAATACTCCTTTAGCTTCAAAACCTTGTGCATCAATCAATTCTGGTTTAACTTTTGCATCAACTTCCAAATGTAATATAGAAACCATTTCATCATATATTTCTTCCACATCAACAATATAATAATATGTTCCGTTATCCATTTTATATGGTCCATTTACGGAAACTGTTGCATTAGTAAAAGTAAACATATTTTCATATGCTTTTTTAATTTCATCCTTGGAAAGTAATCCTTCAACAGGTTCTGCAGGGGTAACTGGCTTGTTAGCATTTTTTATTTCATCAATAGTTTTTAATTCAGTAACATCACTTTCATTCATATCAGATATAGTTAAATTTGATGCGTCAGGTAGAACTGTGATACAACCAGATACTGAAACAACACCAACAATTATTAAAATTATCAACAAAAAGTTTATTTTTTTCATACAATCACATTATATTTATTATTTAAAGAATTATTTCTAATAATATATATTTCAATAACATATAAAAGATTTCTTCAAGTATAAACAATACTATGTTAAAAAAAAATCAAAAGTAATGATAAACTTAAATAGTGAAACTATTTTTATCACCACAGAAATAGAAAATAGGATATAAACTCAAATTTAATTATGGATTATTTACAATATAATAATAGAAGAAATTTCAAAAAAGGACGCTGAAATATGATTAAGGTAGAAAATTTAACAAAAATTTACAAATTAAATGATAATAACCGAATCAAAGCTTTAGATAACGTATCATTTGAAATAGAAGATAACGAAATTTTTGGTATTATGGGAATAAGTGGTTCTGGAAAGTCCACATTAATGCGAATTTTAAGAGGAGTAGAACCATTTGATGAAGGAACAATCACTATCGGTGATATGGTAATCACTCCAAAAACATATAACAATTACAAAAATGAATTGAAAGAAAAGACAGCAATTCACTTACAGAGATCTTTTGGATTATGGTCTAAAACTGCTGTTGAAAATGTCATTCATAAATTATATGGAATCAAATCAGGAGACGAAACAACTGCAGATATCACTAACATTAAAGATGAATATATGGATGAAGCATTAGATATCTTAGAAACAGTTGGTTTGAAAGAAAAAGCAAACCATTTTGCACCGGTACTTAGTGGTGGTGAAAAACAAAGATTAGTTCTTGCCAGACAACTGGCAAAGAAACCAGAAATATTACTTTTAGATGAACCTGCTACAATGAGCAGTCCTAAAAAGAGAAAAGAAGTTTTAGATACCATCAAACGAATAAATGAAAAATATAATACAACCGTTATTATCGTTTCTCATCAACCTGAAATCCAGGAATATATGGCTGATAGAATTATGTTGATGTTCAATGGTTCTGTCATTGAAATAGATAGTCCTAAAAAAGTTATTGATGACTTTTTAAAAGATGAAGAAGACATATATCCTATAGCAGAATTAGATAGAACTGAACCAATCATAAAGGTTAATAATTTAATGAGAGATTTCTACCTTTACAGGGGAGGACATGTGTTAACTATTGAAGATGTCAGTTTTGAAGTTAATAAAGGTGAAATTTTATCCATTATTGGTCCTACAGGTTCTGGTAAGACAGAAATATTAAAAATGATGGCTGGTTTTGAATTACCAGATAGTGGAAGTATTGAAATTTTTACTGAAGATAATTGGATAAAAATGGATGAATATGGAGAAAACAGGATGCAAATTAGAAAAAATATGGGTTTTATGCACCAAGAATTTGCATTAACTCCACATACTCCAATTATTGAACAATTAAGGTATAAGATATCACCTAAAACAGAGGATACATATAAACATGCTTTAGAAAAAGCTGATGAACTGGGAATTAGCAAAGAATCCTTAGACATATTGTATCAATTAACTGATTTATCTAAAGATGAAGCAATATTAAAATTAGAAAAAATCAATTTAGGTCCTGAAATTTTAAATATATTATTCCCTAAAATCGATACAAAAGAAGTACTTGAATATGCAAAACCAGTATTTGAAGCTCTTGATTTACCTTTACCATTACTTACAAGACAATTCATAGAATTATCCGGTGGACAAAAAGTAAGAGTTGCCATGGCTACTGTTTTAGCATCAAAACCAGACATATTGATTCTTGATGAACCATTCGGTGATTTAGATCCAGTCACTTTAAGACAAGTAGCAAACTCCCTTAAAAAAATAAATGAGGAATTCGGAACAACAATTGTCCTCGTTAGTCACACAATGGAATTTGTTAAAGAAGTTTCTACCAGGAGTATCTTAATAAACAAAGGTAAACTTATAGAAGAAGGAAATCCTGAAAAAGTAACTGATGACTTTATTAAAATGGAATTAGAATAGGTGAAAATTATGTTTGAAAGAATATTAGTGCCAACAGATGGTTCTGATTTAGCAAAAAAAGCTGGATTTGAAGCAGTTAATGTGGCTAAAAAGTTGAATGGAAAAGTAATTGTAACACATATTATAGACCAGACTTTAACTAAACCTTATGAAGTTTTAGAAAATCAAGGACGTGAATATATTAAAGTAATCACAGATTATGCCTTGGAAAATGAAGTTGAATGTGAAAGCATGATAATATTCGGAAGTCCGAAGTATGATATTGTTAAATTAACTAGAAAAAGTGAAGCAGATTCTGTAATGTTAGGAACCCATGGAAAAACTGGTTTAAAAAGTACATTACTAGGAAGTTTCGCACAAAATGTTATAAGTACAATAGATTTACCGATTATTCTAATCAAATAAATGTCGATTAACAGAAGTTATTAACAAATCAAGTATATCTTCTATATTTTCTATTTTTTTATTTTCTATAGATACTCCCAAATAAGATGTTAACAAAATGTTAACAGGAATTAATATATCATTTATGTCCAACAAACCCAACTGAACCTCATCAATTAAATTTATTACGCTACTAACAAAGGCAACGTTTTGGCTGTTTTTATTAAATTTATAAAAATTATATAGATAATCCTCTTTATCAGAAACCACTTGAATATAAAAATCATCAAAGCCAATATTAAAACGAGACAATCGACTCAATACTGTTTTTTGAAAATCCTCGGACATGAAAGTTTGCAAATATAATGCTTCTTTTGTTGCTTCACGAACACTTTTTGCTATCAATTCACCCAATTTAGAATGTTTTCCAGCATTTTCTAAATGATTATCACTATCCTTGTTAGAAATTATACATATTCCATCAGTGCCCGTACCCGTAGCAATATTGGATGAATATTGACTTTCAATTTTTAAATCTTGAAGAACAGAACTTTTAGCTTCAGTAGCTGTAATAGAAGCAGTGACTAAAGAACCATCCTGCAAATTTGCATCAATAATCGTGATAATGTTAATTGTTCCAAAATGATTGAAATAATTATTATTATATTCGTAAAAAGAAGCATTATCACCTGCTTTAACTGCATTTTTATCTGCACCTGCAGTAACAATTGAAGTAACTTTTAATTCTTCATATTTTTTAATGGATATAGCTAAATTATCCATACAGGCTGAAGTTAAGAGTCCAGTAGTTTTTTCAGGATTTAAACCCAAATATTTAAATTTATTCTTTTGGAAATCGTTAAAATCCCCATCAGACACATCATCATAATCTGTACCATCTACAGTTAAATTTACAACATTTTCCATATTATGACAAATTCCTCCATTTAGCCATGAGGATATTAACAAATTATTATCTTTTTTTAAATTTATAACAATAGAATCTTCTCTTTTTATTAAATTAAAAAATAAGTCGTTAATTATTGTCGCAGAAAAGTCTTTAATCATAAATAATACACCAAAAAATAGTCCTTAGCGGAGTCGAACCGCTGTCACAAGATCCAGAGTCTCGTAGGATTGCCACTACCCTAAAGGACTATGTTAAAAAAAACTATATAATATTATATAAAATAATCTATTTAAAGTTTTTTAAATGTTTATTAAATATCTTTTTTTGAATGAATAAAAAAAAATTAAATTATTAAAGAAAATAAAAAAAAAGTATTCAAATTTCATAAATGATTAAATAAATATCAAGAAAATTAAATTTTTAAATGTAATAACTTAATAATTGTCTAATAATGATTGAAAAGTATAAATAATAGAAAAAAATAAAATAGATAACAATTATTAGAAATTTATCAAAAAGTGAATTACTATGAAAGGTAATAGAGGATTATTAATTGGTAGAATGCAACCAGTCCACAAAGGTCACATAAGTGTTATTAAAGATACTTTAAAAGAAGTTGATGAATTAATAATTGGAATAGGTAGTGCTGAAAAAAGTCATACAAATTCTAATCCATTTACTGGTGGTGAAAGAATTTTGATGTTAACCAAAGCTTTAAGAGAATATAATATTGATCCATCACGCTACTATATAATTCCATTAGAAGATATTTCATGCAACTCCCTATGGGTTGGTCATGTTAAAATGTTAACACCCCCATTTAATAATGTTTATTCAGGCAACAGTTTAGTTCAACAACTTTTTGAAGAGGTAGATATTCCAGTAACTCAACCAGTATTATTTAATAGAACAGAATATTCTGGAACAGAAGTTAGAAAAAGAATATTAAATAATGGAGATTGGGAAAAATTAGTTCCTGAATCAGTATCCAAAGTAATTAAAGATATTAAAGGTGTTGAACGTATTAAAAAACTGAATAAAAAAGAAATTAGTGAACTAGTATAATAAAATGAGATGTTAAAAATGGGCTTTATTAGAGATAGTATCCATGGAGATTTGCATTTAACAGATTTCGAATTAAAAATTTTGGATACTGTTGAAATGCAAAGACTTAGACGTATAAAACAATTGGGTTTTACAAATTTAGTATATCCTGGTGCAAATCATACAAGATTTGAACATTCTATAGGAACCCTCTTTTTAGCAAATAAAGTTGGAAATACCTTGGAATTGGACAAAGAAGTAGTGGAATTACTTAGAATTTGTGGTCTTTTACATGATATAGGTCATTCACCGTTTTCACACGTATCTGAAAGAGCATTAAAACATAAACATGAATACGTTACTAAAGAAATTATTTCAGATTCCAGCATTACAGACATAGTTGAAGAACAATTCGATGTAAAATTAATTGAAAGTATTATTGATGGAAAAACAAAATATGGGAAAATAATATCTGGAGATTTAGATGTTGATCGTATGGATTATTTAGCTAGAGATTCATATTACACAGGAGTTGCATATGGAGTAATTGATACTGAAAGATTAATATATGGTTTAACTTATGACAATGATGATTTAGTATTGTCACCCAAAGGTGTTCAAGCAGCAGAATCAACTTTGTTAGCAAGATATTTCATGTATCCAACTGTTTACCAACACCATACTACCAGAATAGTAAACAGTATGTTCAGAGTATCATTATCCAGACTTTTAGAAGATAACGTTATAGAAGAAGAACAACTTAAATACTTGGACGACGGAGACTTAATAAATATAACACGTAATACTCCCGGACTCCCCGAAAAAACCATGAAAAACTTAGATACAAGACATTTATACAAGAAAACAGATACAATTAACCTTGCACAATTCGAAGAACCTTCATTAATTGTTGAAATGGATAAAAAATATTTGACCGAAGCTGAAGAATCTATCGCAGCTAAATTGGATTTAGAACCAGAAGAAGTAATAATTGATATGCCTGAAGAATTATCTTTCAAAAAAATGAATATTAAAGTTGAAACTGATGAAGGATTGAAACCATTAACACAAGTATCAACGATTATTGATTCTTTGAAACAAGCACAATATAATTATGCTGACCTTGCATTATTCATGTCACCCGAAAATAAAAAGAGAGCCCTAGAAAAAAATATAAGATTAACAGACTATTTGACAATACCATGTTAATAGTAAATCTTTTTAAAACAATAAATTTTTTATGTTAACAAAATGTTAACAATTTGTTTAACTCTTAAAAATAGTTAACAATCTTTTTTTTGAAACTTTTTTTTTGAAAACATAATGTTAACAAAACAAATAATTAGTTAACAGAGATCTTGAAAATTTTTTTAATTTAGATAATACCCGAGATTGCTGTTAACATTTGCAAACTTTTTTTAAACAATAAAATTTGAATTTATTATCTTGTTAACAAAATACAAAAAAATGAAAACTGCTAAAACATAACCAAATTATCATTTTAAAACAGTTTAGTTTATAATAATATCATTAAGAATATTGATGTTAACAAAAGTTAACAATAAAAACCATATAGTTAATTAAATATTTTTTAATGTTAACAATTAAAATATTATGTTAACAAAAAATTTAAAAATCAAAACATATTGAAAAATATTAAAACATTTGTTAACAATATTTATATAGTAGGCAGTATAAAAATATGTATAGGAAAAAATGTTAACAAAAAGTTAACTCTAAAAACATGATAAAAAATCAGAATTCTAAAAAATACGGAAGATGAAAGATTCTCAGATATTATGTTTTCAGTCTTTTATTAATTGTTTTCATTGTTAACAAAAAGTTAACATTTACCGATTATTGTTAATAAAAAAAATAAGGTGTATTTATGACTTCTGGACAAGCTACTGCAAGAATAAAAAATATTGAAGAATGGCATAAATTCAAAGAAAACGCCGAACGAAATGGAATAAAAATTGGTGAAGCTTTAGAACAAATTTTAGTTGCATACAATAATGATACCTTAGTTGACAAGAATGAATTAGAAAATCTTCAAAAAGAGTATGACCTTTTATTAAAAAAAGTAGAATCTTCAGAAAAAACAGTAGTCGATATACAAGAAAAAAACAATAATTTACAAAAAAGAATAGACGAATTAAATAATTCAAATAGTCTTTTAAATAAAGAAAATAATTTTCTAAAGGATAATAATACAAACTTAGAAAATAAATTAAAAGAGTATGAAAATAATATTAAAAATATCACTGAAGAGAATAATAATTTAAAAATTGAAAATTCAGATAACACTAATATTTCCGATCAACTTGAAAATACTGTTAAGAAATTACAAGAAGTTCAAGAAGAAAACAAAAAACTAGTTAAAACAAACAAAGAACTAGAAAATTCCAATCACCAATTAATTGAAGAAAACATTAAATTAAAAGGATTATCAGATGTTCCTGAAAAAGAGAAAAAATTACTACAACAACAATATGACAATCTTGAAGAATTATATGATAATCTAAAAAGTGATAATTCAGTATTAAACGACTCTTTAAAAACATTAACTGATGAGTTAAAACAACAACAAAAAGACACAAGAACTGCTAGAAGTGATTACAAACATATTGTCGAGAACCTTAACAAGTTACATGAAGAGTTCAATGAAATTCAAAATGAAAATAAACAATATAATGTAATTTTTGCAGAAATCAAAAAAATGTCAATAATGGAAAGAATTCTTGGAAAATATCCTGATGATATTAAAGAATTAAAACCATAGGTGAAGAGATGATTAATTATGCTTATACCTGTTTATAATAAAGACAATAAAAAAATTGGACAAACTCCTTTTATTGATAATTTAACTTTTGATAATAAACCGTCTTATTGTAATGAATCAGGTCGGTTGGGTTTAGTCCGAGTTAGAGATGGAAAATACAAAAATAAACTCATATTGTTGTATTACGATGAATTTTTCTCAAGTTGTAGTAGGGGAGAATTTATTACTGAAGATGAAGCTTATGATCTTTGTTTAAGTCGTGGCAAACTACAACTAACTGAAAGATTACAGATTAATCCATCAGATGATATCTAAAATTAATTCCTTTAATCATAAAACAACATTTCATAAAAACTTAAATTTAAAAAATAAGGAATTCAGAGTTATAATATTTTTTTTTAACTCTAATCTATTTTTTTACAATTATTTATATATTCAATGGAGAAAATATGCTAAATTGAATATGAAAGATATAATAGTTAATTCATTATTAAATTAAATTAAAATAAACTAAAATAAATAAAAAAAAGAAGGGGCTTAATACCAAATTATTCACGTGGATGATAATTTGGACTTTCGTTTGTAATTGTTATATCATGAGGATGACTTTCAGACATACCATTTGGAGTTATATGTACTAATTCTGCTTTTTCATGCATTTCTTTAATAGAAGCTGCACCAACATATCCCATAGATGATTTTAATCCACCCATCAACTGATAAATAATTTGACTAGCTTCACCTTTATAAGGAACTACTCCTTCAATACCTTCCGGAACTAATTTTGTAGAATTCATGTTACTGGCAGAACCTTGGAAATACCTATCTTTACCAGCACCAACACCTCCAGTCATAGCACCTAATGAACCCATTCCACGGTATTGTTTATATTTACGTCCATTTCTTATTGTCATTTCTCCAGGAGATTCAGTTGTTCCTGCAAGTAAACTACCAACCATTACTGCATTAGCACCAACAGCTAATGCTTTAGCTACATCACCTGAATATCTTAAACCACCATCTGCTATAACTGGTACATCATAATCCATTGCAACATCTGCTACACTTGATACTGCACTTAACTGAGGAACTCCAACACCAGCAACAATACGTGTTGTACAAATTGATCCAGGACCTATACCCACTTTAATTCCATTTATTTCTGCTTTCAAAATATCTTCAGCAGCTTTAGCAGTTGCGATGTTACCTAACAGTACATCTGATTCTACATTTTTATTCATTTCCCTAACTGACTTAATTATATCAGTTTTATGACCATGAGCACTATCAATAGCAATTATATCAGCACCTGCATCACTTAATGCCATTGCTCTGTCAATGTCAAAAGGACCACATGCAGCTGCAACCAGATATCTGCCCTTATCATCTCGTACAGCATTCGGGAATTTTTTTCTTTCCAATATATCCTTCATTGTAACAATACCTACAAGCTCATTATTTTCTGAAACTACAGGTAAACGTTCAACTTTGTTTTCATAAGCTATATCCAATGCAGTGTCGGTGTCAGTACCTTCAGCAATAGTAAGTACATTCTGAGTCATTGCATCTTTTACTTTACGATTCATACGATTTCCACGTAAAGGTTTAATATCTCTTCTACTAATTATACCCACTACAACATTGTCTTCATTCACAACAGGTAATCCACTGACTCCTTCAATATCCATAATATCCTGAGCATCAGCAACAGTTTCATCAGGAGAAATAGTAATTACTTCTTTAACTGTTAATTCATTAGCAAATTTAACTTTTTTAACTTCTTTAACTTCTTGTTCAATAGTTAAATTTCTGTGGATTACTCCAAGACCACCTTGTCTGGCAAGAGAAATGGCCATTTCGGATTCAGTAACCGTATCCATTGCTGAACTTACTACAGGAATGTTTAAATCATAATTTGTGGATACTTTAGTATTTAATGTAACATCCTTAGGTTCTATACTTGATAAACCTGGTTTAATTAAAAAATCATCAAATGTATAAGTATCTTCTGCTTTTGTTAATTTATCTGTAAACTTACTCATAAAATGCCCCTTTAAAAAATTCATTAATTATTATAAAATATAAAATTTTATATTAGTATTATTTTTATCATAAATTCTAATTAAATGTTATCTTTTAATTCTTTTACTAAGTTGTGATTAATAGTCCCAGTATTCCTGTCACCACCACTGCATACACAACCTCTAACACCCATAATGTCACAGCCAATATCATTTAGCATTTTAACATCATTTTTATTTACTGAACCTGCTAAAGCAACTTTAAGACCATAATCATGTGCAGTCTGTACGAAAACTTTTAATTCATCATTATTCATATAATCAGTTAATCTGTGACCATCTTTAATATATGTATCAAGCATTGCTATGTCAGATTGACTGTCTTTAGCTACATGAGGGATTTCTTCTGGAAGAACAGAACCAATTTTATATGCATCAGCATAACCACAAGCAACAACAATAATGTTTTCATCATATTCTTTAATAGTTCGTACAACAGCACTCATTACTTCCAATGCCTGATTATAATTTTGAGTACCATGTAACCCCACTTTAATATAATCAGACCCTGAAACAGCACTACCCAATGCAGCTAATGAAACTGTGCCTGGTTTGTAGGGAACATCTCCGATAGTAGTGCTAACAACTATTTCACCATTTGCATAATCACTAATTTGTTTAATTACCCATGGAAAATTAGCACCTAATGAACCTTCTTTTGGATTTTTTACATCCAAAATATCTGCTCCACCCAATCTAGCTTCTTTAGCTTCTTCTAAATTAATTGCACTGACTAATAATTCCATCAATATCAACTCAAAATTTATAAAAAATAGATAAAAGAAATTAAAATACTTTTAATTCTTTTAATAGGTTATCTCGTTCTTTTTTAAGACTTTCAATCTTTTCTTTATTTTCATCCTTATTTTCTTTTTCAAGCATAATAATTGTATTTGTAATAGCTTCTAAATTAAATTCCAATGGACTTATAACCATAATATTCACCCCTAATTAAAATGATTTAATATTTTTAGTTACAGGTAATTGGCGTAACCATCCAATATCACTTTGATATAACTGACGTATATCCTCAACATTACAACGCATCATAGCTAATCTCTCGATACCTAAACCGAATGCTGCCACTTGTGTTTTGATACCTAAAGGTTCCAGTACTTCAGGTCTAAACATTCCAGAACCCCCTAATTCCATCCAACTTTTCTTTTCAGGAACATAAATTTCAGATTCAACTGAAAGATAAGTATATGGGAAGTATGCTGGTCTAAATCTTACTTTAAATCCTAATTTCCTATAAAATTCTTTTAAAATACCTAAAAGATTTTTGAAACTCATGTCATCTCCAGCAACTATACCTTCAACTTGATGGAATTCCGGTAAATGTTTATAATCTAATGTTTCTCTCCTAAATACTCTACCCACTGAAAACATTTTTAATGGAGGTTCATGTTCTGATAAGTATCTGACAGATAATCCTGTTGTATGTGTTCTAAGAACCATCTGTTTTGCAACTTCAACATCCCATTTATATTGCCATCCTTTACTTCCCGTATTTCCACCATTCTCATGTTCTACCTTTGTTTTTTCAACTAACTCCGGACTAGGTAAATCAGCTATTGGCGGATTATTAACATAGAAAGTATCCTGCATTTCCCTAGCAGCATGATCCTGTGGTTGGAATAACATGTCGAAATTCCAAAATGCTGATTCCAAAATGTTACCTTTTGCTTCGTCAAATCCTAAATCTATGAAGATACTTCTAATTTCTTCAATTGTTTGTTGTAACGGATGAACTTTACCTGGAAATGAATTTGGAGCGGATGCATTAATATCATATCCCCTATAATGCAATTTCTTCCAAGATCCTGTTTTTAATTGTTCATGAGTTAATTGAGTAGCTTCTTCTTGGATTTCAATTCCATCATCAATGATATCTTGTCCCAAATCATTAATTTTATATTTGAATTTTTGTGTTGTTTTTATATTAAATAATTCTTTTCTTTTATTGAATTCTTTTCTAACTTCATCAAACTCTTTAGGAATATTATCAGTAGCTACTTGTTTCTTTTCATTAATATACTTTAAAAATTTAACTTGAGGCAATTCGTTTAAATCTACTGTTTTACCTTCTTCAGTTAGAGATAATTTTCCTTGATTCATTGTTGCCCATCGATGGCGCATTAAGATTCCTATAGAAAAATTCATTTGTTGTTTAGAAACATCTGCTCTTTCAATAATTTCGGACATACTTACTTCATCTATTCCTTCTTTGGAAAAATCTTGTAAAGCTTTAAGAATTCTGTGTTCAGGTAAACCATGTTTAACATATTCCTCTGCTTCTTCAGATAATGCAATGTTTTCGGTTGAAGTTTTTTCAACGGTGATTATATCTTTACTTGATAACATACCTGCAGCACTAGTAACTGCTTTTAATGGCATATTCTGCCTATCTGCTATTTCTTCAGGTGTTGAATCAACATCAGAAGATAATTCTTTAAGTAATTTTTTTTCATACAAATGTAATTCGTTCTTAATTTTATCTAACATCAATTATCCCCTCCCATTTAAAATTTTTCATTAGAATATTTATCAACCAAACCTACGAACAAGGATGCTGCAGTAAAATCTGCTGTTGTTCCCGGATTATATTTTTTATTTATCAAATATTCATCAAAATCTTTTAATTCTTTTAATCTTTCTTCCGTACTAATTTCTGTTTCTTCTAATATTCTTTTTGCCCTTTTGGAAACAACTTTTGCAACATCTTCACCATATTTTCTACTGATCAAAGTATCCGGAACATTTGCAAGTAAGGTTAAAAATATTTCTAAAGTAACATCATTTCTAGAATATTCATCATAATATTTAGTAAATGTGGAAAAACCATAATCCGAAATTATAGGCAATCCATTCACCAATTCATATGAGATTTTATCATATTTTGCAGACATCTTTAATAAATCATATAAATTTATTTGATTTTCTACTATCTCATTTAATGTATTACTGTTATTGACATCGTATTTTGATGTTTCATTCATTCCACCAGCCTTAGCTAATACTATTGCCTTTGTTAAAGCAACAGCATCATCGGGCCGGGTATTTTTCATGATTATGTCAACAATTTTAGGTAAGTTATATATGTTTTCTGAGTCATGTAAAGCTCCAAAACCGGCAGAAAGTGGAATCATGAGCATACTAATTCCCAAATTTGTATTAGTATTTACAAGTTTATTTGTAATTTTTACACTACGTAAAATCGCTTCACCCAAATAAATTTTATCTAATAAATTAGGATAATACTTTGAAGCATTGAATGCCACTATTTCAAGATTTTCTCTAAGTACACTTGCACTTATTAAAAAATCTTCATAGGTCATATCAGAAAAATTTTGGGTTCTGTGAACATTTCCCGGTTTAGGATATCCACTTACTTCCAATAATGCTGCAATTTCACCTAATTGTGCAATATTACGATAATTTAGCATCAATTGAATCCATATCCTCCCTAGAACTAAATGATAAGATAATTATAAAAATTATGAATAATAATTTATTATATTAAGATTTATGTATTTAATTAATTATTAAGTTTGTGAAAAAAGAAAAAAAATAGGATAATTATTCTATACCTAACAATTGAGGTACAAAATAACTGATTATCATGTCAGCACCTGCTCTTTTGATACTGAGTAATGTTTCGTCAAGTAAGTCCCAGGTAATATAACCTTTTTCAATACCTGCCGTTATCATTGAATATTCTCCACTTACCTGATATGCAATTGTAGGCATTTTAAATGTTTGTTTAACTTCACGTAACACATCCAAATATGCTAGTGCCGGTTTAACTATGATTGCATCGGTACCTTCTTGGACATCCAAATTTACTTCCCTAATTGCTTCATTGAAGTTTGCCGGATCCATTTGGTATGATTTTCTATCTCCAAAACTAGGTGTTGAATCAGCTGCATCCCTGAATGGTGCATAGTAAGTTGATGCATATTTTGCCGCATAAGAAAATATTGGTGTGTTTACATAATCATTTGAATCTAAACCTTCCCTAATTGCTTTTACTCTACCATCCATCATATCACTAGGTGCAATGACATCTACACCCGCATCAGCATAACTGACAGCGATTTTGGACAAATAACTGAGAGTTTCATCATTTTGCACATAATTATCTTTAATTATTCCACAATGCCCATGATCCGTATATTCACACATACAAACATCTCCCAAAACAACAAGGTCTGTCTGTTCTTTTAATCCCCTGATTGTTTGCTGGATAATTCCCTCAGGATCATATGCACTGCTTCCTATTTCATCCTTATGATCAGGAATTCCGAATAAAATTGTTGAAGTTAATCCACTATCTTCAAGAATACCTGCAAATTCTATTGCATCATTGATTGAATACCTATATTGACCGGGCATGGTGGAAATTTCTTCAGGTTCCCCATCTTTAGCAGATTCCTTAATGTAAATTGGATATATTAAATCTTCAATACCCACATTAGTTTCTCTAAACATTGCTCTTATTCTTTCATCAGTTCGCATTCTTCTCATTCGTATATTTGGAAACATTATAGCACTCCTTAACTTTTTAAACATAAATAATCATAGATTACTTGAGCAGCATTGATACTTGTAGAATCACCAATAGTATCCGCCGAAACTTCCACCACATCCAATCCTATAGATTCCTTTTGAGATAAAATTCCAATGATTTCCTCTAAATCAAAGGGAGTTATACCACAAGGAGCTGGTGTCCCAACAGAGGGAGCATAAGAAGGATCCAGAACGTCAATATCAACAGTAATATAAATAGGTGATTCAATATTTCTTAAATAATCCAGTACATTTTCAATATTATTTTTAATATCATAATTGGTAAAATAGGTTATATCATCATGTTTTTTAACATAATCAAATTCTTCAATTTCAGCTGATCTAATACCTAACTGAATAATCTCTTTAGGATTTAGTTCATGAATTCTTCTTAAAACAGTAGCATGAGAATATTTTTCATCAAGATATGTATCCCTCATATCAAAATGAGCATCAAGATGCACTATCGTTAAGTTATGAAAATATTCTTCATCAAAATCATGTATAGCCTGTAAAACACCCTTACTAACAGTATGTTCCCCACCAATAACAATTGGCTTAAGACCTTTAGACAATACTGATAAAACAGTATCAACAATCATATCATTTGTTTTTTCATAATTTCCATTTGTTATGTAGATATCACCTATGTCATAATTATCTACAGTTAATGATTTATCAAAATGCAAGTTATATGTTTCAAAATTATATGAAGATTCTCTTACTGCTTTAGGACCATATCTAGAACCGGATTTATAGCTGGTAGTACTATCAAAGGGCACCCCCATTATAGCATAACCTGATTCAAAAGTATCTTGTTCTGGCATTTCTGAAGAAAATGCAAATTTCATCATATTTTCTGTATAAAAAAACATGTTAATATCACTCAATAATCGATTATATTAATAATACAAAATATTATTCTATGATATACTATTTATTTTATAGAATTTAAGTTTTAAGAAAAAATATTTTAAAAAAAAGTATAAAAAGAGTTAAATCAGAAATCAAACAATGTAGTTTGTTTATATTTTTTCGTTTTTGGTTCTTTTTTATCATTAGTTCCTTTAACAGAATCTTCAGATTTATCTTGCTTTAACTCTTTAGATTTCTTTGGAATTTTTTGATGAGTTGTTTTTTTAGTAGAATCTGAAAGTTTTGATTCAATATTGTCTGTTTTTATGATGTTTTTTTCATCAGATTTTCTGTCTGATGAATCCACACTTCCTTTTTCAACAATAGGAATTTCGTCTTTGGATTGTGTTTTAAGCAATATTTCTTTTTCTTTCTGTAATTCCTTTTCTTCCAATTCCTGTTGTTTTTGAAGTTCTTTAATTCTTTTTTTCTCTACTGAAGCCGGAATTTTTCTAGAACGGAACAATTTAATTTCATCATCATCGAGTTTAAAGTATTCCTTGAAATCATATGCACGTTCATTATCCTCAAAAAGAACTTCATAAAATGGTATGTGTTTTTCCAATTCCTTAGGTGATGTGTGTAATCTTTTACCCATTTTTTCTGTAACTGATTCAATCAGATTTTTACGTTTTCTGCTTTTAGACATTTTAGAAAAGATTGTTGAACCGGAATATCTGGCAAACTTTTTATATGTTTGTCTTTTACTGGCTGCTACACCCCTACCCATAAATAAAAAAGCATATTTCCAGTACACATAATTTTGTGTTCTGAAAGCTCTTCCGAGATTCAAATCAGCCAATGCTATCATTTCATAAGCTTTGGCAATTTCATCCGTCCTTTCGTATTCCTTAGGTATATTTTCAGCAATGAATTCAATTAATATGGATGGTTGAGCATCAACCCTCATTGCTTCAACTACATGTTCTGGGTTTTTACTTTTTAAAACCGTACGAACTGTATCGAAAATATTCTGTTCACCATCCTTCTGTGAGATTACCGATATGCTATCCATGGTTATATTCTTATCTTGATCTACAATGGCTTCGAGACTGGTGATTGCAGAACGTAAATCACCGTTACTTTGTTTACTTAAAACTTTTAAAGCTTCCGGATCATAAGAAATCCCTTCACTTTCACAAATTCTTTTAAGTTGTGCATTAATAGTGTTTGAATGAACTCTTGTAAACTTAATTGCTTGACATTTAGTTTTTATTGAAGTTAATCTTTTGCTATATGGATCATTTGCCATCATTATTAATGGTTGTTTAGCGTTTTTAATTGTTTCATTGATAGCTCTGACTCCTCCCGAATCATCACGCCCGTTAATTCCATCAACTTCATCCATGATAATTAATTTATAACCTTCCTGGAATAGGCTTCTTGTTTGGGAGGCTTCACCGATAGTCCTTTTTAATATATCATATGATCTTTTGTCACTAGCATTAACTTCAATCGTTTCAGAAAAATATTCTTTTCCTATTAAATGAGCAATTGTTGTTTTACCAACACCTGGTGGACCCATTAATAATAATGGTTTCTGAGGTTCACCCTTAGACCATTTATTAGCCCATACTTCTATTTCAGCTTTAATTTTAGCATTTCCAAGTACGTCACCTAAACTTTTAGGTGAATATTTTTCTACCCATTTCAATTTGATGCAACCTATTTAACTAATAAAAATTTACTTATTAACGCTTCTAATTGGAGTCTAGGATTTGCTCCTTCCCTGATTCTGTAATCACATTCACTCATATATTCCATCAATTTTACAAAGTTTTCTTCATCAATTAAACCCTCTTTTGACATTTCAGATACTTCTTGATATAACTGAGTGATTAAGTCATCACCACTGATTCCTTCAACTATCATAATATCTCTTAATAAGTCTCTTGCACCTAAAAAATCTTTATCAAGGGCTTTGTTAATTATTTTTCTAACATCTTTTGGTTTTGCACGACTGATAACTTCGAACACAGCTTCTTCAGTTATTTTTTTATCGTCTGTAGTTGATGCTTGTAAAATATTTATTGAACGTCTCATATCTCCTTGAGTGAAGTAGACTATGTTCTCTAATGCAGTTTGATCTGCTTCAATACCTTCCTGTTCTGCAATATATTTCAACCTATTAATAATTTCATACGCTTTGATAGGTGCGAATCTAAAAATTGCACAACGAGATTGTATTGGATCAATAATTTTTGAAGAATAATTACAAGACAATATAAATGAAGATGTTTTTGTATACATTTCCATTTCACGACGAAGTGCTTGTTGAGCATCTTTCGTCATGTTGTCAACTTCATCTAAGAATATTATCCTAAATGGAGCACCCACTGCTTTTAATTTACAGAAACTTTTAATTTCGTTTCTTACTGTGTCAATACCTCTTGCATCAGATGCATTTAATTCTAAAAAGTTTTGTTGCCAATATTCACCCAATAAAGCTTTTGCTAATGCTAATGCACATGTTGTTTTTCCAACTCCTGCAGAACCTGTGAACATTATGTTAGGCATTGAATTTTCTTCTACATATCTTTTTAATCTTGACACTATTTGATCTTGTCCTACTACATCATCCAATGTTTTTGGTCTATATTTTTCTACCCATGGAATATTCATAAAAATTTCACCTAATATTTTTTTTAAAAACCAACAAATAAATAAGCTAAAGAAATAACTATCAGTGCAAGTACCAATACAAAGCCAAGTATAGTACCCACAACTTTAAATGGCTTCATTGAGTGACCTCAATTATAAATCCAATAATTGTTTTTTCTTAAGTTCAAATTCTTCTTCAGTTATGATTCCATCCTCTTTAAGTTCATAATATCTTCTAATTTGGTCAACAGGATCTGGTTGCATATAGGATGGAACTTGAAATCCAATTTGATTTTCAGAATTTAATTCATTATGGATACCATTTATTCCACTATATAATTGCTGTTTCATTTTACCAATTTCAGATGTTACATTATCCGTTGTTATAGAAGTATCTTCTGCAACATTTTTTATTTCTTGTACTTCTTCAACAATATCTTCTTCTTTATCTTCAGAGTTAATGATGTTTTTTTCAGATTCTTGTTCATTTATTGTTAAATCATCATTTGTTTCATTTTGTGTTTTATTTTCAGAATCCATGATAATTCTACCAGAATCTACTTCATTATCTACCATTTCATCGTTAAATTCATCATCTAACTCTTCATCGAATTCTTCAACAATTGGTTCATCATAATTATCTACAGTAGATTCACCTTCTAGTTCAATAATTAGTTCATCAGAATCATCATCAATATCCAAATCTTCTAACTCATCTGCCTCATTTTCAATTTTTTCTTCTTTTTCTTCAGTTTCTTGAACTTCATTTTCTATAGACTCTTCAGCGATATCTATTTCTTCTTCATCAAGTTCTTCTAAAACTTCAAAATCATCTTCAGAATCTTCTTCAACTATTTTTCCCAAAAGATTTTCAGATTCATTATTAGGCTCTTCATCTCTTGTATCAACAGCATCTTCTCCCGGAATCTCATTTAGAACTTCTTCTTCTAAATCAATATTTTCATCTTCTATTAAGGACTCTATTTCTACAAGTTCATCTTCAGTACCTGTAACAGGTTTTGTTATTCCCATGTGAGATGATTTCTTCTGTTGTTTTTCTAAATTTTTAACATCCAATATAGTTCTATAAAAAGTTTCTAATTCATCATCATTGTTGTCAACACCTGCAAGAATATACTTTTTATGAGAAATACCTATTTCCAATTTTGGTTCTGAAATGAAATTACCTTTTTTGTAGCTCAAATAAGTTATAGCAGATACTGATTCAATTATTGAATTTTTACCTTCATATGAATCAAATATGATTTTATAAGATTCCATTCTAGCTGATGCCTTACCGTATCCATTTACTTTAACTACTCCAACTCCTTCACCATTTTCTATAAAAGGAAGCATTTTTTGATTAACTTCTGTTTTACTAAATAAAGACATGTTTTACACCTGATTATTATTTTAATTATTTTTAATTATTTTGACAGCCTTATTGTTTTCCACTATTACTGTCATCATATCTTCTGCATAGATTGTATTTTCAAATATTTCTTTAGCTTCTTCTTCCAACTTTTCAGACGTTGTATATCTATTTGATAAATGCGTCAATATTAACTGTTCCACATTAGCATCTTTTGCTATTAATGCCGCATCTTTTGCTATTGTATGTCCATTTTCTAAGGCTTTATCTCTAAATTCTTCAGAAAATGTTGCCTCATGAATTAAAACATTTACATCTTTAGCAAAATAAATCATATTTTCTTGAGGTACAGTATCTCCACTATATACTAATTTAACACCAACTCGGGGAGGGCCAAGAACTTGTTCTGGAAAGATTGTTTTTCCATCCACAACTACAGATTGACCAGATTGCAATTTTCCGAACAAAGGACCTGGTGGAACACCCAACTCCAAAGCTTTTGGTTTCAAAAATTTTGGTTGCTTAATTTCTTCAATCTTATAAGCATAATTTGTTACAGTATGCTTCATTCTCATAGCCTTTATTAAAAAATTATTCTGTTGATATATTACAACATCATCATCAATGATTTCTTTGACATTTAATTCATAAGAAATAGAATAATAACCTAAATTTTTAATATGTTCTATTAAATTAACTATTCCAGGAGGACCATAAATATTCAAAGGCCTAGTTCTTCCACGAAAAGCTAATGATTGAATTATTCCCGGCAATCCCAAAATATGATCCCCATGTAAATGTGTAATGTAAATATCATCAATTTTCATAGGACTAACTTGAGCTTCCATGATTTGTTTTTGTGTTCCCTCTCCACAATCAAAAAGAACCGTTCTGTCATATATCTTTAATACAATAGATGCATGATTCCTAGTTTTTGTAGGTATTGCGGATGCAGTTCCCAAAAAGGTTAATTCAATTATAGTAATACCCCATTTATGATTTTGTAATTCTAATAAACAATTAAACTACTATATGTTTATATTTATATTTCATATTTTTAATATTTTAAATCATTCATAAATTTTCCAATGAAATATTATTATTAGTAATTTTTCAGAGTATTCTTAATTTATAAAACGGGGTTATGAAAATTTTAAACAAAAAATATACACTAAGCCTTCCTGATAAAATGTTAAAAAATAAATATTAATAATTAATAACATAAATAGAAAATAAAACTCTATGGAATGAGTGTAATGACAATTTTTAGTGATAATAGAATTATCGAAAATGTATATGATGATATAGGATATGAAGATATTACAACAAACAGTTTAATTCCTGAAAACAAATGGGCACAGGCAGAAATATTATGTAAAGAAGATGGAATTTTGGCCGGAATGGATGTGGCTCATTATATTATAAATGAATTTGGCTTAAATATATCAAGTACATATCTGGATGGTGAAGAAATTCATAAAGGCGATGTTATTTTAGAATTTGAAGGAAAAGCTCAAGATATTCTAATGGTTGAACGTAGCATATTAAATTATTTAATGCATTTGAGCGGGATTGCCACATTAGTTAAAAACACTTGTGATAGAGTTAAAGAAGTTAATCCAAATGTAAGAGTTGCTTGTACTAGAAAAACAACACCAGGACTACAAAAATTAGAAAAAAAAGCTGTTGAAATTGGTGGAGGAGATACACATAGATTCAAATTAGATGACTGTGTTTTAATTAAAGACAACCATATTCAAGTTGTTGGTGGAGTTATAGAAGCTATAGAATTAGCTAAAGAAAATGTTAGTTTCACAAAAAAAATCGAAATCGAAGTAGAATCAGAAGAGGATGCTGTTCGTGCAAGTATGTTTGGTGCAGACATTGTAATGTTAGACAACATGAAACCGGAAGAGATTACTTCTGTTTTAAATACATTAACTGAGCGGAGATTAAGAGAAGAGGTTATCATCGAAGTAAGTGGTGGTATTAATCCAGAGAACATATTAAATTATGCTGAATTAGATGTTGATGTAATATCTAGTGGTTTTATTACAAACAGTGCAAAATCACTTGATTTGAGTTTGAACATTATGTGATTCAAAATAAACCATATTTTTTTTTTAAAATTTTTTCTTATTATTTTATCTTATTTTTAAAAAATAACTGTTTACCATCTATATTAATCAACTTTTTTTTAGAAAATTTTACCTTTAAAATTAATTAAATTAAATATACTATGAACTAAAATTATCAAAGGTTATTGAAAATACATATATATTAATCAGAAAATGTATAATTTTAACATCAACTTTATTAAGTAAAAAAGAGATATATAATATTATAATTATTGATACTTTAAATAATAATTTTAAAATATTTAGTAAGAAGTGATTTTATGGCAGAATTTGAAGAAATTAACGAAATTGAAGAAACTGAATTAGATACAATAGAAACAGAAGGAAATGGCGAAGAAATCGAAGAATACTTAGATGAAGATGAAGAAAAATTACCTTTTGCTAAAGCAGAAGTTGTTCGTCTAATGAAACAACATTTAGATGACGACAAAATGATCAGAGAACGAGTAAAAGTTGAAATGAACAAATTTTTAGGTGACGTTCTCGCAAATGTTTGTAAACAATTAAATGAATACCCATATTCAACAGTAGAATATGAAATGCTTAAAGAATCAACATATCCTTACACAAACATCGAAAGAATTAACGAAGAAAAAATGAGAATATTAAAACACTTGGATGCAATCAAAGCAGATTGTGATGCATTAAGTATGGATGTTAAAGCAACATTAAAAATTAATGATAAACCAAACCAAGAAGATGAAGAAGACGATTTATTCTAAATTATCAGAACATTTCTCCCCCTTATTTTTCACTTTTAAAGTTACATCTTTTTTTAAATGATAAATTATAAAGATAATACTAATTAATTTTAATTGGTTGAAATATATGAAAGCAGACATTGAACATTTACCTATATCTATTGGTGGACCTATTCTTGGAATAGCAGCTATGGGAAATTTATTACATGATTTTTTCCCATACAGTAGGGAAGTCTGTGGTTTGCTTTCGTCTATACTTATCATATTAGTTTTGATAAAATTAATTCGATATCCAAATACTTTCAAAGAAGATTTAAATAATCCTGTTTTGGCAAGTATTATTGCTACATTATCCATGGCATTAATGCTAATTTCGAATTTTATTTATCCTTATATGGGTTACACAATCTCAATTTTATTATGGACAGCAGCAATTCTAATCCACATATTCTTTGTAATAAATTACATTATAAAATTTGTTTTACATTTTGACATTACAGATTATACTGCAGGATCATTTGTAGTTTTTGCAGGAATTCAAATGATAGCTATTACTGCACCAACATTTCATCAAGAATTTATAGGAACCATAGCATTTTGGTTCAGCTTCATATCAGTAATATTAGTATTTGCAGCAATTACTTATAGATATGTGAAAATAAGAATACCTGAACCAACAAAACCAATTATAGGAGTATATGCTGCACCAATCAGTTTATGTGCTGTAGGATATCTTTCCTCAGTTTATCCAAACAATTTATATTTAGTTATGCTATTCTATGTAATTACTAAAATTCTTTATATCATGGTTCTCACAAAATTCATACAATACTGGAAATATCCATTTTATCCAACATATGCTGCATATACATTTCCTATAGTTATAAATGCAGTAACGACATTGTTTACTATGAAATATTTATCAAAACTAGGGATTGTTTTACCATATATGCAATATGAACTAATCCTTGAAATAATCATTGCAATATTGTTAGTATCATATGTATTAGGACATTTCTTAATTAATACTTTCGAAGTCCCAAGAATAAGAAAATAATTTACAGGGTTAACCACCCAAAATTCTTTTAAAAATTAGGAAAAAATAAATTAAAAAATAAAAAAAAAGAAGATTAAATAAATTCAACTAACTCTTCAATACTTTTTCTATCAGTCGCCCTTGGTTCCGCATTTGGATAACCTAAAGGTGTAAGTAAAACAGGTTCATATTCTTCAGATAAATTTAACATATCCGATAATGCTTCTTTATTAAACGCTGCAATATA
>SUTQ01000032.1 GCA_015062805.1 Methanosphaera stadtmanae
TTTTGTGTTGGCTTTGTTGGTGTTTTTTTGTATGTTTTTTGTTGTGGGGGTTTCCTGTTTTGTATTCATTATAATTTTATTATTATTGTTGTTTTTTTCTTGTGTTGTGTCTGTTTGTGATACTTGTGTTGTATCTTGTAATGCTGTCTGTGTTTCTTCATTTGTAACTGTTGTATTGGTTGTGTTGCTTGCAGTTACGGCTCCTATTAGGAGTATCAGCAGTGCAGTAAACAGCATTACCTGTTTTATTCTCTTCATTTTAATCACGTAGCATTCTCCCGTTTTAATATATATTACTATATATGGAAGAATGTATATTAAAGATTATTATCAATTATTATAAAGAAAAAAGAGATTCGATAAAAGAGTTAATAACTCTTAAAGATGTTTTATTCACAAAATTCACTTTATATTGGGTGATGGTGTAAAATGGTTAAATTATTTACCTTAAAATAGTTTTTAGATTAATTCTCATGATTAATCATTACAAATAAGCAGGTATGTTATTTTTTTTTATATATTTCTTAATGATGAACATTTTTTTTGTAATGAATTATGGGCTTTTATATTATGGAAAATAGTACATGGGAGATGATTCAGAATAATTTTTCAAGAATTTTCTGGAATCTAATGGAGAACAAAATTATATATTGTATGTAATCATACTTTTTGTCTTAAGGAATACAAAAATAAAAAAGAGAACATTTTGTGGATGACTTAATTAAAGTTGTTCAATGTAACCTGTGTACGTTTTTGTATGTTGTCATTCATGATATTTTTTTTTAAGAGAGTGTAAAACGAAAAGATATGGCTTTTTAAAGTAAGTTTGAGGTTTCTGCCAGTCACTACTATTTTTTTATATTTTTTTGATGTCGTATATTTTTTACATACATTTATATAGTATGTCAAATAATCTTTACATATGTAAAAAATATTTTACATTTTTGATATCAAAACATCTTGTGCACAATAATATAAAATCATGGTAACAACCAACAAGAGGGAGTTATAACACATGACGGAATATGTTATTGAAACTGAAAACCTAACAAAAAAATACAAAGACAAGACGGTGGTCAACAACATCAATATGAAAGTTGAAAAAGGAAAAATATACGGATTGCTGGGAAAAAACGGGGCAGGAAAAACAACCACTATGCGAATGCTCCTGAACATGGCGGCAAAGACAAGTGGCAAAATAATCCTCTTTGGCAACATACCCAACAACAACACATACCGGAAAATAGGATCAATAATTGAAACGCCAGGATTCTATGAAAACCTGACGGCAGAGGAAAACCTTAAAATAATATCAAAAATAAGGGGTAACTATTCAAAGGAAAAAATACGTGAAATATTAAGTACAGTATCTCTGAACGACAACAACAAGAAGTACGGAGATTTTTCACTGGGGATGAAACAACGGTTGGGAATTGCCGCGGCGATAATGCATAAGCCTGAACTGCTGATACTTGACGAACCAATAAATGGTCTTGATCCTATAGGAATAAAAAAAATCAGACACCTCCTGAAAAGATTATCACGTGAAAACAGTACAACAATACTCATATCAAGCCATATACTGAGTGAAATAGAAAACATTGCAGACATAATAGGTGTAATGGATAACGGTCAGCTAATAACTGAACTTACAAAAGAGGAACTAAACACTCAACTCAACAAAAGAGTTATCTTTGAAGTATCAGACCCAAAAAAATCGGGAAGAGTACTTGAAAGGATAGGACTACAGAAAGATAGTGACTATAAAATCAAGGAACCTGACACAATATATTTATACTCCAACATGGATTTAAGGGACAGGATTAATGAAATTTTCGTAAAAAACGACATTAAAGTAAAAGGAATAATTCCGTGTGAAGAAAACCTGGAGGAATACTTCACAAGAATAATTAATCAGGAAACGGAACTTGCAGCATAAAAGGTGACAAATAATGTATAACTTTATAGAAATAGAATTTTTAAAACTTAAAAGATCAAAAATATTCCTTCTGACATTACTGGGAGCAATATTTCCATCATTTTTATTATTTCTCTCATCAGAATTTGGGGAATTCACGGAAACAATAAGCATGGAAACGTTTCTAAGCCAGGTGAACATGTATATGAGCCTAATATTTGTGGTACTGCTGTTTACGATAATAATGTCCTACCTCTTCGGAAGAGAATACAATGAACACACACTGAAAACCATGCTCACGGCACCTACAAGCAGAAAAATGTTCCTGCTAAGCAAATACGCAATGTTTCTCATATGGATACTGATAATAAGCATGGTAACAACACTATCTGCAGTGGTGTTCGGATTCATGGCAGGTACAACAGCTTTCAGCATTACAGTCGTGACGGACAGTTTCATGCAAATACTCCTATCCAATATGTTATTGTTTTTAGCATTCACGCCCCTCGTATTTGTTACGTTAAAAATAACGAATCTGGTTCCGGCAATGATTGGAGGTGCAGCACTTACCTTCACCAACATGATAATATCATCAAGCAAGTACGGAATATACTTCCCATACAGCATACCATACTTGATAGCAAGCGGTGAAATACTCGAATACACAACAAACTGTACAGTATCATATATTATAATCATAGCAACATTCCTGATAGGATTAACACTATCATACACATATTTTACAAGAAATGATATTCCAATATGAAAGAATTTGGATGAAAAATCAAATCTTATTAAATAGGTATAATAACAAAAATAATGTTTAAGAAAGCATTTTGGGTAAAGCGTTATGAAAACAAAAATAAAATATCTGAGACAGGAGATGGGAATAACTCAGAAGGACTTTGCAGAAAAGGTCGGAGTTTCAAGACAAACAATTAACGCCCTTGAAAACGGAAAATACAACCCATCACTGGTAGTGGCACATAAAATAACACAACTATTGAATAAAGAACACATCGAAGAAGTATTTATATTCGAAGATGAGGAGAATGAATAAAAAAATGATATTCGACATTCTAAAGGATGGACTGGAATATGTGGGAACAAACAAAAATCAGATAATACTATACTACGTGGGAATACTTCTGTTTCCATTAGTGCTGATTGAAAGCTATTCATACCACATAATAGAAAACTGTTTGGACGGAATAATAAACAATAAGGATAGGCTGCCCGACATAACATTAAATCCCAAAAACATAATTAACGGACTGAAACTACTGGTACTGAAGCTACTCTACTATCTGCCAGAAATCATCATACTCATAGTTGCATTTAATCTGAAACACGTTGACTACTACATACTCTTTCCAGTGATGATAATATTAACGCTGCTTAGCTACTACATCTCCCAGATGGCAGGCGTAGTGATGGTTGAAACGGGACAGTTCAAAGATGGATTCAACTTTACAAAGATATTTGAAATACTGAAATCCGTGGGAATAACCTATGTGGAATTCATCATAGCAACGTTCATAATCATTCTGGGAATAATGGGAGTTACCATGATGCTGGCAGGATTTATAATGTTTTTAGGAAACTTCTCAAGCATACTGATAACAATATTTCTGTTTCTGATATTAATATTGTTCTTCATATTTATCGTGGTAATGATACCCTCCTATGTACTCTTCAAAAACAGGGCAGTGGTATCCATATATAACCTGAAATAACCTAAAGTGAATAAAACAGATTACATTTATTCACAATATTCTTCTATTTTTTTTTAATTCCATTGACTTAACTAGATCTTTAATATCTCCTTATAAATATTTTTCAATTCCTTTTTAGCAGTTTCGCTATAATACTTGTTTTCAACATCATTTTCTATTGCAAATATCAGCAGTTCATAGAATACTTTGTTCAATGATTTGCCTTTTTTTGTCAGGAAGTATTCAGTATTCTTAGGATCTTCTCCATCATTTTCTTTCCTTATTAAATCATTATTTTCCATATTTTTAAGGCATCGTGACAATGATTTATTGTCCAAGGTTTTTCTGTTGGCTTTAAATTCATTGAAATGACTTTTTCCTATGAAGAGGTCACGAAGTATATGTAGTGTCCATTTGTTGCTTAATAATTTACTTGCATCTTCAACAGGATTCCTTTCATACTTTCTTTCATAGTATTCTAATTTTTCGTAATCTAGTGCCATATTATAATGTTTGTTACACTCGTTAGTTTAAGTTTTTCAGTGTTTTTTGATGGCATTAATGTCACTTTAATTATTTATGTACTTTTTCTTAAACAATTGAATAAGGGTAGATAAAATGGAATATAAAATATTAGAAAACGGTGTTAAAATGCCTGTTCTGGGCTATGGGGTTTATCAGACACCTAAAATACAAACCACTAGACTGGTTAAAGAGGCATTGGAACTTGGATACAGACACGTTGATACTGCTCAAAATTATTCGAATGAACGTGAGGTGGGACGTGCCATATTTGAAAGTGGAATTTCAAGGCAAGATATATTCGTAACAACCAAAACTCAAAGCAATGGATATGAGAATACCTTGTCTGGAATAGATAAGTCCTTGGATGAATTCGGTTATGACTATTTTGATTTGATATTGATTCACTGGCCAATAAACGATAATATTGGAACTTATCATGCTTTGGAGGATGCACTTGATGAAGGTAAATGCAAAGCAATCGGTTTAAGTAACTTCAATTCAACCCAATTTGAAGATATTCTGGATAACTGTGATGTGAATCCGATGGTTGACCAGATTGAAACTCACCTCCTGTGGCAACAGGAAAAAATGCATACTTATTTAACTAAACGTGGCTGCATACATGAGTCATGGTCTCCCTTTGCTTCAGGAAACTTTAACCTTTTCAATGATGAAACGCTTCTTGATATAGCATCAAATTATTCTAAAAGTGTTGCACAAATAATATTAAGATTTTTGATACAAAAAGACATAGTAGTTATTCCAAAATCAACTTCCAAAGTTAGAATGAGTGAAAATTTTAACATATTTGATTTTAAACTATCTGATGATGAAATGGACATAATTAAAGAATTTGATTCAAATAGATCATACTGTAACTGGCCATACTCTATGAATAAGGAGAAATAATTAAGTACTAATAAATATTTCTTCATTAGGGGTGGAAAGTAATTAACTTTAAACAATATATTTAATGGGTGGAATGATAGGATTAACAGTAATAATGATAAACCGGTTGTAATGTCTACTATTTTGGCAGTACTATTTGCCGTCTCGGGTGGTCTTGCTATTGGTAACTTATATTGGGCTCAGCCTTTGCTTGTTCAAATAATGATGGATTTCGGATTGCCAGCAGCTAATGGTGGCCTGTTGGTAACGGCAACACAGATAGGTTATGCAATAGGTATTTTGTGCATAGTGCCCTTGGGCGATTTTCTTCAAAGAAAAAAACTGATTACATTAGTAATGTTTTTGGCGGTACTTACGTTAATAGCATGTTCAGTGGCCCCGTCATTTGTGATACTTGCCTTGTCTTTATTCAGCATGGGGCTAGTAACAGTTTCGGGACAAATAATATTGCCTTTGGCGGGTGATTTGGCTAAAGCTGAAGATCGTGGACGGATTGTTGGAATAGTGTCTTCTGGTATAACTACAGGAATCCTGTTTTCAAGATTTGCAAGCGGTATTATTGCAGGATTATGGGGTTGGCGGTCAGTATATGTTATTGCAGCAGTCCTTAACCTGGCAATGACTCTGATAATGATATATGTTTTACCGGATATTCCAAGAAACAATAAACTTCTTTCATATAATAAATTAATTGTCAGCGTGTTTACAACCTTTAAAAGACATAAGGTATTACCGTTGATACTCCTGCACACAGGATTAATCTTCGGTTTGGTTTTCAATCTATTCTGGACTTCATTGACATTTTTATTGTCAGGAAATCCATTTAACTACAGTACCTTACAAATTGGTCTTGTAAGTTTATCAGGTCTTGCAGCAGCAGTATTTGGGGTAGGTTTTGGAAAATTGCAGGATAAGGGATTAAGTGTACCTGCATTGGGCATATTTGTTTTCGTAACCGTTCTAACAATGATATTTGGATATCTGATTTCGGATTCAATCCTTGCAATTGTTATCATTGCCGCAGTTTTTTCAATCTCAGTACAGGGAATAACCGTACTTTCTCAAGCAAGATTATTTGCTTTGTCCAATGATGAACGCAGTAGATTAAACACGGTTTTCGTAGTAAATAATTTCCTATTCGGAGCTGTGGGAAGTGCATTGGCATCCCTATTATGGTCTCTTGGAGGATGGTCCTTTGTCATGTTTGGTGCAATATTTATCTCATTAATAGCACAGGTGGTATGGTTGTTTTCAAAAACTCCATTCAATGAAATGGATGGAAACTTAAAAATTTAACTGGAGGATACAAAAAAAAATACTTTAACTTTTTTTTCCTTTTTTATTCTTAATTTATTCATAAAACAACACTTAAATATCTTCCATTTGATAGTATTTATCATAAAAAGATTGGTTTAAATAATGAACAACCACATTAATTGGAAATAGATATTTTTGAGTTCAACATAATCTGCAATATGTGTATCAGAATCATCAAACGGGGAGCTATGATTACCATCAACAATAATCCATCTTTATTGTCAATGTTGGAGTACAGTTTTCCATTATACACTCTATTATGCAGTAGTTAATTGATTGTGGGGTAGTTTGTGACAGATAACTAAATTCAGTCTATTTTCATTAAATTGAAAAATCAGCATACAACCGGGCTGTCACTTCAAAAGATGTTT
>SUTQ01000033.1 GCA_015062805.1 Methanosphaera stadtmanae
CTTCAAAAAGTTTATAATTTATAAAAATAATAAACCATACTTAGTGATATAAAAAAAATATTATCTTAAAAGACCCAAGTACTTAAAAAGTATGGAGATTAATTTTAATAAGTTTTAGTCTATATTAACGTAATATATTTATTTTTAAAGACCAAAAAAAAATATATAAAGTAAAATTATCAAAAAATAGTATTAACATGGTGTGTTAATATTCAATTCAATATTGATGATTGTAAATATATTCTTTCTAATTTGTCTGTTTATGATGTAATTGGCAGTCCCCATTTTGGAGATAGATTAAATGGACGAGCATTAACTATAACATCATTTATACTTAATTATTTAGATTAGGAAGACACAAAAGTTTATTTTGCTAAAGGGCATAATCAATTTATGCCGAAATATTATGAACCATAATAACACTTATTATACATATTCAAGACAATTCACAAGTTGTAGTGATTAGAATATATTAAACTAATAGAAATAGGTTGTATATTATGGTTAAATATGATATTTATACTTATGATGAATTGGGTGATTCATTATTTCTAGCATTTCCAGTAGAATATATTTTTAAAGAGGTTATTCCACTTGAAGAAGAAGTACTATTAGAAATTGACCAGGAAGGTCATCCTCATGCATTAGAAATTTTAAATGCTAGTACGATATTTAACACGTCCAAAGAGAATCTTTCAAATATTCGTAAGGTTGAAATGATTATTGAGGTTTCTGAAATGTGCATTAAGATTGATGTATCTTTAACTTTGTTTAATGTTGCAAAACCATTGAAAGTTTCTGAATCTATTTCTAATCTATCTAGTATTCCGCTTACTGATGAATCTTTAGCCATTACATTATAATTTTTTTATTTTTTATAATTTTTCCTGTTTTATTTTACTGAGTAAACAGATTAAATGTAAATACTTCACACTAAATTAAAACTTAGTAATTGAATTGAACTTTTTAAAAATTGTTATTAAATCAGTTATATTGTTGTAAATATTAACTATTATTTTATTATCTATTTTTCTTATTATATTTTCTAAAATAGTTTAACTAAAAAGTTTCTATGTGTAGTTTATGGTTGTTGAAATTTACTTGTGAATTTTGTTTACTTATTGATTAATATTTTATCCGGTTAGTTGAAAAAGTTTAAACGATGTGGGTTATATTCATCTATTTTGTACAAGCGTTTAAAGCCTTTAATATTATCCAAAGTTTCATCAAAAGAAATAATGTATTTTATTTCTCTGGATTTCATATACTGTATTGTCACACAGTCAATAAAATTTAGGTAATCTTCGGATTTAAATAGTTCATAAGCATTTAAAAATATTGCTTTACTTATTTTATAATCTATTCTAGTAGTCATAGAAATATTTTCGATAAATTTGATGTTGCTATCATAGTTATATTTTTCTAATTTTTTCATGATGATCATTAAAACATAATACGGTATGTAAAGATAATCATCTTTTTTTATAACTGTGACAATTTTATTGGCTGCTTCATGATTTTCATGATATTCAAATAGTAAGGCTTCCAGAAAATCATAGTTTAACATTATCTTCCTCATCAATATTCTCTCCCGGATTCTTTAATTAAACCTGATATTTCAGAAATTTCAAATCTTTTTTGTGTATTGATGAAGATAGAATCCTTTTTTACATTAAGGACAATATAATCAAATATTTGACAATTTAAATAGTTAAAAACAATTTTTGGAATTTTAATCATTGAATAAGTGTAAATATTTCTATATAATTTTAGGATATCTTCCGAAAGGTCATCTTTCGGTGTTTCAACATTTTTAATAAAAAATAGTTTTACTGAACTATTGTTGTAATTTAGAATCCATAGCACCTTGTCGAGTTCTTCTGTTTTTATATGATTTTTTATTGGTGCTGGCAGATGGAATGATTTATTTCTCTGTATTTTTATTATATATTTCATAATTGTTATTTTTCACCAATAATATATTATTACATTAAATCATATAAATATTACTATATATATTTTAATAAAATAAGATTTTTTATAATAAAAGTATAATAATTACATAAATTAATTATAAAAATTTTAATATTAGGGGAATATAATATAAAATTTCTAAATTACAATCCGATTAAAATAAGAATATTCCCTTCCAGTTAAAATATATTTAAGTGTTAAAATTTTATAACTAAATATTCTACAAAACAAGTAGCTTAATTTTAAAAATAAAAAAAATAGTATTAATACTTTTCATGTCAAAAACAATGAATCGAGATTTTTGAACAACTCAGGAGTAATTAATACTATTATTATAGATTAGTGACGATACTTACCACGTATTTCTATAATAAAAGTTTTTCAATAACTATAATTGTATTATATTATCGTATTCGCACTGAATTTCATCAGTCAGCATTATGGTTGTCTTGTTTTCCATAAGTTTTCTTAAACTTTGAGATACTTTTTGTTTAGTTATATTGTCTACGTTTGAGAGGGCATTTTCTATTATTAATATCTTGGATTCTTTAACATATGCTCTTGTTAAAAGTATTAATTCACGTTCACCCTGACTGAGATTGTTATTTTCGTCTGATATTATTGTATCATACTGTTCTGGCAGTTTCATTATGAATTCATGACTTCCCACTTCTTTTGCTGCTTTGACTATGTCTTCATGACTAATATTGCTTGTTGAATAGGCAATGTTTTCTTCAATACTTGCCTTGTATAACTGATTTTTCTCGGATATGATTGTGCAGGAATCTATGATATTCTTTTGTGGTATATTGCTTATATTCTTACCATCCACTATTATCTGACCGGAATCGGTTTCATAGAACTTTGTTAACAGGTTTATGATTGTTGATTTTCCACTTGCTACTTTACCTTTAATCAGCGTTTTACTTTTGTCAGGAATTATAAAGTTGAGATTATCCAATACTTTATTGTCATCATAACCGAATGAAACATTCTTAAATTCTATTTCTCCTTTGGTTATGTCTTCAGTGTTTTCAATTGTTCCTTCCTGATCAGGCTGGTTTAGTAATTCATAGATTGTCAGGAAGCTGGAATATGTTGCCTGCAGTTCCCGTATAGTTTTTCCGAAGTATTTAAGTTGGTTGATAATTATCTGTCCATAAATTATTAAATCCAATAGAACTACAAGATCTATTGTTTTATTAAATAACATGTCTATTGCAATTGCATATATTAGAATGTAGACCAGGTTAGACATGAGCAATGTTATCGGTTCAATGATTACTGCCTTACGGGTTGCATTACTAAATGCTTTTTTATCAAGCTTATTTAACTGGTCAAACCGGTCTTCACAATAACTATTATTATCATTTGTGTTTACAATAGTTTTGTTCAGAAGTGTATCTCCAATCAATGCAATCATCTTACTCATATATCCTCGTGATTCTTTCACATAATCTACACTATACTTGTTGATTAACACAATTAATATGATGGTTACTAACATTATCAGCAGATACCATTTAGTTAATTCCCAGTCAAGCATCAGCATCATCACAACAGCAAGAATTAATAATAACGTTTTAGAAATTATTGTAGATACTTTAACACCCATAAATGCCCGTATGACAAGAGTATCATGATTAATTCTTGACATTATTTCTCCAGAGTGAGTGTCATTGAGGTACCTGTAATTAAGGCTGTGAACTTTCTTATCAATTCTTTCACGAAGTCCCAGCGTAATCTTATCACTTACAGGATAAGTTATGTATGTGATAACTATTTTAAGAATATATGTTATCAGGATAAGTACTGTTACCTCAAGTAGGAGATTTGTAAATTTTGATGAGAAGAAAATTGTACTTCCCGCTGTATATTCTCCGAACATGTTGATTATTTTTCCCAATATTTTAGGTAAATTAATGGCACATATAGAGTAAACCAGTAGTAACACAGTAATTATAGCAAATCGTATCCTATAAGGTTTTAAGAGTTCCTTAATAAAATTTATAAAATCCGTATAATCAGCAGGTCTCTTCATAATATCATCCCTTTATCTGTATCAACTAGGTTTTTATAATATTCTGAATTTTCAATTAATTCGGAATGAGTGCCTATTGTACTAATTTTTCCATCATCCAATAGAATTATCTTATCAGTATTTTTCAATATTTCAATATTATCTGTTACAATAATTATTGTCTTATTTTTTAAATGTTCTCTAATCTTTTCAAACATAGTGTACTGAGAATTCTTATCGTATGTAGTAAACACATTATCAAATAAGTAGATATCAGCTTTTTTAAGAAGACAACGCATTATATTCAGTCTATTTTTTATATTGAATGAAAGGTTAGCTCCTTTTTCATTGACTTTATAGTTTAAAAAGTCATCAATATCATCAATACATTCATCTAAAGCTGATAATTCAGCTATCCGTTTAATATCATCAGAATCAATTGAATCATCATTTAGAGTAACATTTGATTTTACAGTATCATTAAATAGGAATACTTTTTGTGTTGCAATTGATAATTTACTTTTTAAGTCTTTCTTGTTAATTTTATTAATATCATTGCCGTCTATTTTTATTTCACCATCAGTACATGGATATAATCCATTTAAAAGTGATAATATTGTTGATTTTCCACTTGCAATTTTACCTACAATTGCTATTGTAGAATCTTTTTCAACATCGAATGTCACATCCTGAAGTACATTGTCTGTATTATATTTGAAGCTTACATCATTAAATTCAATAATGTTCGGATTATTGTTGTTTTTAAATTTATAATATTCTTCTTCTAATTTATCCTCGTGAATCAATACTTCTTCAATTCTTTTTGATGTTCCGTTTACTTTTGTCAATGCATTAAATATTGAAGGTAACATTTTTACGCTAGTTAAAGTAAATAATACGAATTGGAAAAGTATTACTAATTCAAATACATCCATTTTAACAGTAATCAATTCCTGACTAGCCAGGAGTATCAATAGCACTATGAACAAATTAAATACTATTAAAAATAACGGATAGAAATAACTTGTTCTTTTAGAATAATCCAAACTGGTTGTATAGGATGTTTCTATAGCATCCTGAAATTTATCTTTTTCATATTCCTGTTTGTTATTCAATCGTACATTTTCAAATAATAATGCGCCTTGTCTAAATAAGAAATTAATGCTGGCAAATGTTTTTTTAAGTCCAAAATATTCATCACATGCATATCTTAAGATTTTATAAACAAAGACTAAAATCAAGGCCATTAAAATCAGATATACAATTCCCAGGAAAGAACTCATATAATTAAGATCCAGGTACAGTACTAGAAAGACGAAAGGAATTAGTGATAAGAAACCAAGAACGTTAAATATGAAGTTTCTCATAGTATACATTCCTCTGGTTGTACGACTCATCAAACCAGTACTATTAAAGTTTTGAATTACCTCAAGAGGAGCATTGGCATATACATGAAACAATCTTTTTCTAATGTTATATCCTGTAGACGAGGCTATTTTTACAGCAATTGCATAAACTGCCAACGTTGCTAGGATAGTTATTATGGTTGCCACTATCATAATAATTTCATAATAGCCCATAAATTCTACATCAGTTCCTTTTAAGGTTAAATTCAGTAATTTTCCCACAATGTAAATTCCATAGAACTGGGAAGATGTTGCAATAAACTGGAAAACGATGAGTGGAATAAGTTTTTTCCATTGTGTTTTAATAAAATATCGTAATAACATCTTCATTTTTAATCACAGTTATTATAATTATTATCAAGTTTCATATCCAAAAAGATCGGATAGTTTTATTAACTAAAATAATAGTCAGTTAACAAAATGAAACATAATATTATATAATATCTTTGTATCACATCAAATAAAAGTATAAATGTTCTGGAAAAAATTACTTTCAAAATAGTGATTTCTAATTCAGTTTCAGTGACAACACACCTTAAGAATAATGTTATATAAACGTAAAATTAATAATGAGGAGTAATTCTTCATTTGTACTTGATTTATTAAATAGATAATAAAAAAAGGGTGAAATAGGAAGGAACTTAATGTTTTAACTACTTTTTAATGGTTATTGCTGTGTTTTTAAGATATACATCAATGGTTCTGGTTGAATCATTTAATTTTATGATATTTGTCAGTATTCCTCTACGGCAAGTTAAGATATAAATATAACGCACTTAAATATATAAATCCAAACATAAAAATAATCCAAAAAGGGAAGTAAAAAAATAATGGTAAGATTTTACCAGATTTTTGCACTAATTGGAGTATTATGTATATGATTTTCTTATGGTTTTTTAACATGGTATGGTCAAGGTTTAGAATCTTCATCAGCTATGCATGCGGTAAATAATATGTTTGCATTCCTTTCAATAGGATTAGGACTTCAGCAGGCAGCAGCACCATCAGGAGCATTTGCTGTTGTGATGAATTTAGTGTTACTGATAGTTCCAATTATAATTGTTTTAATGTTGGATAAAAAATTCACGTGGTTTAATTCAGAAAATTAATTTTATAGTTTTAATTAAGTGGTAATCATTATGACAGTTAATGATAAAATGTCGGATTATATTACATTTCCAAGAACATT
>SUTQ01000009.1:0-42728 GCA_015062805.1 Methanosphaera stadtmanae
GAATGTATATTAAAGATTATTATCAATTATTATAACAGAAAAGAGTTTCGATAAACGGGTAAATAACTCTTAAGGATGTTTTATTCACAAAATTCACTTTATATTTGGTGTTGATGTAAAATGGTTAAATTATTTACCTTAAAATAATTTTTAGATTAATATTCATGATTAATCATTATAATTAGGAAGAATTATATTTTTTTTAACATTTATTCATGATAAACTTCTTTTAAGAAGAATAACTTTCAATTAATAAGAAAAAATAGTATAAAATATGGATGATTCAGAATATTTTTTTTTTAAAAAATTTTTAGGACGTTCTTTGTTAAAAGTTTTTTTTTATCTTATTCATAATCTTCATGTTCCTAGTCACCATTTATTTTTGTACCTCAATAGATTTCACTGTTAAAACTTTTGATCAACAGTACTTAAGTTATGTTTTAATTACCTACTAAAAAAATTAGCATGAAACAAACATAATTTCTTGTTTTTTTATTGCAGTCAACAATTAACTTTTTTGAATTTTTTGTGAAATATTTAAAAATTGCATTTTAATTGTATTTTGGATTTAAAAAATAATATTATGGATATAAATTCAATCATCTTTTTATTATCTGATTTTCAAGCTTTTTGTTTAATAATTAGGTTCTGAAGATAATAATATTATTAGTAGGGTATTGACAAAATATTTTAAAAAATAAAAATTTACTACAATAATATATTTTATATATAATAAAAAAAGGTAATAATGACAAAAATAAATTTCCTTTAATTTCAAAATTATATGCATAGGTTATGAATTAAGAAAATATCTTGGGATGAAGCTCATGGACAAAAATCAATTTACCCAGACTGAATTATATGCATTATTAACCGGTATTGCAACGGCAACATTAATAATAAGTAATATTCTGGCTTTTAAAACATTCATGTTTTATAATATTATATTGCCCTGTGGCGTAATTGTATTTCCGGTGATTTATATAGTTGATGATATACTTGCCGAAATTTATGGGTTTAAAAAAGCCAGAAGAGTAATATATCTTGGATTTATTATGAACTTATTGGCAGTTGTATTATACACTATTGCAATAGCATTACCTGCTCCAATATTCTTTGAAGGATCGGAGGCATTTAGAATGGTACTCAGTAACAGTCCACGGGTTTTAATAGCAAGTTTTACAGCTTACTTTTTTGGTAGTTTACTTAATGCATATGTTATGGTGTATCTCAAAGAAAAGGCCGAAAAATATCTGTTCGTCAGATGTATAGTGTCAACAATATGTGGTGAGGGATTGGATGCAATAATATTCATTACAATTGCATTTCTTGGAACCATGCCAATTGAGGCTTTAATAGTTATGATACTTTCCCAGGCTACGTTCAAAACGGTTTATGAAATAATAATTTACCCAATAACGAAAATAATAATCAATTCTATCAAAAAATTACCTGAAAATGAAATAATTTAAGAGGTAGGGCCGGTTTTAATTAAATTAGAGCTACACATACAACATGATTTAAGTGGTTATTAATCGTGTTTTTCCTGTTAAATCCAATCAATGTTTGAATAAACTTCAAACACAACTTTTTTTTGGATCTTCCGAATTATGCGATGAAATTTAAAAATGTTAATTTTAGATATTTTATTAAAGGTTTTCCGGAGAGCCCTTTTTAAATAAAAAAAATATTAAACTCCATGTTCTATATTCATAACAAATGATGGTCCCTGATTATATTTGTACCATTTTCTATTTTATCATTAAAAAAAGTTAAACGTGCAGACTTAATAGTTATCACTGTTTGTTTACAAACAATAGCAGCCGATGTTGGATGTAGTGTATTGCCGATAGGAGGGCCATACACATTGTCATGTATATGACATCAAATATTTCATTTGGATATTTCTTCTTAATACTGTTGCCATATATCATAGTATCATTGATATTTTTAATAACAGTATTATTGTTCATTCCAAAAGAGGATATTACAATACATCACATAGGTGAAATTCAGTTCAACGGGAATCGTTTTCTTAAAAGAGTAATTAAAGATGTAGACTATTATCTGTTATTGACATTCATAGCATTATTTGTACTAATCGGAAACTTGGAAAACATTGCATTTTTTAATACAATATTTAAAAATATAATAATTGGAAATGAGTGCTGTGTGGGGTCATCGTATCCCAAATTATATCCAACGTACCTGCAGCAATGCTTTTCAGAGGTTTTAGCAACAACTATGAAGCGATTATTGTGGGAATAAATATAGGGGGCTTCGGTACTCTCATAGCATCAATGGCTAATCTTATCTCGTATAATATACTTGTACGGGAGTATAATGAATCCAAACTAATGTATCTGTTAATATTTTCAGTTCTGAATATTCTATTGCTGATTATATTGTTGGGTGTATATACCATAACATAATTTTGTCAGGATATGATCATTAACAGGGTTATTACAAATTTATAATTATGAGAGGTTTTCTACAAAGCATAATATAATAAAGTCTATTGGGAGGATATTGGTCAATTATATAATGGTTCATGGGGTATTTTATTTTTTTATAATTGTCTTATTTACCAGCAATATATTATATTTTTTTTTAAATCCATTATATCTTATATTAAAACTTAATTTTAATTCCAATATTTGAATTGTATTTCTGTTAATAATTTATTTATACTTATAGAGGAGAAAAATAGTTATATGTATTCTTTTATAATTTGTTGTTTATTATTGATCGCTTCGTATTTTATTTATGCGAAAGCTATCGAAAAGATTGTAGGTGTTGATGAAAATCGTCAAACTCCTGTTTGGAGATTGGAAGATGGTGTAGATTACATGCCAATGTCCAGAATAAAACTGTATTTAGTTCATTTTTTAAATATTGCCGGATTAGGTCCTATTTTTGGAGCAATACAGGGAGCTTTATTTGGTCCGGTAGCATTTTTCTGGATAGTATTCGGAACTATTTTCATCGGTGCTGTCCATGATTTCTTTTCAGGTTTTTTATCACTAAGAAATGATGGTCTAACAATGCCTGGTATCATTGCAAAATATTTGGGACCAACAGCTCAAAAAATAATAGCATTTATCACAGTTATTACAGGTGTTCTTGTAGCATCCTCATTTGCAACAGGGTCTGCAAGTTTGCTGGTTAACTTAACAAACATTCCGTTACATATATGGTTGGCAATTATATTCGTTTACTTTTTAATAGCAACCCTGTTTCCTATTGACAAGATTATCGGAAAAGTTTATCCCATATTTGGAATATTATTCCTTATAATGACAATATTGGTTATTGGATCATTAATTATTAACCCAGGATACACTATTCCTGAATTTACAACACAAGGTTTATATTTAACGGATAAATCAATTTTCCCTTACTTATTTGTAACTATTGCTTGTGGGGCCATCAGTGGTTTTCATGCATCACAATCTCCAATTGTTGCAAGATGTATGAAAAATGAAAATGATGCAAGACCTGTATTTTATGGGGCTATGGTATTGGAAGGAATAACTGCTTTAATCTGGGCAGCTGCTGCATTAGCATTTTTCCACGGACAACCACAACTAGCTGTTATCTATGGTTCAACACCATCCGTTGCCGTTCACGAAATAGCATTGGCTTTGCTTGGACCAATTGGAGTAGCTTTAACAGTAATAGGAGTAGTTGTATGTCCAATCACAACGGGAGATACAGCACTTAGAAGTTCAAGAATTACTTTATCGGATGAACTTCATATCAATCAGGAAAAATTAGTTTCAAGATTAAAATTAGCAGTACCATTATTCCTAGTATCATATGCATTAACATTTGTAGACTTTACTTTGGTTTGGAGATACTTTGCGTGGGCTCAATTGATAACTGCTGTTGCTGTTTTACTCTCTGCAACGGTGTATTTAATCCAGAAAAATAAACCGTACATTATCACGTTAGCTCCTGCCATAGTATGTACTTTAATAACTTTTGGATATATATTACAAGCACAGGAAGGTTTAAGATTACCTTCAATGGTAGCTAACGTCATATCTGTTATTGCTACAATTATAATAACAGCAATTTTCCTAAAAAAATTTAAAAAGTAAGTCATGGTTTATATTTTGGAGGGGATTTTTTACAATTTCCTACATTCTATTTTTTTTGATTATTTAATTATTTATCATTACTATGGAAATTTTAAGTAACACTCGAATTATTTTTTTCATTTCTGATTCTAAACTATAATTATTAATACATTTTTCATAATCCAAAGAGTACATCAATAAATTAATATTGGTTGATTTGATTTGGATTCATTTATAGAACACAATTTAAAAAAATATAGACAACAGCACAGTTAAATAATGTCATTTGTAGGGTTATAATGAAAAATTCAAATAGAATATTTGATTGGTAAAAGTAATTTTTTTTAGATAAATTGTCTAATAATTCACTTATCTTGTAAATATTTACATGTATCCAGTACAATATCTCTTAATGTTTCTTGGTTGTCAATTTCATCAACCAAATACATTGTTTTAGCATTTTCATATGGGATGGCTTCCTGCATATTATATTTTTTATTTCCTTCCACTATTTTAACAAGTAATCTGTTATCATATATGCCACCAAACAATGTTCCATTGTAATAGAGCAAGTATTCTCCCATCATTGATCTGGATGTAATATTATCCAATAAACTTAATTGTTCTATAATATAGTTTTTATACTCATTTGTTGTTGCCATATATCTTCATCTCTAAAATAATTTTCATATTTTTTTTTGATTTAATACTTTGTTTGGTTCGTATAATGTTTTTATAATGTTTACATAATTTTTATCATATTTTTATTTGATGATAATAGGTAATATATTTATATCTGTAGAATTCATAGTTTTAACTATATTTAAAATATAACATTAGTTATTATGTTTAAAAGACAGAACAATTTTGGATAAATATTAATAAACGGGAGAATATATTGTTATGAAATTTAAATCACTTTTTATGTTGGGGTTACTTCTTTTAACTCTTTACAGTATATCGGCTATTTATGCAGATACATATGTTGTTGGAAATTCATCTTTTTCACTCCCTGATGGATATGCACTTTCAGAAAAAGGAAATCAGACTGTAATTTTTAATGATGAGTATGTTCTTACAATGTATGAAGGTCCAATTCTCACTCCGGATGTAGCAAAGAATAATCGTATCAAAAAAGGTTATCGTTTTCTTGGAGAAAGGGATTATGAATTTGACGGTGCTGAAATTAACCAGCAAAATTATAATAAAGATGGGGTAAACTCCTGTGTTTACACTTTCAAAAAGAATGGACAAACATATATTATTACATTAAATTTATTTGAAGATCAGATTATACCTGAATATGGTGAAAATCCGGTTACTCAGATAATTGACACACTGGAAACGGTTAGTTAAATGCTTACTATTCCAAAATTTATATTGTTATATTATGGAAGATATGAAATGAATGTAATTTAATATTTTTACAAAAACTTTTTTTTTAATTATTTTTTCAAAAAAAAGAAAATTATATGATGTGGATGTACTGTAACACAACTAAAACAATAATAATTATGATAGGTATGGTGATATATGCTATACTGTGCATACTAATTCCCTCTTTGGAGTAATATATTGTACTTTCTGAATTATATCCTCTGCTTGCCATACTGGAATATACCTTTTCTCCACGGTCATATGCTCTTAAGAACATCATTAGGAATAAGTATCCTACTTGTTTTACTTTCCATAGATAAGGGGTATTGTTTGTTAATGAAAAACATCTGCTTGCCTGTGCCTGTCTGATGGTATTTAATTCATCGTAGAACAGGAATATGAATCTTACAAAGAGTGAAAATATCATTGCAAATTCATTTGGCATATGTAATCTTCTGAAAGCTTCTGCAATATCTTTCATTGGGGTAATATATGAGAATAAAACTATTGATGTTATACTTATAACTAATCTTGCCAATAGCAGTTCGGCAAATTGTATTCCCTGTAACGTAATGTTAATTCCTAAGGGTAATGTATATAATACGTCTCCTGGTTGGATGAATGGTTGAAATATTGCAATGAAAAATCCAAAAGGTAATATTACAAGGACTCTCATCAAAGCATCTTTAATTGATATTCCACTTAGATAAATTAACAGTAGTAAATATGCTTCAAGTACAATAAAAACAATATAGTTTGATGAAGTAACTGCAAACAGAATAATTAGAACCAGTACTATTAATTTAATTCTACTATCAACGTTATGTAATATACTATCCTGATTTGATAAGTACTCTTGTTGACGTAGTTCACTAATACTTACCATGATTTTACCCCCTATTTTTTTGTTGATTATAATTTATGTCAATAATAGTATTAAAAATGACTTAAAAAAGTGATAGATATTTAATCAAGAAAATATGATTTTTTTATGGATTAAATCAGCTTTTTTCAAAGCCATTTTTTTGGGTTAAATTTTTTAAAATGATCCTAATTCAAAATTATTATAACACAACAGATATGTATTATTTTCATATATAATAGTAATACTCTCTTTTTAATAATATTTAAAATGTACTGTAATAATATTAAAATATTTAATTGAATGGTTAGAAAGTACTTTTGTTAAAAAGAGAAAAAAGATAAAAGAAAAAATAAGTTAATTATTTAACGTTTAGTTCATCTTCAGAAAACTCTTCAGATTGTCTTGAAACCAGTCCGGACATTTCTTTTTCTTTATCAGCATAGAAGTCTGGGTCATGAATTGGACAACATTTGAGTTTTGCATATGGTGAATACAAATCAGTAATTTCACTTTCGTTAATGTCCCTGATTTCTTTTAATCTTCTTAAGATTGTCAATACGGTTCCATCTTCCATAAGTTTTCCAAGGAATCCAGGTCTAGTATTTTCTTTTTGCATTATAAGATAAATGATTTTTTGAATACTTAACAAATCAAGTCTCTTAATCAATTCATGGTTGTTGATGTATTTCCAACCTTTATCTTCCCAGTCTTTCTGATTGTCGAAAGTTTTGTAAATGTTTTCCTGATATAAATCATCTTTGAAGAAATCAGCTTCATCATCGTAGATTCTTTGACCGCCTTCAAGTCTGACAAACTCATTATCCATATCTTCAAAGTATGGTAGGTATTCCAGGATAATGTCAACGTTTTCAATGTTAGGGAATTTAAATATGTTACCGAATGATTTGTTAAGTCCCATCTGAAGTGTTTTGTAGTCAAGTACTTTGATGTGTGATTTTTCGTCATTGAATAATCTGTGATCCCATACCACCAGGATGTTTCTTATATCTTCTGTAGCTTTACATTTGTATTTGATTTGGTTATCTGTTATTCTTTCAATTTCTAGCAGCAAGTAACTTACACGGGTAAGGTTCTGAGCCTTTACAGAGTTTGTCATACGTAAACAGATGTATGGATATTTTAGTAAAGGTTTAAATTTAGCGGATAATTCTTCAGGCAAGTCATGGAAGAAAATTTGCATAACCGTTGTATGTTCCATACTGTTTTCTTCAACTTGGTAATAATATTCTGCCAGTTCTGGTAAACCTGCTTTTTTGAAAGTGATGGTACCTTTGGTTGTTTCAAGAACTTCCAATGTATTTAGTAATACATATAACTCAAATATTTTATCATTACTCATTGCAGGAAGTATCTCTTTAACAATACAGTTGTATAATTCCATTTTGCTTGGGAAAACAAATAGTTCATCAAATACTTCGTATGATCTTGCAAGGTTAAATGATTCGTCAGTTGCTTTACATGCTGTTTCTAACAGGTATATGTCGATAATATCCGGTGTTTTCACGTTTGAAAAAATATCATCCTTCAGTAATTCAGATACTTTCTTTTTATTTTCCAGGATGTTTTTATTGATAGTATCTAATTGGAATGAAGTAAAGTTTTTGTTTTTAATGTTTCCTACTTCAGCATCCTTAACGTTTTCAAACACGTATTTAACAAGACTTACAACATCACTGTTTGGGCTTTCTGTTAAATCTTTACCATCTAGCAATGCTTTCAAATCATCAAAGTTGTTGATTAATTCCTGTGTTTCAGGGATTTTTAAGAAATAATCATATTTAAATCCTAACAATTCATTTTCACTGATTTCAATGATTTTGCTCATTATTTCTGCTTCATCTTTAAAAATTTTTGTGAATAAATAATGATGTAACCTTGTGTCCACATAGTTAAACACGGTTTGTCTGTCATAATTACTCCAAATTTCTTCAAATTCTTCTGCCATATGTGATTCTCCTAAATTTTCGTTAAAGTTAGATATGTTTAAAAATTTTTCTATTAAAATTGTTTTATTTAATCTAATTATAGTTATTTCTATATTCAAAATCATATTTAAGATTTTATTATTTAACTAGAATTTTAATTGGATATTATTTTTCGTGTAAAAAAAAAGGGTTTTTCAAAATACTTTAATTTTTTGTAAAAAAAAAAGTTTAAGGGGGTTGAATTTATTTACTGCAGTAAATCTTTAGCAATATCATGAGCTTCTTCACGTTTTGAATCTAAGTCTTCAAACATTTCCGTTAACAGTTCAACAGCACATTGTTTACAGGTTCCACAAAGTATTTCACCAGCCAGACATTTCTGTTTAACATTTTCTAACTTTTTATCATCTTCAACCAGATGATATACCAATAACTCATATATGGAACATTGATCAGGTTGTCCACCCAATTCCTTTTGTTCTTTTAAACTGTCACGTCCACCAGTCTTTGCACTCTTAACCTTTTTGGCAGCATCTTTAATTGAATCGGTTAAATAAATTGCGGTTTTTGGTTTGCTGCTGCTCATTTTTTCTCCGGTTAACCCGGTCATGAATCGATGGAATGTGGCTGAAGGTTCTATAAATCCGTATTCTTCATTAAACTTGGCGGCCAGGTCCCTTGTTAAACGTATATGTGGATCCTGGTCCGGTCCTACAGGAACTATGACAGGTTTTGGTCCACCGTTTTGTTCAAGTTGTGGATGTAATATGTCAGCCACCTGTAATAATGGTGTGTAAATGTGGGCAATGTTAGTACTGTTGTCAAATCCATAAATACTTCTCATTTGACTAAAAGTAACTTTTTTACCAATTAGGTATGCTAAATTTTTGATGTCTTCATTTTCGGACTGTAAGTACAGGTGGAAGTTATCTTTTGAAACATCCAATCCTAATGCAATATAGTTTTCAATGTATTCTGTCAGTGCCAATTCTCTTGATTCTTCTTTTGAAATTCCGCGTGCAGCGTAAGCTTCCATGTCTGCAATGGAAAGATAAATGTCTGAACCTTTTTTCTGATACCATTTCAGCTGGTCAACCACCATTTTATGGCCTATATGCATTCTACCACTAGGCATCATTCCAGTCATTGTAGCAAAGTCCTTATTGTTTTTCAAAGAGTCTGCTATTCGTTTATAATCTCTTTGACCGAAAATGATTCCTCTCGTCATTAATTTACTAGCATCCGGAATGTCATCAATAACATCCTTGAATGATTTAATACCAAATTGTTCTGTCAATTTTTCATAATCTATAATTGAAGAACCCCATGGATCTATCATGTCCATTATATCACTCCTATATTTCTTTTTATGGTCTTGTCCATTCTACATTGTAATATGTTATGTCATATTCATCATCAACAACAGCAAGTAATAGCGTTTTTCGTACACCATGAGCTACTCTAACGTAACTTGAAAAATCCCTTACCTTGATTGACTGCTCTTCGGATAAAATTTTTACCAAAAAGTTTGAATGTCCGTCTCCAGGTGCATGTCCCCTTTCGTAAATTCTGAAATCACTTCCATATTTAAAACCGGTCTTGACAATATAACCTCTTATACGAAGATCTTTATAAACAAGATAATGGGAAAATATCTGTTTTTCTCTTATTATGTTAGTCATGTGTTCCACACTAACTATTCCATCTTCTTCATCATAAATTTCGATTTTATCTTTTTCAAGCAGGTATAACGCTTCAATGAATGATAATTCTAATCCTGAATCTGTTAAATTTCCATAATATCTTTTATTGTATAAGTTATGTGCATGTTCATGTTTAACAATTACTCTATCATCTTTTAATTCTGAATACATTTAACATACTCCCCCTATAAAACGTTAATTTTCTTTAAATAGTCGATACTCTTCAATATCTGATGTGGAGTATAAACTTCTATGACACAAATATCATCGTACTTGTTTTTCTCCAGAATTTCAAACAATCTCTTAAAGTCAATGTTGTGCGTTCCGAGAGCATCATGCATATCATAAGAACCATCATTGTCACTAAGATGTATGTGACGTATATCTTTACTTTTAATCATTTCATCAACAGTAAATCCATTATTGTGCCCATGACCAACATCTAATGTTATTCCTGAATGAATTTCATTAGCAACATCCTTGTATAAAGCTTCAATATTGGTGTATAATAAACGTTCCAGTAAAGGCATATTTTCTACGCACATCATTACTCCATATTCTTCTGCTTGTGATTGCAAGTATTTTAAGGATTCAATGTTATACTCAAGAATTTTGTCCGTAAATTTCAAAGCCATTACAGGTATTGATCCGGGATGAACGGTAACCCTATTAGCATCCAGTTCATTTGCAATTTTAAAAGATGAAATCATTTCTTCAATAGAGGCTTCTCTGATTTTATCAATATGTGATGAAATATTAATATCGGACATAGGTGCATGAATACTAATTCCAAAATCATAATTGGATAAATCGTCTGATGTTACATGTTTATAAGGATACTCTGTGATAATTTCAAGATATTGTAACTTGTTTTTATCAACAAATTCCAGTATGTTATCCATTTTTGCAGGGTACATTCCTAATGTTGAAACACTAATTTTCATAATATCACAATCTTAAAACAACTCTTCATTTCTTAAACGAGCATAAACTGGTTCACCTTTTTTCATGGCTTTAATGATTATTTCGGCCATTTCAATATCTTTCTTAAGTCGGATATTGGCTTTTTTACCTACCGTTGCAGTAAATAAATATTCATCTTCAACAATTATATCATAACTGGAACCAATGTCTTCTTTCAAAAAGTTTAATGATAGATAATTGCCTGAAACATTTACATTGATGGGAACCTTATTGTCTATTTCCTTAATGTCCAATGTACTTACTTCAATACTTATACCTGCCCTTTCTTCTATTTGGGCAATTGTTCTGCCATTTTTACCGATAACTGCACCGGTATGGTCTTCATCAATTTCCAATAATGCTCTGTTTTGGGATATTAAAGACACTTCCATGATTGCATTAGGTGCAACACGATTAACTTCTTTTCTAATTACTTTCTCGACAATTTTGCTTACGGGACTTTTTTCTTCCTCTGTATCTTCATTGTTTCTGGTTTTGTTTACATCCATTACAATGGTTTGTTCACCATAGGTGTAAATTTCATAGAACAGTTCACCACTTTCAAAGTCTTTAATTTCAATAACGGGGCGTGCAAGATCAGCTTCCAACATTCCACTAGGAACTTTTACTGTTAGTTCGATGGAGTAGACCGTGTCAATTTCACCATTTTTGATGTAAATGGCAGTATCAATAACTGATGGAATAACACCTAACTCAAGTCTTCCAAGGAACCTTTGAACAGCATCGATTGCCCTGGTGGCATGAACTACACCAATCATTCCAACACCTGCCAGCCTCATATCCGAATAGATTTCAAAGTCTCTGGTTTTTCTAACTTCATCAAAAATGGTATAGTCAGGTCTAACCAGCAATAATATGTCTGCAGTGTTTTCCATATCTCCCTCAAGTGGAGCGTATTGGGTTATGTTGTCATCTAAATTTAAGTCTCTGGGTGATTCCATTGTTTTAACAAGTTGTTCCAAATCATAGTAATAGTATTCTGCAAGTGCTTGGGCAAATGTTGATTTACCTGCACCTGGAGAACCTGCAACAAGAATACCTTTGGCTTGATTGGATAATCTTTCAAGTAGTTTGTCGGATACATTATAATCGTCAAGATCCAATTTGTTAACCGGTTTGATTGCAGTAATTTCAAATCCATCAGAAAATGGTGGTTTTGCTATAGTCACTCTCAAGTCACCAAACTGAATAACTTTGGCGCCATGCTTATCTATTTCAATAAAACAGTCGTATCTAAGTTTTGCCTGTTCTATAACTTCCTTGGCAATTCTGTCTAAGTCTTTGTATCTTAGTGGAACATAATCTATTTCAACCAGTTCTACTTTTCCGGGTGTCCCACGTTTTCCAATAGGTGTTGTATTTTCCCTCAGATGTACTGAGGACATATTTTCAAGGAAGTAACTTTCAAGTTCTGTTTTATCAAGTTGTATCGGTCCTTCCTTCTGATAGAAATATGTTTCAATACCTTGTGCTTGTGCTATGTCATTCTGTAGTTTGTCACTTGTTAGTAGGATTGCGTTATGTTTTCTTGCAATGTCCCTTATCATTGCATCAATTTCACCGCCACTGGCGATGGATATTTCATCCAGTTGTGGACGTCTTCCTACAAAACTGATCGTGATTTTACCTTCATCGCTAAGTTTACGAAGATTTTTTATCTCATCAATACCAAGATATCCCAGGTCTTTTCTCCTGTTTGCATGATTTTCTATCTCTGATAAAACTGCTTCTGGAATCAATACTTCAGCATCTTCGTACTCCTCTTGAACTAGCGGACATACCATTTGGTCGATTAGTATGCTTGTATCAGGTACTAGTTTTGTCAAATTCATGCCTCCTCATTCATTATAAATTTCATCAGGATTGAATACTTTTTTGCCAACATCTTCAAGCTCTTCGGCACTGTCTGATAGTTTTTGGAAGAAACATGAGTAGTGTCCTGTATGACAAGCTCCTCCTATCTGTTCTATTTTGAAGATTATTGCATCTTTATCACAGTCAAAGAGTATTTCTTTTACACTTTGTATGTGTCCTGATTCTTCACCTTTAAACCAAATAGCATTTCGACTTGTACTATAATAATGTGCTTTCCCTGTTTCTATTGTTTTTTTGAAAGCTTCTTCATCAATAAATGCAAGCATAAGTATTTCATTAGTTTCATAGTCTTGTGCTATTGCAGTTGCAAGTTTTTTTCCATTGATTTCATGTCTGAAGTTAGGTTTAATCATTTTCTTGCCCACTTATTCGGATAATTTTTCTATAGCTTCAGATAATGGAATAGTAACCTGTTCTCCACTATTCATATCTTTTAGTGTGACTGTGTTTTCTTCAACTTCACTTTGACCAATTATTATTACGTTATTGATATTGTTATTGTTTGCATAAGACAGGTTTTTCTTAAGCTTTTTGCCTTTAAGATCAATGTCCGTAATGATATTGTTTCCTCTTAGTGTTTGGGCAACTTTAATTGCATCTATTTTGAAGTCTTTTTTCACAGGCACAACAAGAACTTTTTGTGAATCGTTTTTAGGTGCTTGTATGTTTTGTCTGTGATATGCTTCCATTATTCTGTCAAATCCAAAAGCAAAACCAGTGGATTCAACTTCTTCTGAATCAAACAATGCTGTCAAATTATAGGTTCCTCCACCTGTAATCTGTTTTTCAGCACCGAGGTCAGGTACATAAATTTCAAACACAATACCTGTGTAGTAATCAAGTCCACGTGCAATGGATAGTTTAACGTTATAATCTGCAAATCCGAATGCTTCAAGAACCTCCAATGTTTCGCAAAGCTGACAAACTGCTTCATAACTGTCTTCAATTTCTTGTACAACATCTTTCAATGGTTCTAAATCGCTGAGTGTTCCATTTACGCTAATGATTTTGTTGATTATTTCTTTGTATTCCTGTGGGATTGAACATTCATCCAATATTGTTTCAAGTAATTCATAGTCCTCTTTATCAATACTTGCAATAATTCTGGTGGTATCTTCCGGAGTTACATTCAAATAGTTTAATACTCCTTTAATGATTCCAAGATGTCCGATAGCCACCTCATAGTTTTTTATTCCTACTTGGGACAGTGCTTCATTTGCCATTGCAATTATTTCTGCTTCATTATAGATGGGTGTACCACCGATAACTTCTATACCAAACTGCCAGAATTGTCTGAAACGTCCTGCTTGTGGTCTTTCATACCTGAAACAACTACCGAAGTAGTACATTTTCAGTGGTTTTGCAGCTTTTTGAAGATTGTTATTATATAATCTTGATACGCTGGCGGTTAGTTCAGGCCTTAGTGCAAGGTCTCTTCCACCTTTGTCTTGGAAGTGGTATATTTCTTCTTTAATTCCTTCTCCACTTTTTGTTGTGAAAAGTTCTAAATCTTCAAAAATAGGAGTTTTAATTTCTTTAAAACCATAATTTTCTACAACACTTCTGATTGTGTTTTCAACATGTTTTCTTTCTTCCATATCTTCAAATAGGAAGTCTCTTGTTCCTCTTGGTTTATTGAATTCCATATTATAACAACTCTAACTCATATAATAATTGTTTAAATTATTATTCCTCTTCTATTATTCAATACATAGGAATACTTACACATAATTTCTTAATTATGGATAAACAAACCAACATATTAAATTAACAGATAAAATCAAGCAATCTATAAAAAAAATTAAACATCTGCTTAAACAAAGACAAACTAAGTTGCATTTGCTTAAATAGAGATTTAAAATTTACAAATCATTATTAATATATATAATTAATTATATATAGAATTTTAGTTTGGAAAAAAATCAGAGATGAAAAAATGATAACGGGAAAAACAAAAGTAGTAGGGGTAATAGGTCACCCAATAGAACACAGCATGTCTCCTCCAATGCATAATAATGCTTTTAAACAATTCAATATGGATTATGTGTATGTTGCATTCCATGTGCTTCCAGAAAATATAGAAAAACTAATGGAATCATGTAAGACCTTGGATATTATAGGATTAAATGTAACAATTCCACATAAAACAGCGGTGATACCATTACTTGATGAAATAGATTCTACTGCAGAAAAAATCGGTGCTGTAAATACGATACGCTTTAAAAATGGGATAGCGAAAGGTTTCAATACGGATGGTATTGGAGCAATACGATCCATCCAGAAATACACGACTCTCGAAGGAAAAAAAGTTTTAATTTTAGGTGCAGGCGGTGCATCCAAAGCAATAGCCTTCACATTAATAAACGAAAACATTAACTCTCTTGTAATAGCAAATCGTTCCAAAGAAAATGCATGTAAACTTATTGAAAACATAAGAAAGCAATGTGATTTTGAAAACATATCCTATGTTGACATAAAAGAAGCGCATAATAGGGTGGAGGATGTGGATATAATAATTAACACTACTCCTATAGGAATGTATCCAAATCATGAAGTTGAGCCTCCAATAAAAACAGATAAAATAACTGAAAAACATGTTGTCATGGATGTTATCTATAATCCCCTTGAAACTGAATTCTTAAAAGAATCCCGATTGAATGGTGCTATTACAATTAATGGTACATCCATGTTAATCAATCAGGGTTTGGAATCCTTTGAGATATTCACTGGTTGTAAAGCTTCATATGAATCTTTTGAAGAAGTGTTATTGGAACAATTAAGAAAGAATTAACAAATAGGAATATTCCATAAAGTTTTAATTATGGAGAAGGAAGTATTGGGATGAATATATTTAATAATAATGACAAGGAATATTTTGAAAAATATTTTTCAGGATTAAACAATGAGATTAAAAACTTAAAAAATGAGATTAATTCTTTAAAAGAAGAGAATAATGAGTTAAAAAGAAATATTCATGATTTGAAAAGATATTCTTTAGAAAAAGATAGTATTTTAAATGATTTGGAAGAAAAAAATAGCTCTCTTAAAAATGAATTGGATATGTATAAGGTCGAATGTGAAAATTATCAAGATTCTAATAACTTTTTATTTAATTGTTTGTTCTTAGATTGTGATTTAAAAGTTAAAGGTGTCAGAAAGAATTTACAAGATCTTTCTTTGGAATTATTAAATTTTGTAGTTGCTGTATGTGATAAGAATAATCTTGATTACTGGCTAGATTTTGGTACATTATTGGGGGCTAGAAGACATGAAAATTTCATCACTTTTGATGATGATGTGGATATTTCAATGCCTCGAAAAGATTATAACACTTTATTAGATATTCTTGATGACGAATTTAAAAAAAAGGGGTTGGATGATTGTGTAAAAGTTCGACATGATTTTTTCACAGAATTTTCACAGATAACATTTACACAGATAGTGTATTTTTCACATAATAAAAAATTAATCGGAGCAATTGATATTTTCCCTTATGATTTTATTTCAAAAAACACTATTGAAAATAGGGATTATTCTTATGAAAGAGAAGTTTTTAGAAGGGGTATTTTTGAAAATCCAGGAAATCGGAGTATTCTTGAAGAGAATTTTATGGCTAATTTAAATCTCAGTTATGAAAAAGAGAAATATATGATTCTTGGAGTGGATGCTCCACTTAGTAATTTAATGATTTTTGAAACAGAAAAAATATATCCTCAATGTACTTTAAAATTTGCCGATAAAAGATATAAGGCTCCAAAAAACCCTTATGCTCATCTTAAAAAGTTGTATGGTAATTGGAAGTTAATACCATCCAAAGTTCATTATCATAATAGGTTAAATAATTTAAGAAATAATAAACAGTTAGAAAATGAATATAAATATGAATTAAAAAGGATTAGGAGTATTGTAAAATCTTTCTCTGAATAATTATTTTATTAAATTTTCTGCTTTGTAGAAATCCTTCAACAATTAATAAAAAGTAATCCTTTTTTTAGAAAAATTTATAATCATTTAAATATGAACCAATGTTTCAAAGATAGCCTATTAATAACTATGTTTAACGTCAGGGCAGCAATCATGAATTTTATGAAAGCACATGTTACCTAATAGGGGTAAATTGGATGGGGTGATGAAAAAAAGGATTATGCTGAAACAAAATATGTCTTCTGTATGTAAACTATATTTGAGTATTACACACACTTTGTTCAAAGTAAGATTTTATACGGAGTCAATTTTTTTTTATTCACAAAATGAAAATAATATTTGTTAAGAAGTATACATTAATTCGTTTATAGTTTCTTTAAGGATTTCAAGAGTTTCATTGTTGTCACTAGTTTTATGATAGTTTTCGCGAATATTTTTTCTGTAGACTTCAATGTTTTTTAGGAAGTTATCCAGTATGTTTTGGTTAATTCTGTCATGATGTTCCCCATAACCTAAACGTTGAATAAACATGGCATTAAGAATCTGTTCGTACTGTTTGTTAACAGGAATACTTAGAACAGGTTTTCCAAGTTGCAATGCTTCAGTAATTAATGAAAAACCACCGTTTGTAATAACACATTTAGCATCTTTGAAATCATTAAATAATTGTTCTTCCTGGAAAGATCTAAACAAGACATTTTCATCTCTTTCATCTTTATGGAAACCATAAACTATAAATTCTTGTTCAGGATTGTTTTTCAGCAATTCTATCAGTTGCTTATTTGAATCACTTGTTTGGTATACTAGAACGTGCTTTCCATTTCTCGGCTTTAGGGCATAGATTTCATCCCTAATTATAGGTTTAACATATCTTGTGGTTTCCTCGTTTTTTAGTGGAGGATAGAAGTACGTATAAATTAAAGTTCTATCTGCTTTTTGTATAAACGCATGCACCACAGCTTCTGCAAATAGTTTGTCTTTAGCATACCTGTTAGGTGAATCATATTTTGCTTCTGTAATGATGTGCATATTGTCTATGGATAACAATGGGATTCTTAGTATATGTGACAGTAGATTGGCATAGAATTCAAAGTCGGATATTATTAAATCAGGTTTAAATTTCTTTGCTAACTTGTACATCTTATTAATATTATTCTTCAAATCACTAGGAACATCTTTCATATTATAAACAAATGTTTTTTTATTTCTTACCCTATTATCTTCATAAACAGTATTAAACCCACCAATTTCATAAACATTTTCAAATTTATTGCTCAGGTACTGGTATGCTCTGTCACTGGCAAAGACTATTAAATCAAATCCTTCATTAATCAAATATTCAATGACAACAGCACTACGAATGGCATGACCCAATCCTTCACCACACAATGAATAAAATATTCTGTTTTTCTTTCTGTTAATCCCATGTTCAAAGCTGTAATCCAATTCTTCTAGTGTGGCTTTTTTTCCAACAAGTTGCTTCGCAGTACTTCTGGCATATTTTAGGGTAATATCTTTAAGTCCTTCCTCTTCCAGTCGTCTAGTTGAGATTAATAATCTTGGATTATCAAGTACTTTAAACCTGCTTATTTTACCAATCCTTTCTATATAATCAGTATCTTCTCCAAAATCAATAGCTTCATCAAAGCCTCCAACTTTCTCATGTAATGATTTGTATGTTAAAATTCCATAACAACCTGCACCGTGTGGTTTAATATGTGATATCTGTTTTGTCATATAATTTGCAAATTCATGAGAAATCTGGTTAATAAAACCTTTTTCAAGAGGAACTATTTGTGTAATGGCAATTCCCAGGTTATGTAATTCAAATTCTTCTATTGCTGAGGATATATAATTGTTTGTAAGCACACTGTCAGCATCTAAAAATAATAACAGTTCTCCTGTAGCAACTTTTGCCCCATTATTTCTACCGATTGCAGGTAAACCTCCAGGTACAACTTTACATCCATAGCTTTCGGCAATTTCAACAGTTTTATCAACAGAATGAGCATCAGCTATAATAACTTCCATATCTTCAAAGTTTTGTCTTTGAATACTTGTTAACAAGTTTGGAAGAAACTCTTCTTCATTATATGTAGGAATTATAATACTTATTTTCATTAAACCACACCTTTGAAGTATTTTACATTTATCGATATGTGTTATATTCAATTATATGTATGATGTTTACTGTTAATTATTTCTATTTTTTTTAGAATTGTATGATTTTCTTAATTAACCAATTGTTTATTTCCAAAAAAAATATTATATATTGTTGTAATATAGTAACATAATAATATTTAAACAAAGGGATTTTATGATAACTTTTAGTAGAGAAGAAATTAGAGACATTATTATTGCAGTAATTGCATTGACAATACTGTATTCATTATCTGTTACACGACCTTTTGGATGGTCTCTTGACAGTTTAATGCTATTTTTGCCAATCTCATTTATTGCGGTTGGTTTGGGATTCATATTACACGAACTTGGACATAAGGTTGTAGCACAAAGATTTGGATTTTTTTCAGAATTCAGAAGATGGGACTATGGATTAATATTGGGTTTACTATCAATTCCATTAGGATTCATGATTTTTGCTCCGGGAGCAGTATACTTTGGATCCTATGGGCGTATGGTAACTGATGAAGAAAACGGAAAAATTTCCATTGCAGGACCTATAGTTAATATAATATTGGCAATTATTGCATTATTCCTAACATTATCCCTAAGGTCACATTTAACATTGGAAAATGCCGGAATGATGTACATAGTATTATTAACATTGGTCTTAGCATTTAATGTTAACAGTTTCTTAGCATTATTTAACCTGTTACCTATTCCACCATTGGATGGTTCTAAAGTTATCCGATGGAATTTACCTATATATCTTATTACAATAGCAGTTGCAGGAATATTAACTTATATGTCTTATACAATAACGTTGATATGATTTCTTCTTATTTTTTTTTAAAAAATAGTTAAATGGAATGATTTTGTCTCATTCTCATTGTAGGGTTATCTAAATATGAATAAAAGTTCCATGACATAAATGTCAGATCCGATTTGTCTTTGAACTTCGCAAATACTTGTTTTATTAAAATTTTATCAGGTGTTGTACTGTTTAGGGTATAAATGGTTGTATTGTCCTTTACTTTAATATTGGTAACATTAAACTCTGTCATATCAACAGGTTCTGTCTGATTAACTACTGTTAATGTATGACATGTTGTGTCGCTTCCTCCAACTTCTATAAGTATTCCTATTAGCAGGATAAATCCCATAATTACAACGGGATTTATGAAATATTTAATGCCTATTTTTTCATTTGAGAAATAAACAAGTAATAAAAATCCGAAACCTATAAGAAATGGCTGTGAAAAGAGGCCACCATCTATTAATCCTATCAGTGTAACACACAAGGCTACAATTGCAACAAATCTGTGTAAATCTCTCATATTGGATATTTCTAAAATACCCAATAGGTAAATTATTGGCCAAATAATTACTATGACTAATGCATATGGCATTACATATTGAAGTATTGATGAACCAGTGTTTACGTGTGATGGTACAACGTAGTTTGCAATAATTCCAAGTACTGATTTAAATGCATGTGAATGCATAGGACTTGTTGTGCTGGTAGTGGGATTCATTGAGGTAAGTATTGTAAAAAATGATACTCCAAATGAATATCTTATGTATGCTTCGATGAACAGACCTATAAATGCACTTATAATTAACAGTATAATTGCATATTTAAGATAGGAGTATTGATTTTGATTTTTGTATAATTTTTTATGAATAACATTATTGTTTCGAATATAGGATGTGATGATGATGGTTGAACCTAACATCCATAGGAAGAGTACGGTTTTTCCTTCGGAAGATCCTTCAAGCAATGGCCAAAGTAATTGGGTAACGAATGAATCGATATAATTTGTAAATAATATTAAAAAGCCAAGTAAAATAAGAACAATTCCGCAAATAAAATATTTGTCGATTGAAGGTTTAAGTTCATTTAACCTAATTTTTAACCCTCCTATGGAGTTTAATTTTAAAAAAGATTGAAAAGAAGAGGAGAAGAAACTATTGTGATAAGTCAAGCATTCTCTGAATACCTACACGTGCTTTGTTTGCTATTTCTTCATCAACAACAACTTCGTATTTTTCTTCTTTAAGTGCGTCACGTATTTTTTCTAATGTGATAAGTTTCATAGTTAGACAGAAAGCATCACGTCTTAATGGATAAAATTCTTTATCAGGATTTTCTCTTTTAAGTCTTGTTGCCAAATCTATTTCAGTACCAACGACTAACTCTTTTATTTCAGGATCTTTTGCAAGTCTGACCATTCCACCAGTACTTTCAACATAATCTGCAAGTTGTCTTACGTCATCGTTACATTCAGGGTGAACGACAATCTTTGCATTAGGATAGTCAATTCTTGCTTGTTCGATGTCTTCTGGTTTAAACATTGTGTGCACGTAACAATGACCATCTTCTGGTACGATTATAGCTTTTTTACCGGATGCTTTTGCAGAGTAAATTCCAAGGTTTTTGTCAGGTGCAAATATGAAATCATCACCTTCTAAAGATGAAACAATTTTTCCAGCATTAGCAGAAGTACAAACTATTGTTGCTTCACTTTTGGTTTCTGCCCTACTGTTAACGTATAATACAACTTCGCTGTCAGGATGTTCTTTTTTTGCTGCTTTCAATTCCTCCAATGAAATCATATCTGCCATTTGACAGTTTGCCCTGTTATCCGGTAATAGAACTTTCTTGTCTGGACTGATAATTGCTGCAGTTTCAGCCATGAAATTTACACCACAGAATATTATCATATCTGCTTCATCGACTTTGCTTGCTTTAATACATAATTCCAGGGAATCCCCTACAAAGTCTGCAACTTCCTGTATTTCTTTAGGTTGGTAGTTATGTGCTAATATAATAGCGTTTTTTTCTTTTTTAAGTTTTTCAATTTCATTTATAATTTCATTAGTCATACTTATCCTCTTCTTTTTTTAGACTCTTGAAATAAATATAATTTTTTTAACATAAATAATTTTTTAGATTATTGCATCATTTAAAGTATTTTGGCATTCACAATTCAAATTTTCTTTAGTTTTTTTGATACTTTTTCGTATAATTTGAATTAGTTGTTCTTCACAATTTTTCATAGCATCCATAACTTCTGAGACTGTTAACTTATTTGGTGATATGGAAGCGGCATAGTTTGTAACTGCACATATACTGCCGTAACACATTTGCTTTTCTTTGGCCAATACAACTTCAGGTACACCAGTCATACCAACTACTTTTCCACCAATTAATTTATAGAATTGTATTTCAGCACCAGTTTCGAATCTTGGACCTTCTGTTGCGATATAAATACCATATGGATGAACATCACCTGATTGAATTAAAATTTCCCTAAGATTTTTACAATATGGCTCTGTACAATCAATGTGCACAACCTGATCATCAAAGAAGGTTGAAACACGATTGTGTGTGAAGTCTATAAAATTATCCGGAATTAATAGACTTCCCGGTTGGATATTTGTATCTAAGGAACCTACAGAATTTGTTGCAAATATCTGTTTAACACCAATTAAATTCAATGCTTCGATATTTGCCCTATAATTAATTTTATGTGGTGGTACGCTATGTCCGGTACTGTGTCTTGGAATGTAGGCTACTTCCTTGTTTTCAATTTCAAGTATGCTAATTGTTGGTGCATTTCCGTATTTTGTAGAAATGTTTTCTTCACGTATTATAGGATAGTTTTCCTTTAATGAATTGGTACCTGTTCCACCAATAATTCCAATCATCTAACACTACCCCTTAATTACACCTAAAGGTTTCATTTGTGCAACAAGTTTACTTATTCCTGCATCGTCTGCGGTTTTTACTACGGCATCTACATCTTTATATGCTTTAGGTGCTTCTTCTGCAATAACTGGTTGTGAGTTTGCTTTGAGTAAGATTCCTTTGTCTGCTAATTGTTTTTGTATTTCTTCCGGTGAAAATTCACGTTTTGCACCTGAACGACTAAGTACACGACCTGCTCCGTGTGCAGTTGAACCGAAAGTTTCTTTCATTGCAGTTTCTGTACCTGCTAATACATAGGAACAGGTTCCCATTGTTCCAGGTATAAGTACAGGTTGGCCGGCATCACGATATTCTTGAGGTATTTCTTTGTTTCCTGGACCAAATGAACGTGTTGCTCCTTTTCTATGTACATAAACCGTTTTTTTAACTTTACCAACTTGGTGTCTTTCCTTTTTAACAATATTGTGTGCAACATCGTATAATACATGCATTCCTAAACTGTCAGCATCTTGTTTGAACACATTTTCGAAGGTTTCTCTTGTCCAATGTTGTATCATTTGTCTATTTGTCCATGCATAGTTAGCACCGGAAGCCATAGCTTTCAAGTATTTTTGTGCTTCATCAGAATCTATAGGGGCGCAAGCTAATTGTCTGTCAGGTAAGTTCATTTTTAAACGTTTTGCAGTTTTGTCCATTTCACGAAGATTGTCTGCACAAATTTGATATCCACAACCTCTGGAACCTGTATGTATCAATATGACTACTTGGTCTTTTTCCAATCCATATGTTTTTGCAATGTCTTCATCGTAGATGTCACCGACTGATTGGATTTCTAGGAAGTGGTTTCCACTACCAAGTGAACCTAACTGTGGTATTCCTCTTCTTTTTGCTTTTGTACTTACATAGTCTGGGTCTGCACCGGTCATACACCCGTTTTCTTCTAGGAATTTGAGGTCTTCTTCCCATCCGTAACCATTTTCTATAGCCCATGTTGCACCATTTAATAGCACATCATCAATCTCGGTTTCTTTTAAATGTTTTATGCCATTACTTCCAAGACCTGATGGTATTTTTTTGAACAGTTCATCAACTAATTCCTGCATATGTGGTTTAACGTCTTCTTCTGTGAGGTTTGTTTTAATCATTCTTACTCCACAGTTAATGTCAAAACCCACTCCTCCAGGACTTATAACTCCATTGTTTTCTGCAAATGCACCTACTCCTCCGATACTGAATCCGTATCCGAAGTGTATATCAGGTAATCCAATGGATCTTCTTTGTATACCTTCTAAACATGCGACATTTGCAACCTGGTTAATTGCACTATCTTCAATAGTCTTTGCTGATTCATCATCTAAGTATATACGAGCAGGTACTCTCATATCTTTTCTAGCAGATGATGGAATTTCGTATACACCATCTCTTATTTTTTCTAAATCCGCTTTACCTACCATTTTTTTCACTCAGTTATAATAGTTATTAGAATTAAATTTATTTTGTATAAAATTTTATCTATTATTAATTTTTGTTTTTTTAAATATTTTTAATTTTGTATTACAAATCAACAATAAATCTGATTTTTATTTTGTTTTCTTCTTTTTGTATATTCATTTCATGATATGTGATGGCTTTAACTTCTGTTTTGTAATTGTATGTTGCTGTATCGTATATGTCACCTAAAATGTTTCCTTGAAGAATATAATAATTGTTGTCTTGTCTTATAGTGATGTTATAGTGGGATGCAATGAAATTTTCACTATCCAATAAAATCAGTAATTCTGTAATCCAATCATACAATAAAGCATATTCATCTTCGGACTTTATACAGATTTCTTTTGTAATTTTTGTCTGTATTTTATTAATGTCTGTAATTAGGTTCATTGTTCCAAGTGCGGAGTTTATGAATGCATCTGTGATGTTATTGGAGGTTACTTCTATTCCGATGTCAGCGGTGGTGTCAAAATATTTAAAATTAGGATTGTAATTTTTCATATGTTTATTTATGTAAATTATGTAATTGTAATTTTATGTTTTATTTATTGAAAAAAAAATAATTTTTTATATTTTCCTTTAATAATGATATAAAAATTTATAAAAATTTGGTTTTATATTTAATCATAGTTAATAACTTATTTTACTTTTAAAGTTGAAATTAACTTATATTTTATTTATTTAAATTGTATTTTTATTTTAAAATTAATCTGTAATAGGATTTATTTCTATTTTTATTTTTTATGGTTGATTATTTTATTTTTTTAATGAAAAACTTGTTATTTTATGGATGTTTTTAATTTAATTATATTTCCATTCTTTTTTATATTTTATTAAATTTTATTACTTCTCATTACCTCTCTTTGATTTTGTCTTTTTTTATTAATGATTAATAGTATTTTTATTACATTTGTGGGTAGTTTTCTTATCCTCTTACTCATTACTTATCATAATCCCTTAATTTTTTTATTACTTCTGTCATGTTTTCGTATTAAAAATCGTCTTTTGTTCGAATAATTTTCATGTGTTTTGACATTACTTCTCATGACCCCTGTATATTACTTATCTTAAACACTCATCATTACTTCTCAACACCCCTTATTACTTCTCAACACCCTTAAGATGTCCTTTATATTAACACAAGTAGATAGAAAAAGTATGGAAACATGATTTAATCCGTTCAAAAATCCATCTCCACGGATTAATTTTTTTTTAGTATAGGTGATAAAAATGTTTGAAAATATGAGACAGAACAAAGTAAGAACCCTTGAACCAAAAAGAGATTTTATTGTGAATGATATTAACATAAAAGATTATGATCTTGTATCTGTATCTACAATTATAGCAGTATCCTCATTATTCCTATTATCAATGAAATTATTTGTATTAACAGTATAATCAAAAAAATTAAAAAAAATCTCTTTAAATTGTGAGGAACAAAAAAATGTCAGCATCCAAAATCCTTAAAAACGAAAACAAAAATGAAAATCAAAAAAAGAAAACAGGTCAAAAAGATAATAAATTATTCGACTCAATTCTTTTAAATGAGTATTATATAATTTATTAATTCTTTTTTAATTTATTATACGAACTCTACTTTTTTTACCAGGTAAATTATCCCTAATTTCTTTGCCATCAAATCTCAATGAAATATAACGGGAATTGCCTTTTTGACCAGAACCTGTATAAGTTGTATCAATCAATCTAAGAAACTCTAATTTATTTATAAGTCTATTATATGTAGCATAACTGATTTTATTTTCACGGTTATACGCTTTGTACAAGTCACCTGAAGTGATGTTTTTCTCATTAATTCTAGTGATAAATTTTAGTAAGTGCTGTTCTTTTTCGGATAATGTTTCAAGAAGGTAACTGAGACTGATACCACTTGCGGAGCCAATAGCCTTGTCAACGTGTTCTTCCGTGATTACACGAGATGCTTCTACTTCCGCATTATTTCCGCTGGTACGTAGTAAATCAATACCAAGACGAAGGTCACCATTTTCAAATGTGTAATCTGTAATTTTTTCAATAAGTGAATCCGTTATGACATTTGGGAAGAAACCAAGTCTTGCTCTTTCCTGAAGAATTTTAAAAGTTTCATCATAAGTATAAGGATTGAAATTTACTTCATTTGCATTGAATATTGATCCTACATTCTGGTCCAGTACGTATCTAAATTCAATGTCAGATAAAACAGCAAAAATTCCAGTACGTACACTTTCAAATGATTCATGTGCACGTAATATGTCATAGAAAATTTCACTTATCATGTTGCCTTGGAACAAGTGATTTATATCGTCAAGTGCAATAATCAACGCTTTCTCAGAATCGTATAATTCATTCATTATACTATTGTATACCCTTGCAAATGGAACTCCAGTTTCCGGTGGGGCATGTCCAAATATCTTTTTGTGAATTTGTGAAAATATGTCAAATTTTGTAGAATGCAACTGACAGTTGACATAAACACATATTATTTCATCTTCACAATCCTCTTCAGCCATTTCAAATAACTTTTTTATTGCAGTTGTTTTACCAGTTGCTGGCGGACCAAGAATAAGATTGTTTATAGGTTTACCTTTTTTAAGTGCCGGTCTTAGGGATAATGCCATTTCTGTCATTTGTGGTTGTCTTAGCTTGAAGTTTTCAGGCAAATAATCTGAATTGAACACGGTCATATCCTGGAATATGGTTTCATCATACATCAGGAAATCGTTTAAGTTATCCATTATTTTTTATCCTCCACTAATTATATTATGCTACCAATTGCGAATGATACGAATGCAATTAACATAGCTATTTTCATAAGTTTTGATACTTTGTGTAAGTTTTGTTTAGATTGATCTTTAAGTGCTAAAATTGCCGAATATATGAAAATTATGTCAGCTACTAGAACGATTATTAGGTAAACTATTGAAAATACATTATAAATATATAATATAGGGCTAAGTAAACAAGTTATGATATTTAATATAACTGCAAGAAGCACGGCTTTTTTTGCACCATACTTTATTGGGAGAGTGTTTGCATTTTCTTTTTTATCTCCTTCAATGTCTTCAGCATCCTTGATGATTTCACGGGACAAGGTCATTAAGAAAGCAAAGAATCCTAAAAATATTCCAAGGTATATGTCACCAGTTATAAGTGCACCATAAACAAATGTTAAACCGGTAAGTAATGATACACAGAGGTTTCCTATAAGGCATCTCTGCTTGAAATCATAAGCGTATAATATCATAAGTATGGAACAGATTATCACAGTAATTCCATTGTTGAATGATATTAGGAATCCTAAAATTGTTGCTATAACAAATAATATAAGACTATAATACAAAGCGTTTTTTAATTTTATTCTACCTGATGGGATAGGTCTTTCAGGTTTGTTAATCTTATCAATTTCACAATCATAATAATCATTGATTGTATTTCCTGCACCAGTTGCTATAAAAACACTGATGGCCCCCAATATGATTTCAATAGAATAAGTTTTTCCAATAATTGCCATTAATACAACGGCAATTAATGCCATAATGGCGTTTCCGGGTCTAAGAATTTCAATATATGAGTTCATATTTTTAATCACTTAAATATTATATTAATATAATATATGTGTTACTTGTTTTAAATTTTTTATTTTTTTATTGTAGAATATGGCAATATTTTTTGCATTGTTTTTTTTAAAGATATTATTTTTTTACCGGGTATAATCGTGTTAATAAAAAGGTTAAATGGAATCATTAAAAATTCAACAACTGATTATTTTTCTAAGCTTAACATAACTTTATATATCTAATTGAACATAGTATTAAATAACTAATTTTTAACATACTTAAAACTGTGAGCGAATGAGTATCACTCATTAAGGAGTTTTAAATTAGAATATTTTTTATTATATAAAATTATATTTTAGTAGAATGGTCATTTAATCAGACAACGAAGTGTTAAATGGTTGTATGTGGATTTTTTATATTTTTATAATTTTCTAACACACAGTTAACATGGGTATGGATGGTTAAAAAACCAGATGATAATTGGAGGACAATTAAATGGCAAATTCAGTATATGTAAAATTTGAAGTACCAAAAGAAATAGCTGATAAAGTTTACGAAGCTTTAGAAGTAGCAAGAGACACAGGTAAAATTGGAAAAGGAACTAACGAAGTTACTAAAAACATTGAAAGAAACAATGTTGCATTAGCAGTAATTGCTGAAGATATTGAACCAGCAGAAATTGTTGCACACTTACCTATCTTAGCAGAAGAAAAAGAAATTCCTTACGCATACCTTCCAACCAAAGATGAATTAGGAGAAGCTGCAGGACTTAAAGTTGGAACCGCATCCGCATGTATCATTGATGCTGGTGAAGGTCAAGAATTAGTAGACGAAATCGTTGAAAAAATTGCAGAACTCAAAAACTAATCTGATTGGAGTAATATACTAATAAATAATCAATCTTACTTAGAAGTTGGAACTCTTAGCATTTATTTAAATTTTACAAATTAAAAGATAAGTTAATATAATAAATTGAATATTCAATACGGGTATTTATTTTATGGAAGAAGTATTCTTTCTATTAATTTTTTTAAATAATTTCTAGTGTCACTTCGGTAAATTATTTTTTATTTAACCAATCAAAATTATAAGGTGATTATATGGAAGACGGTACTCCAGCTGAAGTTATTGAAGTTTTAAAAAGAACAGGAATGACTGGAGAAGTAATGCAAGTAAAATGCAGAATACTTGATGGAAGAGATAAAGGAAGAATACTCACTAGAAACGTTATGGGAGCTATCAAAGAAGGCGACATTTTAATGTTACTAGATACAATAAGAGAAGCTAAAGAAATCAGAACTCCATAAGTATGCGAGTCTTTGATTAACAATTTTTTTTATTGTAATGATATTCTTTTTTATTAAAGAATTTTTAGGAGTTTAAAAATGAGAACATGTTCATTCTGTGGAGAAGAAATTCCTGAAGGTACAGGTAAAATGTATGTTCGTAGAGATGGATCAATTTCTTTCTTCTGTAGTAGTAAATGTGAAAAAAATAATAAACTTGGTAGAATTCCAAGAAAAGTTAAGTGGGTTAAACAATGAGACAAAGAACTTTCGCCATGTTAAAACCTGATGCAGTCAAAAGAAGATTAACAGGTAAAATTTTATCAAGATTTGAAGAACGTGGTATTAAAATAATAGCAGCTAAAACTCTTATGATTTCAGAAGAGCTTGCTAAAACTCATTATGGTGAACATAGTGAAAAACCATTTTTCAATGATTTAGTTTCATACATTACATCAGGACCAGTATTTGCTATGGTCTTAGAAAGTGATGACGTAATCAGTCAAGTAAGAAGAATGGTTGGAGCAACAAATCCTAAAGAAGCAGATGTTGGCACAATCCGTGGAGATTATGCAATAGACCTCGGTCGAAATGTTATTCATGCTTCAGATTCTGAAGAATCAGCAGTAAGAGAAATAGGTTTATTCTTCGATGAATCAGAATTCTGTGATTACGAATTACCTGATGAAGATATTATATATGAATAAGAGCTATTAGAGAATATAATTCTTTTATTTGCTCTTTTTGCTATTATTGTAATTAGCTAGATATTAGTAATATTGAAGTTTAGTATTTTAATCAATAACTTCAGAAACCCTAACAATATTTATTTTAATTTGCGCAAATATAAAAAAATAAAATTTTTATTATTGATTAATTGGGATAATTTCAATATTTCAAATAAGTATGTGTTCTAAACTAGAGATAAAGTATAAAACTATTGTAAAGTTTTTTCAGAGAACATTCAAGTGATTTTGCAGTATTTCAGAAATAAATATGGCATTAGAACAATATATTTAACCTACTGTTAAATAATACGTAATTTATTCAAACCCTGCACTTGTTGTGGGACTATAAGTTTTTTTATGGGGATAGAGAAATGGAAACTAGATCGCCTATAGTGTCAGTTTTAGGTCACGTAGACCATGGTAAAACTACTCTTCTTGATCATATAAGGGGAAGTACCATTGCATCCAAGGAGGCTGGTGGTATAACTCAGCATATTGGTGCAACTGAAATACCTATGGATGTTATTTCATCAATCTGTGGTGAATTTCTAGAAAAAATGAAAATAGAAGATATGTTGCCTGGATTATTCTTTATTGACACTCCAGGTCACGAAGCTTTTACAACACTACGTAAACGTGGTGGATCTTTAGCTGATTTAGCTATTTTGATATTGGATGTTAATGAGGGTTTCAAACCTCAAACATACGAAGCTTTAAATATTTTAAAGTCATCAAAAACGCCTTTTGTAGTGGCAGCTAACAAAATTGATAGAATTGCTGGATGGAACTCTACTGATAATGCTTCATTTAGTGAAGTTATTCAAAATCAACACTCTAAAGTTGCATTTGATTTAGACCAGAAAATATATGAGATTGTTGGAACCCTACACGAGGAAGGTTTTGAATCAGAGCGTTTTGATAGAATAAGTAATTTTGCTAGTCAAATTACAATAGTGCCTATCAGTGCTCAAACAGGTGAAGGACTTCCTGAATTGTTGACAATGCTTTTAGGTTTAGCATACCAGTACCTTAAAAAACAACTGGAAATTGAAGAGGATGCTCCAGCATCCGGAACAGTTTTAGAAGTTAAAGAGGAAAAAGGTCTTGGTTTAACTATTGATACAATATTGTATGATGGTGTTTTAAATAAAAACGACCATATAATGATGTTGACCAAGGACAACAAAGTAATTTCTACAAAAATTAGAAGTTTACTGAAACCTAAGGCATTAGAGGAAATCCGGGAATCCAAAACGATGTTTGAAGACGTTGACCAAATTGTTGCAGCAGCAGGTGTTAAAATTGTTGCACCTAAGGTTGATGATGTGGTAAGCGGTTCACCTCTTAAAGTAGCTAACGATAATAATTTAAGAATCGAAGAAGATTTATTATCAGAAGTAGATAACATACGTATTCAAACGAATGATATTGGTATAATTGTTAAGGCTGACACTCTTGGTTCTTTGGAAGCTTTAGTAAATATTCTTGATCAAAAGGATGTTCCAATAAAATCTGCGGAAATTGGAGATATTTCACGTAGGGATATTATCAATGCATCAATTATGTATGAGGAAGATTCTAAGTATGGAGTAATTGTGGCATTTAATGTAAACATACTTCCATCAGCAGAAGAAGAACTTAACGGCCAGGAAATCCAGGTATTCCAGGATTCAGTAATATATCAGTTAACTGAAGATTATATGGAATGGGTTACAACAGCAAAAGAACGTCAGAAAAAGGAAAGATTACAGTCCATTACACGTCCATCAGCTATACGTATAATACCAAAACTTGTATTCCGTAATAGTAAACCTGCAATAGCCGGTGTTGAAATAATGTCCGGTATTATCGAAAAAGGCGCTACATTAATAAATGATAAAGGAATGTATGTTGGTCGCGTAGAAAGTATGGAAGATAATGGTGAAAGCCTTCCTAAATCAGCCAGAGGTTCCAAGGTAGCAATGGCAATAGCTGATGCTACATTTGAGAAGGACTTTGAAGAAGGTGACGTTTTGTATGTTGACATGGATGAACGTAACTACATGGCAGTACTTAACGAATTAGGGGATAAGATGTTGGATGATGAGATTCTCACACTTGATGAGTTAAAGGAAATCAAACAACAGACTGAAGATCCAAATTGGGGAGTAATAAACACCGATTGGAGTGAACTTGACACTTTGGATGAAGATGAATATGAAGACTTTTACTAATAATTACAATTAGTGATGTAGGATTAAGTAACTACAATAAACAATACTTAAAAATAATAAACGGAGGCCTATAATGGCATATAAAGTAGTAGTATCAGATGCAGATGTAACATACCAATTAGAGTTAGATGACAAAGATGCAAAAATTGTAAATGGTCTTAAAATTGGAGATGAATTCAACGGTGGAGTTTTAGGACTTAAAGGTTACAAACTTATGATTACCGGTGGTAGTGACAAAAACGGTTTCCCAATGAAACCTGATGTTGACGGTACAAGAAGATTTAAAAGTTTAGTAAGTGAAGGTGTAGGATTTAAACCTACCAAAAAAGGATTAAGAAGAAGAAAAACTGTACGTGGAAACACAATTGCAGACGATATCTCACAAATCAACGTAAAAGTTTCAGAAAGAGGAGAACAAACACTAGCTGAAATCTTTGCAGAACCTGAAGAAGAAGTACAAGAAGAATAGGTACTAAATTATCTACTACTTTTTGATAATTTATTATCTATGGGGAGGTGTAACTAATGAAAGTACAATCCGAAGTAAACATTGGATTAGTAGGTCACGTAGACCATGGTAAAACTACTCTTACAAAAGCTTTATCAGGAATATGGACTGACACACACAGTGAAGAAGCAAAAAGAGGAATATCAATAAGGTTAGGTTATGCTGACATAACATTCAGAATTTGTAATGAATGTGATTCACCTCAATGTTACACTACTGAAGAAACTTGTGAACACTGCGGTTCTAAAACGGAAGTACTTAGAAAAGTATCATTTGTAGATTCTCCAGGACACGAAACCCTTATGGCAACAATGCTTTCAGGTGCAGCCATAATGGATGGTGCAATATTGGTTATAGGAGCTAATGAACCATGTCCACAACCACAAACAAAAGAACACCTAATGGCATTGGATGTTATTGGTGTAAAAAATGTTATTGTGGTACAAAACAAGATTGATACTGTAACTAAGGAAAAGGCAATAGAAAACTATCATGAGATTAAAGAGTTTGTACAGGGAACCTGTGCAGAAGGAGTACCAATCATTCCTATATCAGCTCAACAAGGTGCAAATATTGATATTCTTATTGAAACAATTCAAAGACATATCAAAACACCTAGAAGATCCTTACGTAAAAATCCTAAATTATTCGTAGCAAGATCATTTGATATAAACAAACCTGGTACACATCCTAAGAAAATCAATGGTGGAATCATTGGTGGTTCTCTTATACAAGGTAAACTCAAAGTCGGTGATGAAATAGAAATTAAACCTGGAATTCAGATTAAACAAAAAGGTAAATCTGAATGGAGAAGCTTAACCAGTACAATTACTGGTCTGGAAGCAGCGGATAACTTTGTTGACGAAGTTGCTCCTGGAGGTTTAATTGGTGTTGCATTATTATTAGATCCGGCACTTACCAAGGCAGATTCATTGTCCGGTTCTATTGCAGGTAAACCAGGAACTTTACCACCAACCATACAAGAATTTACTATGCAAACACATTTACTTGATCGTGTTGTTGGTACTAAAAACGAAACTGATGTTGAACCGATACATTCTTCTGAGAACTTAATGATTAACATTGGAACTTCAACTACTGTTGGTCTTGTTACAAGTGCAAGAGACAATGAAGTGGATGTACAACTTAAGTTACCGGTATGTGCAGAAGAAGGTCAACGTGTAGCTTTGAGTCGTAGAGTAGGAGCTAGATGGAGGCTTATTGGTTATGGTATCATCAAAGCATAAGGCAGTGGTTGATACAAATTTTTGATGATGATGATTCAATTAGGCATTGATGTGGTGGAAGAATTGAAATTATTGTTGCCATCATATTATGATTTAGTTGTACCATCAATTGTAATCGATGAACTAGTATCTTTAAAGAAGAAAGTTAAAGGAAAAGACAAAATTGCCTGTAGTATTGCACTACAAATAGCACAAAGTGATAATTTTATCATAGAGCACATTGATAAAACAGATCATGTTGATAACCTGTTACTAAATCTTTGTACTGATGTAGATGTACTATGTACAAATGATAAAATTCTTCGAAAAAGAGCTAAAAAAAGAGGAATTACTGTTGTATACCTAAGACAACACAGATTCTTAGAAGTGGACGGTTATATAAATACTAGCTAAGTGTTTAAAAATACTGTTAGAAACGGTATAATTTATTGGAGGAAAAACTATGAATCTTTGGACAGACATAGAATCAGGAAGCAATGTCCCTGATGAAATCACAGTAGTTGTAGAAATTCCAACAGGATCAAGAAACAAATATGAATATGACAAAGAAAAAGAAGCATTAGCTCTTGACAGAGTGTTATTTTCACCATTCCACTACCCAGCAGAATATGGATTTATGCCAAAATCATTATGGGAAGATGGAGATCCTTTTGATGTAATGGTAATAATGGATCAACCAACATTTCCTGGATGTATCATTGAAGCAAGACCAATCGGTATTATGAGAATGATTGACCAGGGAGACAGTGATGATAAATTGTTAGCAGTACCAGTAGAAGACCCAAGATTTGCTGATATAACTGATATTTCTCAATTACCAGAACATTACTTAAAAGAAATTGAACATTTCTTCAGTCAATACAAAGCATTAGAAAATAAAACAGTTGAAATTAACGGATGGGAAGATAACCATGCTGCAAAAGAAGCTGTTTTACACGCAATTGAATTATATAAAGAAAAATATGAATAAACATATGTGAGGTATCAAAGTGTACGAAATAGCAACCATAGAAGATACAGTAAGAGTACCACCTAATATGTTTGACAGACCATTAGAAGAAGTGGCCGCTGAAATACTTAACAGAAAATATGTCGGAAAACTAGACAAAAAGTTAGGTATCCTTATCACAGTTACAGAAGTACTCGACAGTTCAGTAGGTACAGTAGTAATAGGTGATGGCTCAGCATTTTATCACGTAACATTCAATGCATTGTTCTTCACACCAACATTACATGAAGTAGTTGACGGTGAAGTAATCGAAATAATCGAATTCGGATCATTTGTAAGAATAGGTCCATTAGATGGTTTAGTACACGTATCACAGGTAACCAACGACTACATCACCTATGATGAAAGACGTGGAGCACTTGTAGCAAACGAAACTAACAAATCACTCGAACAAACCGATTTCGTAAGAGCAAGAATAGTAGCATTAAGTATGAAAGGAAATTCTACAAAAGAATGTAAAATTGGTTTAACAATGAGACAACCGGGATTAGGTCGTTTCGAATGGATTGAAGAAGAAAAACAGAAATCCAAAAAATAAGTATGAACAAGTTTAAGGAGAATTAATCATGGCTGAAAGAGCATGTCCAAGATGTAACTACGTGTCATTTGATAAGACATGTCCATTATGTGGAACAGAAACATCAGCTGATTGGACCGGATTAATAGTAGTGATTGACCCTGATGAATCACAGTTGGCCCAGGAGCTAAACATTAATTCACCGGGAAGATACGCATTAAAAGTAAGAAAAAAATAAGGAGAACCAATTGTGCTAAGACTACCAAAATCTTTAAGAAAGGAACTTAGGAAACCCTTCGGTGAATTGCACAAATCCGTTAACTTAATTGAAAAATCACTACAAAAACAATTAGAAGAAGATAAACTGATTATATCTATAGGTGATGTTACATCAATGAAGCTGTTTGAAAATGGAATACAACCACAAATATGCATAGTTGATAACCTGACAAAAAGAAAACCTATAGAACATAACTTAGATCATACAAACAACATAAAATATGTAGATAATCCAGCAGGAGTATTAACTGAGGAATTTATTGAAGTATGCATTGAATCAATCAAGGAAGCTTCAAAAAATAATCCATTAATAATACAGGTAAATGGAGAAGAAGACCTTGCAGTAATACCTTGTGTAATAAACTCACCAAACGATACTTTCATATTATATGGACAACCAAATGAAGGTGTTGTATTGGTAAAAGTTAATGAAGCTTATGAACGAGCTTTAAATTATTATAAACAATTAATTAAGGAATAACGATAATATGGAAATAAAAATCTTATCAAAAAAAGAAAACCCATTATTAAACAGGACTGAAATTGAATTTGAATGTGACTACCCTAGTGAAGGAACACCTAACCTTTTAGATGTAAAACACAAAATTGTAGCACTCGAAGACTCATCCAACGATCTCCTCGTGGTGGACAACATGAAGCCTAGCTATGGAGCTACAAAAGCAGTTGGATTAGCAAAAGTGTACGATTCCGTAGAAAAATTACAAGAAATTGAACCAAAAGCAGTAATTGCTAAAAACGAAGAACCAGAAGAAGAACCTGCAGAAGAAGAAGCAGCTGAAGAAGCAGCTGAAGATGCAGAATAAGTATAATTATAAGGGGTTAGAAACAGATGTCAAAAAAATATGAATTATACGATGTAGTAGACGGTAAAATCGTAAGAAAAAACCCAGAATGTGTAAGATGTTCACACGGTATATTCATGGCAGACCACGGTGACAGATACGCATGTGGCCGTTGTGGATACACACAATGGAAAAACGAATAAATAATATGATTATTTATTTAAATTTATCCCCTCCACTTTAACCATTTTTAAAATTATTATTTTTCTGTTAATTTTTTTTTAACATCAAATAAACCTTATTTTAATATTTTGAATTAAAAACAGTATTATTGATAATGATGATACTTAATACTCTTTTTTGTATAATTATTCAGGAGCATAACTGAACAAATTTCAATTGTTGTGTTTTGGATTATATGATTTTTTTTTCCATTTTTTGAAGAAAATTTATTTATAAATGTTTAACGTTTTACTGTAGGAATAAATTTTTTTCATAAAAATTACTGAAGTATTATCAATGTTCAAGGTATTACAAATAGTCATTATTAATCTTATTTTTAATAATTGATAATTTGTCATGATTTATAATGAAAAATATCAATTAATGTTCCTTGAAATTGTATAAGAATAACTATTTAAACTTTATTTAACTAATATAATAATCGTGAGTAAATCTAAAAAATTATATTTACTTATAAAATAGGAGGAACCTCTTTTGAAAATTCATATTAAATCAAGTTTAATATTTCTTCTTATTACAATGATATTACTCGTCGGTGTAACAGCCATAAGTGCCACCGATGTCGATAATACACAAACACAAGAAATAATTGAACATACGGAAGTTTCAACCACATCATATGAACCTGTTTCAAAAGATGTGCAGGCTGAAACGGTAAAAACTGATAATAATTTGAATGAAGAAGAGAAAACTATTGAGAAGGTTAATAATACAAAGACAAACACAAATACTATTACAAAGTCACCGACAATACAATCTTCCAATGAGGCTGTGAAAACATATAGTCAAGGTAATTACAATTGGCCTGATAGTCAGGTAATATTTGTTACTAGAACTCAACATACTGCTAGTTATAATTATGTAACTAATACTACTAATCCTGGATATGGTACAAATCCACAAGACCAATATAATATGGGTGATGGTAGCAGAAATCATCCTACAGACATATACGATGCTATTAATATGGTTACACCAACCAGAAATGTAATAGTTTTATTAGCTGATAAAGTTAATGGTCAAAATGTAGAGACAGTTTATGAAACCAGAGCTAACGCTCCTTGGGTTGATTCTCAAGGGACTTATCATCCTCGTAATGGAGCAACTGCCTTCACAATCTTTGGTGAAGATGGGGTTGTTTGGTCTGGTTTAGAAAAAAACACGAATATGTTCAGTCTTTCACCAATGTATAATGCTACATTAATTAACATAGTATTCCGTAACGGAAATGCTAGTGGTATTGATCGTTCACAGGCTGGTTCTGGACCAACTGCAACTCACGGTGGTGCTATAGATAACCGTGGAAATTTAACGGTAATCAATTGTACATTTGAAAACATTGAAGCAAATGAAAATGGTGGAGCAATTGCTAATTACAATCAAGCAAAAACATTGATAGAAAATTGTACATTTAGAAACATTACTTCAACTGCTTCAGTACAGTTCCAATCTGGATCTGTATACTATGGTGGTGCAATATCTCTGCTTAAAAATCAGACTTATATGACAGAAGTTACTGTAAGAAACTCTAATTTCACAGATATTGAAGCTGAATACGGTGGAGTATTCCTAAACGATGGTGGTAAATTTACTGTTGAAAATGTGAATATTGAAAATTCAACAGCTACCCGTGAAGGTGGTACAGTAATTAACTTAAATGGTCAATTCACTATGAGCAATGTTAACATGACTAACTTAACAGCTAAAGAATATGGTGGTGCAGTAGCTAACCTTGGCGGTACTATGACCCTGGATAATGTTAACATAAGTAATGTTGATGTTACATATTCTGATGATACAGTAAGTATGTATGGGGGTACTATTTACAATAAAGGTACTTTAACCATTAAAAATTCAGATTTAAATAATTTAAGTGCTGATTATGGTGCCGCATTTTCGAATGATGGTGGAGTATTCCATGCTGAAAATGTTGAATTAACTGATGTTGAAGCAAAACACGAAGGTGGAGCAATCATAAATTTCAACAATGGACAGATGGATATAGATACAATTACAATTACTGGTGTTTCATCAAAATTGTATGGTGCAGCCGTTGCAAACCATGAAGGTACTATTGATATAGATGATGCCCATATATCTGATGTATCATTAGAATTAGATTGGGATCTCATGGAGGATATGGATGGTAACTATTATGGTGGAACAATATATGCAAAAGATGGAAAAATTACCTTAACTAATTCTGAGATATATGATGTTTCAAGTGAAATAGGAGGTATCTTTGCAAATATGGGTGGAACCATAGAAGCAACAAATAACAAATTCCATGATATTACAATTGATAACGTAATAGACTTTTTCGCTGATGCAGGTATCGTACTTTCCACTGATGGTAAAACTACATTAACTAGTAATGAAATTTATAATGTAGCAGGAACCTATAATGGTGGGGTAGGATTTATATCAGCAGATGATGGTCATTCTATAGTTATTCTTGATGATAATTATATTCATGAAGTTATATCATCCGGTTCTGGATTGGTATATGTTCAAGATGATTGTGAAGTAATTATTAAAAACAACAGGTTTGTAAACAATGTTGTTACAGGTGAAAGAGAATTCCAAGGCCAATTAAACGGTCTTGTTGAAAATTTTGGTTCCATAACGATAAAAGATAATTACTTTGAAAATAACACAAACAACTTCCGGGACATGTTATTTAATGATCCTTATGATGGGGGAGAGTATGATGTTTCAGGTAACACATACATCGACAATACATTAAATCACAATATAAGTTTAAATATTAGTGGTGAAAAGAAAACATTCGGTATTGATGATGTAGATGAGCTTTTAAGAGTTCCATTAGTAGGTCAAATTACTAAAGTTCCAGTTATTCTTGATTTACGTGAAGTATACAACGATAAAGTCCATAACGGTACTATAACATTATATTATCGAAATGAACTTATCGGTACTTATGAAGTAGATGATGCTAAAACAACTTTATTATTGGATTGGGATACTTTCCAGCAATTCGGAGATAATCTTGTAAATTTAGTATATAACTCAAGTAAACATTATTTAAACAAATCCTATGAATTTATTGTTTATAAACCATTTAATGTAACAATTGATGTTGATGCCAATAAGTCAGTTTATCTTGGTGAAGTTGTTAATGTAACCGGTAATGTAACCGATCTTGAAGGTCATCCATATGATGGTACTGTATTCATCAAAATAAATGAGGATGAATTAGTGCCTGTTGAAGTTACTGATGGTAAATATAATTATAATTTCACTTCATCAATTGCAGGAATAAATAATATAACTGTAACTTTGGATGAAGGTGATGTAACCTGGAATTATACTGCCGCCCAAGTATTTGAAGTATCAAATGATGGTACAACTCAGGTTTATTCTGATGGTGATTTATCTGAACCTAATAAGAATGTTTCAGTCTCTGGTAGAGTATTTACCGTTAATGATGATGGTGAAGAAATTCCTGTAACTGGTACTGTAACAATTGATTTAGGTGCTGATTTGAGTCAGAAAACTTTTGACATTGTTGATGGTGAAATTGTTGATGAAACCTTTACGGATGTCGTTGTTACTCCAGGAGCAATTTCTATTGTTTCAATTAAGGATGAAAACGATGTTGACATCACTGGTGAAGATAATCTTAAGTATAACTTAACTCTAATCTATAAAGATCAGGAAACAGCCACTAAACATGTTGATGGTAGTATTGACGAGTTTAAAGATGTATCTGCTGGAACAACTGTGGATGTAGTTGAATTAAATGTTACTATAAGTGCTAATCAATCTGTTCTTTTAGGACAAGTTGTTAACATTACAGGTAATATCACAGACAACTTCGGACACTTGTATAATGGTACTGCTAATTTAACAATCAACGGTCAAAACGTAACTGTTGAAGTGATTAATGGTACTTATAATCATTCATTTGTTTCAGAGATTGAAGGTGTAAATAACATAACTGTAGCTCCAGTAACCGGAACTATTGATTATAATTACACTGATAGCTTTAAATATGATCTTGACTTGACTAATAGTATTGAAAATCCGTTTGAAGGTAAAGTAAACCTCACAGTAAACGGCAGATTCGTTGATGAAAACGATGATCCATATACTGGTGAAATAGCTTTACTTGATGGCGAAGGAAACCCTGTGACAGATAGTGAAGGCAATCCTATTAAGTTACACGTTGAAAATGGTGAAGTAAACACAGTAATTCCTGATGTTGAAGCTACAAGCTTTAAATTATCATCTGAAGATGAACTTAAAACAAAATCAAAACTCGAAATTACTGGTGTATCAAACGGTACTTTAGCAATAGATGGAACAAGTCCACTCTTAGAAAATGCTAAAGCAGACACAACAGTTTACGTATCAAACCTTACAGTAACTGTTGAAGCAAACGAAACAGTAAATATAACTGATACAGTAACAGTTAGCGGAACTGTTTTAGACCAAAACGGTAACAAGTATACCGGTAAAGCAAACCTTACAGTAAACGGAACATTTATTAATGAAATAGATGTTGTTGATGGTAAGTACGAATACACTTATTCGGCAAAACTTGCAGGTCTAAACAATGTAACAGTAACATTAACAACCGGTAGTGTACCAGTTGAAGAATCAGGAATTCCTGATGATGAGACTGACTATGGGGATGTAACTGTTGACAATGATGGTACTTTAGATTTATCTGGATCTGATACCGTATGGGTAACAATTCCTACTGAAATACCAATCGATGTAGAAGAAAGAGTTCCGGCTCACACTAATTCTACAGCTACAATTACAGTAACCAATAAAACAGACGGTACAGTTATTAAAGATATAACTAAAGATGATGTTGTTATTGAAGTAAAACAAGGTGACAATGTATTGGATGCAACAGTAGAATTTAATTCAGAAACTGGTAATTTCTCAGTCACATTTGAACCTTTAACAGGGGAGGATGTAACTATAAGTGCTTCATTTAATGAAAAAGGTTATTATTTAGCTTCAGAAAACAGTGTTATTGTACATGTTGATCCAATAAAAACATTCTTAACAGTCAACGCAACCAACACTACTATTAATAAGACTAGTGAAATTACAGTTAATGTCACTGATGTTAATGGTAATCAGGTTGTTGGTGGTATTGTTGAATTAAAATTTAATGATACGGAAGGTAACATAGCAACTGTTTATGCTGATGTAAACAGTGAAGGTATAGCTACATTCACTTATCCTGAAGGTAATACTACAGTTGGTAAGAATGTGACAGTTAAAGCCAAATATCTTGCAAATGAGACACTAGGTTACCTCGGATCTGAAGAGGAAGAAACACTATTCAATGTTGCTAAACTTCCTACTAGTATTGATATTGTTACTGATGATGTGATTGTTGCTCATAAGGATAATGTTGCTACTATTACTCTTAAGAATGATACGGCTAGTGTTCCTAATGAGAATTTAACTGTTGTTATTAAGGATGAGTTTGGTAATGAGTTGAATAGTACTGTTGTTAACACTACTGATAGTGGTGTTGTTGAAGTTCATTTCACGCCGATTACTAATGGTAGTGTGAATATTACTGCTACGTTTGATGGTAATGAAGGGGAAGGTGTATATCTTCCTAGTAATGCTACTAAGTCTCCTTTAGCTGTTACTAATATGAATACTCAGTTGAATGTTAGTGCTATTGATACTACTGTTAATGGTACTAGTGATATTACTGTGAATATTACTGATGCTAATGGTGAACCTATACGTAATGGTAGTGTTGTTTTAACGTTTAATGATAGTAGTGATCCTATTACTATTAAGTTAGATGGTGAGAACAAGACTTATACTGTTCCGTTTGATAATACTCATGTTGGTAAGAATGTGACTGTGAATGCTACTTTTGTTCCTGAAGCAAATAGTGGTTATAATGTTCCTGATTCTGCTAGTGATGAGTTTGAAGTTGCTAAACTTCCTACTAGTATTGATATTGTTACTGATGATGTGATTGTTGCTCATAAGGATAATGTTGCTACTATTACTCTTAAGAATGATACGGCTAGTGTTCCTAATGAGAATTTAACTGTTGTTATTAAGGATGAGTTTGGTAATGAGTTGAATAGTACTGTTGTTAACACTACTGATAGTGGTGTTGTTGAAGTTCATTTCACGCCGATTACTAATGGTAGTGTGAATATTACTGCTACGTTTGATGGTAATGAAGGGGAAGGTGTATATCTTCCTAGTAATGCTACTAAGTCTCCTTTAGCTGTTACTAATATG
>SUTQ01000009.1:42738-45999 GCA_015062805.1 Methanosphaera stadtmanae
CGTTTGATGGTAATGAAGGGGAAGGTGTATATCTTCCTAGTAATGCTACTAAGTCTCCTTTAGCTGTTACTAATATGGATACTCAGTTGAATGTTAGTGCTATTGATACTAGGATTAATGGTACTAGTGATATTACGGTTAATCTTACTGATGTTAATGGTATGCCTGTTAATAATGGTACTATTGTGTTACATTTCAGTGATGGTACTCCTGATGTGGAGATTACTATTCCTAATGGTAATACTAACACTACATTTACTAGTGAGTTTATTAACACTACTGTTGGTAAGGATGTGACTGTGACTGCTGAGTTTGTTCCTGATGAACATAGTGGTTATGATCCTATTACTGGTAGTGATGTTTTCAATGTTGCTAAGTTGAATACCAGTGTTGATATTGAGTTTGGTGATGTTGTTGCTCATAATGCTTCAACTGTAACTATTACTCTTAACAACATTAACGATACAGTAACTGTTCCTGGTGAAAAATTCAATGTAACAATTACTGATGAACTTGGTAATGTTTTATTTGAAGGACCTGTGGATGTTCCTACAGATGCTGATGGTAGGGTGAATGTTACATTTGTTCCTGTTACTGATACTCCTGTGACTGTTGTTGCAGAGTTTGCTGAAACAGATGTATATCTTGAATCAAGTAATGAGGATACTACTGAAGTTGGAACAATGCCAACAAGCTTAAATGTTACTATTGAAGATACTGTTATTAACGGTACTACTACTGTTGTAGTTGATATTGCTGATGAAAACGGTAATCCAGTGAATGGTACTATTGAGTTTGTATGTGATGATGGTACTGTTCTTGAGGCTGTTCCTGTTGATGGTACTACTACTCAAATTGAAGTTCCATTTGACAACACTCATATTGGTAAAAATGTAACAGTCACTGCTACATTTGTTCCTGCAGAGAATAGTGGTTATGATCCTGCTAGTGGTGAAGATGACTTTGAAGTTGGAAAACTTCCAACCAGTATTGAAATTGATTCAGGTAATCCTGTAGCTCATAATGAAACAATTGCAGTTATCACACTTAAAAATAGTACTGCTAACGTTCCTAACGAACCAATTAACATAACTATTGTTGATAAAGAAGGCAATGTTTTATTCAATGACACAGTAAATACTACAGAAGAAGGTATTATTGAAGTTCCTTACACACCTGTAACTGGAAGTCCAATTAATATTTCTGCAGTATTTGACGGAAATCCTGAAGAAAATGTTTATATTGGTAGTAATAACAGTATTGAAGTTACTCCTGCAATGATGGAAACTACACTCGTACTTAACTCTACTAATACAATTGTTGATGGTACTAGTACTATTGGTGTCAATGTTACTGATGCTAATGGTAATCCTGTGAATGGTACTGTTGACTTGACTATTAAGGATGATAAAGGTAATGAGTACAATGTTTCTGTTCCTGTAGAAAACGGTATTGGTAATTACACATACCCTGCAGAAAATGCAGATATGGGTAAAATTGTGGATGTAACCGGACACTATGTTGAAAACGAAACATTAGGTTATGCAGCTTCTCCGGAAGCAGATACCGAATTTGAAGTAGCTAAACTTAACACAACCGTTGACTTAGTTGTTAACAATGCAACTGTCACAAACTTTACAGTTAACATCACAGTTACCGGTAAAGACACTGACAGAACTGTGGAAGATGGTCCTGTAACCATTTATGCAAATGGTACAAAAGTTGGTGAAGCTGAAATTGTTGATGGTAAAGCTGAAAATGTTTGGTTAAACATCACAGAAATTGGTGATTATGAATTAACAGTTGAATATGATGGAAACGATGTATTCAATGAAAATGATACCTTTGCAACAGATGTAACTGCTATAAAAATTAACACAACAACAACAGTTGAAGTTGTAAACAACACTGTTGGAAACGTTACTTTAGAAGCAGTTGTACGTGATGTAAATGGTAACATTGTAAATGAAGGTGTTGTAAACATTACAGCAACAGATGAAGAAGGTAATGAATATTACATTGGAGAAGCAGAAATTGTTGATGGTAAAGCTATCATCAAAAACGAAACTTTAACAGGTAATGAAGAATACGTCTTCACTGCAAACTTTGAAGGTACTCCAACCTACAACATAAGTAATGGAACAACCACTGAAGAAATCGTTACAAGACCAACCACAACTACAATCGAAGTATTAAACAATACTCTTGGAAACGTTACAGTACAAGTAACTGTAGTTGACAATGAAACTGGTAATCCAATTCCATATGGTGATGTGGAAATAACATTACCTAACGGTACAGTCATCACAGTCAAAACCGATGAAAACGGGGAAAACATCACAACATTTGATGACATCCCTGTTGGTGAAGACAAAGAATTTGATGCAAACTACCTAGGAAATGATACATACTCACCAAGTGAAGATGACACAGTCACTGATATTTTACCTCGTCATAGTGAAATTACCGGTGAAGTAATCAATAATACTGCACGTAATGTAACAATTAATGCTACCGTTGTTGATGCTGAAACTAAACAACCTGTTCCTAACGGACCTGTTGTAGCTAAATTAAACGGTACAATTATTGGTGAAGGTATTGTGGAAAATGGTACTGCAATTATTCCTACAAACCTTGATAAGATTGGTAACTACACTGTAGAGCTTGAATATCTTGGTAATGAAAACTATACTGAAAGTAACAATACTGTTCCTGTTGAAGTTGTTGGTAGAATTGCTAACATTACTGGTGAACCTGGTAATACAACTCTTGGTAACAGTACAGTTATTATAAACTTAACAGATGATGAAACTGGTGAACCATTAGTTAACGCTACTGTAATTATTACTTTACCTGATGGTAGTGAAGTTAACGGTACAATCACTCCTGATGGTACAGTTGAAATTCCTGTAGATTTACCTGTTGGAAACCACACATTACCTGTAAGATACGAAGGTAACGAAACATACAATGCAACCAACACAACTGTTGACATTGAAATCTTACCTCGTCCTAGTGAAATTACCGGTGAAGTAATCAACAATACAGTCGGAAATGTGACTATTAATGCTACAGTACTTGATGCTGAAACTAAACAGCCTGTTCCTAATGGTCCTGTTGTTGCTAAGGTTAATGGTACTGTTGTTGGTACTGGTGAAGTTATTAATGGTACTGCTATCATTCCTACTGATCTTGATAAGATTGGTAATTATGATGTAGAGCTTGAATATCTTGGTAATGAAAACTATACTGAAAGTAACA
>SUTQ01000009.1:46009-65276 GCA_015062805.1 Methanosphaera stadtmanae
TACTGATCTTGATAAGATTGGTAATTATGATGTAGAGCTTGAATATCTTGGTAATGAAAACTATACTGAAAGTAACAATACTGTTCCTGTTGAAGTTGTTGGTAGAATTGCTAACATTACTGGTGAACCTGGTAATACAACTCTTGGTAACAGTACAGTTATTATAAACTTAACAGATGATGAAACTGGTGAACCATTAGTTAACGCTACTGTAATTATTACTTTACCTGATGGTAGTGAAGTTAACGGTACAATCACTCCTGATGGTACAGTTGAAATTCCTGTAGATTTACCTGTTGGAAACCACACATTACCTGTAAGATACGAAGGTAACGAAACATACAATGCAACCAACACAACTGTTGACATTGAAATCTTACCTCGTCCTAGTGAAATTACCGGTGAAGTAATCAACAATACAGTCGGAAATGTGACTATTAATGCTACAGTACTTGATGCTGAAACTAAACAGCCTGTTCCTAATGGTCCTGTTGTTGCTAAGGTTAATGGTACTGTTGTTGGTACTGGTGAAGTTATTAATGGTACTGCTATCATTCCTACTGATCTTGATAAGATTGGTAATTATGATGTAGAGCTTGAATATCTTGGTAATGAAAACTATACTGAAAGTAACACTACTGTTCCTGTAGATGTTGTTGGACGTCCTAGTGATATTACAGCTGTTCCTGGAAATGAAACTCTTGGTAACAGTACGGTTAACATTACTCTTGTTGACCCTGAAACCAATGAACCTATTCCATTTGCTCCTGTGATTATTACGTTACCTGATGGTACTGAAGTTCCTGCTGTCACTGATGAGAATGGTACTGTTGAAGTTCCTGTTGACTTACCTGTAGGTCCTCATACACTTGAAGTAACCTATCCTGGTAATGAAACTTACAGTCCTTCAAACACTACTGTTGATATGAATATCTTACCTCGTCCTAGTGAAATTACTGGTGAAGTAATCAACAATACAGTCGGAAATGTGACTATTAATGCTACAGTACTTGATGCTGAAACTAAACAGCCTGTTCCTAATGGTCCTGTTGTTGCTAAGGTTAATGGTACTGTTGTTGGTACTGGTGAAGTTATTAATGGTACTGCTATCATTCCTACTGATCTTGATAAGATTGGTAATTATGATGTAGAGCTTGAATATCTTGGTAATGAAAACTATACTGAAAGTAACACTACTGTTCCTGTAGATGTTGTTGGACGTCCTAGTGATATTACAGCTGTTCCTGGAAATGAAACTCTTGGTAACAGTACGGTTAACATTACTCTTGTTGACCCTGAAACCAATGAACCTATTCCATTTGCTCCTGTGATTATTACGTTACCTGATGGTACTGAAGTTCCTGCTGTCACTGATGAGAATGGTACTGTTGAAGTTCCTGTTGACTTACCTGTAGGTCCTCATACACTTGAAGTAACCTATCCTGGTAATGAAACTTACAGTCCTTCAAACACTACTGTTGATATGAATATCTTACCTCGTCCTAGTGAAATTGAAGCAGAATTAATTAATAATACTGCTGGTAACGTAACCATTAAGGCTACTGTTACTGATGCTGAGACTGGTGAACTTGTTCCTAATGGTCCTGTTGAAGTATATGTAAATGGAACTCTCGTTGGTACTGGTGAAGTTGTTGATGGTATTGCAATCATTAAAACAGACATTACCGAAGTTGGTAACTATGACTTTGATGTAGAATACCTTGGTAATGAAAACTACACTGAAAGCGACACCACAGTAAATGATGATGTTGTTGGAAGACCTAGTGATATTACAGCTGTTCCTGGAAATGAAACTCTTGGTAACAGTACGGTTAACATTACTCTTGTTGACCCTGAAACCAATGAACCTATTCCATTTGCTCCTGTGATTATTACGTTACCTGATGGTACTGAAGTTCCTGCTGTCACTGATGAGAATGGTACTGTTGAAGTTCCTGTTGACTTACCTGTAGGTCCTCATACACTTGAAGTAACCTATCCTGGTAATGAAACTTACAGTCCTTCAAACACTACTGTTGATATGAATATCTTACCTCGTCCTAGTGAAATTGAAGCAGAATTAATTAATAATACTGCTGGTAACGTAACCATTAAGGCTACTGTTACTGATGCTGAGACTGGTGAACTTGTTCCTAATGGTCCTGTTGAAGTATATGTAAATGGAACTCTCGTTGGTACTGGTGAAGTTGTTGATGGTATTGCAATCATTAAAACAGACATTACCGAAGTTGGTAACTATGACTTTGATGTAGAATACCTTGGTAATGAAAACTACACTGAAAGCGACACCACAGTAAATGATGATGTTGTTGGAAGACCTAGTGATATTACAGCTGAACCTGGAAATGAAGAACTTGGTAACAGTACAGTTAACGTAACCCTTGTTGACCCTGCTACCAATGAACCTATTCCATTTGCTCCTGTGATTATTACATTACCTGACGGTACACAAGTAAATGGTACTACTGATGAAAACGGTAAAGTTGAAATTCCTGTAGACTTACCTGTAGGTAATCATACTCTTGAAGTAACATTCCCTGGTAACGAAACATACGAACCTTCAACCACAACTGTTGACATGGAAATATTACCACTTCCAACAAAAATCGAACCAGAAGTACTTAATCCAATTATAGGTGAAACAGAAATAGAAATAGTTCTTAAAGATCCAGAAACTGGTGATTTATTAGCTAACACACCTGTTGTAATCACATTACCAGATGGTACAACTATCAACGCTACAACCGATGAAAATGGTGTAATAAGAACTGAACTTGATTTACCTGCTGGAGAAAACAATTTAACTATTGACTTCGGTGGTAATGATAAATACAGTCCTTCAAGCACTCCATTCGTTGTAAATGTTGTAAAACGTAATGCAACACTAACTCCAACAGTTAGAAACAATACTAATGGAACCGCTATAGTTGATATTCTTGCAACTGATGATTTAACTGGTAAACCTGTTGTAAACGGTACTATTGAACTTACATTAGCTGATGGTACAAAAGTAACTGCAATTACTGATGAAAATGGTATTGCAACATTCACTGGTGTAAATGTACCTGTTGGTGAAACAGTTTATGATGCTAAATTGATTGAAAATCCAATTTACAACGAAGCTGTTACCGATGTTACAATAGATAATGTTCCTAGAATGATTATCATTGGTAATTGGACATTGATACGTGTGAACGTAACAGTTGACAATGATACTGATGATGTTGTTCCTGTTGAACCTGATACAGTTAAACCTGTTCCTAGAAATAAAGGAAAAGTTGCTCCTAGAGTAAGATCAGTTAACAAGTATCAACAAAGAACCTCTAAGTATAACAGGTATAATAGATACAGTAGGTACACTAATAGGTATAACAAACGTCCTTCCTGGAATAGACCAAGCGGAGGCATACCTGTTCCTGTTCCTGCAATGACTAAAGAACAATACATCTTGTTCATTACATTATACGGTGAACTCTTAGAAGGCGACATGAGTTTCAGTGACTTTATGGTTGTATTAAAACTCAACGGTATTGAAATTGCAAGTACTAACGCATGGGATGAAAACGGACAAATTACCTTAACATATGATGATATTAGTGAAGTCCCAGATTCAATTGAAATACAGGATAACAGTGGTCATTTCTCAGATTACAACAGTGATATTGAGAAAGACAATGCTCCAAGTAGTTCAGGTGAAATCGATAGTGGCGACATTAATGTAGAACAAAAATCATCTTCTAATTCTGCATCAAAAGCATCAGATTCAGTATCTAATACTGCATCTGAATCCGCTTCTGCTGCTGAAGCATAGGATGATGATTCTACAATTATCATATGAATAAGTGTTTCGTAACATTACATTCACAAAGTATGTTGTCTTAATTATACTTTAAACTCTAAAAGTTCTCTTTTCTTTTTCTTTTTTTTTAAAAACAATATTTATTTTAAAAATTTATGCTGCTAAACAAAACTGATTTTAGTGTAAATTATTATATTCTATTTTTAAAATTTTCATTAATCAATTACGAAAATTAATTCATTTTCCAAAGATATTGGCCGACTACTTTTTATCAAAAATTTACTTACAATATATTATATGGATCATACAAAATTTTAATTAGAAAAATTTAGGTTATTGAAATGAATTTAGAAGAAACAATTTTTAAACGCCAATCAATCAGAAACTATAAAGAAGATTCCTTAACATATGATGAAATAAGTGAATTGAGAAAATTTATCGAAAACGTTAAAGTATTAAACGAGGATATACTCTGGAGCTATGATATAATTACAAAAGACGACATTAAAACAATTCTCAATTGGAAAGCACCACACTATCTTCTCATATTTTCGGAAGAAAAAGAAAACTACCTTGAAAATGTAGGTTTCATATTTCAACAGGTGGATCTCTTCCTACAAAGTAAAGGCATAGGAAGCTGTTGGATAGGAATGGCAAGTCCAAAAAGCTACAAAAACAAGGACAGTAATCAAAAGTTTATCATAACTATTTCATTCGGAAAAACAGAAAAAAATATTGGCAGAGAACTAAGCGAATTCAAAAGAAACAAATTATCACAGATTAGTGATATGGAAGATGAAAAGTTAATACCGGCCCAATTAGCTCCATCAGCAACAAACAGTCAGCCATGGTATTTTACACATAATGGTGATGGAAGTTATAACATCTACAGAAAAAAATTCAACATACTCAAAAGAAGATTTACAGAAAAATGGAACAGGATAGATATTGGAATAGCATTGGCACATTTGTACGTAACAAACGAGGATACATTCGAATTTTCCATTGAAAGCAACCATAAAGAACTGGACGGTTATTATTATGAAGGCAGTTTTACATTATGATTTTTAACTATTTGCAGATAGCGAATGATGAACTGTTGGATATTAATACTATTTATTTAATTGAATGAATTCATAACGTATTACTAAATTTCACTTAATGAACTACACTCAACGTTAAATTGAAAAGTATCTTCTTTTAAATGGAATTATATATTTTCTATTTTTTCTATTTTCAAAAAATAAATTAATCTGGTTAAACAAAATTATTAATAGTTAAATTTAAGGATTATGATAAGGATGGATTTAAGAGCAGGACGATTTGATGGACAAATGACTGATGACGCAGCAGCATTTTCCTCAAGTATAAAATTTGATAAAAGATTATTTGAAGCAGATATTGAATGTAACAGAGCACATACTACAATGCTTACAGAACAAGGCATTATACCTGAAACTGCAGGTAAAAAAATTTTAGCTACACTTGACAAGTTGGAAAAAGAGGGTTTGGATGCATTGGACTTAAATCCTTCATTTGAAGACATTCACATGGCACTGGAAGACTATGTAACAAAGGAAATAGGTTCTGAAGCAGGATTTATGCACACAGGTAAAAGTAGAAACGATCAGGTATGTACCGATGTAAGACTTACCTTAAAATGGGAAATCGAAAATACCATAGAAAATATTAAGGCATTCATACAAACAATAGTCGAAATGGCAAAAGAGAATACCGACACATTATTCATTGCCTACACTCACCTTCAACATGCTCAGCCAACAACATTTGCACATCACTTAATGGCATATGCAAATGAATTAAGACGTGATTGTGAACGTTTCATGGACACTTACAAACGTGTTGACATGAATCCGTTAGGTTCAGCAGCACTAACAACCACAGGATTTCCAATTGATAGACAAAGAACCACTGAATTATTAGGCTTTTCAAAAATAATGGATAACTCAATCGACGGTGTCAGCAGCAGGGACTTTGCAGCAGAAACGGTATTTGACTATGCAATGTTGTCCACAACTCTTGGAAAAATATCCGAAGAGATAGTCATTTGGAGTACATATGAGTTTAGAATGGTGGAATGTTCAAACCAATACTCTTCAACTTCATCAATCATGCCACAAAAGAAAAATCCGGATATTGCAGAACTTGCAAGGGGTAAAAGTACAATAGCATATGGGGAACTCATGACAATCCTTTCCATGATTAAAGGTATTCCACATAGTTATAACAGGGATTTACAGGAAGTTTCACCACACGTATGGAATGCAATAGACAATACCAATGATATTCTAAGAATCGTTCATGGAATGTTAAGTACTCTTACAATTAACAAAGAAAGAACAAGTGAATTGGCAGGTGTAAACTTCGCTACCGCCACGGAACTTGCTGATGTAATGGTAAGAGAAAAAAATCTTCCGTTCAGAACTGCTCATCAAATTGTTGGTCGTATAGTCTCCGATGCAATTGATGAAAACATTTCAGTAAATGAAATAGATGATGATTATGTAAATAAGGTTAGTGTTGAAATAACTGGTGAAAAACTTGAATTGGGTGAAGAACTGGTTAGACAAGCACTTGATCCATTATTAAACGTAAAAAGTAGAACAGTTAAGGGTGGTTGTGCACCTGAGGCAGTAATCGAATCCATTGAAATTATGGAAAGTTTTTTAAATGAGTAGTAATTATACTTTAAATAAGTATTACAATAAAGATAATTTTCTTTTCAGGTGATTAAATGTTTGAAGAAAAAGAAGATATTTATTATGTAGCAGCAATTATTGTTGGAATATTGATAATTATTTATCCAAATCTTGTTGCATACATACTTGGATTAGTCCTTATAATTTATGGAGCATTAATGGTAATTAAATAGTATTAATTAGGTCAAGAGCCTCACCTGGTTCTAAAATTCCTGCTCTTGTTTCCCTTAAAACCCGTTGTATAGAAAATGGTCTGTATTGAGGGTATTTTTTATGAACTTGAACAATTAAGGGACATCCATAACCTTTAACTTTTTTTACATCATATTTTGTTATAATGTTTTTCACTTCCGTTTTTTCCATTCTGAACAATGCCGGAAGATTTATACGAATTTTATCATCATGTATTACTATTGATTGGGAACCTGTTGATAATAAATCTCCAAAAATCATCACATCATAATCGTATTCCTCCAGTTTTTCTTCAAGCATTTTATGGATGGTTTTAGAGCATCTCCCACAGGGATGGATTTTACCACTCAAGGAATCATTTATTATTTCACTCATGTCCGTTTCAATGTATTCATGTTCAACATTTATCTTATTGCAGAGATTATCAATATTGAACCGGAACTGTTTAGGTAATATTATGGTTCCCGGATCTACAGTAACAGCTTTAACTTTAAATCCAAATGATTTTGCAAGAATTGTTGAAAAGCTGCTGTCAACACCACCGGACAATGCAACCAGTACATCAGCATTTTCAAAGCTTTCATTTTCCATATTCTTTTCAACATATTCTTCAATAATTGTATTATCATAGGATGCTTCATGTTTTTGTTTTAGAAGAGAGTATAAATTATTAAATGCATCAAGATAATTCTGGGGAATTTTATCTTCATCTAAGAGTTTATGTATGTGTTTAACGGATAATTCTAGTTGATATTCTTTGAGGAGTATATCAGTATAACTGATTACATGGATGGACTTAAATCCAAGTTTTTCACGTAGTTTTCCAACAACCCATCCTCCTTTTCCGATAATTATTGATTTTTCAGGTCTGTCTGGTGCAATTATTGTTAATTCGTTATTCTTCATATGTATTTCTTTTATTTCAGGTTCAACGAATTCATGACCTATTTCTTCACGAATTGCAATAATTTCTTCAATAATATTTTCTTTTGTGTACATTTAATTCCTCTCATATATTTTTACATGAATGTCCTTCTTATTGTCATAGATGCAGTGATATCCGGATATGTCTGTGGTATTGCTTGTTGAATCGATGTAGTATTTTGCTTCTATTGAATTGAGTTTATCGATTAAACTTTCATTATTTGCCTCCAATACGCGTGGTATTGTGGTATAAACGTATTTTTTTAGATACCAGCTAAACACGACTCCTCTGTCTGATGATAAGTTATGGTTTTCATAATCATGGTCATATTCGCTTAACCATTCTGCTGCAAGTTTTTCCTCATGGGTATGATTATTTTCATGTGTTATTGACATCAAATAGCTTGCATTTACTGGTATTATAAGAATTAAAATAATTAGTAAAGCAATTATTATTTTCTTCTTGTCTTTTAATATGTACTGTATTGAAGTAGTTACGAAGTATGTTAATGGAACTAATATTGGAATGATATATCGATCTACTTTTACTGGATGATAAGAGTGCATAATAATGTAAATTCCCATCCATAATAACATAACATAATCCATTTGGTTCTCTTTATCTGGGAGCCATTTATAATATAATAAAAGTATTATGATAAATAATAATTCTGTAATCATATAAGATAGATGTGCATAACTAATTATCGTAAAAATGGACAATACTGCTATAAACCCTACTTTAAAATTCTTGTTTTTGACTTCGCAGATATCATATCTGATAAGTTTGGATATAAAATTCAAAAGGTATGCTGCAACTAAAAATATCAGAACATATGATAATAAAGTCGGAGTATTTTCACTGGTAGAAAGGCTGGTAAAATATGAATCAGATACACTAAATGATGTTAAATATTCAGGCAAGTTTTGAAAATAATAATAAGGGTTTAATTCATAACCCACATTAATATTACTAACCTGGCTACTGCTTGAAACCTCTAAAAACTGGCTGATAAAAGGTATAGTGCCCTGAAAACTAATGTAAATTCCACAAATAATTACACCAAAAGCCAGAACATAAACAACAAATGGAAGTAAATTTTTAACGGTTAATTGTTTTTTAAATCTATCAAAATTTATTAATATATAATATCCCATCACAATTAAAATAAAACCTTCAGTAAATCTTGTGAAAAATGCTAAAATAAAAAATAAAAAAGCAAAGTAATAATATTTAAAATCTCTATTCAATCCCCATACCGTAAATAGTAATGCCCATACGGCAAAACTTAAAGCAGGTACATCTGTAGCTCCAGTTAAAGCCCATGTTACAATTAATGTTAGCATGGAAAATATTAAACTGGTGAGTAATGATATTTCACAATCAAATCTTTCATTTAATAAGAAGTAAAGTCCAACAATTAAAAAAATGAAAAGAATTCCTGAAACTACAAATAATGAAGTTTCACCAATAAAACCAAAGAAGAAAGGAATTGCCGTTAAAAGTGATAAAACAGGAGGTACACTTAACTGACTACCAATGTTATGGCCAGAAAATAGCATAGCATTTCCCAAATAAACGAATATGTCCCAATAACTAATGCTGCGGATAATTTGGGAATAAAATAGAATACCAGTATAAATTAACATAAAAATGGTTAATATACTTAATATTTTATTGTTCTTTGACATTTTTTCTAGGTTTAACATTTCAATCACTTAAGTTCTAACAAAGTTTCTAATATCTTCTTTAAGATTTTCATTATATTCGTCAGTATAAGTATAGTTATATCCATACTCATCTAAGTATTTGTTTTTATAAATTTCTACTGTATCAAAGCCTTCTAGTTTAATCATTCCAGGATAATCCACCTTGTCTGCATGGGTTGCGTCAATGTAGTAACAAGAGGCTCTATGGGTATCATTTCTAGTTAATAGTTCCTCTGCAAATTTTGTCTGATAATAGTAATCTGAAGTGTTAGCAACTCCCCTTTGACAGTAAATATTTAAATACCAAGTAACTGCGGGCCAATTGTCCGAATAACAAATAGTCGAGTTATTAACGTTTTCATTTTCAAGCAACCACTCACAGGCATCTCCTATATCTGCATAATCATTATCCATAGGCATTACACTCACAAATAGGAGAGTGTTAAATAGTAATCCAATGATAATTATAATTGAAAGAATTCTTGAAATAGGAATCTTTTCAATGATTGTAATTTCATCTATTTTCTTAAATATCCAATCTAAAGCATACGTAATGAAATATGCTATAAATGGTAATGCCGTTATAAAGTAACGATCATTTTTCGTAAACAGTATCGATTGAAACACTACGTAGATTACCAATAGGGATGTCATCAGCAATTCATATTCCAAATCTTCAATATGATATCTCTTAAGTACTATCCAAATAATATACAGTGACAATAGGAAAATGATATTACTTATGATATAAGATACAGCTCCTAATGTAAATAGGAATATTGCAAATAATAACAGAGCCACTGCTGAAAGTAACTTGGATTTATTTTCGAATTTCAATTCACTGTTTTTGACAGAATTTACAATCTTGTATAAGAGCAATATGAAAGCAAATACAAAAATTGCAATGTAGACATATGAAAATATTGAAGGTACATTCCCCATTGGATTAACTATTGCATTAAATGTTTTTACATTTGGAACATAACTAATCAAATAGTTGGGTATGTGTTTAATGTAGTACCAGCTATCCGGTAAAAATCCGGAATCTAAAACTACCGTATTGGAAACTGTTCCACTGAATTGTCCAAGGAAGGGGAAAGGTGTTCTCAGATGAATATAAAATTGGTATAAGAACCAACTAACGCTGATTACTCCAAGAATTCCTCCAATAATTATATGTTTAATCTCTTTAAGATCTATCTCTTTGATTACCCAATAGAACAATATTGAAAAGAGCATTACTCCCGCAGTGTATCTTGATAAAAAGGCTAATGCAGCGACAGGCAATGCAATAAAATATGCTTTGTTATTGTACTTATGTGCTATTAGAATTAAATATATTGTAATTATTGTTCCGGTAACACCTATAATATCATTTCCACCGATTGAAACCCACGAGTAAAGTAATGTAAAAGTTGCATAAATTATACTTCCAACAGTACTCACGTTATGCTTAAATTTAAGTCTTAGTAGAAGATAGAAAGCTATAACTCCAATTATGTAAAATATGGCATCTATATTGAATATTGCCTCTTGATATGGATGTCCTGCTATTAAAAACATTTTTGATAGAATCATTGGTAATACTGGAGAAATGCTAGGTACATCACCCCAACCCATTTTTGCAAAGTTTCTACCATTTTCTAAGTAAAGATATGTGTCCCAATTTCCAATTCCTATATTGTACTGTGCCAGTAATCTTGGAATTGTAATAACCAATAGAAAAATAGTCAGCAAAACAATATAATATAAATCTTTTTCATTATCTGTGATAAAATTTTTAATAGAATTTATCATAGATTATCCCCATAATATTTTGTTAATAATAATTTTGTATTTTATAAAAAATATAGTTATATTTTATTTTAGAAAAAAAGAAAAAAAGGTTAAATGTTTTAAAAAATAGATTTGATTTTTCTGTAAAAAATAAAAATAGATAGCTGGTTAAATATTTAAATATGTGTTATAAATGAAAATTTAACCAATAAATAATAATTGTTTTTTAGAATTTTTTTTTGTTTTATTGCTATAGGATTAATTTTTACGAAGATCTAACTGAATTTTAATTTAATAGCTAATTGTACATCTGAAGCTTTAACAGTTTTTCTACCGGAATGGGTTGCAATTTTTACTGCTTCTTCAGCAATTGCTTCACCATATTCTGTAAGAATATTGGATAATTCAATTTTAGCATCTTTAGTTGCTCGAGGAGCACCACCATTTGATAAAATTCTTCCTATAGGTGCAATTGGTAAAGTTTCCATATTATCACTCCTATAGAAATTAATATATTTTTGTAGTATTTATAAGTATTGTTTTATCCATCAAAATACTATTAAGTTGATACTGGATAATTTAAGACTTAATAAAATGTTATAAAAACAAAAATTATCAATTAATTAGTTTTTAAACCATAACTCTATTTAGCGTTATTTTTTTTTTAAATCATATTTTGGGATTATTTAACTAAAATTATCAATGTTATCTATATTTACTTTAATTATATTTTAAAATACTATTATAGCGTTAATTATACTTTTATTTAAACAATTAACGATAATTTAATTTTTTTTTATATAAAAAAATATAAAGTCTTTATATGTATCTTATTTTAAATTAAGCGGTAATATTTTATTATTTTTTTAATTAAATTAATTATTATCTTAAGATGCTAAAATGGGTTTCATAAGTTATGCTATTAATAAGAATAATTAATAATAATGAGAAATAATAAAATTTTATTACATAAAACAGAATATAATAAATATTTTTTAGAAATTTAAATAAAAAAATGAAATATTTTAATTTTTATCTATTTTTATCTAAATGGGGCATTTTTTTAATATTTTATATTGAACTTTTTTTAATATCTCCTTTAAGAAGAAACTATAATAAAAAGATAAAACATATTATTATAATGATAAATCATTGGATTAACGATAATATTTCATACAAAAAATACTGAGGGGGAGTGTATTTTTGTCAAGAATAGCAATATTAGAAAAAGATAAATGTCAGCCAAAGAAATGTAACTATGCCTGTATAGAATATTGTCCTGGAGTAAGAATGGAAGAGGACACAATACTGATAGGAGAAGATAAAAAACCAGTCATCTCAGAAGAATTATGTTCTGGCTGTGGAATATGTGTTAACAGGTGTGTATTCAATGCAATAAACATAATCAACCTACCCGAAATATTACAGGAAGAACCTATACACAGGTATGGTCAGAATTCGTTTGAACTATTTGGTATGCCAACCATAGAGGAAGGTTCCGTTGTAGGATTATTAGGACCAAACGGTATAGGAAAATCCACAATACTAAACATACTTTCCGGTCAGATAGTTCCAAACTTTGGAAAATATAACCAAGAAGGTTCATGGGATGAAGTAATAGAATATTTCAGAGGATCACAACTACAAAACTACTTCAAAAAATTAAGCAACAACGAAGTAAAAGTAGCATTCAAACCACAAATGGTAGATCAACTTCCAAAAGTAGTGAAAGGAAAAGTATCAGAATTACTTGAAGGAGTAGATGAAAGGAACAAAATGGGGGAGGTAGTTGAAAAACTAGAATTGCAAAACACGTTAAACAGAAAACTAGGAAAACTATCCGGTGGAGAACTACAAAGAATAGCAATAGCAGCAACAGTACTCAGAGATGCAAACTTCTACTACATAGATGAACCGACATCATGGCTGGATGTAAAACAGAGACTGAACACGGTTGAAGTAATACGAGACTTGACAGAAGAAAACAGGAACGTACTTGTTATAGAACACGACCTTGCAACATTGGATGCTATGAGCGATTATGTCCATGTGATGTATGGTGAAGAAGGAGCATACGGGGTAGTTTCTAAACTTAGAGGGGTAAGAGTTGGAATAAACGCATACATTAACGGATTCCTGAAAGAGGAAAACATAAGAATCAGAAAACAGCCAATAGAATTTGAAATCAGACCACCAAGCGATTTAATAGAATCCGAAACAATCACCACATACACGGACTTCCATAAAAAATATGACAACTTTGAACTAACCGTAGATGAAGGGGAAATAAAGCAAAGCCAGGTAATAACAGCATTTGGACCAAACGGTATAGGAAAAACCACATATGCAAAAATTCTTGCAGGAGTGACAGAACCAGATTCTGGAGAAATTGAAGAAGAAATCAAAATAGCTTATAAACCACAGTATATTTTGTCAGATTTTGAAGGAACAGTACAAGATTTCTTGTTCACACACGCAAAAGGATATGGAACAAACGTATTTAAAACAGACATATCAAAACCTTTTGACTTGGAAAAAATACTTGAAAAAGAAGTAAATAAACTTTCAGGTGGGGAATTACAAAGATTAGCAACGGCCGTAACATTATCTCAGGAAGCAGATTTATATGTATTGGACGAACCAACAGCATTCCTTGATGTAGAACAAAGATTAAAAATAGCAAAGGCAATCAAACACGTAATTGTAAGGGATGACACTTCAGCATTAATCATCGACCACGACATAGTTTTCATAGATTACATTTCAGATAGGGCAATGGTATTCTATGGCGAATCAGGAAAATCAGGTCATGCAACAGCACCAATAAACTTAAGGGATGCAATGAACAAATTCCTGTCCGATGTTAAAATTACGTTCAGAAGGGATAAGGAAACAAATAGGCCAAGAGTAAACAAACAGGAAAGTTACCTTGACAGGGAACAAAAAGAAAAAGGAGAATATTACTACTTGGAAGAATAATCAAGGAAGGTGATATCAATGCATGTAATGATAGTACCAACAATGGGTTGTCCGGCAAACTGCAGTTATTGCTGGAATTCAGAAACAGTATCATTAGTTATGACGGATGAAACCATGGATGACATAGTCGAATGGTTAAAGGACTTTAAAGAAGAACCGGTAACTTTCACTTTCCATGGAGGAGAACCACTACTGGCAGGTTATGATTTCTATGAACATGCATTAAATGAATTGTCTACAAAATTATCCCATTTATATCCTGCATATGCTATTCAAACAAACCTGTGGTTGATGGATGATAAATTGGCACAGCTATTCAAAAAGTATGAAATACCTGTGGGAAGTAGTTTGGATGGTCCAAAAGAATTGAATGATTTACAAAGAGGAATAGGATACTATGATAAAACATTAGCAGGGTATGAGATTGCAAAAAAATATGGTCTAAGAGTTAGCTTCATAAGTACTTTCACAAATTATTCCATTAAACATAAAGAGGAAATATTCGAATTCTTCAAGGAAAATGGTTTAAACTTAAAAATTCATCCTGCCCTCCCCTCACTAAAAGATGACAACGGTGATGAATTTGCATTGGAACCAAAAGATTATGGAGAACTAATGTTATACCTCTTGGATCAGTACCTTGATCTTGCTGACACGATAGAACTAAAAAACATCGACCACCTATGTAAGGGAGTCTTCATGAAAAAAGGTTTCGTATGCACATACGTTGACTGTATGGACAGTACATTTGCAATTGGACCTGATGGTAAAATATATCCGTGTTACAGGTTTGTCGACATGCCAGACTACGAGATAGGCCACGTTAAGGATAAACCAACCTATGAAGAACTGATGAACACCAAGGCTGAAAAACTTCTACAGGAATACAAGGAATTCGTCAATGAGGATTGCAAGGAATGTAAGCACATAGATTACTGTAGAGGAGGATGTCCATATAACGCATTGGCAATAAGTGACCACGAAGTTAAAAACGTGGATCCCCACTGTGAAGCATACAAGATGATATTTGATAAGATTGACGAATTAATGAATCAAAAACTTGGATTCGCATTCGATGAACTGGATCAAACAGTAGAAAAAGACTTCAACTTCACATTAAATGTAGGCTTTGAAAACATGCCTAAAGAAGGTAAAAAGTTTACGGTTATGGATATTGCTTTAAAATAAAAAATTACAGTTAAAAAAATATTTTTATTATCTTTTTTTCTATTTTTGGATAACTTTAAAAAAAGAGTTAAAGATAGTTAGAAACTATTCTTTTCTTTTACAACGGGAAGTGGAATGTGTACATCAGCTACTTCAACATTAAACAAATGCGGTTTTTTCTCTTTAATTGCTTTATCTAGTTTTTCATCCAATTCTTCTAAAGAGGTAATATTGTCCGCTTCAATATTATACGCGTTTGCAAGCTTTACAAAGTCCGGATTTTCTAAGTCTACCTGATATTTAGGTAGTCCTGCCATATCCTGCCATTGTTTGATAATGCCCAATAAATTATTGTTTATTATTATCACAATAATTGGTAGTTTGTATGTGTTCAAAACAGCAAGTTCTTCGATAGTCATTTGGATGGCACCGTCACCCGTTGCTGCGATTATGACATCATCGTGTCTGGCATAGGTAGCGCCTATGGCTGCTGGAACAGAATAACCCATAGGACCTAAACCTCCAGAAAATAATATTTTTCCAGGTTTCTCAACAGTTGATTCTGTAGTGAAATATGTCGGAATCGTTCCGGCATCAATCACAATGGTAGTGTTATCATCACATTGTTTCAAAATATGTTGTATAACCAATTCGGGATGTAATTTTTCGGTTTCTTCCAATTGTCTTTTTTCATCTTCTTCTTTTGAATTTATTCTATTTTTCCACTTGGAATTATCTTTTGTAAAATTGTTTTCATTAAGAAGTTTCAGGAAATTTTTAACATTATAATGATAGAATGTTCTACCATAATTGTGTTCCTTGTTTGTATTAACTTGGATGATATTGTCCGTATTGATATGGCTTGTTGTTCTTTCGCTGAGTCTTGTTCCAAGTGCAATGATTAAATCGGCATGTTCTGCAGCATAATTTGCTTTTGTTGTTCCTCTATTGCCCGTTAATCCTAAATTTTTTTCATCACTTTCAGGAATAATTCCTCTTGCATTCCATGTTGTAGTGATAGGGATGTCCGTTTTTTCCACAAATTCCAAAAACTCATCTGTTGCACCTGAATAAATAAGGCCATAACCTGCAATAATTAATGGTTTTTCACTTTCTTCTATGCGTTTAATTGTATCTTGAATGTCTGATTCTTTGATTGCCTTAATTATATTTGTATGAATAACCTTGTGGTGCATATTCATTGGTCTACTTTGAATATTTTTAGGTATATTGATATGGAAAGGTCCTGTAATTCCTTCATCAAAATGCATAAAAACTTCATTAATGCTATTTTCAAGTTTTTCCGGAGAATGAGCATTATATGATTTAAAACAGATTGGTTTAAACACGTCATTCAAAGGCAAATCCTGAAAAGTATTATCACCTTTAACGTCTGTAGGAACATCTCCCGTAAGAATAAGAACTGGAACACTGTCTTTGTAACATGCAGAAGCACCCATTACAAGATTCATTGCACCGGGACCGGCAGTTGCCAGACACACACCACATTTGCCACTTATACGAGCATAACTATCTGCAGCATGAATGGCAGCCTGTTCATGTCTGGTTAAAACGTGTTTGATTTTGGATTTGCGTAAAGCCTCATAAATAGGTAAAACTTGTTCGCCAGGATAACCAAAGACATAGTCCACACCATGTTCTTCCAATAACTTCAGCAGGTATTCTGCAGTATTTCTATCAGCCTTCATAAATATCACTTTTAATCTTCATCCTCTCTGTAACTACCGGTATACTCACCGGAACCGTCAACTTTAAAAACAACGGCTTGTGCTATTCGCTCTCCCTTTTTGATTTTATAATCGTAATCTCCGTTATTAACAATCATAAACTGAAGGGTACCATAAAAGCCGGGATCTCCAACGGCAGTATGAACACTGATAAAACTTCTTAAAAGTGTTGAACGAGGTAAGTATAACATGGTGTAACCAACGGGAATCTTGGTTTTGCCCAAAATTGTAACGCTGTAACTTGTTTTAGCTTCAAGGGTATAAATTCCATCCACACATTCGACTTCTTCAAGAGGTGGCAGATTCTTTTCGTTATCAATTAAGGAACCAGGACCTACCTGTTTATATATCTTATCCATTTTAAGATCAATTCCGGAAGCTTGAATGGTATCATCATATTCAGGGAACAATCTTCTTAACTCTTTTTCTCCTAACAAATCAATGACCTCAAAAATATCATTAATATATTCTTGATTTATAAAATATTTAAATTTTATCAAACAAAAATATGAATATTAACTATAAAACGGGAGCAAATAAATGTATGACTATTTAGAAATGATTAAAATATTCCTAAGGGGAGTGTTGATGGGTACCTCTGATATTATGCCTGGGATTTCTGGAGGAACAATAGCATTAATTACCGGAATATACGATAAGTTAATAAGGTCAATCAGTAACATTAAATTTTTATTCTTAAAACCGTTGATTAAAGGAGATATAGAAGGGTTTAAAAGACAACTATTTGAAGAAATAGACTTTGAATTTTTCATACCATTGGGACTGGGAATAGTACTTGCAATGATCTTAATGGCAAGCATAATTAACTTTTTATTGGGAAATTATGCAGCATTCACATATTCCTTCTTCGGAGGATTAATACTTTCATCAATTTACATCCTATACAAACAGTTGGATGCATTTAACATTAAAGCAATATCAGTAACGGTAATATTTGCAATATTGGCCTACATATTTGTAGGATTAAATCCAATGCAAGCTGCACATTCATTGCCAATCCTTTTCATATCAGGATTCATAGCAATATGTGCAATGTTGTTACCTGGAATATCCGGTTCATCACTCCTATTGCTTTTAGGACAATATGAATACATGATTGACGTATTGCACAGAATCTCAATAATAGAAATTATAGTATTTGTATTGGGAGCAGGAGTAGGATTTATGGCTATGAGTAGAATAATAAAGTACATGCTGGAAAACCATAAACAACTAACAGTAGCAACACTCATAGGAATAATGTTGGGATCAATGAGAATTCCATTACAACATATAGTGACAGCACCACTTTCTTCATTACCAATTTGTCTAATTATAGCAGTCATTGGAATGGCAATAGTGATAGTTATAGAAACAAAATTCAACTATGAATTAATATAAGGTGATATGATGCCCGATTTAAAAAAACATTTTAATAAAGAAGCAGAAGCATTTGATAAACAGGTACAAAAAAACATACCCTGCTACAATGAAATGCTAACGGCATTAATAAATGCAATACCTAATAATAAGGATAGTCCCAAAATACTTGATCTGGGATGTGGAACAGGAAACATCACCCAAAAAGCTTTAAACAGATTTCCAGAAGCAGAAGTAACATGTTTGGACTTATCTGAAAACATGATAGAAATAGCCAAGGATAAACTGTCCTCTTATGAAAATATAGAATACATTGTAGGTGATTTTACACAAATGGAATTGAATACTAAATATGATGTTGTCTTATCCTCTTTGGCTTTACATCACATTCCTAATGATGAAGAAAAGGAAGCAATGTACAAAAACATCTACGAAACATTAGAAAAGGACGGTGTTTTTTATAATGCAGATGTTATAAAAGCAAACAGTAATTACAATGAAGAATTAAACAACAAAGTAGCCATTCAGGAAATGAAAGAAAACGGCGTAACGGATGAAGAGATTGCAGAACATAAAGGAAAACGAGATGCAAATGACATTCCTACAACATTGATAAAGCATATTAAAATGCTTGAAAATGTAGGATTCAAAGAAATAGATGTTATCTGGAAGCATTATTCAAATGCTGTATATGGTGGTAGTAAAAAATAAAATACCATTCTCTATTTTTTTTTTTAAAAAAAAAATTCATTAAATTACTATTTTTACATTAATTTTGAGTCCCCGACAAAATTATTTTTTTGATAGAATAAAAGTATTACTAAATAATAATAGTAATAATCTTTGTTCTT
>SUTQ01000010.1 GCA_015062805.1 Methanosphaera stadtmanae
CAACACCCGATTTTTTATACAGTTTCATATGTAAATAATTTCAGACTTGGCAGTTAGGTTTGTCTTGTTGTTTTTTTATGAGTATTTCTTTTGTGCTTTTTATCGTGCATGGATTGAAGATTGGCATATGATTTTTTTTTGTTCTTGGACTTTTTCTTTATTCTAGTTAGGTGTATTCAGTATTTGGATAATACTAGTTTTTACTGGATTTTTACGTTTATCGATTTATTCTGGTACGGCGACCATAGCGATAGGGTCACATCTGATCTCGTCTCGATCTCAGTAATAAAGTCTATCTACGTTCTGTTTTGTACTATAGGTGGTAAGCTTATGGGAATTTCGGAAAGTTGCCGGCCTTTTATTATTCATTTACCTTTGTGTTATTTTGTTCTATTTTTGTTTTGTTTTTGTGTTGAATTTGTTATGTAGTTTTTGTTCTGTTTTTTGTAATGAGTTCTTGATTCTACTTTTTTCTTACTTAACTTTTAATATACTGTTATTCATAATTTAATTAGAGGTGATTTTTTGTTATATTTTATCGGATTAGGATTATTTAGTGAAGATGATATTTCGTTTAAGGGATTTAATGCATTAAAAGAAGTGGACTGTATTTATGCAGAATTTTACACTGCTAAATTAATGGGTGGAAATATTGATAATTTGATTAATAAGGTTGATGTTCCTTTCGTAACTTTAAAACGCGAAGATGTTGAGGATAGAAACATAGTTTTAGAAGAAGCTTTAACTAAGAATATTGCTTTTGTTGTTGCTGGAGATCCTTTAATGGCAACTACTCATACTGAACTTTATGTTGAAGCAGTAAGTAAAGGCATTGAAACACGTATTATTCATGGTAGTAGTATTTTTTCAGCTGCTCCTGGGTTATCAGGTCTTCAAGCATATAAATTTGGTAAAACTACTACAGTTCCATTTCCTGATGAAAATTTTTTCCCACATTCACCTTATGATGTTATAAAAACTAATAAAGAAATGGGTTTACATACTTTGGTTTTATTGGATATTCAAGCTCATAAAGATAGATTCATGACTATCAATCAGGCTTTGGAGTATTTATTAAAAGTTGAATCTGAGCGTGATGAAAAAGTATTAACTAATGATACAATAGTTGTAGGTTTGGCAAGGGCCGGTAGTGACAAACCTTTAGTTAAAGGAGGAACCGTTGAAGAGGTTCTAAACTTTGATTTTGGTGGTCCGTTACATTGTATGATTGTTCCGGGTGATTTACATTTTGTTGAAGCAGAAGCTCTTATAACATTAGCCGACATTTCCAAAGATTTACTTGAAGATTTTTTATAATTCAAATAATATAAATACTTGAATTTTATAAATATTTAATTAGTTATTAAAAATTATGATAATGATATTTAAAAATTAATAATTGAAGTGTTTATATTGAATTATACAGATAGTGACACAATTGATTTAATTAAAGGAACACACATTTCTCATGAGCTCTATAAAGATATTCAATTTGTATATGATAAGAGTACTAACTTTTATCAAGTCATTTGTACAAAGCATGATAATACAGCATGTAATTTATATATAGGGTATGATGGTTCTACTGCTCGTCGTACTTATAATCGTATTATTGCTTCAGCTGATGAAGAATATTAAATTCTTTTTCTTTTTTTTTTTTAAAAAATAGTTTTTGTGGAGTTACTTAATATAACTGAGTATATTTTAGTAAATAATTCATATGATTTTTATCTAGAAGTCTATGTAATGTCATTAATTCTGGATGTGTTGTTGCTTTTTGTTCTGTTAGATTTCTTAATGTTTTATTTTTCATATTTTCTTGTACTTCTTTAATTGTGAATTGTAGTTGTTTAATATTTTCTTCTTCTAAATTTTCTGTGATATTGTAGTTAAATGGATAAATATTTGTATTTGTCATTAGATTATTGTTTTTTGCTTCATATATTGCTCTTGAATTGTCAAAAATATCTATTCCGATATAACTTAATATAGGTATGATTTGTGTTGTTGCAAATGGGAAATATAATGCGGTTGTTGGATTTATATTTTCTCTAGTTTCAATGATTATTTTTAGCAAGTCTTCAGGATTTCTTTGTAATTCATCTGTGTTAGCAAACATTAATGTTGTGTATCCCATTTTTTCAAGTTCTTTTGCGCATTTTACTCTTAAATCACTATATTGTGCCCCTTGAATTACAGCTATTTTGTTTTTATTGTCTTCAAGTTGTGCTAACTTAAGGCTTTTTTCCATATATTCTTCGGCTATTTCTTTTTGAATTTTAAATGGTGTTGCAATATTTTCTATTTTTGTTACTTGTTTATAATCCAGTAAAATTGGTGTTAGTTCTTCCCCATATTTTCCTAATCTTGCTGGTCCATCATGTGAGTTAATCTTTATCATTTTTTTTACTCCACTTTTTATTGTTTTTATTTTTGTTGTTTGTAGTATATTTTTTTATTTTATATTTGGTGTAATCTTTTAGATAACACAAAAGTATTTTTTTGATATCTTTATATACTAATTTAATTAACCTATTAATAGAAGTTTAAAATGTTAAATTTCTACAAGTTAACTATTAAAAATTATCTATTGGTTGATGAATTAGGTGCATCAATCATACATCTTATTTGGATATAAACAGTTTATTTAAACGTATTATGTATTTTATCAATGGAGTGAAAATATGTCTTTATTAAATGAAAGTGAATACTTAATAACAGAAAAAGATATTGATCCAACTTTTAAAGAAGAAATTATGGCAAATGGATCAGACAGTTTAGCAGTATGTTACCAATGTGGTACATGTTCTGGTGCATGTCCATCAGGTAGAAGAACCCCTTACATGGTCAGAAGATTAGTAAGAAAAGCATTAATGGGTATGAAAGAAGCAGTTATATCCGATGATGCTCTTTGGATGTGTACAACCTGTTATGAATGTCAAGAAAGATGTCCTCGTGACATAAAAATCGTAGAAATTGTTAAAGCAATAAGAAATGTAGCAGCACATGAAGGATACATGGCTAAAGCACACAAAATGACTGGTTCATTCGTAGCTAAAACTGGTCACGCTGTACCTATCAATGATGATGTAAAAGCTTTAAGAAAAGAAATTGGTCTTTCAGAAGTACCACCTACAACCCATGCATGTCCTGCAGCTTTAGAAGAAGTACAAGCTTTAATTAAAGCAACAGCATTCGATGAATTAATTGGATTCGATTGGGCTACTGGTAACTTAAAAGAATAATTTTGATGATTTAATTAGGAGGATATTATTATGGCATACGCATATTTCTTAGGATGTATTATGAACAACAGATACCCTGGTATCGAAAAATCCACCAGAGTATTAATGGATAAATTAGGTGTAGAATTAGCAGATATGGAAGGAGCTTCCTGTTGTCCTGCACCAGGTGTATTCGGTTCTTTCGATAAAGAAACCTGGGCAACTATCGCAGCAAGAAACATTACAATTGCAGAAGATATGGGAGCAGAAATTTTAACCGAATGTAACGGTTGTTTCGGTTCACTTCATGAAGCTAACGACTTATTAAAAGAAGATGCAGACATGAAATGCAAAGTTAACTCTTCTCTTTCAGAAATTGGTCGTGAATTCAAAGGTTCAACTGGTGTAAGACACTTTGCAGAAGTATTATACAATGACATAGGTTTAGACAAACTTTCCGAAATCATGGAAAAAGACTTAAACTTAAATGTTGCTGTACACTACGGTTGCCACTTCTTAAAACCTAGTGATGAATTACAAATTGATAATCCTAAAAACCCTAAAATCTTAGATGAACTTGTAGAAATTACAGGAGCTAAATCTGTACCTTACACAGACAAAATGATGTGTTGTGGAGCAGGTGGAGGATTAAGAGCAAGAGATAAAGAAGTTACTACCAGTTTCACCAAAGAAAAACTCGACAACATGACTGCAGCTAACGTAGATGCAATCATTGATGTATGTCCTTTCTGTCACATGCAATTCGATGTAGGTCAAACTGAAGTAAACGAACAATACGGAACCAACTTTGCAATTCCTGTATTACACTTAGCTCAATTATACGGATTAGCAATGGGATTATCACCTGAAGAATGTACACTTGATAAACAAGTTGTAGATCCTAGTTGTTTAGTTGAAAAAATGAACACACCTAAAGAAGCAGAAGAATAGATTAAGTGTTCACATATAACTTTTTTAAGTTATATCCTTCACCCCCTTTTTAAAATATTTTTTATTTAGTTTTCCTCGATTTTTAAATAAATAATTTAACTAACTTTTTTTCCAAAATTTTAATATATATCAAAAAACATATTTTATATAAATAGACTAAATTGATAAGTTAATATTTTAATGTAATTATTATAATTCAAGGAGACAATAGTATGCAAAAATTTATAGTAGAGTTAATAGGAGTTTTCACTCAAAAAGATTTACCTGAAGATTATAAACAATTTGTTGAATATAAAGCAACTATTCAAAATAAGGAAATAACTGATGATGATAAAATTGCAGTATTAAGAGTAAAAGACACTACCAGTTACCAAATCTTCTTTTTAAATGATTACAGTTCACTTGAAGAACTTGATAAAGAAATAGATGAAAATCTAGATGGTAAAATTTATAACTTCAATGTTCGTAAAATTTTAGAAGGTCACATAAATGGATAATCAAGAATTAAAAGACCCTTTAGAACAAAGGTGGGTTGTACTTGATCATCTACTTCAAGAGTTAAAGAAAAAATATGATATCCCCCCTGAAGTAACTAAAAATTTACAATTTGCCAGGTCATTGACTCATTATTATAATCAAGATCCTACAGAACCTGATCGTGCAAAAGAATTACCTAGAATTGATTCTTTGCTTAATGATTCTGAACTTAAATTAATGGGTATGGCTGGAATGGAAGGGGAAGAATTTGTTGCTGAATGGGAACAACATTTACTTGATGCAGCTAAAGGTAAAGAAGTATTTAAGCAATCTAAAATTCAATCAAAATTCATCCCAGGGATGCCTGCTAACTTTGATTTTGTTAGATTTAACTTTAAAAAACCTATTCATGAAGAAAGATTTATGGAAATTTGTGAATATGAAAATGTAATCATTGAATTTGATGACAATGATTCATCAGTTTTCGTATTTGGTGAAGCAGACCATATCAAACAAGCATTAAAAGAAATGGCTCCATTTTTCAGTGAACAAATGTCTTAATGTAATCTTTTTCATTCTCCTCCAACTATTTTTTTTATTATTTATTCGTTAAATTGTTATATCTCTTATTTTAATACATTTACAAACTCTTATTAATATTAAACTAGATATCTATTAATGATATTTAATTAATTGGAGAAATAAAATGAAAATTTTAATGATTACTGATATCCATAGTAATCCAGATAAAATTTATAGTTATCTGGATAATAATTCTGTCGATGAAATTATAATAACCGGTGATGTTACAGAGTTTGGTCCGGAAGAACTTTTTGTAGATACTTTAAACAAATTTTCAGAATATGCTAATGTCCATGCATTATTTGGGAATTGTGATCCAAAAAATTCAAGTGAATTAATTGACGAATCTAATGCAACGAATATACATGACAACACTTCAAATATAGGAAGTATAAAACTAGTAGGTTTTGGTGGTTCAAACCCTACACCATTTGATACTCCTAATGAATATACTGATGAATTATTATATGAAAATTTAAGAAAATACTATGAAGATTTGACTTCAGATTCTTTCACAATACTTGTTACACACGCACCTCCACTAGATACAAATGCGGATAAAATAGAATCCGGTGCTCATGTGGGTAGCTGTGCAGTACGAAAAATTATCGAAGATACACAACCTACATTGAATGTTTGTGGTCATGTTCATGAATCAATAGGTAAAGATAAAATAGGGGATACTATTATAGTTAATCCGGGTGATGCAAATACTGGACATGCATGTATTATTGAATTAAGTCAAGAAGATATTGAAAATAAAAAAGTTAACATAGAACTAATAGAAATTTAATGAGGATAAATAATGTCAAAGTTTAATGAAGAAGATGTTTATATTTTTAATCCCGAAAGAGAATGTATGAGTCGTGAAGACTTAAAAGAATTACAATTAAAAAGACTTCAAAAAGTTGTAAAATATGCTTATGAAAATGTACCGTTTTACCAGAATTCTTTTGATAAAGCAGGAGTAAAACCGGAAGATATTAAAACATTGGATGATATTCAATTACTTCCATTTATCACAAAAGATGATTTAAGGAACACTTATCCCTTTGATTTACAAGCTGCACCAAAAGAAGATTGGGTAGAAGTTCATTCCACTAGCGGAACAACAGGAATTCCCACAGTAGTTGCGTACACACAAAACGATTTGGATGTATGGTCAGAATGTACTGCACGTGGACTTGCAAGTGTAGGCGTTCATAAAAATGATATAGTAAATGTAGCTTATGGTTTTGGATTGTTTACTGGTGGTCATGGAGCTCAATATGGGGCTCAAAAAATCGGAGCATTAGCAGTTCCAATGTCTTCTGGTAACACCCAGAGACAAATGAATTTTCTAAAAGATTTCCCCGCTGATTTCTTATGCTGTACACCATCATATGCTTTATACCTAGCTGAATCCTTTGAAAAAGAAGGTATTGATCCACAATCTGTTCCTTTGAAAGGAGGATTATATGGTGCAGAAATGTGGACTGAAGAAATCAGGGCAAAACTTGAGAATAAGTTTGGAATCTCCGCACAAAACATTTATGGTTTAACTGAAGTAATTGGTCCTGGTGTTTCAACTGAATGTCACATCAAGGAGGGTATGCACATAGCAGAGGATCATTTTTATCCTGAAATTATAGATCCTAAAACTTTGGAAGTATTACCTGAAGGAAGTGAAGGTGAAATAGTATTTACTTCACTAACAAAAACTGGGATGCCTGTAATCAGATATAGGACAAAAGATATATCTTCTTTAAATTATGGTAAATGTAAATGTGGTAGAACTACTGTTCGTATGAATAGAATTACAGGACGTAGTGATGACATGCTTAAAGTTAAAGGAGTAATAGTATTCCCTAAACAAATCGAAGAAGTTATCATGAAAATGGATGAACTTTCACCAGCATATCAAATAATTGTTTCAAGACCAGGTATTTTGGATATGATTGAAGTTCAAGTTGAAATAGATCAAGCCACATTCAAAGATTCAATAATTGATTTAGAAGGATTTAAACGAAAAATAGCTAAAAAAATTAAGGAAGCAATAGGTATTGGAGTAAAAGTTACACTAGCTGAACCATATTCATTACCTAGAAGTGAAGGTAAAGCTGTAAGAGTTATTGATAAAAGAGATTTTAGTTAGGGGTGGAAAAATGTCAATTAAGCAATTATCCGTATTCTTAGAAAACAAAAAAGGAAGATTATGGAAATCATTAAACACGTTAAAATCTGAAAATATTGATATCAGAGCGTTATCTATAGCAGATACATCCGAATTTGGTATCTTAAGAATGATAGTTTCAGATCCTGAAAAAGCAAAGTCATTACTTGAAAAAGAATTTGCTGTAAGTATTGCAGAAGTATTGGCTATTGAAGTTGAAGATCAACCGGGTGGTTTAGAATCTGCTTTGGGTTTATTAAATGAAAATGATATAAATGTTGAATATGTTTATGCATTTGTTGAAAAGAAAACTTCTAAAGCTTTGGTTGTTTTAAGAACTGAAGATAATGAAAAATCATTAAAATTATTAAAAGAAGCGGGTTTTTCAGTAGTTGAAGATGAAGCATATACTATTTAAGTATATGTTATTTTTTTTTATTTTATTTTATAGAATTGGTTTGGAGTATAATTATATCCATATCTTATAGCATTTTGTAAGAATTCATTACTTTTTTTGCATGAATCATATAATGTTTCACCTTTAATTAGATTGCTGGTTATTGCAGATGAATGAGTACAACCGGTTCCATGCGTATTGTTTGATTCAATCAAATTTCCTTTTATGATACGAATTTCATCATTTTCAGAAAGTATATCATTTCCATTAAGATGTCCCCCAGTTATCACAACATTATTGTCATAACTTAATAATTCTGCTACTTCTTTCATATCTTCTTCGTTGTTAATCTGTTTATTTGATAATTTTTCTGCTTCATGTATATTTGGAGTTATTAAATAAGATTTTTTCAACATATATTTTTTTAGATGTTTTGGAAAATCATTACTAGTTAAGTCACTTCCACTTTCACTAATCATTACTGGATCAACTATTGCTTTAAGATTATATTCTATAATTTTTTTAGAGACTAATTTTACAATATTCTTCGAGTAAAGCATTCCAGTTTTAAAATATTCAATGGGATAAACATCTAAAATTTGATCAATTTCATCTTCAATCACTTTCAAATCTAATTCTTGAATGTTTGTCACACCAAAAGGATTTTGGGCAGTAATGCATGTAACAACACCGTTTGCATAAATATTGTGTGCATGAAACGTTTTACAATCAGCAATTATTCCGGCACCACCAGATGGATCTAAACCCGCAATGCTCATGGAACAATTATTTTTCATTTTCTCTTTGTACATCTAATCTCTCCTTTCCGTGACTACTTTTTACAACAAGATTTATACTACTTAAAAATTCATAGGTATATGTTCCAGCACCATGTAACATCAATTCCCCTAAATCTTCTGGTGTATTCATATCCAATGAAACATAAAATGATTCTATTATATTAATGGACATTCCCAGTTGATTGGCATAATTCAAATGTTTAAAATAACTCATTGGACCAAAATGGGTTTTATAATCAAATTTTTCATTAAAACACAGTAGGTTTGTACCTCCACCTTTGGATGGGCTTATAATCAAATCATTGTTCATATTTTTTACTGTAGCAATATGCTTAGCTTTCAATAGTGGAATATCTGATGGCAATATTAAAATATCTTTCTTTGGAAAATTGACTTTTACTTCTTCAACAGCATCAGAAATTGCATTATTTAAAAAGTCTTTTTCATGATTTTTTTCTTCAACGAAATTTATTTGTAATTCTTTTGCAAAATTTTTAACACCATCATCTTTACTTACTAAAACAATTTCATCAACTTCTTTACTGATGGTTGTTGTAATGTCTTTTAACATTACTTTTAAAAGTTTAATTCTTTCATCTGGACTTAAAAATGGAGATAGTCTTGTTTTAGAATTATTAAAACTAGATACTGGGATAATCGTAACTAAATCTTTCATATTATAATATTGTTTAAAAAAGTTAAAAAAAGTAATTGTTTAATGGGTTATTTAAAAGTACATGTCTAATGTGGACTGTTTTGATTTGTCAAGTTTATCATGAATAACTTTTTCTTTGGTTATATATTCTTCACGGATTTTATCATTCATATAATCCCTATCTTCACCAGAAATCATCTGGCGAAGTATATTAAATGATTTTTTAAAAGTAATGATAAATTTTTTTATTTCCATAGATTTCCATGCTTTATTGAATTCATGCTCTAAGTTAAAAGTTTTTTTGGATAATAATTGTTTAATATTTTCTATATTGCTTTTATTAATTGGTTGGTAATAATTGTACAGTGTTTCATCTCTAAATATTGGATTAAGACCTACAATAAAAAGTTTCAATTCATAAAATAGTTCACTTTCTAGGTTATTGTTTAATCGATTAATGTAGGCTAATGCTTTAAGGGTATCTTTGTATGCTTTATTGTCTCTTTTAGATACACTAACATCCAAATGTTCATATAAGAATAGTAATGTAATCTCATTTATTTTTTCTTTATTTTCAGATATAAACTGATTAAACTCATGATAATAGAAATTTGTTAAGAATTGCTTATAAAAATCAATTTCTTCATGATTATCTATAAATTCAAATCCTTTATCAGTAATATAATACTCTTTTTTAGGTAATGATTGTGATGGTACATATTCTATTATCCTAGAGATTAATTCAGATTTATTACCAGTTAAAGTTAAATTATTCTTCTTTAGAATGTCTTTTAATTCATTTACTTTCAAATTATTTAAATATTTTTCCTTTTCTATTGAATTTAATTCATTACTAACATAACCCTCTTTGACAACCAAATTTTTAATATAATTATCATTGAATTCATAATCAATATTGATGATACTGTTTGTTAAGTCAATATTCTTGTTTTCCTTGAATATTCTTATAAAATCATATATTCCCACATTTATGTATGTTGAAAGATATTCTTTTTTATTAATTTCCTTAACATCTGAAAGTAAAGTATTTTTTGTTGTGGTAATTTTATCTATATCTTTAAAGATATCCGTTTCTCGTTTTTCATTAATTTTTAAATTTTTTAGTTTTTCAAAGTCTATTTTTTCACCTGTTTCAACATTTGATTCAGTGTAATATGAAAAATTATTTTGAATATTTTTTAAAAAATCATGAATTTCCTCATCTTTATCTTTCAAAAGATTTTGAATAATGTCTATGTAATTTTCGTTTATTTTTTCACGTTTTTCTTTACAAGAGTATTTTTCATTATCTTCAGGATAACATTTTGTAATGTAAATTACATCATTATCCTCTTTAGGAATAATTAAAAATCCACATAATTCAGAATCATATAAGTTTGAAGTGAACATTAGATCATTATACTCATTTTCATATGTTATTAAATCATTACTGATTGAATTTGATGGTATATCAATTTTTATGGAACTAACTATCAAATTCGCGTTAATTTTTTTAGCAAATCCATAGTTTACAAGTAATTTCATTACAAAACATGGTGGGTGGTATATGGTAAGTTCATTTCCTTCTTCGTATATGTTGTTTATTTCATCAAAAAATAAGCCTTTACCTCTAAATTCAGGTAAAATATAACTAGCAACTAAAGATAAATTTGAAACGCTATTTATTATAGTATATGCAAAAAATCCCACTACTTTCTTTTTAAAAACAATTTCCTTAAAATAAGTGCAATGGTTAACTTTTAAATTATAATTGGTTTCTTTTATAGAGTTGTACAAGTAAATGTATTTACTTCTTAATGTTTCTTCGATATCAACAGCATCTAGCATAGCATCTTCAGAAATAGTTTTTCCAACATTATCTTCTCTAATTATGCAATTATATTTAACCATGTTAAAACCTATTAATCTTTATGTACATCACTACAAATAAATTTTTTTGGAAGAAAAAATTAAATCAAAAATAAAAAATTTTAATAAATTTGTTTCATATACCTTATTAATGAGAAATTAAAATAGAACTATTTTTTGTTATATTGCTAATTTAATGAATAAAAAAATATGGTGAGGAAATGAAAAATTTTAGTGAATGGTTTCATAATATTTTAGAAGATGCAGAATTAATGGATGCTAGATATCCTGTAAAAGGTATGAGTGTTTGGTTACCAAGAGGTTTTAAAATTAGAAAATATTCTCTTGAATTACTACAAAATTTACTTGATGAGGAACATGAAGAAACTTTATTCCCAATGCTTATTCCTGAAAGTGAACTAGCTAAAGAAGCAATACATGTGAAAGGTTTTGAAGAAGAAGTATATTGGGTTACTAAAGGTGGATTAAGGGAATTAAATGAACAATTAGCATTAAGGCCAACAAGTGAAACAGCAATGTATCCAATGTTTTCATTATGGGTACGTTCACATATGGACTTGCCCATTAAGGTTTATCAAACAGTTAATACTTTTAGATATGAAACTAAACATACAAGACCGTTAATCAGGGTTAGAGAAATTACTACATTCAATGAATCACATACTGTACATGCAACTGAAGAAGAAGCAGAAGAACAGGTTAAAACAGGAATAAATATTTATAAACAATTTTTTGATGCATTAGGTATAGCATATTCTATTAGTAAAAGGCCTGAGTGGGATAAATTTCCGGGTTCAAAGTATACAATGGCCTTTGATACTATAATGCCTGATGGGAAAACTTTACAGATAGGTACAGTTCATAACCTTGGTACAACATTTGCAAAAACATTTGACATACAATTTGAAAATGATGAAGGGGAACATGAATATGTGCATCAAACATGTTATGGATTATCTGATCGTGTAATTGCATCTTTAATTGCTGCACATGGTGATGAAAAAGGTCTTAAATTACCTCCGGTAGTAGCTCCAGAACAGGTAATAATAGTTCCAATAATATTTAAAGAAAAAGAAGAGATAGTTCTTAATTTCACAGATAAACTTGAAGAAATATTAAAATCAAATGGTATACGTGTAAAACAGGATAAACGTGATATGCGACCTGGTAAAAAATATTATGAATGGGAACAAAGAGGAGTACCTTTAAGAATTGAAGTTGGTCCAAGAGATATAGAAAATGGTTCTATAGTTACAATCAGAAGAGATAATGGTAGTAAAGAATTTATAGATTATGATGAAACTACTATTGTAGATACAATAAACAATATTTTAGATGATATCTCAAAAGAACTTAAAGAAGCTTCCAATAAATTCCAAGAAGAAAAAACTTTCCATGTGGAAACTCCGGAACAAATCAAGAAAACTATTAATAAAAAAGGTGGAATAATTACTTGTAACTGGTGTGGAAACACAGAATGTGGTAAAGATATGGAAGAAAAATATGATATTGATATTTTAGGAACTCAAGAAGTTGAAGTTGAAGGAAATTGTGTTCATTGTGGAGAAATTGCAAAACACAAAGTTTTAATTTCAAAGACTTATTAGTGATACTATGAATACTAAAGAAAAAAAGAGGATAATGAGTTACGTATGGATTATAACTGATATTATCATATTAATTTGTGCAGTTCTTTTATTAATGGAAGGTGGAACAATAAATGTGATAATTTCAATTATTGGTATCTTATTAGTTATTGTGGAAATTTTCTTATATAAATCTGGACGTTTGTTTAAATAACAACATTTATACATTTATTTTTTTTATTTTTTTTAACAAAACTTTTTTATATTTTTTAATCTTAATTATATATTAGTCTTAAAGTATTTTGTGATTATTATGGAGATTAGAACGGATGTATTGGTTATAGGTGCTGGTCCTGCAGGTTCAATCGCAGCAAGAACTGTTGCGGAAGATGGCGTTGATGTATTATTGATTGATAAAAAATCAGAAATAGGTACTCCTAAACGTTGTGCGGAAGGTATTCTTAAATCTACATTGGATGAATTAAATATAAAACCAGATAAACGATGGATTACAAGAGAAATAACTGGTATAGAGATAGTTGCTCCAAACAATAAAACATTAACTTTGGATAAAAACAATTTTAAACTACCAGATACAGGATATGTGCTTGAAAGAAAGATTTTTGATAAAAGTTTGGTTATGGATGCAGTTAGATCTGGTTCTAAAGTGATGGTAAAGACATTAGCTAAAGAAATTGAACGTGTTAATGATGGTTTTTTAGTCCGAGCAATTAATCTTGAAAAAGAAATTGAAATATTTACAAAAATAATAATTGCTGCAGATGGTCCTGAATCTAAGATTGGAAGAATGTTAGGTTTAAAGTCACGCACTTCTCTAGAAGATATGGCTTCATGTGCACAATATGAAATGGTCAACGTTAAAATGGATGATATGGATCATGTTAAAATTCATATAGGTACAGTATGTCCTGGAGGTTATATTTGGATTTTCCCGAAAGGTGATGATATAGCTAACGTTGGATTGGGTGTATTAAAGTCACATACTGATAAAACAGCCAAATATTTTTTAGATTCTTTTGTTCAGTCTAATAATGATGTTTCAAAAGCACAATGTGTTGAGATGAATGTTGGTGGAGATCCTATTGGAGGTCTTGTTGCAGAGAGGTATGGTGATAATATTATGATAGTTGGGGATGCAGCAGGATTTGTAGATCCATTAACTGGTGATGGAATTAGAACTGCAATGTTAAGTGGTAAATATGCAGGAATGGTTGCAACTAACTCAATTAAAAAGAAGGATTATTCTAAAGAAATACTTAAAGAATATTATGATTTAACAGAAGAAGAAATAGGTAAATCATTTAATAAATTTAATAAGATTAAAGAATTTTTATTAACGATGGATGATGAAAGTTTAAATAAAATTGTTGAAGAAATTCTGAAGACTGATTTAAGTAAAATCAATTTAACCGCTTTATTAAAAATTATTATTAAAGCATCACCTAAATCTCTGTTTAAATTAAATAAATTATTATAAACATAAAATATATAAATAACATATTATCTTTTTTTTTCAAATTATCTTTTAAGTATGATGTTAAATATTCGTTTTTTATACTTTCTTTTTTTTACTTTGCTTTCTATACATTTATTATTTGAGGTATAATGTTTTTTTACTAAAAAAAGGTATATTTCAAAAAATACTTGCTATACAGTATTTAAAATTAAAAATCTTAAAAAAGCTTATTATTAACATTATCCAAACCAATTAGTATAGTAAAATATATGTAAATTAATTAAAATTATGGAGCTGTAATAATGTCTAATCAAAAGATTATAGGAATAATTATAGCAGCAGTTGTTTTAATTTTAGTGGCATTCTTTGCTTACAATGCATTAACAAGTGATTCTGAAACAGTACATATTGGATATTTACCTTCAGATCATGATGCGGCTTTATTTGTAGCGGATGCTTCTGGAATGTATAAAGATGCTGGTATAAATGTTGAATTACATGAATATAATAATGGTGGAGACTTAATGAGTGCAATGGCAAGTGGTGAACTTGATGTAGGTTATGTTGGTATAGCCCCAGTAGTTTCTTCAATTTCTAAAGGCGTACCTGCAAAAATAGTTGCTGGAGCTCAAAATGAAGGAAGTGGTTTATTATCACATGACTCATCAATTACTTCCGTTGAAGATTTAAAAGGAAAAACTATTGCAACACCAGGTGAAGCATCAATTCAAAGTGTTTTACTTAAATATAACTTGAAAAAACACGGAATGAGTGCTTCTGATGTAAAAAGTCCAGGTATGAAAGTAGCTTCAATGAATGATGCATTAAAAACAGGTAGTATTGATGCAATGTTAACTTATGAACCATTTGTGTCAATTTCTGAAAAAACAAATAATCAACATATAGTAGAAAGATCTGGAGATATTATTCCTAATCATCCATGTTGTGTAGTAGTAATGAGTGATAAATTCATCGCAGATCATTCTAATCAAGCTAAAAAAATAGTAGAAATTCACAAAGAAGCAACCCAAAAAATTATAGATAATCCGGAAGGAATTATCCAATACTTACCATCAAACATAGTTTCAAATGAAACTGTTGAAAAAGAAAGTTTATCTCACATTCAATGGGTTACTGAAATGGATGATAACTATAAAAATAATGTGAATAATTTCCTAAATATTGAAAAAGATTTGGGAATTATTAATCAAACATTAGATAATAATCAATTATATGCAGAAATATAAAATATTTCTAATATTAAAAACATAGATAATAATTAAATACTTAATGAGATGAATTAATGACAGAAATGAAATTATATAATAAACTTGATATATTAATATTACCTTTGATATTAATCATAATTTGGTATATTATATGCGATTTACTGATGTTAATTCCTAGTTATATGTTCCCGGGACCAATAGAAGTAGTGAATTCATTCATTAAACTATTGCTCTCCGGACAATTATTAAAAGATATAATAGATACTTTATATAAAGTATTCCTTGGTTTATTTTTAGCAGCAGTTGTTGGCATATCCTTAGGAATAATTTTGGGATGGTCAAAAAGATTAGAACGATTATGTTCATTAATTATAAGTATTTTAAGACCAATTCCTCCAATTGCATGGATTCCTTTTTCTATCCTATGGTTTGGGATAGGTACAGCACCTGCCGTATTTATTATTTTTTTAGGTTGTGTATTCCCAATTTTAGTATCAACTATTGATGGTGTACATAGAACTAGGGGTGTATTGATTGAAGCCGCACAGTCATTTGGGGTTTCTAATCTACAAATGTTAACTGAAGTAATATTACCTGCAACAGTTCCATATATTGTTTCTGGATTGAAGGTGGGTATTGGAATTGCATTAATGTGTACAATTGCTGGTGAAATGATAGGTTCTAGTTCAGGAATTGGATATAGAATATTAACTTCTACAAGTCTTTTTGATACAGGTTCTACAGTAGTTGGAATGTTGGTAATTGGAGTTATAGGAATTATATTTGATTATATTTTCACAAAAATTCAAGAACAAATATTCTGGTAAGGTGAGACGATGACATTTGAAATTGAAAACGTATCAAAAAGTTACATTTCCAAGAATGGTCGAGAAAAAATTGTTGCATTGGAGAATATTAATCTCACTATTGAAACGGGAAAATTCGTATGTTTTGTAGGTCCTTCCGGATGTGGTAAAACAACATTGCTTCGGTTGATGGAAGGATTTGAAGTTCCCGATGAAGGTACTGTTAAAGATGATGGTGAATTGGTTACAAAACCATCTAGAGAAAGAGGATTTATTTTCCAGGATTATTCTTTGTTTCCATGGTTGAATGTTCTTGATAATGTTATATTTGGATTAAATATTGCAGGAAAACCAGTAGAAGAAAGTAAAGAAAAAGCATATAAATATTTAGATGCTGTTGGTTTAAGAGATTTTGCTACTAAGTATCCTCATGAATTATCTGGAGGAATGAAGCAAAGGGTAGCAATTATTAGATCAATTATCAACGAATCAAAAACTTTGTTAATGGATGAACCGTTTAGTGCTTTAGATGTTCAAACAAAACATAAACTTGAAGAACAATTAGTAGGAAATTGGAGACTAAATGATAGGACAATAATTTTTGTAACACACGATGTGGAAGAAGCAGCATTTTTGTCCGATGAGATAGTTGTATTTTCAAGAAGACCTGGAAAGATAAAAAAAGTATTTAAAAATGATTTACCTCGTCCAAGAGATAGATCAACTTATGAATTCCAAGATTTTGTAAATAAAATTACCGAACAAATAGATGAATCAGAAGATGATTGATTCATTTATTTATATTCTATTTTTAATTATCTATTTCTGTGATTAACTGTATAATTTTTGCAGTTTCTATACCATTCATTCCCATAGTTTTTAATGCTTTTATTGCTGAAGAAGTTAAATTTAAATTAGAAACAACAAGGTTTTCAGTAACAAGTTTTCTAAATTCATCATACTTATTATTATCATTAAATAAAACTCTTAAATCATATGCAATAGGTCGTAATTTTTCATCTAAAATATGTGCTAAATCTTCAATGGCTTTATCATTTTCTTCAACCATATTTTTTTGTAAAACTCTACCAATATCATTTTGAGTAAAACTCTTTTCTAATTCTTCTAAGATTAATTCATCAATTACTTCATTATCTTTGTAATTATTTTTCAGATGTTTATTTCTTTTATTGGTTTTAATGAAGTCTTTATAGAAATTGTCTATCAATTGGGTGTTGTGATCAAATAAATCGTCAACTGTGTTAATTAATACAGTACTCGCATATTTTTTAATATTCTTTTCGTTAATCATAATAATACCTATTAATTATCTCTAATATTATTATGATTTTTATCTTTAATAGTATTTTAGAACAAGAAAACAAATAAAATAAGTTTGGAAAAAAGGGGTTTAAGAAAGTAATAATTAAATTATTACATTTATTTATGCTTCTACTTTTAAGTAATCGTATAAGTATACAGCGAAGATTGCTCCAATAATAGGTGCAATTAAGTATACTGGGAATAATTCCCAAGGTGCTGCATTACCTGCTACTGTATTCATAAGCATAGGTGCGAATACCCTTGAAGGGTTAATACCACAACCACTGAAACCACCGATAGCTACGATGATACCAGCTAATACTAAACCGATACTTAATGCTGCATCTTTAGCTTGACCGTCAACAGCAGCTGCCATAATACAGTACATTAATAATGCTGTACCTAAGAATTCTATAATGAAGATTCCTACCATTCCAATTCCTGCTACGTCACCAACGGATCCTAAAGCACCTATTGCTGAAGCATCTGGTCCTCCAACGAAAAGTAATGCTGCGGATGCAATGATTGAACCAACAAATTGAGCAATTATGTAAGTTGGTAAGTCAGATGTAGGGAATTTTTTACCAGCCCATAAACCTATAGTTACAGCTGGGTTAAAGTGTGCACCAGATACTGGACCCAATGCATAAATTGCTACTGTTAAAGCTAAACCGAATGCTAATCCGATTGCTACCCAATCAGCCATTGTGATTGCTGCAATTTTAAGACCACCGTTTACTAGTAAAACTAATACAACTGAAGCTGTACCGAAGAATACTAATATAAATGATCCTATTAATTCTGCTAAAAATTTTTGAATTGTACTTGCCATTTTATTAGCCTCCAAATATAAAAAATACAAGAGACACAAACTTTTAGTAATGTTCACACATTAAAAAATACTTTAACTAAGTTAAATTTATTAAAATTTCATGTACAGTATTATATCCATCAATTAATGATTTGATTTCGATTAGTTATGTGTACATTTAAACATATTCAAAATTTCTGCCTCCTCTACTTCAAACTTTTATTTAAAGGACTATTTAAATTATAGTTTGGTTTTTTTCATTTTGCTTTAATTGAATTATATAATTTTTATTTTTTTGACTCTTTTATTCTGTTTACTTGATTTTTTTTAATTTTTTGTTTATTAAAATGTAATAATTTTATTTTATTTAGGTTAACGTAAATTCATATTACAATAATTATTTATATAATAATTTTCATAATTTTTTTATACTTTTTAATTATAAAATTATTAAAAATTCCTTTAAATTTATTATTAACTTTTTTTAATATTCTATGTAATATTTTTTTCTATAATAGTTTGAATCAATTATTATTCAATAAATCAAACTTTTAAATAACTTATTTCAACTTTTGTTGTTTAATATAATATTTAAATAAAATAGGTTATTAATGAAGAAAAATATAAATATTAATAATATTTTTAATAAATTATCAATTTAATTAGGGTAGGAAAATTAAAATGGATTTTAGAAATGTTCAATTACCGAGAGAAATACATACAGGTCCTGGTGTAATTACCGAAATTGGGGATGTATGTGATAATTTATTATCAGGAAATAATATTACGTTAGTAACGGGTAATACTACTAAAAAAATAGCTGGTAATCAAGTAATTGAAATATTGGAAGATAAAAAATATGATGTATCTGTTAGTATAATTTCTTCTGCTACGGATGATTCTGTTGAACAAGTAACGAATACTTTAAATAATTCCGATGCTGTTTTGGCGGTAGGTGGGGGAAAAATAAACGATGTTGCTAAGGTTGCATCAACTAAAAATAAGATACCATTAATTACCATTCCTACTACAGCTGCACATGATGGATTAGTGTCTCCACGTGCTTCTATAAAAAATGATTATGATAGTGTTTCAAAAGAAGTTAATGCACCATTTGCTTTAGTTGCAGACACTCAGATAATATCCAGTGCACCTTATAAATTTACTGCATCTGGATTTGCAGATATTATTTCTAATTTGACTGCTGTCGAAGATTGGAAATTAGCTTACAAATTAATCAATGAACCATTTAGTGATTCTGCAGCAGCTTTATCAGTAATGACGGCTAATTTGTTAATAGATCAAGCAAAAAATATCAGACCTCGGCATCCCGAAAGTGCGGGGATAGTTGTTAAAGGTTTGATTAGTAGTGGTATGGCAATTAGTATTGCAAGAAGTAGTAGGCCTGCAAGTGGTTCTGAACATAAATTTAGTCATGCTTTAGATAAGATAGCACCTAAACCAGCATTACATGGTGAACAATGTGGTGTTGGTACTATAATGATGATGTATTTACAGGGTGGGGATTGGAAAAAAATTAAATCAGTATTAAAAGAAGTTAAAGCTCCAACAACTGCAAAAGAATTAAAAATTAATGAAGAACACATTATCGAAGCATTAACTAAAGCTCATACTATTAGAAAAGGTAGATATACTATTTTAGGAGATCGAGGATTAACAGAAGAAGCAGCATTAAATATTGCTTTGAAAACAGGTGTAATAAAATAATAAGGGAGAAGTTTTATGATAACATTGATAGGAACTAGTTTAGCTAAAAAAGGATTGGTTTTCACATTTAATGGGGGTTCATCTAAATGTGAATCGTGTAGATTCAAAAGAACTTGTTTAAATCTTGAAGAAGGACGAAAATATATTATTAAAAATGTCAAAAGAGTTACTCATAAATGTCCTTTACATAAAGATGGAACAGTTCAAACAGTTGAAGTTGAACCTGCAACAATTAGAACTGTTGTGGAAACTAAAAAGGCATATAAAGGGTCTACTATTATATTTAGAATCCCAGAGTGTATAGGGGATTGTGAAAATTATGATATATGTCATCCTGAAGGATTATATAATGATGATAAATGTAAAATAGAAGAGATTGGTCCAGAATTAGTTTGTAAAAATGGAAATAATTTAACTGAAGTAATATTAAGTCATTAGGTGTAATTATGGTTGATAGTAATATTTTAAAAGAAAATGTAGGTAAAGAAGCATCTGAATTAATTAAGGATGGACAAGTTGTTGGTTTGGGTACCGGTTCTACTACACATCATTTCATCAGATATTTGGGTGAAAGAGTAAGAAATGAAGAATTGGATATATTAGGTATTCCTACTTCTTTTCAATCGTTAATTCTTGCAAGAGAATCAGGAATTCAACTAACTACTTTGGATGAATATGATATTGATATATCTGTTGATGGTGCAGATGAAGTTAGTCCTAGTTTGGATTTAATTAAAGGTGGTGGGGCTGCACACACTATAGAAAAATTAGTTGATAGTTCGGCTGATGAATTTGTTGTTATAGTAGATGATAGTAAAATGGTGAATAGTTTAGGTGCTTTCCCTGTTCCTATTGAAATAATCCCAGAATCATTAAGATTGGTAAAAAATGCGGTTTCTGAAATGGGTGGAATTCCTGAGTTAAGAATGGGAATTCAGAAAGATGGGCCTGTTATTACAGATAATGGAAATTTTGTTTTAGATACAAAATTTGATTCTATAGAAAATCCTTATGAGTTAGAAATTGAGTTAAATACTATTCCAGGAGTATTGGAAAATGGAATTTTTGCAGGAATTACAGATAAAGTGATTGTTGGCAGAGAATCTGGAATTGATGTAATCGAAAAATAAAGGTGATATTATGAAACAGTGTATGGATACAGATAATTTACATAGACGTTTAAGAAAAATAGAAGGTCAGGTTGCAGCTATTGATCGTATGATTGAAGAGGATATTCCTTGTGAAAATGTTTTGATGCAAGTTAATGCAGCTAAATCTGCATTGAATAAAGTGGGTAGTATTATTCTTGAAGGACATATGAATCATTGTGTAAAAGATGCAATTGATAAAGGGGATAGTTCTGAAGCAATTGAAGATTTATCTAGGATAATCGATTATTATTCAAGAATTTAATTATAAAATATTTTTTACTATTTTTCAATCTTTTTTTTATAAAAATAACATCATGTTTATATACTATCTAATTTATATTACTATATACCCAAGGGGGTATAAGTATAATTACATAACAATGTTATATTATTATGTTATAATGAATTCAAAGGTGAGAAAAATGAACATGATTAAAAAAGTACAAAATTTCATCGTAAATATTTCAGGATGTTTATTCATGTTATTAGTTATGTTTTATTTAAATTACTATGAATTTAATCCTATTTACAAACCAATATACAATTAATTAAATTATTATCATATATTTGTTTAATGAGGAAATAAAGAAATTATAATTCATTCTTTATATAAACCTCTTAACAATTTAATTTCTTCTTTATAACCTTCAACATCATTAGGAGTCTCCAAGAAAAATGGGAGATTTCTTAATGATTTATGATTTATGATATTGGTTATAGCATCCAATCCCAATTTACCTAATCCTATTTTTTCATGTCTATCTTTATGACTATTCAATCCATATATACTGTCATTTAAATGTATGGCTTTCAATCTGTTTAAACCAATAACAGAGTTAAATTCATCTAAAACATTGTCTAAATCATTTTTAATATCATAACCTGCATCATAAACGTGACATGTATCTAAACATACTCCTAATTTTTCGTCTATTTCAACTTTTTCAATAATACTATTTAATTCGTCAAAAGTTCTACCAATTTCTGTACCTTTGCCTGCCATTGTTTCTAGAAGAATGGTTGTTTTTTGGTTTTCATCAATTAACTTATTTAAAGAAGTACTAATTAGTTCAATACCTTTTTCAGCTCCCTGTCCAACATGGCTTCCTGGATGGAAATTGTATAAGTTATTTGGTAGTTGTGATAATCTTTTTAGATCATCTTCAAATAATTCATAAGAATTGCTTCTAGTTTTATCTGATTTTGAAGCTAGATTGATGACATAGGGTGCATGGGCTAAAATAATTTCAATATTGCTGTTCTGCATTATTTCTTCAAATTTACTAATATCTTCAGGGTCTAGTTCTTTAGCTTTTCCACCTCGTGGACTGCGAGGAAAAAATTGAAAAGTATTTGCATCTATACTAAGAGCTTCTAAACCTATTTTCTCAAATCCTTTATTTATTGATAAATGGGCGCCAATTGTAAACATTATTTCTTCTCCAAAATTTTTTCATTAATTTATTCTATTAAAATATTAATATGATTAGTTATATAATTTTATATATTATTGTTTTAGGGGAAAATTATGGAAACTAAAAAAATCTTAGTTACTGGAGGATCAGGATTCATCGGTACAAATCTTGTAAATGAATTACGTAGTAGAGGTCATGAAGTAATCGCAGCAGATTTATTAAATAATGATCGGGAGGATTATGTTCGTACTGATGTTAGATATTACAGACAATTAGAACGGACTTTTGAAGAAAATGGTCCTTTTGACTATGTATATCATCTGGCAGCTGAATATGGAAGATGGAATGGTGAAGCATATTATGAAAATTTATGGCAAACTAATGTAATCGGAACAAAAAATATGCTCAGGTTACAGGAAAAAAATAAATTTAGGATGATTTTTTTCTCTTCTGCTGAAGTTTATGGTGATTATACTGGTAAAATGTCTGAAGATGTTATGGAAAACAATCCAATCAAAGACACTTATCAAATGAACGATTATGCTATAAGTAAATGGGATGGAGAATTAATGTGTATGAATTCTGCAAAAATGTTTGGAACAGAAACTGTTAGAGTTCGTCCTGTTAATTGTTATGGTCCTGGAGAAAGATACACCCCATATAGAGGTTTTATACCAAAATTTATCTATTTAGCATTACACAATAAACCTTATACAGTGTTTAAAGGACATAAAAGAATAATAGATTATGTTGGTGACACTGCACGAACTTTTGCTAATATTGTAGATAATTTTATTCCTGGTGAAGCATATAATATAGGTGGAAATCAAGATTGGGAAATGGATATCAAGGACTATTCTGATTTGGTATTGGATGCTGTTGGGTGTGATGATAGTTTAGTAACTTATGAAGAAGCAGAACCATTTACAACTAAAGTTAAGACTATTGATTTTTCAAAATCCATACGTGATTTAAAACATGATCCAAAGGTCAAACCTAAGGAAGGTATACAAAAAACTGTGGATTGGATGAAATGGTATTATAGGTTAGATTAATATTTTTTTCTTTTTTTTTTTGTTAATATGGTGATGGTGACTATAATGGTTGAAAAAAAATTATATCGTTCCGAAAGTGAAAGAATGATAGCTGGTGTTTGTGGAGGATTATCAGAATATTTTGATATTGATCCAGCAATAATTAGATTAATATGGGTTGCATTTACTTTTTTTGTAGGTTCAGGTATTCTACTGTATATATTAGCATGTATAATTATACCTAATGAAAGAGAGGTTATTGTTCAAAAATAATTCCTATTTTTTTAAAAATTATTTTATGACTATGTGATGTGGTAAATAACTGTTAATTTGATGTTACATTTCAAAGTCATTCTTGTCTTTTAATTGATTAGATTGTATCACAAATATATAAAAAATTGTTTCTTTTCTAATGTTTTACAATAATTATAATAGATTTAATTAATAAAGATACTTGTATAATAAAATAATAACTTTTTTGTTATTTGGGGAGTTGTGAATTATGACTAATGTGGCTGTTTTATTGCCTGCATATAATGAAGAGGTAGCTATAGCTAGTATGATATTATTATCTTCTAAATACGCTGATGAAGTAATTGTAATAGATGATGGTAGTACTGATAGAACTAAAGAAGTCTCTGAATTAGCAGGTGCTACAGTATTAAGTCATAAAACCAATAAAGGTAAAGGTGTTGCTTTAAAAACTGGTTTTGAATATGCAAAACATTATGATATTATAGTAACAATAGATGCTGATGGTCAACACAATCCTTCTGAAATTCCATTATTAATTAAACCAATTGAGGATGGGGTTGCTGATTTAGTAAATGGAAGTCGTTATATCAATGATAAAGATACTTCAACTCCAAAATATCGAAGAATAGGTCAAACTGTTTTAGATACGGCTACAAATGTTGCTGCAGGTGTTAAACTAACGGATTCACAAAGCGGATTCAGAGCTTTTTCTTCAAAATGTTATGATTGTTTTAATTTTAATCCGGAGGGTTTCGGTATTGAAAGTGACATGTTAATTGAGGCATCAAACCATAATTTAAAAATTACAGAGGTTGAAATAACAGTTAGATATGATGTTAATACAACTACTGCTAACCCTGTAATTCAAGGAATGAGTGTACTTTTAAGAGTTCTTGAATTGATGAGATTTAATAGACCATTATATTTCTATGGAATAAGTGGAACAATAATTATGTTCTTTGGAATATTAATATATTTATCCATAAATGCAACACAACTTTCAGGAAATCTTTATTTGAATGCAGTTGGAATCTTTGTGATATTGATGGGTATAGTTTTAATATTATCAGGTGTTTTAACAGATTATTTAAATCGATTTAAACATTGATTTAATTAAGATAAACCACTATTAAAAAAAAATATATTATTTATAAAATAAATACTAATTAATAAGAATTTAAAAACAATGGAGAATTTCTATGAATTTTGAAGATTATAAAGGTAAAGTAATATTTATTGGTGCTGGTCCGGGTGACCCAGAATTAATTACAGTTAAAGGTGCTGAAGCAATTAAAAATTCTGATGTTATTATTTATGCAGGTTCTTTAGTAAATCCAGCAGTATTGGATATTGCAAAAGATGGTACTGATATTTATGACAGTGCTGAAATGAATTTGGATGAAATCATTGATGTAATTAAAAAAGCACATGATGAAAATAAAATAATTGCACGTGTACATACTGGAGATCCAGCTATTTATGGAGCTATAGCAGAACAAATAAATCAATTAAAAGAATTGGATATTGGTTATACAATTATTCCTGGAGTAAGTAGTTTATTCGGTACTGCTGCTGCTTTAGAATCTCAGTTAACATTGCCTGAAGTTTCACAAACTATTATAATAACCCGACCTGAAGGTAGAACACCTAAACCATCTAAAGAAGCATTATGTAAATTAGCTGAACATAACGCTACCATGTGTATATTTTTGGGTATTCACATGATTGATGATGTTGTCACTGAATTACTTAAAGAATATAGAGAAGATACTCCAGTAGCAGTTGTTAAAAAAGCTACATGGCCTGATCAAGAAATTGTTCGTGGTAACTTGACAAACATTGCTCAAAAAGTTCATGATGCAGGTTTCACAAAAACAGCTATGATAGTAGTAGGTGATGTTTTAGATCAACAAAGTGGAGAACAATCTAAACTTTATGATCCAAAATTCGCACATATGTATCGAGATGCTGAATAAGCATCTTCTTTTTTTTTAATTTAAATATTCAAAAAATAATTTAAAAAAAGTAATTTAAAGGAGATTAATTTAACTTTTCATTTCTTAAATCGATTGTATCTGCAAGATCAGGTCCTGTTGATATAATTGTAATTGGAACTCCAACATCTTTTTCTATGTCTTCAATGTAATCTTTTGCTTCTTGAGATAAATCTTCGTATTTATTAACTTTTGCACATTCTGGATATAATCTATCAATACAAGTTAATGCAATTTGGGTAGCACCATTTATCATACAAGAACGTTTTGCAAATTCTTTATCAAATAATCCAACTCTTCTTTTACGGCCGGTTACTACACCATATTCTTCAATACCCATTTTTTCCGCTTCTTCTGGTGATATTTCTGTTGGGAATGGTCCTTCCCCTACTCTTGTTACATAAGCTTTAAAAATAACAATTACTTCATCAACTTTGGTTGGGCCAATACCTACATCTGCCGCTGCGGTACTAGCACAAGTATCTTTACTTGTCACAAATGGATATGTTCCGTAGTATAATGATAAACCAAATCCTTGTGAACCTTCAACAAACACATCTTTACCTTCATCAATTGCCTTGTTAACTTCACTAGGCACATCAGTAATGTATTCTTCTAGTTCAGGAATATCTTTTGCATAATCAATTGTTCTGTTTATTCGATCTGCATTTGCAGGTCCACATCCACTACCTGTAGTTCCTATTTTTTTTGATAGATAAGAAGAATCTTTATCTGTCTGGGTATGTTTTTCAGTGATTATTGCACAATTGGAATCCATAAAAGTTCTGCCTTCAACAGAATATTTATTTAAATATTCTAATTCATGTTTGAAAACTTCTGGATTAACTAGTACACCCGCACCAATTAATAATCTTGCATCAGTATTGAAAAAACCTGAAGGAGTTAAACGTAAACCATATTTTTCTCCATCACATTCAACAGAATGGCCTGCATTCGGACCTACTCCTGCTCTTGCAATGATATCTGGTTTATCTTTTGTACAAAAATAGGTAATACATTTTCCTTTACCTTCATCTCCCCATTGTCCACCGACTAAAATGGTACATGTCATATAAAATCAAATCTCCTTTAAATAATGTTTATCTATTTAAAATATTTCATATTTTATTAATCTTATAATTTTTTATAAGGTCTTTACTTTAATATTTATTTAAAAGATTAAATAAAAACTTTTCTATATTTTTTTAAATAATTATCTAATATATTGTTTTAAGTTAAATCTCTTTAAAACTTTTTGAGTTAAACATCTGAGTTTAAGTATTTATTAACTTTTCCAAATATACTATTCTTCTTGGCATTACTTTTATCTTTAAATTTTTCTGTTGAATCATCATAAATGCCTGTTCTTGAATCGTATAATATATGATTATCTTTTTTAGTTGATTCAAGAATATCATCAATTTTTTTAAAACCATTTTTTGTGATAAGTATGTTAATATTTCGATATATGTTTTTAAATTTTATGTTCTCATTTTTAGAAGGATGTGACTCTTCATTAAATGCAGGTTGATTTTTTGGGCTGTTTAAAGGATGAATAATAGGATCTTTAGAATTTTTTATTGGAACTGTGTAATATATGATGTAATCTTCTATAAAACCTCTTTTATAAAAATCAAATAGTATGTTGAAAAAAATATTACTGGTTAAATGACAATTTTTTCTTGACCAATCTGAAAAATTTGTTTTAAATCCTTTTTTAAATAATATAACATCAGAATCAAAATTAATTTGAGAAATATATACAAATTTTTTACTCAATCGTAGTGTTTTCTCTAATAATACTTTTGTTTCATCAATACCATTTAAACCGGAAGTTGTATCTAAACATACAGTAAAATCAAATTTTTCTTGGTTTAGTTTGTTAATTTTTATATTCAATGGGTTTTGGTTAATTATTTTATGTTTAGCTAATTCTTTGTCTGTTTTTGATTTTTCGATTAGTTGTTGGTATTTTTCGGGATTTGTTTCGAAAGTAATTCCTCTGTTTCCACCTAATTTTTTTCCGTAGGATAAGCCAGATAAAGAATCATAACTTAAATCTAAAAAATCATAGTTTGTTATGTTATCTTTGTTATTGGTAGTTTCATTATTGTCAACCATATTATCACATCTTCAATAGTAAATATTACTATGTGTTTAATCTTTTTTATAGTTAATGGGATTATTGTTTATAAATTTAGAAAATTATTTATATAATGTTTATAAAAATAATAATTATTTATAAAATAATAGGAGAAAATGATAAATATTTAAACATTATCACAAAGGTTATGACATTTATTAAAAAGTATAATTATCAGAAATTTTCTATTGGTGATGTTCAATTAAATAACTTTCAAAAAAATAAATTTGATGTAATATTAAATCAGGAAGGATATATAAAGTTTTTTTCAGATAATACTTTAAATTATTTTATATTATATCATAATAAGTTAGTTGGATTTTTTACACTTAAAATTAAAAAGAATTTAATTGAATTATCGTGTTTGTATATTTTTGAAGAATGTAGAAATAAATATGTTGCTACTTATGTTCTAAATGACATAATTTTTACAGTTAGACATAATTTGCTTTATAATGTTGAGTATATAGTTGCAAATTCTTTTGTTGAGTCTAGTATGTTCTTTTTAAAAAATGGTTTTGATTTCTGTAAACTAAATAAAAAATTAGATTATAAAAAGAAAAATATTATCTTATTATATAAGCGTATTTGTTAACTTCTTTTTCTTTTTCTTTTTCTCTGACTATTTAAATCTTCAAGTACTCTTTCATTTATATAATTTCCCTTATTTAATTTAGAATATGATATATTATCCACATTTTCAGAATATTTCTTATCAGGATTAGTTTCACGTAATCTTTGGATGTATAATGAAATTATTTTTGATATATATGTTTCTTTAGTGAATCTTCCGTCAATTGTGATACTTTCAATTCCCATTTCTTTTAATTCATCTATTTCATCAATTAAACACAGCATATCATTATTAAAGAAATGACTTTGATTGTTATAATCAAAATATATTTTATATTTTGCTTTATTGTCTTTGTCTTCAAGAACAACATATTCATCAGGTTCGATGTCTAAATCAAAGCCTTCATTAAGATTTGAAAAATTATCTTTAGAAACCATTATCTCTTGATTTCCTTGAACAATTAATTCTAATTTGGTATCGTACTTTTTGGAATTTTTAACTAGTTCCTTAATTTCATCACGAGATAATTCACTAGATATTGTTGCTGATTTAAAGTTATTTTTATCTAACATAGCAACACTGTATTCATTCCAAATATTCAGATTATGAGCACCGTAGATATCATTATTTGGAAATGTTCTAGTTAACGATGGTGAATCACCCATTATAGAAACTTTGATATCGTCTTTTAGAAGATTCTCATTAATTTCAGTAATCTTATTTAAATCTTCATCTGAAGTAAAGGCAGAGAGTACCCAAACTAATTCTTTATCAATTGCGATATTGTAAGCTTTTCTTATTAATTCTTCAATATTGTTGAAATAATCTTCTTTGTTATTGTATAAATATGAGGCATCGAAATAAATTTTATCAATTGGGTTTCTATTTGCAATAGTTAATAAATCTAAGTTATCTACATATACATTAAGTGAAACATAATCCGATTTTTCAACATTGAGTTTAGTATTTTTACAATCTTTTACATATTTTTTAATGTTTTTACGAATACTACCTGCTTCATTAGGGTTAGGTACATAATACTCCAAGAGTTTTTCAGAAGCTATGTCTAATACTTTTCTTCTGATATTATTTATCTTACCAATTGGCATGAACACATTGTCAGGTAAATTAGTGACTTTTACATTATCAACAATAAATGGAGTGTTTCCACTTTTCTTCATTTGATTAATAATAGTTTCTTCATCGAGAGGTTTATTGATGGCTTCATCAAATTTACGTTCAGATTTATATCCAAAACTAATTATATCATCATTTATTTTGAAACTAACATTAACCGTCATGCTACGTTTTTTATTTGGGGTAATATCCATAGATAAAGGGATATGTGGTTTTATAATTTCTTGTTGGAACTGTTTTTGTTTGTCATGTAACCTTTTTGAAAAACTGATATAAACTTCGGAACCTACTCGAATATCTCGTGTTGTTTGGATATGGATGAAATCTTTTGTTTGTTCAACAATTTTATCTAAATATATTCCTCTAATATGATTATTATGTTTAAAACCGATCCCATCCCCTTTTTCTAAAGTAGGATGATTTTTATTTTCAAACTTTATAACAACATCTTCTCCATCTATTGATATTATTTTTCCCAGGTATAATCCTTGATGGAAAGAACTTTCTCTCCCCATTACTTCTCCAGGACCATCATTTAAAATATATCCGTTGGTATAATATCTATTGAAAATTAAATTAAGATCTTCCTCTAACTGTCTGATTATTTCCTCATTATTTTCATCATTCATATGGTCTATCATAGTTCTATATGCATTTACAACAGTAGCTACATAATCCTCTGATTTTAGCCTTCCTTCAATTTTTAATGAAATTATACCAGCATCGGAGATTGCTTTAACATTTTTATATGTTGCTAAATCATGAGTTGAAATTAAACAACCATGACTAATGCTATGGTTGTGGTATCTTAATTTATACATGGATCTACATGGCTGTGCACAAGCACCCCTATTTGCGCTTCTTCCTGAAATAAATGATGACATATAACAATCTCCAGAAATACAATAACAAAGAGAACCATGACCAAATATTTCTAAATCCATTTTAATATTTTCTTCTTCTAAACGTGTAGATATTTTCTTAATTTCATCTATACTCATTTCACGGGGAAGAATCACTCTTTTTATTCCTTCATCATGAGCCCATAAAACACTATTGTAATCACGTAAAGTCATTTGTGTGGATGAATGTACCTCCATTTCAGGAATAAATTTATTTATAAGGTAAATTAAACCAATATCTTGAACGATTACTGCATCTACGCCAGTTCTATATAAATATTGAACATATTTGAGAACTTCAAGAATTTCGTTACTATTAAATAGTGTATTAACTGTTACATGAACTGAAGCCCCATTCAAATGAGCGTAATTCACTGCTTGTTCAATCTCTTCTGATGTAAAATTTTGGGCAAATGCCCTTGCACCATATCTTTGACCTGCTATATATACAGCATCAGCTCCTGCATTTACAGCTACAACTAAAATTTCATAAGAACCTGCCGGTGCTAATAACTCTGTTAAAACCATATTTAAACTCCTGGTAAAAATTTCATAAAATCAGTTAATATTATTTATAAATCTTCAAATACAAATATTTTAGTAATTAAGATTTTTTCTAAATTATAATAATAAATCATTTGTGTGTTAACTATGATAGAACCTCATTTAAGTGTTATTCAGACAAATTTAGGTTTAGTCGTAAACCTAATTTTAGCAATAATCATACCATTAATAATATTAAAAATAATTAATCATGCTGTTAATAGATTTATGGATAAAAATACAATTACATCAAGTTCTTTAATTACATTAAATAAACTTCTCCGTTACATTGTCGTGATTATAATATTTTTATCAATTCTCGAAGTATTAGGTATTGAATTACATTCATTAATTGTTAGTGTGGGATTAGTTAGTTTGGCAGTAACTTTAGCTGCAAAAGATACTTTATCCAATGTAATATCTGGTTTGATAATTATATTGGAAAAAAGATTTGTAATCGGCGATATGATAGAAATTGATGGTCATAAAGGTCAAGTTAAAAAAATAGGTTTTAAATCAGTCGAATTATTATATAAAAAAACATATACGGTAGTACCTAATGTTCTTTTCACAACAAAACCATTTGTAAACCATACTAGAAATGGATATTATGCAATATTTTTTGATGTTAGAATATTGAATAAATATGATTTGGATGAGAAAATTTCGCAATTAGAAAAAGTTTTAGATAGTTCAGCATTAATTTTGAAAGATCCTAAATATTTAATAAAAATTAAAAATATTACTACAACCGGTGTAGATGTAACTGTTAAAGTTTATATAGATGATCCTGCAAACGACAACAAAGTCATAGCAGAGTTAATTAAAAAAATTAAAAGAGAAGTTATTTTGGAGGATATAAGTTAAAATAATTTATTGGGAAGGTTTAATTATTTTATCCGCATTATAAAGTTGGATGTCTAATTCACTTTCTAAAAGGTCTTTAATGGATTCTCCAAATTCTATAAATACTTCTTTTTCCATATGTTTATCGAGACCTTTTTGACATTTCCATTTTTCTACAAACATTAATGTGTTATCTTCAACATTTTTGTATAAATTGTAACTGATGTTTCCTTTGTGTTCACGAGATTCTTTAAGTAAATTCTGAGCTTTTTCTACAATTTCTTCTAATTTGCCTTCTTTTGGTTTTAATGTTGCATTAACAATAATCATTATAACATCTCCGTTAGTAATAATATAAATAAGCATTTATTTATATTTTTTTAAAAAAAATAAAAGGAATTTTTAAATACTTAAAAAAGTATTAAAAACTATTTTTTAAGGATATAGTCAAAGAATTTTCAAGGAAATTCCCATAACCATAATAAGATATTGTTACATTATTTAAATTATATAAATTACTTGTATCATATGTTACAACAAGATTATCATCGGTGATATTTATTTTTTGTGATAAGCTTTTTCCATTGATTTTCAGAGAAACATATCCTTTTTCATAAGTATCATTTTCTATTCCTTCAATTTTTGCGTAAATGGTTATTTCATTGTTTTTTAGTTCATATGAAATATTTAATTTTATTTCTTTTTTCGTTAAATGTATCTGGGTAAAATTTCTATTGGTTTTGTATTTATTGTTTCCCAAATAAATTAACATGATTTCCGATTCATTTGATTGATTTTTCTTATCAATTCTGAAATTTGTTATATTTAATATACCCTTATCAAATTTAAATGTTTTAATACTAATGCCATTAATTTTCAATGTTGCTGTTCCATTATTTATTATAGAATTTCTTTCGTCATAAAAAATTCCGGTTATATTAATATAATTGTCGGAATAGTTGTAATTTATTTTACTGTAAGTATCTAATTTGGATAGATACAATTTTGATGAATTTGAAAATGAATTATCCAGATGACTATCATTACAAATCAATTCAAGAACATAACCTTTGTTAAGTAAATTGTCACTAATTTTATAGTCTTTAATAGTAATAGTATTGTCTTTAAATGTGACATTCGCATCAACTTCTTTATATTGAAATTTAAATGTGATGTTATCCATGGATTTTTTATTATAATTGTGAACATTTGCACTAATATTTACTACATCACCAATATAACTAGTCACATCGTTTAATTCAATGAAAGGGGAGATAAAAGTTATATTCTTTTCAAATGTAGTATAATTTTCTTTTTTAATATCAAGGATATTAAATAAAAGATTCAAACTTTGGAATTTGTTTGGTGTACAATTTATAGAAATACTTATTGTTTCATTTACATTCAAGTGAGGTATATCGCAAATATTCTCTTCATTAATGTAATGGGTTGAGTTAATTAAAGTTAGTTCGTCAGGTATTAAATGTTGTAATTGAATATTTTCTATAGGATATAATCCACTATTTTGTAAAATTACATCATAAGATATCATGTCACCATAAACAAAATTGTCTGTTAAATTTTTGATTCCTATTTCATATTCTCCATAATAATCTGAAACAGTTAATTCTTGGTAATTATTTCTAAAATGATTTTCACCATTATATAAAAAAGTTAATGTTAGATTATCATTATTGTCAAAATATGATTCTAATCTAAATTCAGTTCCATTACATATGTAAGTACTCAATAAATTATCTCCTTGAAATATGTTAAAATAGCCAAGATTTACACTAGTGTTGTAAATTTCATCAGTTTCTATTGTTCCATTAATCATTATTATATTGTTAATGTTAGAATAGTTGATATTCAAGATAGTGTTTAAATTATTACCGAAATATTTATTGTTTGAAACTATAATAAACGTATCCAGACTTCCTTTAAATAAATTTAAAGAAGTATTATTTATAAAATTTGAGTTATAAATATAAGTTTTTCCATAATAATCTTCAATAATCCCGTAATTATTTATAGATGTATTATTATGGAATATTGTGTTATTAATCACAGTATTTGAATCAAAATCATTGACTACTCCATAATAATTGAGAGAATTATTAGAAATTATGGATTTGTTAATTTGAAGATTCGGTTTTGAGTTATTTTTTACTAAATTAGATATTAATGATTCAATAACCTGATTATTATTGATTGTAGTATTGTATATTTCTGAGTTACGGTTATTTTCAATTATTTTTGTTGCATTATTATCGTATATGTTTGAATTATTTATAAAGAGGTTATAATCATTTGAAATAATGACTTTTTCAATTTCATTTTGGTATATGCTTAGGTTATTTATTTTTAAATTCTGATTATTATTCAAAATATTTGATGTTTTTTCATTGAATATAAGGGTATTGGTAATCGATAAGTTTGAATTTTGATTAACAATTGTTGATCCACTTAATGAAGTATTGTTTTTAAATATTGAATTAATAATGTTCACAGTAGTTGAACCGAAAGTATGGAAAGTAGACTCTTTATTTGCAACATTATTTTCGAAAATACAATTTTCAATATTTATATAAGTGTCATTATTTAAATTTCCAGTTGTATAGATACTGCTTCCTGATTTGAAAGCATAATTATTTTTAAACGATGAGTTTGTAATATTCATTGAACCTTCATTAAATATTGCACCACCACCAAATAAATCTTCATAAGTGGACGTGTTATTTTCAAAAGTACAATTGTTTACTATTAATGTTCCAGTATTTGATAAAGCTCCACCAATATCAAAATTCATATTTCTTATAGTCAGGTTATTTAATAGTAGTGTGATGTTTTTATCAACCACTGCAAATCTTAGTCTGTTGTTTCCATCTATAATTGAATTATTTCCATTAATTACAATAGTTTTTTCGAATTGGTTGTTAGATTGAGTTGTTAATGTATTTTTCAAACTATATGTTCTTGTTTCAAGATTTATTTCATTATACTTCTTTTCTGAACGGGTAACATTAGAAAATGCACTTTTTAGACTGTTATCTGTATTCGCATATTGTATGTAACTATCTTCATTATTCTCATTTGAATTAATTTGAATTTCATTATTGTTATTTATTATTTCTGGAACATTGTTTTGTTCAACAGGATCAATTGCATAAATATTGTTACTAAGTACTAAAATACTTAATAAGAACATTAAGAATATTATTTTCTTATAAATTTTCATTTCTTTGTTTTAAAACTCCTATACATTTTATAATAATAAAGTAGTCATAATAAACAATGACTATTATTATTAGTATTTATTATACTATTTATATTTTTTAATATTTTTTTAATGTTTTTTATAAATTTGTTTATACTATATGAAAACTATTTATTTTATTCTATGTATATATAATAAATGAATATAGGATATATATACATAATATAAGTGATTAATCATGACTGAATTTGATAAATGTACTTGTGTTAAAGTTAATAAGGAAAAAATGGATTTAATTAAGGCTAAAGGTTTAAATTTACAGGATTTATTGGATAAAGCGATGGATGAAGAATTAGAACTTTCAAAGCTATCTAATGTTCAACAAAAGATAGATGATTTAACTTTAAAAATTGAAAAACTTAAAAATGAAAGGGACGAGTCAATTAGGGATTGTGAGAAAAAGATTGAAATATTAATGAAAAATCTCTATGAATCAAAAGATAAAGAAGAGGCTTATTACAATAAGCATATTCGTTTTTTAGAATTAGAATTAGAATACTTACAGAAACATTATGTGGAGTAATTTTTTTATAAATTATTGAAGGAATGGTTAAAAATGAAAAAGATGGGTTTTGGAATGATGAGATTACCTTTGTTAGATAAGGATGATTTAAAAAGTGTTGATCAAGAACAAGTTAATAAAATGGCAGATAAATTCATGGAAGCTGGATTTACATACTTTGATACTGCATATCCTTATCATGACGGTGTAAGTGAGGTAGCATTACGTAAAGCAGTAGTTGAAAGATATCCTAGAGATTCTTTCCAAATAGCCGATAAATTACCTCTTTTTTTAATTACAAAAGAGGAACAATTAGAACCAATTTTTTCGGAACAACTAGAACGTTGTGGAGTAGAATATTTTGACTATTATTTATTACATAATGCGAGTGGTTTTTCTGAAGCAGGATTCATTGGAGTCAATTCTTTTGAATTTGCTTTAAAAAAGAAAAAAGAAGGAAAAATTAAACATTTAGGATTATCAAGTCATGCAAATGCAGAATATATAGAAAACATTTTAAAGAATCATCCTGAAATGGAATTTATACAATTGCAAATTAATTATCTTGATTGGGAAAATGATGCAATAGAATCAAAAAAATGTTATGAAGTAGCAAAAAAATATGGGTTGCCTGTAATTGTTATGGAGCCACTTAAAGGTGGATTTTTGGTTAATGTTCCAGAAGAAGCTGAAAAAATAATGAAAGATTTTAATGGGGAAGAACCTATATCTTGGGCATTAAGGTATGTTTCAAGTTTAGATGATGTTTTCATGGTTTTAAATGGTGTAAGTAGTTTAGAACAAATGGAACAAAACATTCAGATAATGGATAATTTTGAAGAAATAACTGATGAAGAAAAAGATATAATATCTAAAGTAATTGGTATTATTAACAGTAATATAACAGTTCATTGTACAAAATGTAACTATTGTTTAAGTTCTTGTCCAAAGAAAATTAATATTCCAAAATTATTTGAATGGTATAATAATCAAAAAATAGAAAATATAGAAGGATTTACAGCTGTGGGAAATGCATATGTTAATTATTCAAAAATTGGGGACAATACAATTGCTTCAGATTGTATATCCTGCGGTTTGTGTGTAAAAGAATGTCCACAGCATATTGATATTCCAGAAATTATGAAAGATGTTAAAGAAACTTTTGAAATACCATTATATGGTTTTACAAAAGAATAATCTTTCATATTTTTTAAATTTTAAAGAATTTTTTAGTATTTTCAGTAACTATTTTTCCTAATTCTTCAAAATCCATATTTTTTTCTTTAGCTATTCTTTTTAAAATATGAGGTAAATATTTTGGATCATTTCTGTTCTTTTTAGGTTTAGGATTTAGATCTCTAGGTAATAAAAAAGGGCCATCAGTTTCTATCATTAGTTTTTCCGGAGGGATGATTTTTATTGCTTTTAATAAATCATCATTTCTACGTTCATCACAAATCCATCCGGTTACACCAATATAACACCCTAAATCCAAATAATCTTCTGCTTCATATTTTGTTCCAGTAAAACAATGAACTACAGATTTTGAAGCTATTTGTTTATGTTTTTTCATGATTTTTCTAAAATCATCATAAGACTCCCTATCATGTAGGAATAAGGGCATGTCTAATTCTTCAGCTAATTCTATCTGTTTTTCAAACCATTTTCTCTGCACAGGTTGTGGTGAAAAGTTTCTATTATAATCCAATCCACATTCGCCTATCGCTACTACACAATCTTCTTTAGCTAATGTTCGTAGGGTTTCTATTGTATTGTTATCACATGTTTTTGCATCATGGGGATGTACACCACAAGTAGCATAAACTATATCATTATGTGTACTGGCAAATTCTACAGCTGTTTTACTTGACGTAATACTACTACCAGTAATTATAGCTTTGGATACACCTACTTTTTTTGCTTCTTCCATTACATTAGTTCTATCTTTATTGTAAGATTTATGCATCAAATTTAAGCCTATATCTATTAATTCCATACTATTTGTTCCTTTTATTTAATAATGTGTTCTGTTTTAAAAATTATATTGGTTTTGGTAAATATACCATTTCATATAAACCTTTACCAATAGGTATTGTTAAATTTGCTTCAATATATGCTGCAACTAGTAATAAAATTGCTATTATCACTATCATTACCAGAACATCAATAAGCATTTTACAACATATTTCAACATGTTCAACAAATTTGTCACTTCTATTTTCTTTTTTAATAGTTATACCACTAATTAATATGAAAATTGCGTGGGTGACTCTGAAACCAGCCCCACCCGCAAGAATTATGGCAAATAATTCTATTATTCCATGAGGTAATGTGAATGATAGGAAATATACTAAATCTGTTGTACAACCAACATAACCTATTACAAGAGCATTGAATAGTAATAAATATAAAGTCGTTGTACTGAAGTATAATCCTCCAAGTATCATGTTCATAGCTACTGAAAAATTATTTATGAATAATGAAATTGTCTCTAGCTGCACTGTTCCTTGTTGAACTCCCTCATTTAATCCTTGAACTGAAGGTAATACAATTGGTTGGAATATACTAGCATAGAAGTAACCTAATATTAAAAATATTATAAATAATACCAATGAAAGAAGTACATAATATTTCATCCTTGAAAAATATTTTATAATTTTATTTTTTGATTTTCCCGTATCCACATGGCCATAATCATTTTCATTATAAAATATACGTTTGATATAATTTATAACAATATTACTTGTGAGTGCAGTTGCAAAGAAGAATGTATAACTAGGTGTTATAAAGAACATAATACAAGAGATTATTAAGTATAGTGAATAGGATATTTTTGAATACCCTTGAATAACACAAGATGTTAATATTATAGTAAATAGGATTACGAGGGGTAATTCTAAATCCATTATCTCAGTGAAAGCTACATTAGTACCCCATGCACAAAAAGAGTACATTAGCACGGCTATAATACATGTTGTAAGATAATAAAGTATATTGGGATGTTCATTTTTATTTTTTAAATCTTGTATGGTTTCATCTTCGTTTTTTTCTTTAACTGAATTATTATTGTTATTAAAAAAGATAATTGGACGATTATCTTCAGTAGATTGTTGATTTATTTTATTTTCGTTATTCATTTTAACATCCTTTTTTCTTTAGAAAATATTATATTTAACTTTAAAAATATAAATAAATATTTTTAAAATCATAGTATTATACTTTTATCATATAAAGATTATGGGGAATAAAATGAAATTAATTATGTTAGGAACTGGAAATGCATCAGCTACCGAATGTTACAATAGTTGTTTCTTGTTAAGTGATAAAAATAAACATATTCTGGTTGATGGTGGTGGAGGTAGTAATATTTTTAATCAACTAAAGAAAGTTGGTTTGGATTGGAAATCAATTCATAATATTATAGTAACACATAAACATATGGATCATTTAATCGGTGTTTTATGGATAGTTAGAATGGTATGTCAACATATTAATAGGGATGAATATGATGGCAATCTTTATGTTTATTCTCACGAAGAAGTAATCTTTTTAATTAAAGATTTCATGAAGAAATTTTTAGAAAAACGTGATAATGATCTATTGGATGAACGATTATTTTTAATAGAAGTAAAAAACAATGAAACATATCAAATTCTAGAAAAAAAGGTAATTTTCTTTGATATTTACTCAAAAAAAGCAAAACAATATGGTTTTCAAATCGAATATGAAAATAATTCTAAGTTAACTTGTTGTGGTGATGAACCATTTAATATTTTGAATAAACAATATTTAGAAAATGTTGAATGGTTAATTCATGAAGCATTTTGTTTAAAATCCGAAGAAGCATTGTTTAAACCATATGAAAAAAATCATTCAACGGTTGTGGATGCATGCATTATTGCTGAAAAATTCAAGGTAAAAAACTTGGTTTTATACCATACTGTAGATAAAAATATTGAAAATAGAAAAGAATTATACATATCTGAAGGTGAAAAGATTTTTAAGGGAAATTTGTATGTTCCCTATGATTTAGAAATTATCCCAATTTAATTTCTTGTAATAACAATTTCAATGGTTGATACATTTGTTTTATTACCATCTTCTCTCATTATTTCTTCTGTAGAAATTTTCACTTGATTATCATTTGCATCAGTTACGAATCTATTTGTAACAATTTCAGCTACATCCACAGCTTTGCTGATAGTTTTTCCCCTAGCTTTAATTGTTATTTCATCTAAACCTTCCATCATTCTAGAATTAATTGCTAGAACATAGTTCATTGAAGGTTTTTTTCCAATATACATTAACGTTTCATCAAAAGATTCATCTGAATCGTTAATTGTATTGTTATTTTGTTCAATTGGATTATTTTGCTCATTTGTTTCTGTTTCAGTAATAATTAAACCATTTTGTCTTAATTCCTGTGTAAATGATAAATTTCCACTCATTATAAAAAACCTCTTACAATTCTATTAATAGTTATAAAATTAATCAATAATAAATTATTGTATTTTCGATTTTTTCACTTTTATTTTTTTAATATCCATGGCGTTCTAAAACATGATACATTTTATACCGAGGTATTTTTAGAATATCATGTGTGTTTTGTCTATTATATTCGGAGGATAATTCATTTAATTTTAAAAAAGTTCTCCCCTCAGCAATTTTAATTAAGTATTTTATATCATCTATTTTTAATATTTTATCAGGATCTACGAGTAATTCATCAAGTTTTTCTGTGAACTTTATTATTTCAACAGCAACATTTCCATCATAATGAAGTTTATATTCTATACAATAAGCTAATAAATTCTTGTAATAGCTTTTAATAAAAGTTAATTCATTTACAAAGTTTAGACTTTTTAATGTTAAATTTTTTGTATTCATTTTATTATTTCCTAATTTATATAATATAATATTTTTTTTATTATTTTAATATTTTAAAACTTTTATGAAAAGTATTAACGAAAAGATATTAATAACTATTGTTATAAATATATTAGTTGATTAAGGTGATTTGATGGTTAAAGATAAACATGTTATCGAAGCATTAGGAAAGACTAGAGTAACTATAGAAAATGGAAAAATTACATCAATCGGAGAACCTGAAATTGATTATTGTCCCATCTTTGGAAAATATCATAACATTAAAAAGATTACAAAAGAAGAAGTTAGAAAAAATATCGAGTACAGAATAGAAGATTTTGGTATGTGTACAAAAGATAGGGTTCTTAAAATGGATGATATGCTTTCGGTAGGTATTTCTGAAATATTGCGTAGTAATCTGGAAATGGGTACTATTGATTCTGTTGTAGGTGCCTGTGAAGGTTGTGGAACCTTAATAATGACTGATGCAGATTTAGTTCAAGGGGTTGGTGGTAGAGTTTCAGGTTTGGTAAGTACAACACCGATTCCTGAAATAATTGAGAATGTTGGTAAAGAAAATGTTTTAAATCCGGAAACCGCAGAACTGAATCCAGTCAAAGGTTTGAAACTAGCTATTGAAAAAGGTTTTAAAAATATTGCAGTAACAATTTTACCAAGTCCAATGGTTAAGGAACTTAGAAAATCAGATATTCCTGAAGATGTAAATCTTTATATTTTTGTAGCACATACTACTGATGCCACTATCAATGAAACAAAAGAATTATTTGAATATGCAGATATAGTAACAGCATGTGCTTCAAAGAATATAATTGAATATGCTCAAATTAAAAAGCCATATTATTATGGTACTGCCGTTCCAATTTATGCGGTTTCTGAAAATGGTAGAAAATTATTGGATTGTCGATTAAAGCATATAAACAAATCATTAAGTATTAATGATTATCCTCAAGATTTATCAAAAATGGCTAGGAATTTAAGATAATTTTTTTTTAATTTATTTTAGAACCATTTAATCAAGGCAATATTTTTTTATTTTTTTTATATTTTCTTAATTTTTTTTTAATATTTTTAACTTTTTATCTATTTATTGAAAATATTCGCAATGATAATTTATGATAAATTATTTATAGTATGATGATGATATATATAAATATAAATATTTTGTTATAAGGAGAGATTTTATGGCAATAAATAATGTAGTTGTTGCGGGAGGAGGCGTATTGGGAAGTCAAATTGCTTTTCAAACGGCTTTCTGTGGTTTTAACGTAACAATTTGGTTAAGAAGTGAAAGTTCTATAGAAAGAGCTCAAACAAAAATTGACAGAATAAAGGATATTTATTTATCTACCATGGAATCTATGAAGACAAATCCACAAGCTTACTGTAGAGGATTCACAGATAAAACAGATTTATCTGATGAAGAAATAGATGATTTGAAGAAGCAAGTTGAAATGGCATATGAAAGTATAACTATGACAACTAGTTATGAAAAAGCAGCAAAGGATTCTGATTTAATTATAGAGGCAATTGCAGAAGATCCAAATCAGAAGATTCCATTTTATGAAGAATTAGCTAAGTACATGCCTGAAAAAACAATATTGGTAACTAATTCATCTACTTTGCTTCCAAGTACTTTTGCTAAATATACTGGAAGGCCAAATAAATACCTTGCATTACATTTTGCAAACGAAATTTGGAGAAATAATACTGCAGAGGTAATGGGACATGAACAAACAGAGCAAAAATACTATGATGAAGTAGTCAAGTTTGCTGAAGAGATTAACATGGTTCCATTACAACTTAAGAAGGAGCAACCAGGATACATATTAAATTCTATGTTGGTTCCATTTTTAAGTGCGGCTGAAGCATTGTATGCAAATGATGTGGCGGATCCTGAAACAATTGACTTAACATGGGAATTAGCAACAGGAGCACCAAACGGACCATTTAAAATTTTAGATGTTGTAGGTTTAACAACAGCATATAATATAGTAATTATGAATCCGGAAGCCAAAGATCCGAATTCTACACAAGGAAAGATAGCAGCAAAATTAAAAGAAAAAATTGATCAAGGAAAAACAGGAATAAATGCAGGAGAGGGTTTTTACAAGTATAATTAAATAAAAAACTTTTAACTATTTTTATTTTATTATTAAACTTATCTCTTTTTTAATTCAATTCTTTTTTTCCTATTTTTAAAAAATAATATTAATAAGAGGGGATAATATGACTAAAAGAGTAAAACTACTTTTTGAAAATGATTATGAAAATGGAGAACGAGAGGTAATAGATAAATTAATTCAATTACAAGAAGCATTAATGTTTAAAAATATAGAGAAATTAGACAAACTTTTTGATGATTCATTTGTACTAATTAGAGGTTCAGGAAGAAAAGAATCTAAAGAGGAATTTTTAACAGATATCCAAGATGATGTATTACATTACAGGGAATCAAAAATTGAAGTACCATCCATCAAAGTCAGTGATGAAAAAGCATCAATAATTACAGTAGTAGATCTTCGTACCTGTTTATTGGGTGTTCAAAGTATTTGGAATTTAGATTCTAAATTTACTCTTAAAAAAATTGATGGTGATTGGTATTTTGTAAAATGGGATACATCTTACACACCAAAAGAACACGAATAAATTCTTTTTTTATTTTTTTAACTATTTTTTAAAATTATTAGCAAAAAATGTTAATAATGGAGATTATTTTAAATGATAAATACATTTAAGATTTTATCATTGTTAGTATCATTTTAAATTTTGTTTCTGCATGAAGTGCATGTGGAATATTAGCAGGCATTATTATCATGTCACCTTTATTCAAGGTATACTCTTTTCTATCTATTGTTAATTTAAGTGTTCCATCTATTACTTGTACCATTGCATCGAAAGGAGCACTATGTTCAGAAAGGCCTTCACCTTCATCAAAAGCAAACATTGTTATAGTGCCAGTTTCTTTTTTAATTATTTCTGTACTGACAACTGATTTTTCCTGATAATCGATTAAAGTATCAATATTAAATATTTCTGATGTATTTAAACTCATTTTATCACCATATGTTCTAATAATATATAATCTTTTAAGCGTATATACTTTTGTAACTCTAGAAGTAACTTACCTTTCTTTCATCAATTTCTGATAAGTTATGAGATTCAGGTTTATTCTCTGCAATTCCTAGGGATAATATTCCTACTACACGATATTTTTCATCCATAGAAAATATCTTTCTAATTACATCTTCCGATTTTTCATTTTCTGCAGAATATCTTAAATGTGATTGACACCAGCAACTTCCAATGTCTAATTCATTTGCCATCAAATCCATATATGCTAAAGCTATTGATGAATCTTCAATCCATGTATCTGCTTTTTCTGAGTCAGCAAAAACGACTATCGCAGTATTTGCATTTTCAAGCATGGAAGAACCAGCTGATTTTGATTTAGCTAGTTTTTCCAAAATTTCTTTATCTTTAACAACATAGAATTCACAGGGTTTTCTATTTCTGCTTGTTGGTGCAAGTAACCCTGCTTGAACTATTTTTTCTAATTTTTCTTCAGGTATTTCATCATCAGTATATGTTCTTACACTTCTTCTTTTTAATATTGTTTCAATTAATGACATTATTTCACCATTCCTAAAATTTTAATTTTGATAATTTAATCTAATCACAGTTGTATAAGATTCTATATTTTTCCAAATATTTTGATTTATTAATTTTCTTCTAAATAGAATTTATATTTGTAATCATTAATCTATTTTTTTTACACTATTGTTGATGAAGACTTGTGATATAATTCAAAAAAAAAATTAAAAATTAAAAATTGATATTTAAAATGGGAATATTTTCTTTAAAAATTAATATAACTTTATGATTGGGTTGCTAATTGTATTGTGGTTAATAAAATTATTAAATAACTGAATATTATTGATTGTATAAAAAAATAAGTTATATTATAATAAAAATATTATTTAATTCTTTCAATTTTTTTCAAAACATTTATATAGGATAATTTTCATATAAGGAAGTAGGAAGCATATTTCCGTCATGATTTTTATTTTTTTTAAAATTATACGGAATATTAGAATTCTTCATAATAACAAATAAAGGTGAATTTTTATGTCCATAGAAGATGATAAAATAGATGAAATTATAAAACAAATAGATCAATTCGGTTATAAATTTTTAAGATTACAGTTTTCAGATATTCATGGTACTCCAAAAAGTATGGCAGTATCATTAAATAAACCTGATGACGTAGAAGATATTATTAATGATGGATTATTGTTTGATGGTTCTTCTGTTCCTGGGTTTACTGAAATAAACAATAGTGATTTAGCATTAAAACCAGATATTAATACATTTTCTTCATTACCTTGGAGACCAGAAGATAAAGGAACTTGTAGGTTTATATGTGATGTTTACAATACTGATGGAACTCATTTTGCAGGAGATCCAAGAGGTGTGTTAAAAAAATCATTGAAAAAAGCTGAAGAAAGAGGATATCAATTTAATATGGGTCCAGAACCTGAATTTTTCATTATTGAACAAGATGAAAATGGTACCTATAAACCTGCAGATGAAGCAGATTACTTTGATGTTGAACCATTAGACAAAGGTACTGACATTAGAAGGGAAATTGTATTGGGACTTGAAAAATTAGATTTCAACATAGAAGTTAGTCATCACGAAGTTGCTCCCGGACAACACGAAATTGATTTCAGATTTGCAGATGCATTAAAAACGGCTGATGCAGTAATTACTTTCAAACAGGCAATTAAAGCATTAGTTCATAATTTGGGATATAATGTGACTTTCATGCCTAAACCATTTTTAGGAGTAAATGGTAGTGGAATGCATTGTAATCAAAGTTTATTTAAAGATGGCAAAAATATTTTCTACGATCCAGATACTGAAACCCAATTATCTCAAGAAGCATTGTACTTTATTGGTGGATTATTAAAACATGCTCCAGCATTATCGGCAATTTTATCTCCTACTGTAAATTCATATAAACGTTTAGTTCCAGGATATGAAGCACCATGTTATATTGCATATGGACTAAAAAATAGGTCTACTTTGTTAAGGATTCCAGCTTCCAGAGGTATTGGAACAAGAATTGAATGTAGGTCTGCTGACCCTTCATGTAACCCTTACTTAGCATTTGCAGTGTTATTAGAAGCTGGTTTGGATGGTATGGATAATCAAATAGATCCTGGAGAACCAACAGAATTCAATGCATTTGAACATACTCCTGAAGAATTGGCTGAAAAAGGTATTCAAACTTTACCAACCAGTTTATGGGAAGCTTATCATGAATTAGAAAATGATGAAATTGTAAAAAATGCATTAGGTGATTTTGTATACAATCAATTCTATAGTATTAAAAGTCAAGAATGGGATGATTATAGAATACAAGTATTTGACTATGAACGTGAAAGATACTTAAATATATAGAATGTGTGATTTTTTTTTCATTGTTGTAAATGATTTAAAAAATATATAAAAAAAGGGGTGATGAAAAATGTGATTAAATATCAATTTAAATTATTAAAATTTAAATTCTCCTCTAATCACCCCTTAAACATTATCTCTCTGACCCCCTTTTTTTTTAAAATGAAATAGTTTTCACTTAGATTATTTTTAAATTATTTCATCTTTGAACAAATACTACTTTTTATTATATAATTAAAACTTTGTATTGTATTTTATAACTGTTAATAAAATAAGTATAAACTTTTTAAAGTTTTGAAGGATTTATATAAAGTCAGTTTTCAAAAAAAGTTTATTAGAGAAGTATATATATCTTCTCTAAATATGGTTAAAGTGTTTATTCTAATTGGTAATTATAGAAATTTGCTTATAGTATACTTATCTTACTAATGGTACTCCCGTAATGTGGGATGCTTCCATTGTCAATGCAACAAGGTCTTCTTTCTCTAATTTTTCTATATCTGTATTTCCAGCTTGTTGAGTTAACATTTTAGCTTCTTCAGTCATTACTTTAATGTAGTTGGCAACCTGTTCTCCTCCTCTAACAGGATCTAATCTGCGTCTAAATAATCTATCCTGAGTTGCTATTCCTTTTGGGCAAGTTCCTTTACTACAACCTTGACATACTTTACAACCTAAAGAGATTAAAGCTGCAGTTCCAATGTATGCTGCATCAGCACCCAATGCTATTGCTTTAGCTACATCAGCTCCGGAACGTATACCTCCTGCAGCAACAAGACTTACTTCTTCTCTTAGATTTATGTCTCTTAGAGCATTATCTGCTTCTAATATTGCTTGTATTGTGGGAATTCCTGAATGTTCAGTTACTACTTCAGGACCTGCACCAGTACCTCCTTGCATACCATCAACAACAATTATATCTGCCCCTGCTTTTGCTGCAATTTTAACATCTTCTTTAACTCTACCTGATGTAAATTTTACCATAATAGGTATTTTCCAATCAGTTATATCACGTAATTGATTAATTTTCATACCTAAGTCTTCAGGACCTACTATGTCCATATGTCTTGCAGGACTTAAAGCATTGGTTCCTTGAGGAATATTTCTAATTTTTGCTACTTCTGCAGTTACCTTTTCAGCAAGTAAGTGTCCACCCATTCCTGCTTTGGAACCTTGACCAATTTTAATTTCAATAGCATCTGCATTGTTTAAGTAATTGGCTGATACTCCAAACCTGCCTGATGCATATTGGGCAATTAATTTGTCTGCAAAGTGTCTCTCTTCAGGTAACATTCCACCTTCACCGGTATTTGTTATAGTTCCAGCTAGTGTAGAACCTCTTGCCAGTGCTATTTTTGCTTCTTTACTGATAGCTCCAAAGGACATTGCTCCAATCATTATTGGTGTTGATATTCGTATAGGATTTTCTGCAAATCTATCACCCAAAACTACTTCAGAATTACATGGTTCTCGGTATTTGTCTATTGGAGGTCTAGAAACTTGTGCAGGTAATATTGTCAAATCATCAAAGGATGGTACATGTCGTATTGCTCCACAACCTCTTACTTTGTAAGATCCTTCTCTTGATTTACGTTTAATTTCTAGCATAGTATAATTTGACCAAATTCCTCTATGTTCATCAGGTAAGGGTGTTACATATATAGCATTGTTTGGACACATTTCTTCACAAATTTTACATCCTACACAATTTTCTTGATGGACAGGTTGTGGTTCATCATTAATAATTTCGTATACACCATGAGGACAGTTACTGTAACAGCTGTAACAATTTTTACATAATGATTGTTTAGGATTGTCACATAGATACCAGCAGCATCCTGGTCTATCATTGTTTCTTTTACATATTTCGGATCTTCTATTAACATCAAATGGCATTTAAATCACCTCCTTTTTTCAATTGTTTTAAAGGTTTAAATACTGGACATACAGAATATTTTGTTCCTGAAGCTTTAACTATTTCATCTACATCTTTTGTAAGTTTTGCTACAGGTTTCCAGGCTAAATCTTCTTTTTTGTCTACAATCAATGATTCTGTTATTATATTATTTGAAATTAAATAGTCTAAGATGGTAGTTACAACCACCCCGTCCTGTCCTTTATTGTGTTTTAATGATTTAACAGTTAAAATTTTTCTATATTCACCAATTTTTTTAGTTAAATCATTTCTTAATTCAATAGGTACAAATGTTCTTGGACAAACTGCAAAACACATGTGACAATCATCAGGACATTTTTTTCGTTTTTTACGCGGTTTTGTATTTTTAATGAGAATATACTCCTCAGGGCATACGTATTCACAAGCTCCACACAGTACACATGATCCTACATTGATTACATTTGCTCTTAAATCATCAAAGTTTGATTCATTTATTTCTTCCATGATGTTTTCATCTGTCTTTTCTCTTTGATATAACACTGGACGAGCTTTTGATTCTCTTTCATTTATATTTTCATAGTTTTCTTTGGCTTTATTTGATGCTATTCTTTCTAAAAGTTTTAATTGGGAAGGAGTTAGTTCTTTTGCTTTAAGATATTTCTGTTTTATAGCATCTTCAATTATTTTTTCTCCTTTTTCTGTTCTAATTATTAATGTTGACCATCCATTTTCTGAACCTATAGATCCCACGGAAACATCTGATGTTTCTGAAGTTAATTCTACACAAATATTACAGTTTTTTCTAACAACCGTTTTTGCTTTAGATAAAGATATTTTTATTTGTTCACCATTTTTTAAGTTGAAAAATGCATATCCCTTTTCTATTCTGAATTTTTCAATTTCATCCATTGTTAAATCAATACTTTTTAATAGTTTTGTAAAATAGGAATATGAAAAGTTTTCCATACAGAATAAACCTATTTTGAAATATATGGGTGTTTCAGTATAATGCTGAATTTTTGATGCGGCCATTATTTCACAAGGAGTTCCCACTATAGCTATTTTATGTTTTGTCATTTTTTCACCACATTAACTCTTGATTGGATTTGTTTGTAATTTTTTTGAAGTTTGTATAATCAACATCCGTTATTTTAAATCCATATTTTGTTAGAATTTCTTTTAGTTCTTTTTGATCTTCTAAAGTGGTTTGTTGTATTCGCGCATGTTTACCCAGACTTTTTACTTCTCCAAGTACATATATAGTTCCTCTCATGATAGATTCACCGGCATCATCCGTCACATTTCCGAGTATTATCAAACGACCACCCATCATGAGTAAACCTGTCATGAAACCACTATTTCCTCCAATAATAACAGTTCCACCTTTCATAATCTCTCCAGTACGGGAACCTGTATCACCTTTTACTACAACTGTTCCACCATAAATACCTTGGCCTGCTCCATCACCGGTTCCACCTTCAATAATTAATTCTCCACGTGTCATATTATCTCCAGCAAACCATCCTGCATTTTTTTTCACATGAATCTTTGGACCATCAATCATGGTTCCTACAAAATATCCTGCAGAACCATCAATTTCTATTTCAACTTCTTCAGTTAGACCTGCAGCAATATTATGTCTTGATTGTGGATTTTTAATAATTAATTTATCATAATTAATTGCATGTTCTTTTATTGAACGATTTAATTCTTTTTCATCCATATTTCTAGCATCTATAACATACTTTCTCATAATATTCCCTTCTTTATAATGTGTATGATCTAGTTTCTCCGGGAGCAATTTGTTCTACATGATCTGTATCCAATACGTCTTGTAGTGACATTTCTTCAGAGGCTATTGCAAATATATCATCATTTTCTGCCATTACTCCAGGTCTTAATCCAAGTTTATCTTTTGCAATTCCAATTCCATTAGGTGTTCCCACCAATATGGAAAATGGACCATCCAAATCCTTTACAGATTCTTCTAATGCTTCTTCAAGTTTGTATCCTTGGTTTAATTTATCTGCTATATAATGAACAATACATTCGGTGTCATTTAATGTTTCGAAGATATGTCCTTTTCTTTCAAGTGGGTCTCGTATTTTCCAGTAGTTTGTAATTTGTCCGTTATGTACTACTGTGATGTCTGGTCTAATATAACTTTGATAAGGGTGTGCATGGAATCTATCAATACCACTTTCTGTTGCAAATCTTGTATGACCTATTCCATGAGTTCCTGTCCTTTTTGTAACGTTATATCTTTTTGCAATGTCTTTTACTTTACCTATGTCTTTTATCATTTCAAATGAATGGGAACCGTTCAGTACTTGTACATCTTCAAATTCATCTAAGTTTCTGATTAATGGTTTTAACATTGAGTAATTATTTAGACTTATTTCGCACCGGTATACATTATAATTTTCAACGGATTTGATTAATTCTTCCTGGAAAATGGGACTTATTTCTGAAAGTGTTGTTTTTACTTGTTCTAATACTTCAGATTTATTTTTTATTTCAATATTTAACTGGTAGTTATTTTCTGGAAGATTTAATCCACCATATATTGCAAATCCGGCCGAATCAGGTCCTCTATGTTGTAAAGATTCTAACATCGAAGTTAATGATTTTCCAACATTATGTGTTTTTTTATCTTTATATATTATTCCTGCTATTCCACACATTTTTTTTACCTCACTATTTTTTAGTAGGAAGTATACTTCCGATACTTCTTTATGAAGATTATTTTAAGAATTGATTATTATAAAAATTTTTCATAATTTGTAAGTTTAAATAAGATTTTTGTGTAAATTTAAATCTCTAATTTTCAAAATAGTTTTCCTTTTTTAAAAGAAAACAAAACATTATCTCTAATAATATATTTGGTTTAGTTAATATATATACAATATGGTAATGTATAATTTAATATTTAAATAGAATAAAAAATAATTTAAAAAAACTTTATAAATTAGTAAAAAGTTATAAAATAATAATTTGCATGGTTTATTTTTAAACATTGTATAAATTAGAAAAGTAATTAAGTTTAATGGAAATATGATTATAGGTATTGTGGTTTTTTAAAAATTGAATTGATTAAACTGATTAATTTTTATTTTTTTATAAAAATTTAAAAAGAAGAAAAATTAGTCTACTCCTCCTTCAACTTTAAATTGTTCATATAATGACTTGTAATAACCGTTGTTGATTTTAATTAGCTCTCTATGTTTTCCTTCTTCGATAATTTTTCCATCATCTAATACGAGAATTTTATCCGCATTTTTGATGGTGGATAATCTATGTGCTATTATGAAACTTGTTTTATTTTCTGTAAGTTTATCCATAGCTTCTTGTATCAATTTTTCTGTTCTTGTATCAACACTGGATGTTGCCTCATCCAATATTAATATTTTCTTGTTGGCTAATATGGTTCTTGCTATTGTTAATAATTGTTTTTGTCCTAACGATATATTGTCTGTATCTTCATTAAGAACTGTGTTGTATCCATCAGGCAGTTGTTTTATGAAATGATCAGAATAAGCTATTTTTGATGCTTCAATAACTTCGTCATCAGTAGCTTTCAAATTTCCATATCGGATATTTTCCATAATTGTATCACTAAAAAGCCAAGTGTCTTGTAAAACCATACCCACCATTGATCTCAGACTATTTTTATCATATTCATTAATATTTATTCCATCAATTTTTATATCTCCACTTTTTAAGTCGTAGAATCTTAGGAGTAATTTAATAATTGTTGATTTTCCTGCTCCAGTATGTCCCACTATTGCTATTTTTTCACCTTTATTGGCAGTAAATGATAAATCTTTTAATATATCATTTTCATCATATCCAAACCGGACGTGTTCAAAGGTAATTTTATCATTTATGTCTGTTATTCCTTTAATAGATAGATTTTCTTCATCTTCAATTTCTAAAAATTCAAATATTCTTTCTGTTGCTGCTAATGCTGTTTGAACTATATTCATAACTCTAGTAATCTGTTGAATTGGTTGTGTGAAGTTTTGTATATACTGGAAGAATGCTAATATGTCTCCCACAGTTATTGCTTTTTCAAGTACGAATATTGCTCCAAGAACTGCTATTGCAACATAAGATAAGTTAGATATAAAATTCATAATTGGTCCCATTAAGCTCGAATAGAATTGTGATTTCCATTCATGTACATACCAATTATCATTATCTTCTTTAAATTGATTAAAAGATTCTTCTTCTTGGTTGAATGCTCTAATTATATCTTGTCCACCGAATGTTTCTTCAATTTGGGTGTTCACACTACCTTTGTATTTTAGCTGATATTGGTAGTATTTTTGGGAACGTTTAACTACAACACTTATTACAATAAATGAAACTGGTACTAGGATAATAGTCACTAATGTCATCCACAAGTTAATTGTCAACATCATTACGAATACTCCCACAAGTGTGATAATTGCTGTCATAAATTGTAGGAATGTTGAAGTAATACCTGTTTGTAGTGAATCAACATCATTTGTAATACGTGAAAGTATATCTCCTCTTTTATTTTTATCAAATTCATTCATAGACAACATATTAACTTTGTCAATAAGCTGTTTTCTTAGGTTATAACTAATATCTGTAGATATTTGTGTTAAAAACCAACTTTGTAAATATGTAAAGATTGCACTAATGACATACAAGATTGTTGCAATTATCAACAACATATATAATCTTTCAAAGTTGATAGTACCGGTATGGTTCATTATTTGTATAATTCCATCATATATTAATGTAGTGGCTTGTCCTATTAATATAGGGCTTATAACAGTAAATAAGGTACTGATAACGGCACAAATGAACGTCAAGGAAAGTTTTAATTTGTAATCTTTTAATAATGAAAATACTTGTTTAATTGATTTTTTTGTATTGTTTGGCTTTGAAACTTCTCTTTTATCTCGTCTCATAATGAACCACCTATATTCTCTAACTGTGATGATAATATTTCTTTATATAATGAACATCTTTCTTTTAATTCATTATGAGTACCTTTGTCAATAATTTTTCCATCATCTAATACTATTATTTCATCTGCGAATTTAATACTGCTTATTCTTTGTGAGACCAGTAATACTGAACTATCTTTGGTTATCTCTTTGAGTCTTTCACGAATTTTCTTTTCAGTTGCAACATCCAGTGCTGAGAAACAATCATCAAAAAGGTAAAAACTATGTTCACCTACAATAGCTCGTGCAATGGATAATCTTTGTTTTTGACCACCTGATAAGTTTGAACCACCCTGAGATACTTCTATGTCAAGATTTTTTATAAAATCATCAGCTTGTGCATTTTTAATTGCTTCATACATTTCTTCATCTGTTGCATTCTCTTTTCCTTTATTTAAGTTTGTTTTAACAGTACCTGAGAAAACTACTGCTTGTTGAGGAGCCAATGAAATTTTGTTTCTCAAGTTTTTTAAGTTAAATTCTTTAATATTTATGTTATTTAATAGGATCTCACCAGAGGTCACATCTTGTAAACGTGGAATAAGATTCAATATTGTTGATTTTCCACTACCGGTTCCACCTATAATTGCAGTGGTTTTACCAGGTTCTAAACTGAAATTAATGTCATTCAAAGTTTTTCTTTCTGCTCCAGGATATGTAAATGAAACATTTTTGAATTCAATTATATCATTTGACGAATTATCCGTTACTGTTCCATCGATAATGCTTATGTCTGTGCTAAGTACTTCTTCTATACGATTAACAGAAACAAGTAAACGAGGAAGCATTATTACAAATCCACCTATCATGATAAATGAAGCAACCATTTGTGTGGAATATTGGATAAATGCTATTATATCTCCAGTAAGTAGTGTTCCGTTTAAAGCATCAAAGCTTCCAAAGTATAATATCAATACTATCATTAAGTTCATAATTAGATGCATTGATGGAATTAATATAAACATTGTTCTAAAAACTTTAAGATTTACACGAACATACTCACGGTTATAATAATCAAAGCGATTTTTTTCATATTCTTGTCTAACAAAAGCCTTAATAACTGGAATACCCAACAATATTTCTCTTGAAACTCTGTTAATTTGATCAACTATCTCCTGTGTTTTTTTGAAGTAGGGTAGTACAGTACTTATTACACTAATTAATAAAATAGCTACGGCTATAAAAGCTATAAATATTATCCATGAGAGGTTGGAACCAAGTTCAAATACTCTGATTATACTACCTATGGCTAAAATGGGAGCAAATAGAAGAGTTCTGAACATAATTCCCAATACATGTTGAATTTGGTTAACATCATTTGTTGACCGAGTAATTAATGAAGCTTTAGAAAATTGATTTAATTCATGATTTGAAAAGCTTAAGATTTTTTCAAATATTTCTTCTCTTAAATCTCTTGCATATGAACTGGATACTTTACTAGAAATATATGAAACGATTATGGTAGCAAATACAGAGATTGTAACCATAATCATCATATTTAATCCTATTGATGTAATTATATTAAAGTCAGTATTTTGAATTCCAATATTAACAATATCAGCAGTATATGAGGGAAGTGTTAAATCACAGTATACTTCAATGATTAAGAAAAGCATCATTAATATTAACATAGGAATTTTATTTTCCATTATTTTTAATATATTCTTCATATTTTTTCTCCGTTGTTAAATGTTAGTTACATACTTCAAATGATTCTTTAAGGATTTCATTAAGAATTTCTTTAAGGATATCCTTTTTTTCATTAGAAATATTTTTAGTAACTTGATTTTCCCATTCCTTTTCAGTTTCTATGATTTTTTTGCATGTTTTTTTACCTTCACTGGTAAGAGCAACTATCTTTTTTCGCCTATTGTTGTCATCAACTTCTTTTTTTATAAGATTTTTGTCCTCTAAATTTCTTGTAATTTTTGCTACATTTGCTTCACTGAAAATAAATGTGTCTGCTATTTCTTTTTGGGATTTATTTCCTTTTACATATAGTAACATTAAAAATGGAAATTCTCCTTTTGTAATATTGAGTTGGATCATTGTTTTTTTGATGTATTGTTTTTGCATCCTAAGGATGCTTGCCATTAAAAAAGAAGTGTTTAGGTTTTCAGGAGTATCTGCAAACATTTCACACATTTTCATAATATTTCCTCAATTTTAATAAACTTAATACTTAAACAAGTTTATTATTAACTTAGTTAAGTATTGTTATTTAAATCATAATATTAATATTTAACTAAAAAAAAATAAAAAAGAGTTATTTCATTCGTAAGCTTAACAATTCTCGGAGTTCCGAAGTATTCATTTCAGTAATGAATTTTTCACCAGTACCTATTGTAATATTGGCAAGTTCTTCTTTCTCATGAAGCATATTGTTTATTTGTTCTTCAAATGTACCTTTTGTTATAAATCTATAAACCATCACATTTTCATCTTGACCAATACGATATGCTCGGTCTGTTGCTTGATTTTCAACAGCCGGATTCCACCATAGATCATAATGTATGACATTGGTGGCTGCTGTAAGATTTAAACCTGTACCTCCAGCTTTAAGTGACAGGATAAATATTTTATTTTGTGAATTGTTTTGGAATTTATCTATCAATTTGTCACGTTGCATACGGGAAAGGGAACCATGTAAGAACAGTACTTCTGTATTGAATCGTTCTTCAATAAGTTCTTTCATAATTTCTCCCATCTTTACGTATTGGGTGAAAATTAAAACTTTCTCATCATATTCTAAAATGTTTTCCAACATATTTATTAAAACTTCCATTTTTCCAGAATCATTTATTTTTGCTTTATTGGCCTTAGTAAAGTGGGATGGATGATTACAAATTTGTTTTAGTGAATTGATTAGTTTTAATACTAAACCTTTTCGTTTCATACCATCATTCATTTCAACTTCATCTATAGCAGAGTTCAGTACTTCCTGATATAATGAACTTTGGTTAGCACTTAAATTACAGTAGATGTCATTTGTCATTTTGTCAGGTAAATCTTCAATAACGTTCTTGTCATTTTTTACTCTACGTAATATAAATGGTTCGGTAATTAGTTTAAAATTATTTAAAACGTCATTACTTCTTTCTTTTTCAATAGGGATAATATAATTTTTTCTAAATTTCTTTAAAGTAGTTAAGTATCCTTTATTGATAAAGTCGAATATGCTCCAGTATTCTGACAATCTATTTTCAACGGGTGTACCACTTAAAGCAATTCTATGTTTGGATTTAATGGCTTTTATGGCTCTACTTTGCTTTGTTGAAGGATTTTTAATATTTTGTGCTTCGTCCACCACGGTTAAAAACCATTTTTTTTCTTTAAATATTTCTTCGTCACGTCGAATTACACCATATGATGTTAAATAAATATCATATTCCTCTTTTGGGAATATTCTGTTTTGTCCATGATAAATGTATGAAGTTAAAGTAGGTGTAAATTTTTTAATTTCTTCTTGCCAGTTAGTTAGTAAACTAGTGGGAGCTATGATTAACACCTTATTTTTTTTAAGAAATCCTTCATTTTTAATGTGTAATATAGTAGTCAATACTTGCAACGTCTTTCCCAATCCCATATCATCAGCGAGTATTGAACCAAATCCCATTTTAATATTTTGTACCAACCATGAAAAACCGGTAATTTGATATTTTCTTAAATCAGCAGTAAGTTCTTTTGGAATTTCTAGTTTGTCTTTTTCTTTAATTTTAGTTACCATTTCCATTAATTCTTCATCTACATTAACTTCAGCACCATTAACTTCTCCACTTAATGTAGCTTTTAATAATTCATGTCTATTTAGTTTTTCAGGTAACTTATCTATTTGTTTTATCAGTGATTTTGTATCTTCTTCATCTAAAATAATATAATCATTGGCTAGTTTAACTAATCCCTTTGATTTAACCGATAATTTCTTAAATTCATCAATATCATACTTTTTGTCACCTATTGCAATTTTCCAATTGAATTTGGTAATATCCTTAAATGTTAAATATCCTTTTTCGTTTTTATTACCTCCAATATCAAGAACTAATTTAGGTTTAAATGCTTTTTGAAGATTTTTTGGTAGTATTAAATTAATTCCAATAATTTCAAATAAGGGCAATGTATTGATAAAGAATTCTGAAAAATCATCTAAATTAAATTCTAAGTTTTCATTAACTTCAATGGATTTATGAAGTTGTGGGAATATTTCATTAATAAGGTATGTATCACTGATTAATTGAACTTTCAAATCATTGTCATTTGTTTCTTTAATAACATCATGAACTGGTACGATTTCATCATTGCTTACTCTAACCTGTACACTGACGTTAAACATGGCATATTCTTCATCAATAACTAGGAATAACTCATAGTCCCTTGAATTTAGAATAAATTTGGATAACCACTGATTAATTAAGTTTTCATAATTGTTTTCACTAATTTCATCAAATTTTTGACCTTTAAAGAAAAATAATTTTACTATTGGGTTTTCATAGGTTTTTTTAAAGGTTTTTGTAGCTCCATATACTAAATATTTTTCTAAAAATCCTTTAACTATTAGACTTACGGCTGTAATAATTTGGTCTTTTCCAGATAATTTTTGATTTTCAAACATAATCAAATCATCTGGACAAGATACTGATAATTTATTAATTATTTCCATAACAGAATTATTGAATACTGCAGGTATCCATCTTATATAATAAATATTATCACTTTCAAAGAATTCTGGTATCAAAGCATGTTTTTTTATTAGCTCCAATGTGAATTGGTATATATCATATAATACTCTTATATTTCTATTAAATTTGGCTATATTACTTTCACTTAGTTCTGTTAAAAAACCAAATAAACATTTTTCATAATTTTCATCAGTAAATGAAAATTCACTCTCTGTTTTAATAGTATTGATTTTGTATTCATTGTTTATATTAATACTGAAATTATTCCACTGGTTTGGTTTATCCCATCTTTCAAGGAATGTAGTTTCTAACCAATCTTCTAATTCGTTATCTTCACCATGAAATGGTTTAATTTTTTCTTTTTTCAAATGGATATAAGGATTATATGTATTATTTAAATCACGGGAATATTCGTCTACATTTTTTACAGTAAACCTACTCATTGATGCATAAACACTTTTTAATATAGTTTTAAAGTCTTTTTCATAGAATAATGGTTTTTCATTTAGTAATGTAAAAATTAAATCCATTAAATTGGGAATTGTAGTGAAATCTATTGGATTGGTTTCGTTAACTTTTTCATTATTTTCATTAATAAATAAATCTTTGATGTTTTTTATATTGCTGCTTGTAGAATTATAATCAAGTAATTCCAGTAAGTCACATCCTTGAAGTTTAAATATATTGAACGGATCTTTATCAACTTCATGCGTAATTACATATATTAATGCTGCAATGTGTTTACAGATATGAGCATAATCTGGACAATTACAAAAAGGAGTAATATCTCCGGCATTTTTTGGAAAAACTTGAATATTTTCTTCAGTCAGTTCTTCATATAGTTCAATGGGAAGTTCATGATTAAGTAATGATGATAAGATAGGTTCTGAAGAATTAATTATTTTTAATATTTGATTATTTTCGTTTTCATTAAATGTTCTGAATAGTACACCAGTGTCATAGTAATCATTATATTTTCCGCTAATTTTAGCAGAAACATAATTATCTTCAAAGTATAAATCATATACTTTGTTAGAATTAGCATAAGTTTTTCCACGGGGAATCCTATTGGCAAAATCAACACCTTTTAAGGCATTCATCCACTTATTTCCCCACCAGGTTACTCCATATTTCATATATAAATTTATGATTTACTTTCTTTAAATTTTTATTCATTGAAAAAAAAGTTTTATTAAAATATAAAATGTCATGAAATATATTTAAAAAAGTTAGAAAGAGAGAAGTTTAGGAGTTTCTTTTAATAAGTCTTTTTACATATTCATTTGCCCAAACTAATGTAATAATACTGGCTATAATTTGTCCAACTATTATACCATACCAAACTCCATGTTCTCCTAATCCAAATACTATTGCAAATAAATATGCACATAGTATACTAAATATAACAGTTCTTTGTACAGTTTGGAACATAGCGGTTAATCCTTTTCCTACACCCTGGAATAAGAATGTTGAAGGAGCACCAAACGCCATGAATAGATAGTACAATGTCATAGCTCTAAGAAATTCAATCATAGTTCCAGCTAAATGGGCACTACCTGTACTGTATGAGAACATCAATACAATTTGTGGGGCAAATATGTATATTAGGACACCAGTAAAAATAGCTACAATAAGTGCTAATCTCATACTATAACGATGTGCCTTCTGTATATTATAGAAGTTTCTGGCTCCAAGATTTGCACCAACTATGGATACTAATGCCGTGGAAATACCGATTATTGGCATAGTTCCTAAAGATACTACTCTCCATCCGGTAGTATATACAGCAACAGCATCAGTATTTGCTACGGTTGTTAAAAGTCCGGATATGAATGCAGTTAATATTGCAGTCATTAATAATTCCAAACTTGCTGGCAGTCCAACTTTGAGTATATCTATTGTAATATCCTTATTAAAATGGAATTCTGAAAGATATGGTTTAATATAAGTGTCATTTTTTATATAAAACCAATATGAAATTATTAAAATTACTAAACCAACTGAAATTAATGTTGCATATGCTGCTCCTTGTACTCCAAAATTTAAAGTATAAATAAATATCGGATCCAATATTATGTTTATTATACCTGAAATAGTCATTGCTATCATTGTACGATTAACATCACCTTCAGCTCTTAATATTCCATACATTGCATTCGGTAAAACGAAGAAAATTGCTCCACCAAACATTATGCTTCCATAGGATAATGCATAAGGTGTAGTATCTCCAGCACCCATTAAATTTAACAGTGGATTGAGAATAATTAATAACAGCACAGACACTACTAAAGATATAATAATAGTAATAAAAATTACATGCAATGCACCATTATCTGCTTTTTCTTTATTTTCTTGTCCAATATATTTGGATAATGCAGATGTTGCTCCAGCACCTAAACCATTACCTAATCCGACTAAAATTAAAAATAATGGGGTTACAAATCCTACACCAGCCAGTGCATCTGAACCAAGACCGGCAACCCATGCAGCATCCACTAAGTTATAAATACTTACTAGAAGCATTGAAATTATTAGAGGAATGGACATTTTTCGTACAGCTATTCTGGGATCACCAAGTATGGTTTCCACTCCTTTGGTTTTTTCTTGGTTAGACATATTTATCTCCTAAATTTAACTTTATAAACAATTCGTTTTCTTGTAAATTGAGTTTTTCTATTTCACTTTCAATTTTATTTATTTGCTTAATTGTATCTTCAATGTTTATTTTTTCTTTTTCTTCATAAGTATTCACATATCTCTTAATATTTAGATTAAAATCATTCTTTTTAATTTCATTTATGTCTGCAAAGTGAGAATACTTATTTATTTCTTCTTTATTTTTGTAAGTTGTCACAATTTTATCTATATCATCTTTTCTTAACTTATTTAAAATAGAACTATCATCAAATTCTTGGGATGCGTCAATAAACAGTATTCCATCATCTTTTTTTCTATTTTTCTTAAGGATTAATATACATGTTGGTATATTTTTACTGAACGTTTTTTCAGGTAATCCTATAATAGCATCAATATAATTTTTTTCTTTTAACAAAGTTTTTCTGATATCTTTTTCAGCGTTTGATCTAAAAAGTACTCCCTGAGGCATTACTATTGCCATGATTCCTTCTTGACTAAGTGGATAGATCATAGTTTCAATAAAAGCATAATCTGCTTTAGATTTTGGAGGTAACTTTTTATAAGTATTAAATCTTTCATCTTTCAATAATTCTTCATGTGCTTCCCATTTTTTTAAGAATGGTGGATGTGAAACAACAACATCTATTTGTGGTAACTTTCTTTTAGTTGTAGTTGAATCTTCATTATATATTTCAAAGTTATTTGGATTAACTCCATGCATTATCATGTTCATTCTAGCTATATTGTAATTGTTTTTATTCAGTTCTTGACCATAATATTTTTCAACATTTATTTCCTCTTTTAAAAAGAGTAATGTTGAACAAGAACCACAAGTAGCATCATATACATTTTTAACCGAAGTTTTATCAATTGAAACCAATTTGCTTAGAAGTATTGATATTTCATTAGGGGTGTATGATTTTTTCAAGAAGAATTTCATCAGATAGTTATATTCTTCAAAAGATTTTTGATTAAATTGTAAGTTATTAATTTTTTTGAGAATTAATTCAAATGTAGTTTTAATATCTTCATCTACATGAATATTTTCAAAGTTTACAGAATCAAATAAATCAGTTAAACTTTCTTTTTGGTATTCTATATGTTTGATAGCATCATTCAATTTCTTTAAAAAATTATCTTCCAAAATGATATTTTGATATAAATATTCAGGTTTAATAAAATAACCTAAATCAGATAATGTTTCATTTTTAATAGTTTTTCCATAGAAATCGAAATTTTCTTCTTCAAAAGCTTCTTGATAGTTAATCTTGAATTTAAATAGTTTTTTATTGTTTTCTTTTTCAATCTTGTCTGAAAGATATTTGAAAAAAATAGCCCCTAATATGTTGTGTTGGAATTCTTCATATTCCATATGACCCCTTAATTTTTCGGATGACTCAAGAAGTATTTCATTTATTTCCACCATTATCATTTTCTCCAAATATAATTTCTTCTAAAAGATCTTTTTCTAAGTTTATTTTTTTTTCAATTAGTTTCTTCTTTTGTTTATGTGTTAAAATCAGTTTTTCATATGTTTCTTTATTTTCATCATTTGTTAAAATAATCTCGAAATCTTTGATATTTCCTATATTTATAACTTTAACGCTAGTTTCATCTGCAAATTGATAAATTTGTTTTTTAATATATTCACTATTCAGGTAGAAATTAATTATTTCAGGTGAATAATTTTCAGAAACCTTTATGATAGCGTAATTAGATGTAGTTGTTATATTATCTTCATTAAAGTCTATAATGTCTGAGGTGTATGGTGGTGTTAATTTTAGTATTATGTTTCCTTTTCTAAGTAAGTATTTGGAATCGATTTTTTTATCAGTATTGATTTTGTTAAGTTTATTCTTGTTGATTTTATAATTGTTTTCGTTATTTAAAGTTATAATTTTGTATTCGTATTTGTTTTCTTTATCTTTGAAAGACGATTTTCTCAGTCCACTATATACTTGTGCTATCTTTTTAAGTTTAATACTGTTAATTTTTATACTTCCTTTATTTTTTTGCTATAATAATCTCTGTTTTTTTAAGTTAAAATTTTTTTCTAGAACATTATCGTTAATCTTTTCATATTTTTTTATGAAAAAATTATTTCTATTTTTTTACTATAAATTTTTATGAAATATATAAATAGAAGTTAAATCAAATAATTTATTAGGTAAATCTTTTTATTATAAAATTAATATTATATTATTTTAAATATTAAAAAAGAGGTGAATAAATGTCTCATGGAGAAGAACATGCTTGTTGTAAAGGAAAAAACCATGACCATTCAGAAGATAAAGAATGTTGTCATGGAAAAAATGAAAATAACTGCGACAAACACGGAAACAAAGAAACTTGTGAGAAAAAACAAAGATGTTGTCATAGAAAAAGACAAGGTATGCGTTTAAGAATAAAAAATATTCAAAACTAACTTTAATCTTTTTTTTAATATCTTTATTTATTTACTTACTTTTTAATATTTGATTAAAAATAATATTTGATTTATATTTATAAATCAATGAGTTTTAATCTAATATTTATTTTTAAATTATTCATCCATCAAGTTTTCTTTTCTGATTAGTTCAGTAAAGCATATACAACCGAATCCGTTATAATATTGGTTGATGTTTTCCTTTTTATCCTTGTTATCAATACAGATTCCACCCAATTCTTCACAAAGGGTAGGAAGATTGTATTTTTTAATACTAAAATTTCTGTTTGCTGAAGTTTGGAATTCATCTTGAGTAACAATGCATAAATCATAATGATATGCATATGTGATTAAGTATGGATCAGCATCAGTTGGGTTATCTATATTATAATTATTAAAATATTCCGGCTCTTTATTTCTAAGATAGTTGTAAGTTTCAGAAATTTCACTCGTGATACTTTCTTTAAATATATCTTTATATTCTATACAAAAGAAATCATCGTTTAATTCATCTTTAACTTTATCGATTGAAATTGCAGAACCATTTTCTAATAATTTCAAGAAATTATTGAAATGTATGGGAAAACATGATTGATCATATTGTTGTCCAGTTTGAAATCTTACAAAGATATTTGTGTCGATTAAATATTTTGTATTGTTCATGGTCTTCCCCCATTTATTTTATCAATTACAAACGGAATTGCAGTATGTGGAACTCCAAGTTCATTAGATAAGTCTAAATCGTTTATAAGTTCTTCATCATATGCTTCTAACAATAATTCAATAAACAAATGTCCATTTTGGTTAACATTTTTTGATGCAATAGTTTTAAGACGTTGTTGTTTGGTTCTTTTCTTCTTTTTAGGTATTTTTTTAGGCTTTTCTTCTGTATCCTCAGTATCATTTTGTTTTTTATCATTTGATTTTGTGTTGTATACTCTGTTGGTTAACTGTTCTTCAAGTTCTTCTTCAGTTAAGATATTCAAATTTTTTAATCTGTAAAGGATTGTTTCCATACTGGCATTGTATCTGGTTGAGACTATACGAATTATTGAATTAACATTACTTATCTTAATGTTGTTAATTTCTTTTTTAGGTAATAATATTTCTGAAGCAATAGAATTACATAATTCTTCTTCTTTTTCTCTATTGTAATCTCCACTAATTCCATCTTTACTAAGTAATAAGTGAGCATATTCATTGAATAACGAAAATATTTTTTCTTTATCAGAATTTCTATTATTTATTCCGATAAGCGGTATTTGTCTATTGTTAAAAGCATATCCATTTATATCTTCAGGTTTGATATTATAAAATTTAAATATTAATATATTCAATGATTCAAACTCTCTTATCCATTGGTCAACATTATAAGTATTTAATTTAACTGCATTAATATCCAAAGAATCTTTAATAATATTGATAATATCTGTTTTATTACGTGTTTTTTCTTGATAGAACTTGAATTCTAAATTTTTATTAAGTTTTTCAGCTATCTCCAATAAGAATAATCGTTTACGCTTAGCATGTTTAATTTCTTTTAAAATATCCGGATTTGATAAAATACGTTTATCATTCATAGTTCTATAATCTTTAATAAATTGTTCTATTTTGGGAGGGGGTGTATTATTTAAAAATAATAAAGGACTGACATCATAAAGATTAGCTAATTTATTAATATTTTTATATGTTAAAATTCCTGTTGATTCCTATTCTTTGAGGGTAGATTCTTTAATTTTTAACTTTTTACTAGCCGATTCTGTTGTATAATTTAGAGATTTTCTCGACCATATTATCCATTCAGGATTTACTTCAATGATTTGTGACATATATATTTCTCTTTTCACTGATTAATAGAACAAGTTCTATGATATAAAAATTTATGTAATTGGGATTATTTATTTTTTTGTAGAAGAGAGTAAATCTTAGAGTAATAGCAAAAGTATAAAAATAAAATATCCAAAATTATTAATAAATTAGGTATTGTCTGTATAATCTTGATAAATGGTTGTCTAAGAAGTATTTTCAATGAAATTATAAAAAGAGAAAATATAAAAAAATTACTTTTAAATAAAAAGAAATAAGAAAGTAAAAACTTTTTTTAAGATTTTACAGTAAGAATACATGAATTACTACTTCCAACATAATTGTTGTTTCCATTATAGGTGAATGTCACGTTATTATTACCTACTTGTGTTGTAGTGTAGTTTATTGTGAAGTATCCGCTGGTGTATGTTGTTGTTGTGTATGTTTGTCCGTTGATGTTTAT
>SUTQ01000034.1:0-4330 GCA_015062805.1 Methanosphaera stadtmanae
ATAATATACACCATAAACTTTAGTATATTTTCTCCTTTTCGCATTTTACCATAAAATTATACAAAAACTGTAAAAGCCAATTACTGAACAACATTACTAAAGGCAGAAATAAACACAAAAAGATTATTGAATCATTATTAGAAGAATCCCCTCTTGAAAGAATTAAAATCTGAAAAAAACAATTCAATTAGTATTAGATAATTTTAAACCACACGGAACTAAATTTATGTTAAAAATTGCTAAAATATTAAACATTGATCTGATATGTTTACCAAAAAAGATCACCTCATTTAAATTCAATTGAAGAAGTTTTATGACTGATTAAGGCAGAAATTAGAATGTTATATATTTATAATCAAGCACCACTTAGAACATGCAATAATGGAAATTTTTCCTGAAAAAGTTAATGAAATCTCAACTGACAATGGGTTAAACATTTATCAATTAAGTTTGGTAATGAATTTTATCCTTCTTTTATTTCGGTTGATGATTAAAAATTTTTTTGGTTGATGATTAATTTTTAAAATCCTTCAAAAGTCTTGTTTTATGAATTAAACTATTTTAATAAGAAATAACAAAAGTATGATGGTTGATGATTAAGGTTGATGATTAAATATTCATATAAAAGTATTCATCTTAGTATATACTCTGTACTTCTACCCTTTCCAATAGTTTTAATTAATTTTTTATCTTTTAATTTTTTAATAATTTTATAACTGGCTTGTGAAGAAATTTTTAACATCTTTTGAATATCTTTATTTTTAATATGCTTTTTTTCTTCAAGCAGAACCAATACTGATATTTCATTAGGAGTTAATTCTATAGTATTATCATATTTTGATGTAATTTGAGTTAAAGACAGTACTTCCTTTTTTACGTTTTCAATAGAATATACTACCCCTTGACAAAAGTATTCTAACCAAATAGTTAAATCTTGGCTTTTATCTGCACTATTTAGAGCATCAACATAAGCCTGTCTATCTTTATTATAATATTCATCTAAAGTTAAGTATTTTTCAATGTTAAATTCATTAATTGATAATATTAATGTTGCCATAAGCCTGCTGGTACGTCCATTACCCTCAATGAATGGATGAATACGTACTAATTCATAATGCAGAATTCCTGCGACAATAACCGGATACATTTCACTTGTAGAATTGTTTAACCAATCCAATAATTCATCTACTAAATAAGGTACTTTATACGCGTCTGGAGGTATATAATTTATTTTTTTAGTATGAATATTGCCAATAATTACGCTGCTGTCCCTAAATTTACCTTCATATTCCGGGTTTCTTAACAAATTTTTAGTCAAATCATTATGTAATGATAAAATAGTGTTTTTAGAAATGCATTTATCTGAATATCTATCCAAATGATTTAATACATTGAAATAATTTAATACTTCTTGTTCTGCTTTTGTAGTTGGTTTTTGATTATTCATGATTAATGTTTTTACTTCATCTAATTTCAGAGGATTTCCTTCTATTGATGTTGAATAATGGGAAGACTTTATGAGAGCATCCTGTTTTAATTGAGTATCGTATAATGGAATTATTTTAGCATTACTGATTACTTCTTTGGCCGAAGCAATTTTTGCTATATATTTTACAATTTTATTTGTATAAGTAAATCGAGGTTCAAACATAATATCCCCCTTTTAATAATTGGTTATTATATTATATGTGGTTGATGATTAAATATTTTTTTGGTTGATGATTAATTTTTGAAAATCCTTCAAAAGTCTTGTTTTATGAATTAAACAATTTTAATAAGAAATAAAAAAAAGCATGATGGTTGATGATTAAGGTTGATGATAAATTAACTGAAGATACTGCACTTATGATCATATAACTAATTTTTCATTATATGATGGGGTATAATGTATTTTTCATCATATAATAATTTTAATCCTAAATTTACTCATCATATATAGGATTAACTCTGTTTATTGTAGTTTGGTTAATTTTTCAAAGCATCTGTGACAATTATAATGATAATATTATACATATACTTTTAATTGTATATACTTTAATTTATAAAAATAAACAATTTATAATACAATAAATAATTATATTAATATTTAAAAACTTATTATCTATTAAAGAAAAATTCTCATGAAAATCGACAATACAACAATAGAAAAATACATTGCATCCATACCAAACAGGAATACACAAAAAACCTATGGATGCTCCCTAAGAAAATTCGTTAAATTCCTGGAAAAAAATGAAATAACTGACTTAAATCAGGAAAACATAAAAAGGATCTTCCTTGATTATCAAGCATATCTAAACAACCAAAATTTAAAGCCCATATCTAGAAATCAAAACATGATTAATCTAAAAACATTCCTCAACGATTACACAAACATCACATACAATAAAAAACTAAAACTAGAAAGAACAACCAATGAACCAAAATATTTAACAACCCCACAAATACAACTAATCTACAAATACACAGAAAATCCACTGGATGAATTAATGATAAAACTACTCTCAAACACGGGTTTAAGAATACATGAAGCATTAAAAATAACTAAACAAGAACTAACAAATGTTGATGAAGATAAAAATGTAATATTAAAAGTTATAGGAAAAAGAAACAAAAAAAGAGTTGTTCTAATACCATCTGAACTTGCAAAAAAATTGAAAGAATACTCAAAAAACAACAAAACATACCTATTTGAATCCAAAAGAAAACCCAACAGCCCCATTTCAATAAGAACAATACAACGAAGATTTAACAATCTAGCAAGAAAAATTGATGAAAAAGAAAAGACTAAAATATACTCTGAAAACCTTAAACCACACAACTTAAGACACTCCTTTGCAATACGTGCACTAAAAACCAATGAAATAAACTATGTGAAGGAATTTCTTGGTCATGAAAGCATAACCACTACTCAAATATACACAAATCTGAAAGAAAAAGAAATATTGGATAGATTTAAAAAGATTGAAATGATATAATAAACGTTGAAAAAAAATCTTGTAGGTTTTAATGTAAACAAAGAGAATATACCTTAAAAAGTATGAGTAATAGTCAAATATAATTTACCTACAGAGCCAAAATTAAAAATTATAATACATGACACCAAACAAGAAAAAAATAGAATTTTACTACGATTAATGTTTAATAAATCGTTGAACTTAAAACAGGATATAAAATTATATCAAGAGTTTAAAAAATCTTTACTAAATAAAATATTCTGTTAAAAGTTTAAAGAATCATTATTAAGGGAAATATTAAGTAAATGAAGTAATTAGTGTATATTTCTTTTTACATTATACACTAATTACAGATACGGGACTATTTTTAGCTAATTTCTTATCAAAAGTTACTAACTTATCTAAATGATAATATTTAATTATTTCTATGATGGATGAGTCTGTAAATCCTACTTTTTGTTTATCATTTATATTTTTTTCAAGATAGGTTGTCATTACTTTTGAATTAAAAGTTGGAATATTGCATTCGTTTAATATTGTAAAATTATCTTTAATCATTAAATAAGTATTATAAGCTAAATTTGAACCTTCATATTGTCCAATAATTGTAATGATTTCATCCAAGACATGATTAGATACATAACAATCCTGATTTTCAAGGTCGTATTTATCATTTAATTCAACTGATTTCATGTGTAAATCATCATTTGATAGAATTAAACCTATTATAAAATTGGTATCCAAGAAATATTTAGTCATTATTATATAACTCCTCTTCTAATTTCACAGCATTAGTATTTTTACTCTTTTTTCCGGCTCCAATCATTTCACTAATTGTTACTTTTTTTCTAAATGTTACATAAAGTTTTCCATCTTCATTTTCTTGCCATTCAACAATATCTTCTGGTTCAACATTATATTTTTTACAATAAACAGTTGGTATTGTTGTCTGATTCTTTTGATATACTTTTGTTTCAACAACCATTTTTTTTCACCTTAGGAAAATAATATTCTAAGATTATTATATTTTTAGTATTATTTATATTTTATGAATATATTTATTTATGGAAATAAGTCAACAAGTATCGGAATCTTCTAAATTTTCACCACGAGCTACAGAACCGAATAGTATAATGGTATTAATTTTATTAGAATTAAGTTTTTTAGCAAACTCTTTAGATATATCTAATCTTTTTTTCATAAACGTACAGTCTCCTTTCTATTATTTATTGAAGGAGACTTTTAAAATGATGATTACACTAATCAAAAGACAGAATGGTGGTGATGTAATTAAAGATCTAATTCAAAAGTATGATTCTGAAAAAGAATTAGAACATTTATTTAACCAAACAAATAATATAGAAATGTTAATT
>SUTQ01000034.1:4430-6120 GCA_015062805.1 Methanosphaera stadtmanae
ATAAAGTAAAACTATTCAAAATCATAACGTATATATATTCAAAAATATAGAAAATCCATAACTGTTTTATGCAGTATTTCCTCATCTTCAGATAATGTTATCTCATTTAATGAAGAATTTTTGAATAATCTTAAACCATTTAACATTAAATTAATCAATTTTTCTTCATAGTCCGGATTTTCCTTTATTTTAAAGTAATTAGGTAAATCCCATAGCCATGTACTCATTTCTTCTTTTAATTGAATTCCCTTCATCATTTAATTCACCCATTATCCTTATTATTACTAGTTGCCATTTGTAAAAAAGGAATACTAATCATCCATATTCTTAAACTTTAAAAATTCAAAATATTTTCAATACATGCATACTGTTTCTTAGCCCATTTGCCATCATAACTTTATTATATAATCTATATACATTAATCAATATTTATATATACTATTTTAGTATTTAAACCCAATTGCTATTTAATAAAAGCATGTTTGATAGTTCTTAAGTTATATCTCGAGAGAAAATGCTAGCTGTGCTTGTAAAATCAATAATTTTCTTTTATTTTTCATTTTTTTTAAATTGATGAGATTTTGACATACTTGTTATTTTAAGAATTTAATAACTGCTGATTAATTATATGAAATATTAACAGAAAAAATTTATATCACTATTAAATTATAAATATAATATAGTGATAAAAATGACTGAGATTTTAGCAAACTCTAAGATTTATAAAAATTATCAAACCGTAATTCCAAAAGAGGTTAGAAAAGAATTTAATGTAAACGACGATACCATAATTGAATGGACAAAAACAGATGACGATGAATTAAAGATTACATTTAGAAAAAAAGTCACTTTAAAAGATGTTGCAGGAATGATAAAAAAAGAAGACGACATAGACAGTGACTGGAATATAGATAAAGGAGTTTATTTAAATGAATAAGATTTTCATTGACACAAACTTTATTGTTGCAATATTTCGGGAAATCGAAGAAAATCATGAGTTGGCAGTAAAAACCTGTGAAACATTATTAAACAACTATGAATGCTGTATCAGCAATAGTATAATTACTGAAGTAGTAACAATAATAATGATGCGTACAAAAAATCTTAATTTAACACGTAATGCCTATTATTTCATGATTGATAATTTCACGATTCTAAATGAATATGATATTGACAAATATAATGACAAGGTATTCAAAGTATTTGAGAAATACAATACTAACAGATTTAATTTAGGTTTTGTGGATTGTTCTATAGTAGTTATATCAGGATACTATGACATGGACTACGTCGTCAGCTTCGATAAAAATTTCAAATTATTCGAAGAAATCACATTATATAATTTATAGGCTTTGTAAATTTTGTCTAAAACTTTTGTTGTTTTTCCTAATCAGGGTCTCTGGAACATTACTTTGAGCATATAAATGTTTCTGGCAAAGGTATTGCTTTTTACATTTTAATAGCGGGATATCTACAGAGCATCTCTTTTAAAAATATTATTGATTTTGTTCTTTATATCTGCGCTTAACGAATGAAAAATTAATAATCTTAAAAACAAAATTTAACAAAGAAAAGAGACTGTACGACAATTTTCTATATAAATTGTATATATTTCTATTATATACTAAAGATAATACTAGGTAATGTTTGATAATTATAAACATAGTTATGGCTCTGTAGAAAACCTTGC
>SUTQ01000035.1 GCA_015062805.1 Methanosphaera stadtmanae
TGGTGTATGTTGTTGTTGTGTATGTTTGTCCGTTGATGTTTATTGTTATTTTTTGGTTTTTTATTCCTGTTCCGTTGGTTAGTAGTTTTCCGCTTACTTTGGTTGTTGTTCCTATTGTTGTTGGTTTTAGGTTGTATAGTTCTATGTTTGTAGATAATTTGTATACTTCAAATGAGGTATTAACTGATGAATTAGAATAATTGTCGTTTCCATAGTAAATTATAGTGAGATTGTTTGTTCCGGTTATTGTAGCTTTTGTATTGTGATTAAATGTTCCATTATTCGTAGTTACATTTATAATGTTATCATTGAGTTTGATAGTTATTTTTTCGTTAGATAAGTTATTTTCTTCTACATCTATTAATTTGCCTCTAATTGAAATATTATCATAATAATTAACATTGGTTATAGGTTCTAGTATTATGTTCGTATATTTTGTTGTAAAGTTGACTCTAACATGTTGTTTATTTGTTTTGGAAGGATAATAATCTTTATTTCCTTTAAATTCTGCCCATATTTCTAAATTTTTGTCATTTTCACCGACAGTATATGTATATTCTGCTTTTCCTTTTATATTGGTAGTTACATTGAATGTATTGTTGTTAATGTAAATTGTGATCACTGCATTACTTATTCTTTTATTTCCATTGTTTAAGCTTAAATTAATATTCAATGTATCATTAATCTCCACTAGTTCTGGTAATTCATTAATGGTTAATGTTGAATTATAGATAACTCTTTCTGTTGCCATGTATTGTTTAGAATCATTACTTCCAATATATATTTCATTTCCTTCATATATTACTAAAATCACGTTACTTCCAATTGTGTCAATATGATAATTATTGTAAGCATATTCTCCGGCATCATTTGTTGAAACATTTGTTAAGAATTCATCATTATTATATATTGAAATTATTGCATTTGTTATGGCTTTATTAGAACCATCCACTAATTTTCCAGTAATATTTACATTTTCTCCTAAATAAAAATCACTGATTCTGTTTAATGAAATTGTTGATGCTTGTTTACTTGCATTGAATAGTAATTCAGATTTTGCAGATTTATGTGTTGAATTTTCATTAAATGTTACAGTAACATTGTATTTTCCTGTTTTATTTATGTAATACTCCATATTGAAATTTCCATTTTCATCTGAATTAATGTTAAATGTGTTTCCATTGATAACAACAATCAACATAGCATTTTCCATATTTTTATTATTTTCTGAATGTATATTACCTGATATTGTAACATTTTTATTTGCTGCGGCATTTATGCTATTTATTTCAATGTATGAATTATGTTTGAGTATAGTCATATTTAGTAGAACAGTGGTACTTATATATGATTTAGGACCTTTGTAACTAATATTGTAACTGTAATTTCCTGCAGGTATGCTTAATGTAAACATTGCGTTTCCATTAACTACATCACTTTTAGATATCACTCTATTATTATCTAGTAATAATACTTGTCCTTCATTAATCGCTGTATTATAGTAGTTATCTTTTATATACAAGTTAATTCTTACAATATGTTCATCATCCACGTAATATGTTAAATTTTCAGTGGTTATAGTTATATTTACTGGATTTATTATTGTAATATTTTCAGATATTGTATATCCACTTGTTTCAAGGATTATTGTAATATTATATTCATATTTTTGAATATTCTTATTTGGAATAACGATGTTGTACGTTCCATCGTTTTCTATATTCATCTGGATTATATTTCCATAATTATCTTTATAATATTCATTATCTATTTTGAATGATAAGTTTCCAGAACTATCTAGATTATTAATTGTTGTAGTAATGTTGTAATCAAGTGTATGATTCAATATGGAACTCATTGTCGGAGTTTCTTTGGTGTAAACTTTTAAACAGGCTGCTGAGTATTTGTAATCAGAGCTAGTGAATAAGTCATCCCAATTTTCTCCATCAGTACTTATAAATGATTGATTTTCTTTAGATATTGAATAGTATTTACTGGCATCTTGAAGTGTGACTGAAGTATAATCACCAATATGTGCTTTCAGTTTAAGATCGACTTTAAAGACATCTCCTTCCTTTACCTGCACATATTCATTCAATTTGATAATCCTAAACCCTTCTTGTGTAATATTTCCTTTCTGGACATAGACCAGGTTATCATTCACATAAATAAATGCATCATAGTCAGTTCCTTCGTAGATGTACGTACCTATACCTGCAATACTCTCATTATTTTCAGCAGTATATACATTTCTTATCCAAACTGCAGGTGTTAATGTTTCAATTCTTGTTGAAACAGTATCATGCTGGTATATATTTGTATAGTTTTCATATGTTTTCAGAGGAAAAGCATAACTAAAAGAGTTCCAAATGGAATAAGGCTCCGGAACATCTACTCCAGCTAAAGAGGTATCATAATATGAAATATATTGGTAACCATCTACTCCAGTGTTTTCATTCCAACTGTTCTTGATAATATATGCACCACTACCTTCTGGATGATTAGCACTTGAAAAATAATCATAATAATCATTCCATCCAACTATTGCTACAGCATGATTAGCCCATATTTGTTCTTTTTGATATGATGAAATACCAGATGTGTAAGCATAAAATGAAGTAGATAATGCACCATATTTCATAATATATTCTTTAATTTTTTGATTGTCAGCTCCACCAGTATAATTTGAACGATATACAAAGTAAATGTCTTCTACTTTAACGGTGCTATTTAACATTGGGGACATTATACTGTAATCATCATAAGGATCATTAGATTCATCGATTGGACCATACCACCCTACAAGATAGGAAATTGGTTCTAATTCATTGTTTCCTCCATCAGGGAAATCATTTATGTCACCGATGGTAGAATATTTTTTCAAAATGTTCTTCATATTGTTTTCTGAAAAGTCATATGTAATGTTATAAGCTGAAAGATATGATGATTCGAGTGCTGCAAGAGCACTGAATGCCCAGCAGCTACCACTACTTGCCTGATCCTTTACATTAGTCTGGTTTTGTTTTGCTTTATCTAAATCATATACATTTGCCAGAGTAACTTCTTCTTCCGTATAATTATTTTTATTTTTATTTATAACGAACGTTGTACTAGTATTATAGTTGTCTTTTAGAGTCAAAGTTGAATAAATGTTTTTTTCATTATATTTTAAGCTGCTTGTTGTTGAAACTGATACATTATAGTTTCCAGGAATCCATGAAGAATTAAAACAATAATCATATCTTGCAACTCCTTTAACTGGTGTCACTATTGATAAGAGAGTATCATTGATTTTAATAGTTATATTGCTAGATATATCATGATTACATTTAACAATAAAACTTACATTATCATTTATTTTTGCTGAAATATCGTTAACATTAATGTATGGTTCTATTTTATCATATATTCCTAAAGTTTGATTATCAATCGTTATGGAAACATAGTTTAAATTACCTGAATAAGTATTTATCACTTCATTGGTTATATCTGCATCTTCAAATTCAAAAATTCCATTATCTGATTCAAAAAATACTGTTCTATTGAATAGGTTTTTTGAAGTTGTTTTTGAGTTCGTCAACTGATTTAAGGAAACATTGATTATGTATGGTGAATTATCATTTGTATCAATAGTCATTAATCTCCAACTATTTGGCAAAAGATTATTAGTAATCACATTAAAGTTTGGAGTATTTGTTCCCCACCAGTTTTCATCTAAATTAAATGTACTATTATAACAATAGATTGATTTTGTATTTTTACTATTCAATATTACATTGTTATTAACGGTTAATTTATCCCTATAAGTATAAATATCATTTGCACTAATGAAAGCTTTATTATTTTCTAATAAAGAATTGGATATGTTTGTTATAATGTTATTTACACTATAAGCAATTCCCCCATAATCAGCTGAATTATTAATAAATATTGAATTATCAAATACTGAAGATGAATACCATGAATCAATGACTCCTCCATTATTTCTTGCGGAATTATTTATAAAAGTTGATTTGTCAACATTTAATTGTGAATTATCTCTTATAGAGTAAACTCCTCCAAAACCGGCAAAATTGTTATAAAAGGAACAGTTAGTTGTATTTATTTTTGAGTTCATTGATGAAAGAATTGCACCATTTTCTGCTTTATTGTTTTCAAAAATACAATTGTTAATGTTTACATATGCATTTTCACTGTATATTATTCCTCCTTGACGTGTAGCAGTATTGTTATAAAATTTACAGTCAGTTATGTTTATTCGTCTTGTGTTATTAATTATACCTACTCTAAATGAGTTATTTATACCATAAAATTCACAGTTATCTAGTGTTAAAATAGCATTATTCTCAATTAAAGCTGATGTAGAATTATAGTTTCTGGTGAAAGTTATATTGGAAATATTAATATTATAAAATCCATTTAATTTCATCTTATTACCTGAAAAGAAACGTAAAACAACAGTACTACCTTCTTCTGAAGTAATGCTAAATGTGCTTACATTTGATTTTAATGAATTTGTAGTTATAGTTTCAGTTATATTGTAATATGTTGCTTCTGTATCACCCATTAATAGGATAGTGCCTCCATTTTCTACATTTCTCATAGCATTAGGTAATGTGGTTGGATTATCGGAGCTATTACCGTTACTGGATGAATTTCCATTGTTGTTCACATATACATATTTATAATCATCAGCATTATTTTTTAAATCTTTAACATTATTATCTTTTTTAATTAGTTTATCATTTCCAACATGATAATCATTTTCAAGATTATGCGGGGAAGATTCAACAGAAATTATATCTGAATCGTCAGAAACATCTGTTGCAGATACTATTGTAATTGAAAAAAGAAATATAAATGTTAAACATAATGATATGATGCTTTTATTATTTATTTTCATTTCAACCACTTTTTATTTTGTTAATTTTTTTTTAATTGATTAGTTTTATATATAACAAATTATTTAATTATATGTATTATTATAAATATTGATTCTTCAAATTATTATTCTTTAATATTATATCTTTTGAACTCATAGTTTCTAGAAAATAAAAAAGATTTAGATTAACTTAAAGTTCCTGTTAAAATATTTATAAATGATTCGAATTTTCATAAAACATATATTGAGTCATACTTTCAGTTAGTTCAACAAAATAGTTAAAGGATAAGTAAAATCCGAAGGATATTGAAAACTGTTACTCTCCATATAAACTATATTTGATGATTTTATCAGATATTTTATCCACAACACCTGCAGGAATTTTATTCTGTAATATTTCTAATGGAATTTGCCTACCTTTTAAACTGTAAGAACCCATATGAACAATATTTTCTGAAAATGTCCCATGACCTTTTTCTTCATTAATTTTAGCAGTTCTTATCTGATTACTTGTCAAAGCTTTAATATACAGTTTCATTTTTTTGTTATCCATTTTAATTACCATTTTACGAGGAATGTTGCATCCAATTTTATCTTCTGTTGTCACATAATCAACAAAATCTAAATCTACATTATTATTTTCTTCTTTGATATTTGATTTTTTCAGATGAATTTCTCCATCTGATTTTACAATCCGTCCATCACGTACAGTAATAATCCTATCCGCTTGATTTGCAACCATTGGATCATGAGTAACAACTATCAACGTAACATTATGTTCTTCATGTAGTCTTTTAAGTAAATCCATTATTTTTTCACTAGTTTTTGTATCCAGTGCTCCTGTTGGTTCATCAGCAATAATTATTGACGGATTATTGATTAATGCTCTGGCTATCGCTACACGTTGTCTTTGACCACCAGACATCTTTGTAGGATTTTGATGAATTTTATCTTCTAAACCAACATTTTTAAGTAATTCTATAGCTTTAGTTTCATTAGATTTATTTACTCTAAGGTGTTTTCCTATAAGAGGTATTTGTACATTTTCAAGTACACTAAGATTTGGAATTAAATTGTGTAACTGGAAGATGAATCCAATCTTTTGACTACGAAATTTTGATAAGTTTTCTTTAGAATTATTTAAATTTATACCCGCAACCGT
>SUTQ01000011.1 GCA_015062805.1 Methanosphaera stadtmanae
TTTTTGTCTTAAAATCACTAAAAAAGTATTACTTTTTATTGTAATTATTTCGTTATACATAGATATAACGAAGTAAACTTTCAAATTTTTCTTTTGATCAAAAATTCTTCCAAAAATAAGGGTAATTTAGATTCATTTTTCATATATGACATATACATCAACAACTTAATATTTCGATTTTCAGACATACATTGCAAGTGTAACTACTATTTTTCTCATTTTCTACTTTATCTTTCCTACTATAAAAAGGAGTATCTTTTTTTCATTTTACTAAACTCGTTTATTCTCTCTAAAAATTTATATTTTTTATATTAATCATAATATTTTTATTTTCTATAACATCAATAATAAAATATAAATAATTTTAATTTTATAATTCTGTAAAATATTAAGTTGATCGTAATGAATTCACGTTTCAGATGAAGTTCATAGAATTATAACAAACATGGATAATAAAAAACAATCTTATAATGACATAATATACTGATAGAAAAAATATGGTCATGGAAGAATTTTCTGAAGAAGAATCTATAATTATTCAATATCTTTAAATAATAGCAACAAGAGATTTTACTGATAAAAACTTAGTCTTATATGAATCATTTTTTTTTAATATTTTTGGATTTGTTGTTCATTTTTTGAATACGTTTTTTGTTGTTTTTATTTTGGTTTTTTGTTTGTTTATTTGTTGGGTATTGTTTGTATGTTGTGTTTTATTTTAATGGTTTTGTTTTTATTTTGGTTTTTGGATTTGTTGTTCATTTTTTGAATACGTTTTTTGTTGTTTTTATTTTGGTTTTTTGTTTGTTTATTTGTTGGGTATTGTTTGTATGTTGTGTTTTATTTTAATGGTTTTGTTTTTATTTTGGTTTTTGAATACGTTTGAAATTTATATAAACAATTAAAACTATAATTATTATTATATAGAGTTGTGTTTATATGTCAATAAAAATATTTTTAAGTAGTAATTTTAGTGAATTCATCGAGGAACGTTTATTTATTAAAAAAAGTTTAGCTGAAGATCCCTTATTGAAAAATTGGATAACTATATTTTTGTTTGAGGAAGATGTTGAATCATCTTCTCCTCCACCAAAAGATATTTATGTTTCAGAAGTCAGAAATTCTGATATTTATATTGGTTTATTGGGTTATACTTATGGTAATATTACTGAAGAGGGAATATCTGCAACAGAACTTGAATATAACGAATATAAAAAAATAAAATCGGATTATTTTTTCTATGTTAAACGGATGAATAAACGTGAAAAGGAAACAAATGAATTTATCAAGAGAATTCAACAAGAAACAACTTATACAACTTTTGATTCTAAAGAAGAATTGTTAACAGAAATAAAAAAGACAATTATTTCTTATATGAATAAACGACTTTCATCAGACCCTTTTGATGAATCAATAATTAAAAATTCATCATTGGATGATGTGGATATTACATCATATGAAAGATATTTTGATTTTTTAAGTAATCAAGGTTTAAAATCTTTAAAAGGATATAGAGAAAAAACTGAAATTTTACAATATCTTCATGCAGGTGTTTTGATGGGTACCACATTCCATTTAACTAATGCTGGTGCATTATTTTTCAGTAACAATATTAAAAAGTATAATATAGAACATGAAATTAAAATGGTTCGATTTGAAGGAAAAGATAGATTAACTATTATTGATTATCAAGAATCTCATGCACCCATTCCTATTTTATTAGATGATGTTGAAAATTTTTTCAAAAGAAATACGAGGCATGGAGTAATAGTAAAAGGTTTTAGAAGCGTTTCTATCCCAGAGTATCCCTTTGAAGCTATTAGGGAAGCAATTGTTAATGCAATTGCTCATAAAGATTATACTATTCCTGGAGATACAATAACCTTTTATATTTACTCCAATAGGATAGAAATAATAAGTCCCGGCAGATCTTTAGTACCTGTGGAAGATTTGGGAAATGTAAGCCCGATTCATAGAAATGAAACATTATGCAATATTTTCCGATATACTGAATTTATGGAGCATGTAGGAACAGGTATTTCACGTATGAAACGAGCTATGGATGATGAGGGGCTACGTCAACCAGAATTTTATAATTTCACCAATAATTTCAGAGTAACTTTTTGGGGTCGTAATGGGACTGAAGAATTACCTAAGGAATTAACTGAAGATAATGATTTTTTAGATCTCAAAAAAATAGGTTTGAAAAATAGGCAAATAAAAGCTTTAGAATTAATATTAAATCAATCACAAAGACTTAATGCAAAATCATACTCAAATATGTTTAATGTCTCACAGCCAACAGCTTCAAGAGATTTAAATGATTTGGTTAAAAGAAATTTAATTACAAAAGAAAAAGAAGGAAAAACAACATATTTTAAAAAAATTTCATAAGGTATGTATGAAATATAGATAAGGTGTAGAAATGTTAAGCAATGACGAGATGAAATATCGAGCAGATAACTTCATAAAAAAACATAAATCTGATAAATCTGAAAAATCACAAGCACAAAGTTACTGGAAAGACTTCTTTGATATATTTGGGGTAGATGCCAATCAAATCGGTGAATTTGAATTTCCAGTAGTAAGAGAAAGTACGGGTAAACCAGGATTCATAGATTATTACTGGAGAGATAAATTAATAATAGAACACAAATCACTAGGAAAAGACTTAGACAAAGCATTCGAACAAGCAATAGATTACTATAATTCCCTACCAAAAAAACACAATAAACCAAAATATATCATTGTTTCAGACTTTAAAAACATACGATTAGTAGATTTTGAAAAAAATTTCCATACTGAAGAAATAACAATAGAAGAATTATCAAAAAACATACAAACATTCCAATTCATATACTCTGATGGTATAAAAACAACATTCAAACAAGAAGAACTAAACATAAAAGCATCAGAAATAATAGCACAATTACATGACGTATTAGAAGAAGACAACTATACAGGACATTATCTAGAAGTATTCCTCATAAGAATAATATTCTGCTTATACGCTGAAGACACAGGAATATTTAAGCCAAATCAGTTCTACGAATACATAAACCGATTTAATGACGATGATTTGGGAGAAAAAATACAAAAGTTATTCAGCACACTAAACTTACCCGAAAATAAAAGACAAAACAGTTTACCAGAGTATCTTAAAGCATTTCCGTATGTTAATGGAAGACTATTTGAAGAAAGAATATCTCCACCAAATTTCACAGAGAAAATGAAGGAAGCTCTTATAAAAACATGCGAATTTGACTGGAGTGAAATATCACCAGCAATATTTGGATCAATAGTTCAAAATACGATGGATGAACAATTAAGAAGAGAATTTGGAGCACATTTTACCAGTGAAACAAATGTTAAAAAGGTAATAAATTCATTATTCATGGATGAATTATGGGATGAATTCAATAAAAATAAATCAAATCCTAAAAAACTAGAAGAATTACATGATAAGATAGGAAGAATAAAAGTAATGGATCCTGCATGTGGAAGCGGAAATTTCCTAATAGTATCATACAGAGAATTAAGGTTACTTGAATATGAAATACTTAAAACATTAAGGGATGAAGGACAATCATCACTGACACATTACTTTGCAGGAGATATAACTAAGATAAAGATTAAAAACTTTTATGGAATAGAAATAGAGGAATTTCCATCTAAAATAGCACAAGTTGCAATGTGGATAGTGGAACATCAAATGAACCAGAAATACAAAAGAAAATTCAATATAGACCAGGCAGACCTGCCACTAAAATCATCATTAAACATACACAACACAAACGCACTACAAATAGACTGGAAAGAAATACTAGAACCAACAGACGATGTATATCTATTAGGTAATCCTCCGTTCACGGGTAAAAAATTTCAAACGAAAGAACAAAAAGAAGATATTAAATCAGTATTTGAAGGATATAAAAACATTAAAGAATTAGATTATGTAACCTGTTGGTATAAAAAAGCTGCGGATTATATTAAAAATTCAACTATTAAAGTATCATTTGTATCTACTAATAGTATATGTCAAGGAGAACAATGTCCTGTACTATGGAATATTTTATTAAATGATTATAAATTATATATAAATTTTGCTCATACTTCATTTAAGTGGGGTAATGAAGTGAAGAAAAAAGCGGGGGTTTTTGTAATAATAATAGGAATATCAAATCAAAATAATATTGATAAATATTTATTTACATATGAAACGCCTACTTCGTTACCTATAAAAACAAAAGTTAAAAATATAAATAATTATTTAATTGACTCTGAAAATATTTTCATAAAAAAACCAAGAAAACCTTTATGTGATGTTCCAGTAATGCAACACGGAAGTTCTTTATTAGATGATAACAATTTCGTAATAGAAGCAGATGAATATCAATTATATATAGAACAGGAACCTCATATTAAAAAGTTCATCAAACCTATTATCAATGCAAAAGAATTTTTGAATAACAAACATAGGTATTGTTTATGGCTAAAGGATGTTCCTCCTAATGAATTAAAGTCATCCAAAATAATAATGGAACGAGTAAAAAAAGTTAAAATGTTCAGAGATAACAGTAAACGTAAAAATACTAATAAAATGTCACAATATCCAACATTATTTGGAGAAGAAAGACAACCAATAAATGATTTTGTTGTTATTCCTGTTACAACCTCAGAAAATAGAGAATATATCCCTATAGGATATATAAATAATAGTATTATTGTTACCAATCAGTTATTAGTAATTGATTCAGATGATAAATATCTCTTCGGGATTTTAACATCTAAGATGCATATGACTTGGATGAGGTATGTATGTGGAAGATTAAAGGGAGATTATAGGTATTCTAATACTTTGGTATATAATAATTATCCTTTTCCCTCTGATGTTTCTGATGATTTGAAGGATAAAATAAGAAGCCAGGTAACTGAAATATTAAAAATAAGGGATAAGTATGATGATACATTGGCAAACTTATATGATCCATTAATAATGCCTCCTGATTTGAAAAAGGCTCATGAAAAGTTGGATAAACTTGTTGAAAAGTGTTATCAGAGTAAAGATTTTAAGAATGATGAGGAACGTATGAAGTTATTGTTTAAATTATATTCGGATTATGGAGGTTAAACGTTTGCAATATATGAATAAAGTTTTTAATTATAGTATAAAATTATAATTATACTGGGTTTATTTCTCCCTTTCCATTCCTTTTTTTGTTTAATTTTTATTATTTTTATTTTGTATATTTTTTTTGTTATTTGCATAATTTATATATATTATATATTATATATACTTTGTATAAGTGAATTGTATGGATGCAACAAGTATAAGGATAAGTAAACTAACAAATAAACGGTTAACTGATTTAGCTCGAAAAAATCAATCATATGATAATTTAATTAATGAAATATTGGATAGGAATGAACGTTTATTTGATTTAAATGATATTGATGAGGAATATGAAAGTCATTTAGAAAATATTATTAAAGAAGATAATTTTAATGAGTATGAAAATGATGAAGAATTTATTAAGGCTATGAGAGGTTAATAAAATTATAAAACTAAGAATATGTAATGAAGCAGAAATTTTTATTCGAAAATCAAAAATCCTCTTAAAGATAGGGTAATAGATAATATTTTATCCATTTAAAAAGATTATCATAAAAAATATAAAAATATTAAAAAAAGACCTTTTAAACGTTCTAGGTGTGGGTATAGAATTATCTTCTTTGTTGATAAAAAGAGGATACACTAAAATATTATAGATATCAATCATAGAAAGAAGATTTATAAGTAATTATTATCTTCACATAAAGTTTGTCTAATTTTTATGAAAATAATTTTTTCTAGTTAAAAATAATTTACTATGGGTGTGTTATTATGTCCGTGGATAAAAAAATATATTCCTACATATCTATCAAGTAATGTGGATAAATAATTTATAATTTTAATATTTTGGATTTGTTGGTGGTTGTAATGTATTTTGATGAAGCTAATAAACATAGGGAATTTGAGTTTAATCAGGTTCAAAAGAATGTTGATGAATTGATTGTTGAATGTGAAGGTATGTACAGTTCTCTTTTAAAGTATAATGATTTGATTACTTATGAGGAGTTGTATGAATTAACTGATGAGGATAAGGAAAATTTTATAAAAATTAGGGATAGGGCTCATGAGATGGAACATAACTTGTTGCATTATAAGGAGGATTTAATTCGTCTTGTGGAGGGTGATGTTGAGTGGTTTTTAACTGATGAGGAGTCTAATGATAATTATTTTGATGATTATTATAAATCTAATGTATTTTTTAACTATTTTAGGGCGGAAATTTCTCTTGCATTGTTGTTTGATAAGTTAAAGCAGTTGAATGTTCCTAGAAAGAGTGTTTCTGAGTTGCATGTTCATAGTGGTGGGGGTTGTTGTTAAATATTATTATTTTTTTTAAAAATATATATCATGATTAATCGTGATAAATTATCGTTATGTTTATATATTATAAGAACTAAACTAAATACAGAACTGAATATAATGATTAATCATTATAATTTTTTTAAGATATATCATGGTATTTAGTTTTAACTACAATATGGTGAAAGAAAATGTCAAAATTCACAGGATTCGCAATGAAAAAACTAAACGAAGTTGGATGGGTAGAAAAAGAAAAACCAGAATGTGGTAGACGAGATGCAATAATAAAACCATTAGCATTATCACCATGTACCTCAGATATACACACTGTATGGGAAGGAGCAATAGGTGACAGAAAAGACATGATTCTAGGACATGAAGCAGTAGGAATCATAGAAGAAGTAGGACCAGACGTAAAAGATTTCAAAGTAGGAGATGAAGTAATAGTTCCAGCAATAACACCAGACTGGGAAGATGAAGCAGCACAAAGAGGATTCCCATCACAAACCACAGGAGCATTAGGTGGATGGAAATTTTCAAACTTCAAAGATGGAGTATTCGGAGAAGTATTCCATGTAAACTTAGCAGATGCAAACTTAGCAAAATTACCTGAAAATGTAAAACCAGAAACAGCAGTAATGCTCTCAGACATGTTCTCAACAGGAATGATGGGATCAGAAAATGCAAACATAAAACTAGGATCAACAGTGGCAGTAATTGGAATAGGTCCTGTAGGATTATGTTCAGTAGCAGGAGCAAGAAACCTAGGTGCAGGTAGAATATTTGCAGTAGGAACAAGACCAAACTGTGTAAAAGTAGCAAAAGAATACGGAGCAACAGATATTGTAAATTATAAAGAAGGCCCAATAGATGAACAAATAATGGAAGCAACAGATAATGAAGGTGTGGATGCAGTAATTATTGCTGGAGGAAACATGGAAACATGGAAACAAGCAGTAAAAATGGCAAAAGCAGGATCAGTAATATCAAATGTAAACTATCTCAGTGGAGCAGACATAGTTCCATTACCACGTGAAGCATGGGGTTGTGGAATGGCAAATATAGATATAGCAACAGGATTATGTCCTGGTGGAAGAGTAAGGATGGAACGTTTAGCAAGTCTCATAGAATATGGTAGAATAAATCCTGATTCACTTATCACTCATAAATTTAAAGGATTCGACAAAGTAGAAGATGCTTTGATGTTAATGAAAGACAAACCTAAAGATTTAATTAAACCGGTTGTCATATGTGACGAATAATCACAGGTTAATCTCCTATTTTTATTTTTTTATTTTATTTTGATGATTAATTATTTAATCATTTTATTCTTTTTTAATTAAATAATTAGTAATATTTTAATTATATATAAAAATAATAAAAATTCTATAAATATTTATTATAGAATTCAGTAATTTTATCAAAAGGAATAACATCTAAATTATCATATAAATCGACATGTACTGCATCGGGTATAATTAATAATTCTTTGTTATCTCCTTCTAATTTTTCAAATTCATCTTTTGAGAAGTAACATGAGTGTGCTTTTTCTCCATGAATGATGAGAACAGCTGATTTTATTTCATCTGCATAATTAATAATTGGCTGATTAATAAAAGACATGGTACCTATTACATTCCATCCGTCATTACTGTTTAAACTTCTTGGATGATATCCTCGTTCTGTTTTGTAATATGCATAGTAATCTTTAACAAATTGTGGTGCATCTTCAGGTAATGGATCTATTACTCCGCCAGCCCTTATATATTCACCATTTTTATAATCTTCTGTTCTTTGATTGTTTAGTGCTACTTTTGTTTCGTATCTTGCATCGGCGTTGTCCTGTTCATCAAAATAACCATTTGCATTAACTCTGCTCATGTTGTACATTGTACTTGTAACTGTTGCTTTGATTCTTGTATCAATACATGCAGTATTGAGAGCCATACCTCCCCAACCACATATGCCGAGGATTCCTATTCTTTCAGGATTCACTTTATCGTTTGTGGATAAGTAATCTACTGCTGCTTGGAAATCTTCAGTATTTATATCTGGTGATGCCATATAACGTGGTTGACCTCCACTTTCACCGGTAAATGAAGGGTCGAATGCTATGGTCAAAAATCCTTTTTCTGCAAGTATCTGAGCATATAAACCAGAACTTTGTTCTTTAACAGCACCAAAAGGTCCACTAATTGCTATTGCAGGTAATTTTCCTTCAAATTCTTTTGGTTCAAACTTGTCAGCAACGAGAGTTATTCCATATCTATTTTTGAATGTTATTTTTTCATGAGTAACATTGTCATTTTTTGGGAAAACTTTATCCCATTCTGTTGTTATTTCTAATTTTTCAGACATCATTATCACTATTGTATATATTTGAATATAATTTATATATATTTATTTTATTAATTTAAAATAAGTCTAAAAATAAAATAAAAATTGTAAAGAAAGAAAATGATGGTTAATTTTTCATACCAGTAAACTTATTCAATATTGGAATTTTATTTAATATCCACAACATAATTATAGATACAATTATAGATACTGTGATTATAATAGGAATATTGATAAAAGGACTTATTTCCAGATTGAAATATCCATAATCTTTTATTAAGTCTAGTGGAATGTTCACTATCAAATAAATTCCATAGGTATAACCGGCAATTTTAAGCACTATAGAATTCAATTTTTCAGAATATTTGCCGAAAACTGTTTTGAAATTAATATTTTTCAATATTATGAACAATCCGGCCATTTTAATACAGGAACCAGGCTCTAAATTTCCAACTAAAATGTAACTGGTGTCTGTATGTCCTGCCAGAAATGCTGGAATATAGAAACTTAAGATTAGTATTATAATTCCCACTATGAATAACAGTAATCCGAATTTTGTACTGTTGGTATATTTTGAATCTTTCTTGTTCAGATAGTATCCTAGTATGAAATAACCCAATGGACCCACAAACAGGTTCATATAATTAAATATGTACAGTTTATATTTGAAAAAGTTTAATAGTAAAACTACAAACCAAATTACTAGAAAATATTCAATTTCCTTTTCAGAAACATGCTTTATCATTTGATATAACAGAGGCAACATTAAATAAAATGCAACAATCATGTAAATATACCAAAATTCTATTGATATTTTTGTTGGATCAACTATAACATTAAGTAATTCAATAAAAAATGTATTTATGGAATTTACGTTAAGTAAACTATGATCGACAAGTACATCCTTCATGAAGTAGTAGAATAACCAAAAATAAAAGGGAACCAAAACCCTTTTTAATCGTTGGGGAACTTTGCTTAAAGGTTCTTCTCTATCCAATAACAATAATCCTGATACCATTATGAATAACAGAACGCCTGCTCTCGTTATAGAAGAGGATAATACTCCCTGAAACCACATATTGGTAAATGCAGGATAGAAGCTTACATAGGATAATGATAAATGAATTCCAATCACACAAAGTATACCAATTACCCTCAAATAATCTGCATATATAATTCTTTCCATATTATCACGTTATTATTAGTTTTTATCGTTCTATTTTTTTAAGGTAATCATCCAGTAATTCAAACAATTCTTCTTTAGTTTTGACTTGGAATATCTTGTTTTTTATAATGGCATTTTTGTATAATCCCTTCATATAATATGATGCTTGTTTTCTCATTTTAATTATTGCAATATCTTCATCTATTTTGTTATTAAGAAGTAGTTCGCAGTGTTTTTTAATCATGGCTATTTTTTCTTCTGCACTAACTTTCTGAGGTTCTATACCTTCTTCGAGATAATCAATGCATTCTTTTATTAGCCATGGATTGCCTAATACTCCCCTTCCAATCATCACAGCATCACAATTTGTTTCATCAAGCATTGTTTTTGCATCATAGCATGTTTTGACATCACCATTACCAATAATGGGTATTGAAACTTCCTCTTTAACTTTTTTTATAATATCCCAATCCGCTTTACCTTTATACTCTTGTATTTTTGTACGGGGATGTACTGTTATGGCTGATGCTCCAGCATCTTCCAGATTTTTTGCTACTTCGATAGCATTAATGTTTTCAAAATCCCAACCGCTACGTATTTTAGCAGTAATTGGTACTGAAACACTGTCTACAAGAGTACTAACAATATCCTGTATTTTATCCACATCTTTTAGAAGTGATGCTCCAGAATGTCCACGTATTGCAACTTTTCTAACTGGACAACCCATATTGATATCAATAATGTCTGGTTTAACAGTTTCGCATAAGTATTCTGATGCGAGCTTCAATGATTCAGCATTGGATCCGAATATCTGTTGAGAAATAGGTCTTTCATATTCGGTCATATATAACATTTCTCTTGTTTTACAATTACAATGTATAATTGCCTTATCTGAAATCATTTCTGTTTCAACAAGGCCACAACCCATGGATTTGGCAATGTATCTGAATGATGAATCACAAACATCGGCCATTGGTGCTAAAACAATTTGGTTATCTATTTTGACATCGGCAATTTTCCACTTCATAATAATCACGGAGAATATATAAAATAAGTACATAACTTGAGTTGGAAATTTTTTCATAAATTTTTTTTATAAAAATAGTTGTTAAAGTAGGATTACTTTAACTTCTTCTTGCTGCTATAATTGCCTGATTAGGACATTTGTTTACGCATATTCCACAATCAACGCATGAAAAATAGCTAACATTGGGTTTGTCTTCTTTGTTTTTAATTGCTCCTGTAGGGCAACATTCTATGCATAATCCGCCTTCAGTACATGCATTTATACCATTACAAATATTTTCATCTATTGTCACGGCCATTTAATCACCTATTCAGTTTTTCGGATAATTGTTTTCCACCAGTTCCCACGTTATCTGGGTGTGTTCCTCTAATTATCACAGTTATTGCTTCTATTGGCATATCGTATGCATCAGCAACAATTTGCGATACTTTTTCAATTATTTCTTTTTTCTGTTCTTTAGTCGCATTTCCTGGACCATCAACTGTAATTACAGGCATTTTACCACTCCTATTCTTCAGATACCGGTTTTCCAGCTACTCCTATATTTTCAGGTATGTTTTCACGTATTATCATAGTAATTGTTTGGATTGGTAATCCATATTCATTAGCAACTACTTCAGATACATTTTCAATCATTTCTTTTTTTGTTTCTTTTGATAACTTTTTGGATGCTTCGACCGTTACAACAGGCATTGTATCTCTTCCTAAATTTATAGTATATATTTTGTAAATATTATCTATTACTTTTTTCTATTTATCATGATGTTTCAACGTATAATTTTGGAATTGGGTAAGATATTTTTTTTTCAATTCAATATTTAATTCCGTTTTTTTTTTAATTATCTGTTGATTATTGCTGAGTATAACAAGTTTTATTAATTATATATTACATAAATAACCTCATATTAAATAAATATTTTTATTTAATAAAATTAGGATATGATTAAGATGAATAAAAAACTTCGATTTTTTGTTATGCTAATCATTCTATTAATTTTTGGTATATCCTGTTCTTATGCATCTGAACAAGTTGATGATAATAATTTTGATGCAGTTTCAACAGATGTTGCTAAAAACAATGATCTCATAACAAAAACAGTTGATCAGGATGTCAAAACAGCTGATTCTGAAGTAACTAATTATGCTTCATTATCTACTGAATTACTTGACAATTCTGGTGTTGATAAAACAGTTAATATGAAAAAGGGAACTTATACTATTACAAATCCTATTAAAATGACACAAAAAGCAAAAAGCATAGTTGTTAATGGTAATGGTGCAGTAATAGATGGTTCTAATGCAAAATCTTTTTTAACTGTAACAGCAAACAATAAACTTACAATTAATAATTTAGTTATAAAGAACACTAAAAATGCAAATGAGGCAGCAGGTATTGTTGTAGCAGACAAAGCTTACTTAACCTTAAATAATTGTACATTTATTAACAATGTTGCATCAGGAAAAGGAGGAGCATTATTAAACAGGGGAACAACAGTTATAAACGGTTGTCTATTTGAGTCAAACACTGCAGCTACTGGTGGTGCAATTTGGGCAACTGGTGAATACGCAGGTTCCATTACAATACAGAACTCAAAATTTATAAATAATAAAGCAAGTAACACTAATAATTATGACAGAACGGGTGTAATTTACCTTGTATCTGGTAAAAATGATAAAATTATTTCCAATACATTCGAAGCTAATGTGGGTAGATCTATACACAATTTTAAAAATAAATTATTAGTATCTAAAAATTCATTTAAAAATATTGTATCAAATACTCCTACTATTGCTATAAGAGGAGCAGTAATAGATAACTATGAGGCTGATATAACAATTACTGATAATATATTTGATAATATTACCGTATCTGCAAAGGAAGTACGTGGTGGAATATTATACAACGAAATAGGAGAATCCTCTTTTAACAATAACAAAGTCACCAATTTTAAAGCTACTTCCATTGGAAGCTCAGACAGTATGAATGGTGGATTAATATTTAATAGAAATGCCACATTAACTGTAAGTGGAAACGAATTTGCAAATACAAATAATGCAAATAAAATTCATGGGGGGGCATTGTACAATAACATGGGTGTATTAAACGTAACAAGCAATACTTTTAAAACATCAGATACAGCATCTGCTGAAATACAGGGTGGAGCTATATACAACGATGCATCAAGTCTATTATATCATGGAGCTAATAATTTCAATGATATTAAAACTTCATGTAATTTAATCATGAATAAAACAATATACAACAAAGGAACAATCAAGGAAATAACGGTGCCTATAATTCCAAAAGCAACCGTTGTAACAGTTAATAATGTTAATGGTATTGTTGGTAACAACATAACCCTAACAGCAAATGTTAAAGACATTAATGGAAAGTTAGTTAATGGAGGAACCCTTGTATTTAAAATAAATGGTATAACAGTATCAAATAAAATCAGTATTAAAAATGGTGTAGCAACTACAACTATTGAAGCATTAAGAAAATATGATAAAGCAAATATTACTGCCGTATATGGTGGAACAACCGGATTTTTAGCTAATAAAACTATTAAAAATGCAGTAATAGCTCTTTCATTAAGAAATGCTAAATTAACCGTAACAGCATTACCTTCAACTGTAAAACAATATGAAACAGTTGTTTTCACAGCAAAAGTGATTGATACAGCTACTGGTAAACCAATATCTGATAATTCAAAAGCTGTTGCAGTATTTAAAATTAATGGTAGAACTATAAAGAATAGTTTGAACAACGTAATTAAATTCCCTGTAAAAAATGGGGTTGTTACATTTAACTATGCAATTCCAAAGGGAATGGCCGGTTATTTAGCAAATGGTTCAGTAAGATACTATGAGGTAACTGCTTGTTTATCCCATCCAGATTATAATGAAATTCAACGAGCAACTACTAAATTCACAGTTCAAAGAAGTCCTATTTCATTAGCAGTAACATCATTAACTGCAAACATGACTTCTAAAAAAATTATTATTAAAGCAAATGTAAAAGATTATAAAGATAATAATGTATTAGGTACCTCTAAATTAAACATTAAAGTAAATGGTAAATCTGTACAAATAAATAATAATACTATTACCACATTTAATAATGGTGTAATTAATTTAATAATTGATTTACCACAGGTAAGTACTTTAAAAGATATTACATTTGTAATAGGTGAAAGATGTTCCTATGAAAGTCTTAGACAAACAGTTACTGATATCACTAAAGTAAATTAAGTATATACTTCTCTAAAAATAGTAATAGAGATAAAAATAGGGAAATTTTCTAAAATTTCCATCTTTTTTTTTAAATTTAAAAAATTTTTTGTATAATACCTACTCTTTCTAATTATTATATTATATCCAAGATTATTCCATCTTGTAGTGTCACGTTACAGACATAGATTTTTGAAATATTAAATCTGATTGATAATGCTTTTGTAATAAGTAAACTAGGTATTATTGTATGTACACGTTCAGAATCCACTTGTAATGCAGGTTTATAGTTTTCTTTCGAATTCATAGATAATTTGTTGAGAACTAAATCGACTTGTTCGATTGTTATCAGATTACTTTTATCTGTTTTTACTTTTAAGTGTTCAAATAATCTTTTAAGGGTAACAAATGTTTTACCGATTCCATATAAGTATTCCATACTAAAATTATCTATTTTCAAGTCATTGATTCTTCTTAATGTTTCGTTGATAATAATTTCTTGTTCTTCCTTTGTTGGATATAATAAACTTACATATTCATTGAAAATTGTTAAAACACCAATAGGGATACTTTTTTGTTCTAATATAATATTTTTTTCTTTAAAAATGGTTATTTCACTACTTCCTCCACCAATATCTACAAAAATACCTTCAGTGGATGGTATATCAATCCATTGTAATGAATGAAAACTATGTTTTGCTTCTTCTTCACCAGTCAGTACTGTTATTTCAATATCTAAAGAATTTTTAACTATATCTAAGACTTCCTGTTTATTATTGATATTACGTAGACTGGCAGTCGCAACATAATATGTTTTATCAACATGTAATTTATCAGAATAGGTTTTTAATTCTTTTAAAGTATTTAATAGTACCTCAATTCCTTCATCTGTTAATAAACCATCTTTTCTATATGAAATTAAGCCCATTGTTTTATCATGTATAATTATTGGTTCTATTTTTCCTTCAGAGTATTCATAAATTTTATATTTTATTATACTTGAGCCTATATCTATTACTGCATATAACATTATATTCACTAATAATAGTTATGTTCTTTAAGTTAAAAATAGTTTAAAAAAAAATAATGGGGGTTAATAAATATTATTCTTTATTCCAGTTAATTGCTCCGTAAATTACACAAATTAATGTGATAAATACACACCCTAAGTAGCCTCCAATTATCCATGGATCGGTAAGTCCTAGAATTTCAATCATTATACATCACCTGAAACTTTTGATTCAAACATTTTATCAATTTCTTCTTGTTCCTCTTTAGAGTTTTTGGTTAGTAATGTAACAACAATTGTAATTATGGCTGAAATTGGTAATGCAATAATCATTGGGTCTACATAAGGCCATGGCATGGATGTAAAGAGTACTGTTTGTCCAGTTAAGAGTTTACAAAGACCTATTCCTGCTGCTTCTTTTTGGTGTGTGAATAATAGGCAGAAAAGACTTGTAAATGTTCCACTTAAAATACCGGCTATAGCTCCCTGTTTTGTTGTACGTTTCCAGAATAATGCACAGATGTACACAGGCATAAATGCTGCTGCACAAATACCAAAGAATATTGTTGTACCTTGAGCAACTACTCCTGCAGGTAATATAAATGCTAATAATACTGCTAAGATAATTCCGATTAAAATTCCAATACGTGTAATACTTAAACTTTCTTTATCTTTCTTAAATGCTGCATATAAGTCGTGACCTATTGCAGAACCTTGTGAGTGGAATTGGGTACTTAATGTACTCATAGCTGCACATAGTAATGTTAGTGTAAAAACATATGTAAACCATGTAGGCATCGCTGAACTGATGAATGTAGGAATAATTTTATCCACATTTCCTCCAGCTGCTTGAATAGCTATTTGTCCTGTAGTTTGGTAGAAATAAGCATTGGATAATGATCCAACAACATATGCTGAGAATGTTGCTACAAATATAAATATTCCACCAATAAGAACAGCTCTGTTCAATTCTTTGTTACTGTTAACAGTCATAAAACGAACTGCTAATTGTGGTTGTGCTATTGCTCCTATTCCTACACCCATGATGATAGATGTTACTAGATTCCACCAGAATACACTACCAACTTGGGGGAATGTTGTCCATCCGGTAGCTCCAGTTGCTTTAGCACTTTCAGGGAATAATGGAGCCATGTTTGATAATGCTGTATGAGCTTCGGTAATTCCTCCGAGTAGCCAATAAATGCTTATTAATAAAACAAGCATTCCAAAGAACATTATAACTCCTTGTAATGCATCAGTGTACATTACACCTTTTAATCCACCGAATATTACATAAAATCCTATAATTATTGCTAAAATAATAATGGCAATTTGGAATTCCATGCTTAATGTTGTTTCTAAGAATCTTGCAGCACCTATTAAAACACTTGCTGCATAAACTGGCATTGCACAAAAGATTAATAATCCACTAAAGTATTGGATAAATTTACTGTTAAATCTTCTGGATAAAAATTCTGGAAAAGTCAGTGCATTTAAATATTTTCCTATTGCTCTTGTTGGTTTACCAAAGAATACAAAGGCTATAAAGATTCCTACGGCAATATTTAAAAATACTAACCATAAAATTCCCATACCATTTGTACCTGCTAAACCACCAAAACCTACTATAGCGGCCGTACTGATGAATGTTGCACCATAACTTAAAGCCATGATAAATGAACTTGTTTTACGACCGGCAACCAAATAATCTTCATTACTTGTTGTACGTTTCCAAGCAATATAACCTACCAGAACCATCATTGCAATGTATATTAAAATTATCACTGCTAATAAATAATTCATTTTATCTCCCGTATTTTATTATTTGATTAAATTTTTTTATATAGAGATATATTTGTTTTTAATTGTTTATTAGTATTGCTCTTTTTAAGTAACTATTATTCAAAAAAAGATGAGTTTTGGTGGTTATTTTTTGTTTTTTCGATAACTGGATGGTAATACGCCCATTTCTTTTTTAAATGCTTTTGAAAACTTGCTGCTACTTTTATATCCGACCATATCTGCTATTTTTGAAATAGGATAATTGGTGTTTTCAATCAATTCTTTTGCTCTATAAAATTTGTATTCTTTATACCATGTATATATTGGTTTCCCATACATATCTCTAAAACAATTCTTTAATGTTGTTAAATTAATTCCATAACTCATGGATAATGTTTCTAAGGAAACATAACTAGCAATATTTCTTGACAAGGAATTTTTAATGTATCTGACAACTCGTATTGTAGCATCGGAATAAGTTCTTTGGTTGATTTTCTCATTTTCTATTTCAAGGTCATATAATATAAGTAATGTTTCCAAGGTTTTTAATTGATAATAAACTCTATTTGAGGTGTCTTTATTAAATTCTAATTTTTTAAATTCTTCAATAATTTCCAATATTTTTTCAGGATATTTAAATACTATATTATTTTCTTTTTTACATACATCGAACAAATGGTTGATAATTTCAACAAGGTCCAGAGAGTAACTTCTTAATTTTTTTTCGAATTGTCTTTTATTTATGATAACATGTACTATTGTCACTTTTCCAATATAACTGAATGAATAGGGGTATAACTCTTTTATATACATATGTATGTCGTTTTTTTTAACAAATATGTATTTGTCAGAACCAACTTCTAGTTGACAGTAACCATCAATGATGAAATTGATTAACAAGTTATCTTCGGGATGTTCATACTCTAATAATTCATCATTCTCATTATAGTGATCTTTTAAATTCGCATGACTAAATATTACACTTATCCCTGGAATTAGGTTATACACGTTTAATTGGATATCATATTTGTTTGGAATGTCGAAGATAGTACTGTGTCCTCCGGGTATGTTTTCAAACTTAACATATGGGAAAAATTCGTCTTTGACTTTGATTTCGTCAGTAGGATATATTTTTTCTTTTTTCATTTCCTTTCCTCACATGTAATTAAGTTATTTTGTTTGAATATTTCTCTATTTGTTATTATATTAATATTTGTATACTTATAGTTTTTATTATAATTTATTAAATAATTTATTATATAATTTCTATTTTCAATATAATTAATTATATGGCGAATTATCTAACTTTTCTCGAGTTATTACTTTTATTTTCTTTAATTTTATCGATGATTGCTTTATGCATACGTCTTATAAATTCAGCTCTTTCTTCATATTTTAAAACATCAAGATATCCTCGTGAAACTAAATTAAATGCAAAAGGGGTGGGTATTGTTGTATCAACTGTTTTAATAACTGTTTTTTGTTCTTCAATTGATTTTAATACTTCTTGTGCATGTTTTATGTCCATATAATCTTCAATAACTTCTCTTCGTGCTTCATCTAAAATTGCAAAATGATAATCTATTTCTTTAACGAAATTTAATAATATTTTGCTAGTGACTTGTTGTCTCCCAACACTTTTTTCTCGTCCTTTGTAACGACGTAAAATCATTAATGATCTATTTGCACAATCTCTAAAACGACTGGCCAATGTTTCGGTTTTATCAATTGCTTGAATTAAAATTTCCCGTATGTTCTCACTAGTTAATTCTTCAAAAGCTTCTGCACCACCAATTTTGGAATCACTACTTAAATAAAATCCATTATCGTCAATACTAATCATCACGTCTCTATGATAACGTTGTGCAATGATGTATGCAACGGCTCGACTAAGCGCATCATTTACACGCCTACCATATAATGAATGGAATACAACAAACTTTCTACCTCCAAATCCAGTATAATATTCAATCAATAATTTATTTTTCGAAGGTATTTCACTGTATAAGTATTGTTCTACGAAGTAGTAATAAATTGAACTGGCTGCATATTCGTCAACATACAGGTAATCCTTGATATAAGTTATTATATCCTCTTGTGAAAGATTGGTTGATAATTTCCAATCCATTATTGCTCTAAAATTTTGTATGGAAATACCAATATCATAAGATAAAGGTAATTGTTCTGATACCCAAGAAGGAATTGTTGGGGTGCTACCACTAGGAACAACAGTAACGGTCATTCCTCGAGCATACTTGAATTGGTATACCTTACCGCCCAATACAAATGTATCTCCCTTATGTAAGCGTTCCATAAAATCACCATCAATGTTTCCGATTACTTGGCCATTACATTTTACTTTGGCGTGACTTCTATCAGCTATTGTTCCAACATTGGTGGAATAGAGAACTCGGGCTAATTTGCCTCTTTTTCCAAAAGTATTGGTATCCCAATCAACCCAAATTTTTGCATATACATATCTCTGTTCTAGGGTAGAATATTCTCCAGCAAGATAACGGAGAACTTGTTCATATTCATCCCAACTTAAATCCTTGTAAGGCATGGCTTGTTTAACCAGATGGTATATATGTTTGATATTTTGTCTTCCTTCGATAGCAATTCCATAAAGGTGTTGACTTAGAACATCCAAACAATTATGTGGTATGTTGATACGATCTATTTTTCCTTCTATAGCATTTTTTAATATCAGACTACATTCTACCAAATCATCCCTATTAACAACAATCATACGACCTTTTGATTTTTCATGCAATTGGTGTCCACTACGTCCAATTCTTTGTAATGCTCTAGATACGGACTTTGGAGAACTAATCAATATTACTAAATCGATATAACCTATATCAATACCTAATTCAAGGGAAGTACTGCTCACAACAACCTTTAAATTTCCATCTTTTAGCTGATTTTCGGTTTCAAGTCTGACTTCCTTGGATAATGAAGAATGATGTGCCATCACATTATTGGAATTATAATATTTGGGAAAATGTTGGGTTAATTTGTATGAAACACTTTCAGCACCACTTCGTGTATTGGTAAATATTAATGTAGTTTTATGCTCTTGAATTAATTCGTGTAGCATCTTATAAAGTTCATTGGTAAGTGTTTCTTGATCTGTTTCAATAATGTTTTCCACAGGACATAAAACTTTCATATCCAATTGTTTCAGATAATTAACATTAATTATTTCACATTCTCGTTTGGTTCCCCATGAATATCCTGTTAAAAATGATGCAACCTCATCGGGAGGACTAACTGTTGCACTTAGACCAATACGAGTAAAACCACCAGTCAATTCATTAAGTCGTTCTAAACTCAGACTAAGATGAGTTCCTCTCTTATTTTCTGCTAAAGAATGTATTTCATCGATAATCACATATCTAACGCTTTTTAACTTTTCTCTGAATTTTGGAGCAACAAGAAGAATGGATAAAGTTTCAGGAGTTGTAATTAAAATGTGTGGGGGATGCTTTAACATTTTAGAACGTTGGTATTGTGTAGTGTCTCCGGTTCTGACAGCTTGTCTAATTCCAACATCATGCCCTGCAATCTCGTTGATTCCATTTATCGGTTCTTCCAAATTTTTAAAGATGTCATTATCCAAAGCCTTAAGGGGAGAGATATAAATACAATAAACCTTCTCTTCAAGCATATTACGTTCACTTAAACTGGTTAATCCAGATAATATTGCTAAAAATGCAGTTAAGGTTTTTCCAGATCCGGTAGGTGAAAGAATCAATATGTTTTTTCCAGCATTAATGTGTGGAATAGCTTGTCTTTGAGCATCAGTAAATGTTTCGAATTTATTTTTAAACCATTTGCTGACATAAGGATGTAACAGGCTATGTATATGTTCATCACTATATTTGCTATTCAAATTATCAACTCTAATAATTTTCGTATTGTTCTATTTTAAGAATATCCTTCACTAAACCGAAAGGAAATACTTCATTTTCTTCAACAGCGTATACTTCAAAATTTAAAACATCTTCAATAAAAGGTGAAATGGTTTTTTCATGTAAAATATCTGAACCGTGGCTAATGGGAGTAAATGATGGAGTAACAATTAAATTATAATCTTTCCATTTACCTTTAAGAAACGATTTTACTTTTTCAACTCTTTCTTGATTTCGAATGCCGATACATGGATGTTCATGACCTATAATTATAGTTTCAATTTGTTCTGAAATTTCCTCTGGGATTATATGTCCGTGAGTAATTAAATATTCTCCAAATATAATTTCATCTTCTAAAATAATATCTCTTTTATTTAGGATGTACTGTGTGAAGTTATCATGATTTCCTTTAATCACTCTGATATCTACATAAATATCCGATAAATAATCAATAAAACTTAATACTTCTTTCCATTCTTGTTTACTAATACTTCCGAAATTATGTTTAATGTCTCCATTAAGAACAATCTTGTGGGCATTGGCTTTCTCTTGGATAGAATTCAATGAATCCACTAATTTATCGAATTGATATTGGGGAATCATCAAGCCCTGATTATTTAAAGCAGTTTCATAACCAAAGTGTAAATCGGATATAATAAGAGTATCATCAATTTTAAGTGCTTTATTAATTATTTCAGCACCATATATTTTTGTAGATAAATCCATATTATTAAATTTGTTTAAACAAATTCTTATATTATTTCAAATGATATCATAACAAGTTAATTAAATGAATAATATTATTAACAACTTTTTAATAGATATAATACTAAGAATATTTCATAATATTAATGAGAGGATTATTTTTATGAGCGACATAGATACAATTAAGCAAAACATGGCTAATGAAGATTACGAAATTCGATTAGAAGCATGTAAAGAACTGGTGGAATTTCCAGAAGATGGTATACCATTGTTGATAGATACTTTTTCGGATGAAAATCCTCATGTTAGATTTCAAGCAGCAAAATCATTAGCAGAAATAGGAACCGATTCAATAAAACCATTAATTGCTGCATTGAATACTGATGATGCAAAAATTCAAAAGTATGTGATATTATCCTTGAAGGATATTGGTGATGATACAGTAAGTGCAGAACTTATAGAAGCCTTAAATTCTGATGATTTTGCTATAAGAAAATTTTCAGCAAAAGCTTTAGGTGAAATGGAAGTACAATCTGCAGTAGATCCAATAATTGAATTATTAAAGGATGATGATTGGGGTGTAAGAACTGCAGCAGCAAAAGCTTTAGGTGATATTGGAGATGAAAAAGCAATTGATCCTATTAAAAAAGCTCGTCGTGCAGCTACTGGTGATAAAGAATTTAAAAAAGTTGCAAACAAATCAATTAAAAAGATTGAAAAAGCAAATAAATAATTAATTTAATTTAACTCTTTTTTGAGGATAGTTTCGTAAATATCCTCCCTTTTGTTTTTTAAGATTGGAATCTGTTCGCGAACTGCACTGATGGATTCTGGTGTGATGGTGCTGTACAATATTTCTTCTTTTTCATGTGCTTGGGTTAATATCTTTCCCCATGGATCAACAATCATTGAATGACCCCATGCAACATAGTATGGATTTTCTACTTGGCTAGGTGATGTTGCAATAACATATAACTGGTTGTCTATAGCTCTGGCACGAATTAAAGTTTCCCAATGTAATGGTCCTGTAGTTTTGTTAAATGCACCGGGTAATAAGATTACATCAGTATTGTTTTTATTCATCAATGTCCACATTTCAGTAAATCGTATATCGTAACAAATTGCAATGGATATGTTAGCAAAAGGTGTTTTTATTGTTGTTATTTTATTTCCTGGACTAAGTGTATCGGATTCAGTGAATTTCATGGTGTCTGTATCAATATCAAACATATGCATTTTTCTATGTTTTCCGATGATTTTTCCATTGTCATCAATTAGATAAGCTGAGTTATATATTTTATCGTTTTCTAATTCTGGAATAGAACCTGTTTGTAAATATATATTGTTTTCGTTAGCTGTTTCACACATGGTCCTTAAAGTATAACTGTTTTTCTCTTTTTCAGCGTTTTCGATAAATTTATTGTTATCGTAAGGTGTGTTAAACATTTCAGGCAATGTGATTAAGTCAACATTCTTTGATGCTTCATTAATTAATTTTGTAGCATGTTCTACATTTGTCTCTTTATCATCAACTACGGTCATTTGACAACTAGCAATATTAAATTTTTTCATATTATCCCCTTTATAAACATAATTTATATTTCTAAAGGTATACATATTACTAATTAAGAGTAAGGTGAAAAGATGATAGAAGTTGAAATAGATAGAAGCAACTGTAAAGGGTGTGGAGCTTGCACAAAACCATCACAGATATTATTCTTGGATGAGGATAATTTAGTAAATATGGAGGGTGGTTTTGTTAGTGATGATAAAGTTGAAGGATTGGTAAAATCTATATATGAAATAGAAACATCTGCAAGCATATGTCCTAATGATTGTTTCACATTATATGATGAAAACACAGGTGAAGAAATAGAAGTAGAACGAAATGCGTTGTTAGAGGATTGATACTTTGTTAGATTTATTTCCTGAAGAAGACATTGCAAAATGGAAATTATTCATTTCTTATCCAAAAGATTGTGAAGATTACAATACTTTCATGTCACGTTTAGAATCAGCCACTGAAGCCTTTAAATGGGAAGATATTACAAAAATTGGCGAAACAGAATATGCTGAAGCAATAGCTGATTGTGATGCTTTAATAGTATTGTCTGGTTTGTGGGATGATAATAAAGAAATGATTAAGGAACATATAAAATATGCTCAGTCATTTGAAAAAACGATTATAATTATCAGACCATATGGTGCGGAAGAAATACCTGAAGATTTGCAGGATGTGGCTACAAAAGTAGTTGGATGGAATACTGCATGTATTGTTGATGCAATTCTGTTGGGTATTAATGGGGAGGATTATGAATTTTTAATGTAATCCTCTTTTTAATTGAAAAAAGAGTCCAACGTAGAAACATCTTCTTTTATAAGTGTTAAAGGAGCTTCCATAGGTATAAATTCCATTTGCAATGATTCTAATTCTTCTTTTGCATTTAATGTAATGTCTGGAGCTACAATTATTCCTCTAACAAATTCTTTATTGTCTTTAAAACAGTCCACATATCTTTTTAATTGTTTAACCGCATTCATACCAGCTTTTCTACTTTTAAATTCTAAAATCATTAGTTTTTCTTCTGAATCAGTTCCCATTAAATCTATAAAACCATTTTCTGTCTGATATTCTCTTCTTGTAGGTCTAAAACCTTTTTCAATTAGTTCTGGTTTTTCCCATGCTAAATCAACCATATGTTTTTCATAACCTCTAATTTCCAAGTCTTTGGTGTCTAAACAATTGTAATATGTTACATTGTAGATTTCATCTAAAAACACTTTAATTTCTTCATTTGGTTTTATTTTTTTGCTTGTTAATATGATTCCCTCTTCATTTAACGAAACCTTATTTTTACATCCGGGAGCTTGCCAGTTGACAGGATCTAAATTTAATTCTTGATGAATTGCAAATGTTCCGTCTTTTTTAATCAAAATTAACCTATCTCCTGATTCAAGTATACTGCGTGCTCTACCTTCATATTCTACATGGCATTTGGATAATATGATAATCATTGCTTTTTTATCAAATCCTTCTTGGATAATTTTGTATGCTTCTTCGTTTGTCGGATTTTCTACGCTTTTAAATTTAATCGTAATCACTTCATTTTTTATTCTATTATTAATTTTGTAAAACAAAATATTTAATTTATCTAGAATATATAATTATATATCATTGTTGTATAAGAAATATAATTCATTGGAAGGTTAATTAATGACATTTATGAGTTTATTAAAAAAATTTAGTGTTATACTCGTGGCTTTGTTGGCATTGGGACTAACTAGAGTCGGAATAGGTTATTTAACAATACTTATAGCAATTGGTATTATTATGCCGTTAATATGTGGAAATAAGAAAAGTGCTATATATACAGGAGTGCTATATACCACTTTAAGTTATCTGTTAAGCTATCCTTCAAGTTTATTTTTAATTGATTATATGCCCAGTTCGGAAATTCCAATTTCAATATCGTCAGCAACAGTATTATCCAATATATTTTTAGGGTGGATTATACCTGTAATAATTGCTGTAGTAATATGTGGAATCTCTTCAGTAATTGGAAACATTATTAAAACGCAGTTATTGGATAAGGTTGTTGGAAAAGATGACAATGAATATTATTTTGATACATCTGACGATTTAAATCAATTTGATACAAATTCATTAAATAAAAATCAGAAAAAAGAATTATTGTACTTAACTCCTATTCAGAAGGCAAAAAACAGAAAAAATGATGATGAAGATTATAAATAAGGTGGAAAACATGATTGAAGTAATAATTGTAGGTGCAGGAACTGGGGGATTAAGTGTAGCACGAGAATTATCTAAAAAATCTAATATAGACTTAACTATATTAGAAAAAGGGCCATTGTCCGAAGCATCGGATGCATACAAATATTATGATGTGTGGGATAAAAATGAGATGGAACTCATAAAAACAGACCTTGTGGGTGGTTCCTCATTAGTTATTGCAGGAAATTTTGTACCTTCACTTGTAGATGAATTAAAAGAATATGATATTGATATCACTCCTCAATTGGAACAATTAAAAGAGGAAGTAGGTATTCAAACAATGCCTGAAAGCCATGAAGGTAGGATTAATAAACTGTTAAAAGATGCTGCTATTGAATTAGGTTTGGAAATGCAGGACATGCCAAAAGGTATAGATCCTACTAAATGTAAACAATGTGGTAAGTGTGCATGGGGCTGTCCTCACGGAGCAAAATGGAGTAGTTTGGATGATTTAAAAGTAGCACAGGAAAATGGTGCAAAATTAATAACAAATGAAGGAGTCACTGGTTTAATAGTTGAAAACAACATAATTAAGGGTGTTAAAACAAATCAAAGAAATCAATACTTTGCAGATATTGTTGTTTTGGCTGCAGGAGGAATGGTCACACCTAAACTATTAAGAACAGTTGGCATTAAGGCAGGAGAAACATTTTCTGTAGATCCATTTATCACAGTTGGAGGATACTATAAAGGGGCAAAACAGGATATGGAAATACAAATGAATAAATTCATCAAATTGCCACACATAGTTATTTCATCACATACAAGTCAGTATTTATTACCAAAAATTCAGGAAACACATCCCGATGCTACAGTTGATGATATAATAAGTTTAATGATAAAAGTTCCGGATAATCTTAAAGGTCACGTTTATTTAAATGAAGTCCAGAAGGGTATAGACTTTGAAGATGCATCATTATTGGCAAGGGGAGCAGCCATTGCCGGAAGCATATTGGTAAAAGCAGGTGCAGATATAAAAAGTATTTCCTCAACTCATGTACGTGGGGCACATTTAATGGCATCCGCCAGGATTGGAGATATTGTTGACAGTAATTTAGAAACAGAAATAAAAAATTTGTATGTGGCTGATGGTTCAGTACTTCCTAAAGCACCAGGTTTACCACCAATTTATACAATACTTGCTTTATCTAGGAGATTAGGTCAATATTTAAGAGACAATCTCTAATTATTTTTTTTTCAAGTGAGCAGTAATTATTGTAAAACTGGAAGAATTTACAGTAATTTCTGCATTATTTATAGTAACATAATAATTTTTTCCTTTTTTTGTAACGTTACTAGTTTCATCTTCAATTAATTCCATACAATATTTGACCACATGATTATTATCAAGATTTAGATTTCTTTTAATTCGTTCAATACCCAAGTCTGTAGTGTGAATCTTATCTATATTTTGAATTAATTCTTTTTTATAGTTCATATAGAATTCCTCATTAACATAGTTACAAGTCAATTCTTGAGAAAGATTTTGCTGTTTCATCCAAGACTTCTTTTTGATTAATTTCTTCAACTACATTCTTGAATAATTCCAAATCAGCATGTGTTTCAGGATATCTTGGAACCGCACTACATCCACTATCTGGTAAAATGGACACTTCATATGTTCCAATATTTTTAGCGATTTCTTCAATTTCAATTTTATCCATACTAATTAAAGGACTGAATATAGGCATTCTGCAGTGGTATCTTGTTACTTCTATATTGTTGAGTGTCTGTGAAGCAACTTGTCCTATGCTACTGCCATCTACAATAGCATTGGCCTTTTCTTTACGTGCTAGTATAGCTGCAAGTTGATACATACCACTTTTACAGAGTATGCAGGTCATTCTAGGAGGAGCTTCTAGCTGTGCATGTTGCAGATATTGTCCAAATTTGGCTGAATATACTTTTACTTCTTCTCCTAATGAATAACGTCTAAGGTTATCCGCATTTTTAAGAACTTTTTCAACAGAACCTTCAGTAAATGGATGATTATCGCAGTGAAGTAAAGTAATGGAACATCCTCTTTTTAGCATTTGGAATGCAGCTACAGGGGAATCTATACCTCCTGAAATTAGGCAAACTACTCTACCTTGGCTGCCAACAGGCAATCCACCTAAACCTTTAATTTTTTCGTAATATATATATGTTTTTTCAGCTCTTACTTCCACGAATAATGTGAAATCAGGGTTTGATAAATTTACTTTAGCATTAGTTGCATCAATAACAACCGAACCGGCATATGCGGCCATTTCTTGGCTAGAAAAATCGTGTTTTCCTACACGTCTGCACCTTACAGCAAATGTATCTTTTTTGGGATTAAATTTTTCGGATTTTATAACTTCTGGTAAAATCTCGTTAATTAAATCTGCAATTTTTCCTTTATCTGTTTTGGTTTCTTGAATAGGGCTGTATGATACAATACCAAATACTCTTCCAAGAACATCTTTAACTTTTTCTTCTTTTTCATCAGTTATTAATGTAATTCTACCTTGATCGTTTTCAAAATTACAATTTAATTCTGCTTGTATGTTTGAAATCAGTTTGTTTTCAAATTTTCTCCTAATTTTTGGACTTTTTACTCCTATTTCTCCATATCTTATAAAATACTTCATTGTTTTTCCCTCATAGTTCGGTAATCAATTTTGCTAAATTGTCTAAATTTTTTATTTCATATACTTTCGCACCAGCATTTTGATAATCTCGTACACAACTTGTGGGGGTATCCCATTTACTTTCAGGTTCTGGATTAAATATCAATACTTTTGAGCTTTTTTTAACAATTTCCTTTAGTAGAATTGCACTTTCCAATATTCCATCTTCTCTTTTTCCTTGCCAATCTCTACAATCGCTTAATATGATAACTGTTGTTCTATGATTTAAATGAGCTTTTGCTAAAAACTCTTTAAAAGAATTAGCCATATCTGATTGTCCGTGAATCATTCCCCGTTGTAGTTTTTTCAACGTAACGGCTTCATATGAAATTTCATAAGATTCAGTTTGTAGTGCGTCTGTTGTTTCAATAATTTTACTGTCAAATTCGAAACATCTGATTTTATCAAATGATCTTTGAGAAGCATATATTATTGAAAAAAACCAGTTACTAATCCAATCACAAGAACCACTCACATCATTCAGGAAAATATGTTTGGTTTTGTTAATTTTGGGTTTTGCATAAACAATATTTATTAATTTACCCCCATTTTTTAGATTTGTACGAATTGTGCGGGGCATATTTACATTGTATGATTTCATCAATCTTTTTCGCCGAGCCCTACTGTTTGCAATTTTTTTACCTAATTTTCTGCATAAATCAACTATTCTATCATCGAATGTGTTCATATGATTTATGTCTGTTTTTAACAAATCTTTTTCATGAATTTTATTTTGCTGTAACTCTTCAGGATTAAATTCGGGTGGAATCATCTGTTCTATCGATATTTCACTAATTTGTGAATCTGGTAATCCCATTATGTCTTCTTGTTCTATTGCAGGATCTTTAAATGGGCTATCTGTCTGTTCTTTAGTGGTATGTTTTACTCCTTCTTCAGGTTCAGAAAATATTTCTTCAAAAATATCATCAAATTTCTGTTCATCGTGAGTATCTTTAATATAAACAGTTTTTAAAGCATATTGCATATCCTTTATTTCTGTGGAACTTTTCATTAAGTCCCATACATCACATGCTGTTTTGGTACTTCTAACACTTACAGCTACTCCTTCTTCTCTTAATTGGTTGGATAATGCAACTATTCTTTCATTAACCATTTGTATCTCCTGATAAAGTTTTTAAAATTATAAATATTTTATTATAATCCTATATTTACTTTTTAATTTTTTTATATATCATTTTTTTCATTTATTTTTCAAAATAAAAAATTATATGTTATGTTTTAAAGATATATTATTATTAACGAGCATTGTAATAATTTATTAAAGGTTATCATATGAAACGAGTAGTATTGTCAGGAACAGGAAGTGGGGTTGGGAAGACCACTATCTCTACAGGAATAATGAGGGCTTTATCTAAAAAGCATAATATACAGTCATTTAAAGTTGGACCGGATTATATTGATCCATCTTATCATAAATGTGCCACAGGAAACAATGCAAGAAATTTGGACTCTTTTTTCATGTCAAATGGACAGATACGACAAGCGTTTAAACAGGGAATGGAAAAAAGTAATGCTGATTACGGAATTATTGAAGGTGTAAGGGGCTTATATGAGGGAATAAGTCCAGTTACTGATGTTGGAACCACCTCTTCCATCGCTAAATCATTAAATTCTCCAGTTATTTTAATAATTAATAGTCGAAGTTTGGTTCGAAGTGCAGCTGCTATGACTTTGGGTTTCAAAGCATTGGATAAAGAAATTAACATTCAAGGTGTAATATTAAACAACGTAAAAAGTCAGAAACATTACCTCAAAACTAAGGAAGCTGTGGAGACATTAGCAAACACTCCTGTTATTGGTGGTATTGTAAGAGATAAATCCATCACTATGGAACAAAGACATTTAGGTTTAATCCCTGCAGTTGAAGAAGATCGTATAAAAGTTTTAATTGAAAAATGGGGTGAATTAATAGAGGATAACATCGATTTGGACATGTTGCTTGAAATTATGGATAACTCTAAATCCATCAGTGAGGAATATGAACCGATATGGTTAAGCAATGTGACTGAAGAAAAAACAAAAGTCGGAATTCCTTTTGATGAGGCTTTTAATTTTTATTATCAGGAAAATATTGAAGCTTTAGAAGCAAACAATGCCGAAATAGTATATTTTAGTCCTATACATGATGAAGAACTTCCTGATGTTGATGCATTGTATATTGGAGGAGGTTATCCTGAAATATTCAAAAAAGAGTTATCAGATAATAAATCTATGCTAAAATCAGTTAAGGATTTTTCAGAAAACAACAACCCGATTTATGCAGAATGTGGGGGATTAATGTATCTTACAAAATCAATAGATAATTTACCTATGGTTGATGTATTCCCATATAAGTCTGAATTGACCAAGAAAGTGCAAGGTTTAAGTTATACAATTGCCAATGTTATTCAAGATAATCCTATTCAAAAAAAAGGTGAAACATATCATGGACATGAATTCCATTATTCAAAAGTAGAATACACGGGTTCTAACAAGAATGATTTTGCATTTGAAATGAAGAGGGGAGTGGGTATCACAGGAAAATATGACGGTTTACTAAAGAATAAAACTGTTGCTAGTTATATACACACTCATACTTCTTGTTTACCCGATTTTGCATATAACTTTACACAATCTATAATTGATGGAAAATAAAAAAATATAATATAAGATATTGATGTGAAATTATGGTATTGAAAATTGGAATTATTAAAGTAGGAAACATTGGAACAAGTCCAATAATCGATTTAATATTGGATGAAAGGGCTGATCGAGAAGATATTGATGTCAGAACAATCAGTTCTGGTGCAAAAATGGGTGGAAATCAGGTGGAAGACATATTACCTAAAATTTTCTATTTTGATCCGGACTTATTAATTTTTATAAGTCCTAACCCCAATGCAAAACAACCAAGAATGGTCAGGGAAAGATTATCTAAAATTGATATTCCAACAGTTGTAATTGGAGATCAACCTGGAGAAAAAGGTATAACCAAAATGAAAGAACAGGGATTGGGTTATATATTAATCCGTGCTGATGCAATGATTGGGGCAAGAAGGGAATTTCTAGATCCTACTGAAATGGCATTATTCAACGCGGATGTTTTAAAAGTCTTGTCAGTCACTGGAACATTACGTTTGGTTACAGCAGCAATTGATACTTTAATTGGACAAATTATGGATAAAGAACCATTGAAACTACCAGAAATTGTAGTTACTGCAGAATTAGCTGTATTTAATGCAGGTTTTAAAAATCCTTATGCTATGGGTAAAGCTATAGCTGCATATAATATGGCAACAATGGTATCTGAGATGAATATTGATGCCTGTTTTAAAATTAATGAACCTGATATGTATATACCATTAGTAACGGCTTCACATGAATTAATGTCAGCGGCAGCAAAATTGGCCGATGAAGCACGAGAAATTGAAAAATCTAATGACACAGTTTTAAGAACACCTCATGCAAAAGATGGTTCTGTATGGGTAAGACAATCTTTGGTTGATACTTATAAATAAAAAAAAAGAGTGTAATGAGATTATAATGTACCTTTGGTACTTAAAATTTGGTCGTGAGTAATTTTTGTTGCACTATTAAGTGAACGTGCCAGTGCTTTAAATATTGCTTCGCATATGTGATGGTCATTTTCACCATTTGCTTTAATGTTTATATTCATTAGACTGGTGTTTGCAAATGATTCCATGAAATGTTTAACATTTTCCGAACTAATATCCCCAATTTTTTGGTATTTGAATTCTGCATCAAAAATAGTATAGTTTCTTCCGCTAATGTCGACAGCTACTTGGGCTAATGATTCATCCATAGGAACTATACTAAAACCAATACGTTCTATTCCTTTTTTATCTTTTAATGCTTCTTTAAAACATTCGCCTAATAATAATGCGACATCTTCGACAGTATGATGATCATCTACATCAATATCTCCAACAGCTTTAACTTTCAAATCAAAAAATCCATGTTTGCTAAAAGATTCAAGCATATGGTCTAAAAATTTTAATCCAGTGTCTATTTTACTTTTTCCATTTCCATCTATGTTCAATTCTATTTTTATGTCTGTTTCTTTGGTTTTTCTACTTAGTTTTGCTACTCTATTTTTAGCCATGTTAACACCCTTTTTTATAATTTAATCTTCTATTTTATATATTAATTCTTTCTTTTCAATATATTTAACTATTTTTTCAGTATATTCCTTCAAAATAGGTATTTTATTGAAATATTGTACAAAAAAGTTTAAATCCCTTTTTGTTAAAACTTTAAGCATTATTAATGAAATTAGATAAATAATACTACCTAAAATTAATCCAATAATTGATCCGATAATGCTTTTTGGAATTATCAAGCATACTATTGTTAATATTATGTTTGCAGATATAATCAATGAAATATTCTTCCAGGGTATTGAAATTTTCGTAATTTTTTTAACAAAATATAATATTACAATCATCAGTATGAATGTTGTTAAGGTGGTTCCTATTGCAGCACCAATAATTCCTTCACTTGAAACTAACAAAGCATTTAGTGTGATGTTTAACACAGTACCAACTAGTAAAATAATCATAGGTAGTCTTGGATTTCCGGTTCCTTGTAAAATACTACTACAAATCATGTAAACACTATAAAATGACATACCAATGACTAATATGCTTAAAACACCGGAACCCGGAGTATAAACACTACCAAATAATAATGTGATGATAGGTGTACTGAATACACTTATTAAAACACATAAGGGTAACACCGTTAATATACTATATCTTAAACAGTCAATAACATACTCTTCTAATAATTTATGGTCTTTTAAAGCATATGCTTCTGCAGTAGCAGGTAAAAGAACTGTTGAAACGGATAAGGATATTACTAAAGGAATTCTTGATATAGGATCAGCTGCATTGTAAAAACCCACATCTGAAGATAGCATGAAGAATCCTATGACTAATGTTCCAACATCATAAATAGCCATTTCAGATAATGCTGTTATTGCTACAGGCACTGCAAATCGGATTAACATCCACAATAATTTTAATTCTTCCTTAAGTGTTAGGTTCAATGAATCTTCTGAATAAAATAAAGGACTAATATATTTTTTATATAGCAGCACTGCGGTGATTGCAGAAACTATGAAACCAAAAGCACTACCTAAGACAGCTCCCATGGCATATAATCCCGCATAAACAAATACACATGCAAACACGATTGTTGCAACTTGTTCTGCAAGTCTATTATAAACAGTATATTCATTCTTATACACACCCTGAAATGCTCCTCTCATAGCTCCTACAACAACACTAAAGGGCGTAATTAAACAGACTGCCCTTAATGGCCATACAACTAATGGTTTGTGAAATATATTGTTTGCTATAAAGTCTGATGAAAACAGTAATATTATACTAAGTAGTATTGCCATCAATACCATAAATTTAGTTGCTGTTATTATAACCTGCCTTGTTAAAGCTTTTTCATCCTGTGCATTGTATTGTGCAACATACTTGGATATTGCAGGAGGTAATCCTCCGGCGGACAATATTTGGAAAATGCCCTGAAATGGTAATGTTAATCCATATAAACCATATCCTTCAGGTCCAAGCATTCTACTCATTAGTAATCTATTGATATATCCTCCTAATCTAAACAAAAGATTACCAATTAATAAAATAAAACTATTTTTAAGTACTTTATTTGACATGTTATTCACAAAAACTGTTAATTAAAATAAAATGTTTATATCACTTTAAAAAGATATAATTATATAGTTTAGTATTTATTAAATGCTTATTAACTATTTTATGGTTGATTGTTATGAATTACAAAAAGTTAGATATTTTTTCACCAGGGGTTTTTGTCTTATTGGTTATTATTTATCTTATTTTTGCACAAATAGCTTTTAATTATCACTTAAAAGAGTTAATCGGCATTAATATCAATACTATTTACATAATATTTTTAGGTTTATTGTTTTATGTAGGTGGAATTTGTTCTTCTCATTATTTGCTTAAAAATACGGAATTTTCTTTGAATGAATCTATTTTAGAAAAGATTTTTTCAGAAAGAAACGTTCTATTGTTAGTTATGGTAGGTATTTTACTACAAGTAATTAACTTATTGTACTTGGGTGGAATACCATTATTCAGCGGATATTTGAAAGCACATGCTGCAACGAGAATATGGTTGTTGTCTTATTTGATCTTTTTGCCTTCAATTAATATTTTAATAGCTAAATACAACAATAAAAAATATTATCTGTTATTTGCAATTGGGTTAGTTTTATTTGTATTCACTGGATATAGAACTACAGTTATGGCTATTGTTATAAGTATGCTCATAACATTGTATTATACTATGGATTTAAAATGGAAATATTTGGTATTGTCAGTAGTAGCTATATTTGTATTATTGTTAATTGTAGGATATGTTGCCGTTAAGTCAATTGAATGGCAGACTTGGACTTTAAGTCCTTTACAGTTGTTATTTTATAGGGCTGGATATACATTACAGGTACTGGACAAGGCAGTTTTGTTACAGGGTAGTACTCATGGGCAGTTGTTATATAATACTTTGACAGGCTTCTTTAAATCTACGGATCCTAGGGTAATTGTCGGTTCAACAACTTTAGGTTATGCTCATTCAACTACTTCTATGATATTTGGTCCTGCATTGTTGGATTTTGGATTGTATGCTATGCTTATTCAAATGTTCTTTTTGGGAGTAATAATAAACTTTATATACCGAGTTCAAAGGGCACTTGGAAATATATTTGTAGCGTTATATGCAATATTGCTTGCACATGTGTTAATTTGGATTGAAACAGGTCCAACTGATTTGGTTGTCTTACTGTTCTTTTTTATTACATTGATATTGATAGGTATTTCAGTAAAAATAAAAAAAGGGGGTGTGTAGATGAATATAGCAGTAATTGCTGAAACAGCTCCAGCAAAAACATTAATTCCTGTAATTGAAAAATTAGATGATAATATTATATCTTTAACTCATAGTGAAGGGGCTGAAAGATTATTAAATCCTTACAGTTCGGAAGTTTTATCAATTGGTGAAGGTCGAAGGAACACTACTACTAAACGTAGCGATTTAACTATTGGACGATTGGTGCTAAAGGATACTCTACGCACTTACAGGGCTCTTAGATCCAGGGATATAGATTTGGTTTTAACCTGTGGTAATGCTGGAGATGTTAGAAAGGGGATATCTGCAGCAAAAAAATTAAATATTCCTAAATTACACATTGAACAGGATTTATATAATCCTATAGAAATGATTGCTTATGCAGATTTAATTACTGTTCCAAACAGTCATGCTAAAAAACTTTTGAAAAAGATGTATGGGATACATAACACAGTTAACATCAAAGGATATCCACAAGCAGAGTATGTTAACAGAGTTCCGATAATGGATCCTGAAGAGATTTATAGGCATTATGGCATAAATGATTTTTATGTTTTATTTTTAGGTGGAGATACAAGAGCATCAGATATTCCTAAAATTATTAAGGAAGTTCAAAAATTAGATAAAATTATTCTAATAATTCCATATCGTTTTGAAGCTACATCAATTAGTCAATTCGTCACAAGAAAAGGAGTGTATATTATTGATGGATATGTTGACTTAATAAGCCTGATGAATGCTTCACAGGGGGTTATATACTGTGCAGGTATGGGTGTAACTATAGAGGTAGGTGCATTATCAGTTCCTTCAGTTAAATTATTAGGTTTTCATGTTGATCATGCAAGTAATGATTTGGCTCAATCTCTTGGAATAGATGTTATATCTGCATATGATATTCAGTATGCAGTTGAACATATGAAAGCACCTCATGGTGCAAGATTAATTAAAAATGGTTCTAAAGCCAGTATTAAAGTAGCTGAATTGACTAGGGATATGTATATGTTCGATACTTCTTCTGGTGGTACTAAAAGCATGAAAGCAATATGGAATCAAAGAAAAAAATATAGGTAAATATCATATTTACCACTCTTTTTTTTTAAACGTTTTTCTATTTTTTTAAATTTAAATATATATTTAATTTTATTAAAAAAATGGGTATTGGGGGTTATTATAATGCAATAGGTCCATTTCCTGGGTCTGAACCGTATAATAAATCACAAATTTCATATAATTGGTCAATACCTCTAACTTCATGTGATTGTAAAGGTATTTCTGCTATTATTTGATTACCAAACAATTCTTTTATTGTATCTAAACGTTTTTCTTGTATTTCTCTTCTAGCCTTACAGAATTCGCAATGGTTGTTGTCCGGTTGTATTTTGTTTACTATAATTCCATCGGTACTCATATTACATTTATGTAACGCATCCATTGCACGACTTGATTCGTAAATGGACATTTCTTCAGGTATTAACACGGTTTTGAAGGAGGTTCTTTTAGGATCGGTTAACACTTCTCTAGCTTTTAATATTCGTTCTTTGGTTCTGTTTAGTTCTTCCATTTCTTGTTCATTTTCTTCATCAGAACCCATAAATGGGATAACATTTTTAAGTTTACTTGCCATTTGACCTAATTGTGTTCTTGTTTTAATTAATTTTCCCATCCAAGAGTCCATCATTTCAGGGAATGACAGTAATCTCAATGTATGTCCTGTTGGTGCGGTATCAAATATTACTACATCATATTCATCATTATTCATATATTCCATGAACTTTTCAAATGAAGCAACTTCATCAATACCTGGTGAAGAACTCATTATATCAAATTGGTCGGAAAACATGCTTAATGCATCATTATATTTTTGCTGTTGATTCATTTTTTCTTTATACTCTTCCATTGCTTTATCTGGATCAATTTCAATTGCTTCTAAATTTTGTGTAATTGGGGTTGGAACATGTTTGATAATTCTATCGAAGGAATCTCCCAGTGAGTGTGCAGGATCTGTAGAAATAATCAATGTTTTTTTATTCATTCTTGCACACCATAGTGCAGTAGCTGCGGATACGGTTGTTTTTCCAACTCCTCCTTTTCCACCGATAAATATGAATGTTGTACTTTTTTTATTAAATTTAACTAATTCTGTAAATGCCATGATTTACCTCCGATTATCGAATTTAATTGTTTTTTATTTTTTTGAATATTATTTATTTTATTATTATAATTTAATAAACTTTTGTTATTTTAATATTTTCATTAATTATATTATTGATAAAAAAGAGATTTATCATTAATAAACTCAATTGGAAGAATATATTATGATAAATTTACCTAATTTTGATGCTAATATTTTTATTGAAAATGCATGTGATTTTATAAAAGAAAAAGTTCAAAATGCGAATTGTGATGGAGTAGTTTTGGGATTGAGTGGTGGAATAGACTCAGCAGTAGTGGCCTATCTGGCAGTTAAAGCTTTAGGTGCTTCAAATGTTAAAGGATATATTCTTCCCTCAAAAACAACATCTCAACAGGATTTGGTAGATGCAAAATTAGTTCAAAAGGAATTAGATATAGGGGGAGGACTAATTTGCATAGAAGAATTTCATAAAAACTTTTTAAAACAATGTGATAATGAAAATCTTCCTAAAAATAATTTGTCACTGGCATCAGCAAATGTTAAACCTAGATTACGTATGACTATTTTGTATTATTATGCAACTCTTTATCGTTCATTAGTAATAGGAACTGGGAATAAAACAGAAATAAATGTCGGTTATTTTACTAAATATGGTGATGGTGGTGTTGATTTATTGCCAATTGGGGATTTATATAAGGAAGATGTAGTAAAAGTAGCAAAAGAATTGGGGGTTCCAAATTCTATTATAGAAAAACCTCCAACAGCAGGTTTATTACCTGAACAAACCGATGAAGAAGAATTAGGTATGACTTATCCAATATTGGATAGGCTGTTGTATTTATATCTTGATGAAAAATATGATGAAGAATATATTTCAAAGGAATTGGACTTGGATATTTCTGAAGTAAATCGAATCATTAATCTGAATAAAATATCGGAACACAAACGTAATACTGCTCCAATATTTAAAAAATAATGGAGATTAAGACTATTTTTCTTTATTTTTTTTTCTAAATAATTAATTTAAAATAATGTTATAAACATAAATATTAATATTATAAACAAATAATTATTTTCATTATATAATCAAATAACTAACAGGGAGTTTAATCTATGGTTTCTGAATTAGAAAAGAAATGGCAAAAGAAATGGCAAGAAGAAAAATTATTCGAATCAAATCCTGATGATAGAAAAAAAATGTATGTAACAGTAGCATTTCCTTATCCAAGTGGGGCAATGCACGTAGGACATGGTAGAACATACACAGTACCAGATGTGTATGCCCGATTTAAAAGGATGCAAGGATTCAACGTACTTTTCCCAATGGCTTGGCACGTAACTGGGGCACCAGTAGTGGGAATTGCTAAAAGAATTGAAAGACAAGATCCATGGACTTTGGACATATATAAAAATGTACATCAAGTACCTGAAGACGAATTAGCTAAATTTGTCGATCCGGAATATATTGTAAAATATTTCAGCTCAGAATACCATGATGACATGACTCATATGGGATACTCAATTGACTGGAGAAGAGAATTTAGAACAATTGATCCCCATTACAAACAGTTCATCCGATGGCAAATCAGACAGTTAAAGGATAAAGATTTAATAAGAAAAGGATCACACCCAGTCAAATATTGTCCATCCGATGATAACCCGGTAGGAGACCATGATTTATTAGAAGGAGAAGGCGTAGGAATAAATGAATTAACTTTAATTAAATTCCCATGTGGTGATGATTTATTAGTTGCTGCAACTTTTAGACCTGAAACATTATACGGAGCAACAAACTTCTGGTTAAATCCTGATGAAGAGTATGTCAGAGTAAAATATAATGATGAAAAATGGATAATAAGTAAAGAATCCTTCGGAAATATTATTCATCAAAAGGAATCAATGGAACTAATTGAAGATGTGGATCCTAAAGAATTTATTGGTAAATATGTAACAAATCCTTTAACAAATGATCCATTACCAATTTTCCCAGCTTCTTTTGTAGATCCTGATTATGCAACAGGTGTTGTATTTTCAGTACCTGCACATGCACCAGCAGATTACATAGCATTGGAAGATATTAAGAATAATCAGGAATTGATAGAAAAATACAATTTACAAGAACAAATCGATAACATAAAAATTATTAGTCTTGTAAATTTAAAAGGATACTCTGAATTCCCAGCAAAAGATTTCCTTAATCGGTTCAACGTTCAAAATCAGGATGACGAAAAGCTTAAAGATGCAACAAATGAAGCTTATAAAACCGAACACGCAAAAGGTATAATGAATGAAAACACTGGCGAATTTGAAGGAAAACGTGTAGCTGATGTTCGTGATGATGTAATTGAAAAATTACTAAATGAAAACATAGCGGACAAATTATATGAATTTGCAGAAAAACCTATAATCTGTCGTTGTGGTACAAAATGTGTTGTCAAAGAATTGGATGATCAATGGTTTGTAAAGTATTCTGATGATGAATGGACTAAAAAAACATATGAATGTCTTGATCAAGTTGAAGTAGTTCCAAAAGAATTGAAAGCTAACTTTGAATATTATTTAGGATGGTTGGAAGATTGGGCATGTTCAAGAAGATTGGGTCTTGGTACACACATGCCATGGGATGAAAAATGGTTAATTGAACCATTAACAGATTCAACAATTTACATGGCATATTATACCATTGCAAAATACATGAAAGATATTAATCCTGAGGATTTAACAGATGCATTTTTCAACAAAGTGTTCTTAAATCAAGATGGTGCAAATGATGGCTCTGTAAATAAAATAGATTCTGAACTAACAGAACAAATACAAAAAGAGTTTAATTATTGGTATCCTTTAAATTGGAGATTATCTGCAAAAGATTTGGTTGGAAACCACTTATCATTCCATATGTTCCATCATGCAGCTATATTCCCTAAAGATTATTGGCCAAAAGGAATAACGGTATTTGGTATGGGATTATTAGAAGGACAAAAAATGTCTTCATCCAAAGGAAACGTAATTTTATTAAGTGAAGCAATTGATAAATATGGTGCAGATACGGTAAGACTATTCTTAATGTCATCAGCAGAACCATGGCAAGACTTTGACTGGAGAGAAAAAGAAGTTAATGGTATTCAAAGAAGATTGGAATTAATACAGGAGTTCCCTGAAAAAATTGAATCATTAACTGGTGAACCTTTAAAATTATCCTTGGAAAATGAAATACCATCTGTTGAAAAACCAATTAACAAATGGATTATCAGTCAAATAAACCAAAAAATTGGTATTGCTACAGAAGCATTAGAAGGGTTCCAAACAAGAAAAGCTCTACAAGCAAGCTTGTTCCTATTCAGAAAAGATGTTGATTATTACTTAAACAGAATCACAACAATTGAAGAAGAAGAAAAAGAAACATTAACCTATATTGTTAACACTTGGATAAGGTTATTATCACCATTTGTTCCATACACAACAGAGGAAATATGGGAGAAATATAATGATGATGATATTTTCATGTCTTCAATAGCATGGCCTGAAAAAGATGATTCTGTAATTGATGCTAATATCGAAAAAAGTGAAGAAATTATTCAAGACTTAGCTAAAGATATTAAAGAAATCATCAAAATCACAAAAGCATCCCCTGAAACAGTTCACTTGTATACTGCTCCTGATTGGAAATATGCTGTATATGATATTGCTCAGGAAGTTGGAAAACCAAACATCGGGGAAATTATTGGAAGATCCATGAAAGCAAACTTACATGATAACAAGAAAGAATTATCTAAATTTGCTACAAAAGCAGGTAAATCATTCAATAAAATAAATTATGTTGGAAAAATTGATGAAGTTGCAATAATTGAAGATGCTAAAGATTATTTAGAAAATGAAATCAATGCAAAGATTGAGGTTTATTCTGAACCAACATATGATCCACAAAACAAAGCAGTTAATGCTGCTCCATATAAACCTGCAATATTCTTAGAATAAGACAATAATCTTATTCTTATTTTTTTTAATGTCTGAAAAACGAAAAATTTAATATTGATAACTTATAAAAATACTTTTAGTATTATACATATTATTTTTAATATGCCTTGGTAGTGTAGCGGATATCACGAGGGACTGCGGATCCCTTTACCGGGGTTCAAATCCCCGTCAGGGCATTATAAATTATTTTTAAACTATTTTTTAATGATTTTATTATTTTTTAAAATTTTGATTTGAATATAACTTTATACTACTTTTTACATAATTATTTTATAGATATTTGAAACTACATGGATGGATTTTATGGTTAAAATAGGAATTTTGGAAGTAGATGGTGTTCTAACATTATACGAACATTTTGGACATTTACCTACAAATGTTGTTAAATCAAACGGTACAATTGAGAATGGAAAAAAGGCACATGAAGAGTTGGATGGTTTAATCATTCCTGGTGGAACCATTATGGAATCCGAATCATTAACTCCAGAATTAGCCGAAGAAATTAAATTAATAAACGATAATGATGGATTCATTTTAGGAATGTGTGCGGGTTTCCAAATTTTAGGTAAAAAAACAGATGTTGGAAGAAATTCACCAGTACCTATTATACGTGAAGGTTTGGGATTGCTTGATGTAACATTTGCACCATTAATCAACACCAACAAAGTTGAAGCAGATGTTGTTGATGATTCAACATTGTTTACAAAGGGTCTTAAAGACACCACTGTTACGGGTTTCCATTGTCATACGTATGGAAAAATTGAATCCAATGATAAAAACGTAATTTATTCCAACATTGTAAGGGCAAATTATATGCATAAACCTTCTCGAGTTTTATCAGGAGTAACAAATAAGAAAGGGAACATTTTAGGTACTACAGTCCATGGTTTATTAGATAATAATCCAGAAATTGTAAATAATATTTTGGATTACATTGATGCTACAAATAAATATGAAGATATTATCGAGAAAAACAAAAAACTTCACGAAAAGGTATTTAACGAAATTGCAGTAAATACCAACAATTATTACGTTCCAAAAAAAGAACATCCTGAAGTACCTCCAATGATAATGTTGATGGGTACAGGTTCAGAATCAGGTAAAACATTCTTGGCAAGTGGTATTGTAGGAGCTTTACGTGAAAGGGGAATTCATACTTATGTAGTTAAAGTCGGTCCGGATATTCGGGATTTATCTCCATCATTATATATGAATAAAGAAAAATTGCATGGCTATGCCTCCATAAAAATTGGTGATATTGGTTGGACACCATTGGATCAGGTAATTGAAAAAGTAAAAGGAAAAGGTTATGATTTGGTATTGGTCGAAGGTGTAATGAGTGCTGCAACAGGTTTACTCAATGAAAAAGTGCCATATTCAACTGCAGAAATAGCTTATGCAGGTAACATTCCTGTAATAATGGTATCCAGTGTAAGTAAAGGTGGTATTGAAACTGCTGCAATAGACATTGAAGCCCATATTAAATTATTAAATAAAATGGATATTAAAACAAAAGGAATAATATTGAACCGAACTTATGATGAAAAGATTGTTGCACATGTATCTGACTTTTTATCAACAAAATCTGGAATAGATAAGGAAAATATTTGGAGTATCACTAAAGCTAAAGTTGAAAATAAAGGAAGAGTTCCTGAAGATTATCTTCAATTGGAAAACTTTACAAAAGCAGCAAAGGATGTAGTCAATAAAGATTTGGATGTTATGAAATTTGTTGAATTGGCTGAAATTCCTAAATTCAGGGAATATTTAACCTTTGATGAAATTGTGGAAATATATAAAAAATAGTTTTAAAAAGAGAAACTAAAGAATTTATTAGAATTCTTTAGGAATTTTTCTTTTAGGAAAATTAAATTTCCTCTTTGATTGATTCTAATTTTTTTTCTAGCGTGTCTTGTTTGATTACCATACTCAATATGTTTGATAAATTAAGCATGTTATCAACAACTATTAATCCTTTGGCTTGTAGGAGAGAATATATTGTTTTAATATTTGAAGCAGGTATGTCAAAAGTTTCGCCTTTACTTGTCTGCCATTTAGTTTCAAATTTAGTATCATGACTTTGATTTCTAAATAATTTTACTTCTTTTGGATATGCTTCTATAATTGTTTCATCCGTTTGAACTATTGGTTCTGTAATTTTCTTTTGTTCAATAGTTGATATTTGCACTATTCTTTCTGGTGGTATAATTTTTAAGTATTGATTTTCTCCAATTTTTCTTAACATTGATTTAGTCACGATTGCACTAGTAATTAGTTCATAGTCATTTGCCATTGTATCCCTCCCGGAATACGTTATATCATTCATCTCTCTTGTTAATGCTATTTGATAATGTTTTTCAATAGTGATTAACACTTTTAATATATTTAATTCTATTTTTTATGTTTAATATATTTTTTATAAATGATTAGATTTAATAATCAATAGATACTATTACTTGTGAATTGTCTTTCAGATTCATTTTTTCTCTCAATCTATTTTTTGCTACAAATTCAATTGTATCTATTTTGTGAACTGTTTTTGTTGGAAACAATATGGCACCTTTTTCTGAAACTTCTTTATTCACAGTATATATTACTGCTTCTAAAAAGTACACATCACCTAAATTTTCATTGCCTTTGATAATTTTCAATTTATCATTATATTTTTCTTTAATGTTTATTTCAACATCATTTTTTAATTTAACATTCAAAGTCCCATTATATGGGATAAAACCTAATTTTTCTTGGTATTGTTGTCGGTAAGTATCTTTTTGCATAAACATTCCCGCTTTTTGTAATCCGGAAGTAACAACACCCACGAAATTCAACATTAATATACACACCTTTTAATCTATTGTCAATGATTTTATCATATTTTTAGCCAATTATTGATAATTATATTATATTTTGATTAACATAAATAATAATAGTAATTTAAAATATAAAAATAGAATTCAATAATTTTTATCAATAATTAATAATTTAATAGGGGGAATTAAATGGGCATACGTATAGCATTGCCTTCCAAAGGGCGAATTAGTGGGCCTGCAGTAGAAATTCTTGAAAAAGCAGGTATAGGATTAATTGATAACTCCAATAGAAAATTGTTTTCACATACTTTTGATCCAGATATAACTGTAATGTTTACAAGAGCAGCGGATATTCCAGAATATGTGAAGGATGGTGCTGCAGATATTGGAATTACTGGTTATGATTTAGTAAAAGAAAATGGGGCTGATGTGGAGATATTGGAAGATTTAAACTTTGGACATACACGTCTTGTAGTAGCTGCTCCAGAAAATTCGGATTTTAAGACTGTTGATGATTTGAAAAACGTTAAAACGGTAGCTACAGAATTTCCAGAATTGACAAAACAATACTTTGCTGAAAAGGACATTCCTGCAAGAATTTTCTCATTATCAGGAGCAACAGAAGTAGCACCATTAATTGGGGTTGCTGATGTTATAACCGATTTAACAAGTTCGGGAACAACTCTTAAAATGAACCATCTTCGCGAATTAGACACGATTCTTGAAAGTTCCGTTGTTTTAATAGCAAATAAAGATAGCATTAAAAATAACTATGAAAAGATTGAGGCCATTAAAACAGGAATTGTTGGAGTTATACAAGCAGAAGGTAAAAAGTTAATCATGGCTAATGTTAAAAAAGAAGATCTTCAGGCCGTTCAAGAAGCAATGCCTGGTATGGGAGGTCCAACGGTTTCAGAAATATATGGCAATGACAAAATAGTTGCAGTACATTCTGTTATTTCTGAAAAAGATGTTTTCCATACAATTAACAAATTACGAATCATAGGTGCTAAAGATTTATTGGTACTACCTATTGAGAGAATATTAGAATAATTTGAATCTTGATTAATATGAAATATATTAGATATAAAACATCAAATGAAGAGGAATATGTTGGAATATTGGATTCAGATAAAATCTATCGTCTAACAATTCCATCTATTGTTGAAGCAATTTCAAAGCAGGACTCTTTTAAAGATACATTTAAAGAAAATCATTATGATTTACTTGGTGATGTGGATATATTGGCTCCTGTTAAACCTACAAAGGTGGTATGTGTAGGATTGAACTATAAAGATCATGCTGATGAATTGGAAATGACTCTTCCGTCAGAACCGCTACTTTTCATGAAACCGTCCTCCACTGTGATATCTACAGATACTGCTATAATTTATCCTGAAGATACTGATAAGTTGGATTTTGAAGCTGAACTGGGGATAGTTATTCTTTCAGAAATTGACAGGAATAATAATGAAGATTTTGAAATGGCATATACAATTATTAATGATGTTACTGCAAGGGATCTTCAGGAAAAAGATGGTCAATGGACTAGATCTAAAAGTTTTGATACATTTTGTCCTACAGGACCCGTGGTTGTTACGGATATAAATCCATCTAATCAGAGAATTTATTCAAAAGTAAACGGCGAAATTAAGCAAGATTCAAATACTAAAAATATGATATTTTCACCTGAAAAATTGGTTAAGTATATCTCAAATATAATGACATTATATCCTGGTGATTTAATTGCAACAGGAACACCTCCTGGAATAGATCATTTGGAAGTAGGGGATGTAATCTCTATAGGGATAGAAGAAATAGGAATTTTGGAAAATATTGTTAAAGGGGTGTAAAATTAATGAAAATTGAAGAGTATACTTGTGATGTATTAGTAATTGGCTCAGGTGGAGCTGGATGTAAATGTGGAATAGTTGCAAGTAAAAATGGCCAAAATGTTATCATGGTTTCCAAAGGTTTAACATTCAAATCTGGATGTACTATGTTAGCTGAAGGAGGATATAATGCAGTATTTGGTTATGTTGATGAAGCAGATTCCATGCAGTTACATATTTTGGATACATTAAAAGGTGGAGCATTTTTAAACGATTTGCATTTAGTTCATGAACTGGTTATTGAATCTCCAAAAAGATTAATGGAACTCGAATCTTATGGATGTCTTTTTGATAGACAGGAAGATGGTAGATTAAATCAGAGGGCTTTTGGAGGACAATCTTGTCGAAGGACTTGTTTCAAAGGTGATCAAACGGGTCATGAAATGATGTTGGGTCTAAAAGAGGAAGTTATTCGTGAAGGAGTAACAACTCATTCTGAAGTAATGATTACAAAATTACTATTCAATGAATCTCATTCAAAAATAGTTGGGGCGATGGGAGTATCCTTGGCTGATTCTTCAATTATAGTATATCATTCCAAAGCAACTGTCATTGCTTCAGGTGGTTGTGGATGGTTATATCCAGTAACTTCAAATGCCGTTCAGAAAACAGGTGATGGTATAATTCTAGCTTATGATGTAGGTGCTGATATGATGGACATGGAAATGGTCCAATTCCATCCAACAGGAATGGTATCTCCAAAATCACGTAGGGGGGTATTAATCACTGAAGCTGTTCGTGGAGAAGGAGGGCATCTGATTAATACTGATGGAGAACGTTTCATGATAAACTATGATCCGCGCGAAGAGTTAGCTACTAGGGATATCGTTGCTAGATCAATTTATACTGAAATACAGGAAGGAAGAGGAACAGAAGATGGTGGAGTTTATCTTTCAGTAACACATTTACCTGAAGAACAAGTTCAAACTAAATTACATACTATGGTTGAACAATTTAAAGATGTTGGAATAGATATAATCAATGAACCTATGGTGGTAGCACCTACAGCTCATCATTTTATGGGTGGAATTAGGATAGATGGAAACTGTGAATCCAATGTTAAAAATCTTTTTGCTGCAGGAGAAGCAACTTCCGGAGTACATGGAGCTAACAGATTGGGTGGAAATGCATTAGCTGATACTCAAGTATTCGGAAATATAGCCGGAGTTCAATCTTCAAAACGGGCTCAAGAAACAGAACTTGAAAAACCTGATGAATCTGAAATCAAAGCTGAAATTGATAGAATAAATGATATCTGGACAGAAGGAACTTATTATCCTGATGACCTAAAGGATGAGATTAAGGAAATAATGTGGAATCACGTTGCTATTGTTCGTGATGAAGAAGGTTTAAAACAAGCAGAAAAAGAATTAAATGCTCTTGAAGAAAAAACCAAGGATATGAATGTACCTGAGTTCAAGGAATATAATAATAAATTGGTTACTGCTTTAGAAGTAATTAGCATGATAAAGCTTGCAAAATTAATAGTTCAATCAGCATTATTAAGAAAAGAAAGTCGTGGGGCTCATTACAGAATAGACTATCCTGATAAAAATGATACAGACTATTTGAAAAGTTTTGTACTAAATAAAAACGGTGAAGTTTCCACAATTAAACGTGGATTATTTGATGATTAATTTTTTTTTTAAAAAAAAGATTATGATGTGTTAAACACATCTATTTATTCCTATTTTTACTAAAGTTTCTATTTTTTTGGAGATTATAAGTTTTCCAATGCACTCATTGTACTTAATATTTTATGATCTTCTTCTGGTTTTGCTTGTAACTGTAATCCAACAGGAATACCATCCACATCACCAGCTTTCATACTACTTGCAGGAATACCTGTGATGTTTGCGAGTACTGTTAATATATCATATGCATACATGTCCATTGTTTCTATTGTTTCTCCAAGTTTGTGAGGTAATTTAGGCACTGTTGGACCGGCAATTACGTCCACATCTTTTAATAACTCATTGAAATCGTTACGTAATAATGATCTTGCTTGTAACGCTTTGTTATAATATTTTCCACTAAACTCTTTTTGACTAATGTAGGAACCGATTTGAATTCGGCGTGCTACTTCTGGTCCACATACTTCTTCTATTCTTTCTCCATATTTACGTCCATCATATTTTCTTGTGGCTGAGAAAAATTCAACATAGTTTATTAAGTAGTATGTAGGTAATCCTAGGTCAATATCTTTAAAGTTTAATTCTTTGATTTCTGCTCCTAAACCGGATATTTGGTCGATTGATTTGTTGATTACTGAATCAATTTTTTCATCAGTTACATCCATAAATTCCTGTACAACACCTACTGTGGTATTTTCAAGGGAAGTGTTTGTAGTATCGTCCATAAATGGTGTTAATTCTTTATTTATTGTTGTTGTATCATAAGGGTCATAACCAGCAATTACATCTAACATCAAGGCTAAACCTGTTGTGTCATTTGCAAAAGGACCAATTTGATCTAAACTCATAGCTAAATCTAATAATCCTTGTCTGGATACCATACCATATGTAGGTTTAAAACCCATTACTCCACAATGTGATGCAGGGTTCCTGATTGAACCACCAGTATCTGAACCTAAAGCAATATCACACATATTTGCTGCAACAGCTGCTGCTGAACCTCCACTTGAACCTCCCGGAATATGTCCTAAAGCATTTGGGTTGTTTGTTGGACCGTACATTGATGTTTCAGTTGAACTACCTGCTGCAAATTCGTCCATATTTGTTAATCCTATGATTACTCCGTCTTCGTCTAATATTCTGTTGATGACAGTAGCATTGTAACTTCCCTGATATTCTTTAAGTGTAGGCGAAGCTGCAGAAATTATCAAGTCTTCTACATTAATGTTACATTTTATTCCAATTACTAATCCTGCCAATTTTCCAGTTTTTTCACCATTTTTTATTCTGGTGTCAATATCTTTAGCAACTTTTTCTGCACGAGGCAAGTCTAATTCAACAAATGCATTTATTTCATCATTTTTTTCTTCAATAACATTATGCATTTGTTCTAAGTTTTCCGTTGCAGTTAATTCTTGGTTTTTTATCGCTTCTACTTTTTCTATTACTTTCATGAATTCACCTTAGTAAAAATATTTCTTAATTATATGTATCTATATATGTTTAAACTTTTTATTAAATTTTATTTTATTTTTGATTATCCAAAACTTTAAATTTATATGTATTGAAAAATATATACTATATTATTAACAAGTAGTACTATAAAATCAAATTAATTTTTAATGAAAATAATAGTCTTATACTCACAGTACTATTCTTGCATTTAAAGTTTAATCTGGAATTCACGTGCAACTTGTTATTGTATACATAATTTATAAATTCATATAAAACATTTTTAAAACAATGTTGATATTTATAAACATAAACAAACTTTGAGTTTTAAATATTTTAGAAAATTAAAACTTATATAATAATATTATTATAAAAAGGTGAACAAATGGATCTTATAGAAAATTTAAAAGCAGCATTAAATGGCGAAGAAGTAGAAAAAACACCAGCAATCAGTGCAACTGCAGCAGCAGTTATTGATGCATTCCCTGGAGCAGAAGTATCCTGGCCATCAGCACACACAGATGCACAAGAAATGGCAAGATTAGGTATTTCTTTACACGAACAAGCAGGATTAGAATGTGCAAGAATTCCTTTCGATTTAACCGCAGAAGCAGAAGCATTCGGTTGTGAAGTTGACTTAGGTGACATGGAAGCAACTCCAACTTTAAAATCACACGCACCATTTGATGATGTAGAAGATTTAGATATTCCTGATGACTTTGCAAACCAAGGTAGATTACCAGTTATTGTTGACGCTATCGAAATCCTCAAAAACGAATATCCTGAAGTACCTGTAGTTGTAGGTATGGCTGGTCCATTCACATTAGCAGGTCACTTATTAGGTGTAGAAGATTTAGTAAAAATGTTAAAAACTGATAGTTTTGTAGTAGAAGATGTAGTAGAAATTGCATTAGGTGCACAAACTGAATTAGTAGAAGCATTTGATGATGCAGGCGTAGATGTATTCTGTGTAGCAGACCCAACTTCATCCCCTGAATTATTAAGTCCTGATGACTTCTTTGACTTTGCACAACCTTCATTAGAAGATTTATCTAGTGAAATGAAAGCAGACAGTATTCTTCACATTTGTGGTAACTCCCTCCCTATTATGGAAGGTATGTTAACTTCTGGTTTCAACGGAGCTTCCTTCGAAGAAGCAGTTGATGTTGCAGATGCAAGACAAATACAAGAAGATGAAGGATCTGACACAGTATTAGTAGGTAACATTTCAACAAGTCAAACTTTATTCAGTAAACCAACTGATGAAGTAAAAGCTGAAGTTACCCAAGCTTTAGAAAAAGGTATAGATGTATTAGCACCAAGTTGTGGTATTGCACCTAAATCTCCATTAGATAACATCAAAGCATTCGTTGAAGCTAGAGATGCATTCTATGAATAAGTAGTTTTCAACTACTTATATTTTTTTTAACTATTTTTTATTAATTCTTATTCAAAAATTATTATTTTTTTAATAGAGTTTTATTTTGATTTATTTTACAATTTAACAAAAAAAGTATTACTTTTGTATTACTTGTCAAAAATGTATATTATTAAATTAATATTAAAATGTAATATGTGCTTATTTTATAATTTTTTAAATTAATTTATTACTCTAATATTGATAATTCGTTTATTTTATACTTTTTAATTAAAAAATAATTCATTTTATGTTTTTTATTTATTAAATCCGTTTATTATACTGTTTTTATAAAATATTTTCAAGTGTTTTTTCATAAAGTTAAAATTTACTTTATATGTTTTCAAGTATTCAGTAATAAAAGTTACTGAGATATTATATATTAATGAAGAGTAAAGTAATAACTATGTGGGTATAAGATTTATAAAAATTATTAGTGGTGAAATTATATGGCACAAAAAGCATTTACTAAAATGGAAACAAAAAACGTAGATGATATGTTATTTGGGGAAACATTACACCCTGTAAAATTAGGATTAGGCCAAGAAGCTGGTAACGGTATGGTATATCCAAACATTAAAGTAGCACCAGCAGAAGGTTCAGAAGAAAGTATTGATGGATTAGAAGCAACTTCTAAAAACATTGCATTCGCAGCATGTCAAAGAGTAGCTGACATTGGATTACCATCAATTCAAATAGAAACAGAACACGTACAACAACAATCTATCAGCAGAGAAGCATCCGAAAGATGTACAGCTGTAACTTGGGAACAACTCGAAGAATTACACGACAAATTCGGTACAAGAGTTTCCTTAATGTCAACTGTTGCTGATATGAGAGAAGAAGAAAACGGTTTAAGAGGATCTGAATTCGACATTGCTATGGACGAATCATTTGAAGCATGTGCACAAAACGGAGCATCCATGTTATGTATCGAAACCGTTGGTGGTAAAGTAGTATCTGACTACGGTATTTCAAGAGGAGACGCAAGAGCTATCCTTTACGGTATCGGTGTATTAGGTTCAAACGATATGGAATACATGTGGACAAAAATTGTCGACGTTGCAAAAAAATACAACATTACTCCTGGAGGAGACACAGACTGTGCACAAGCTAACACTGCTATGTTCTTAGCTGGTGGATTCATGAGTAAAAACGTATCACACACAATCGCAGCAGTAGCAAGAGCAATTGCAGGAGCAAGATCCTTAGTAGCTATTGAATGTGGTGCAACCGGACCTACAAAAGACTGTGGTTACGAAAACCCTATTGTAAAATCAATTGCATCTGTACCTATTTGTGCAGAAGGTAAAAACGCAACCTGTGCTCACGCAGACCTTATGGGTAACTTAACCGCTGGTGTATGTGATGTATGGAGTAACGAATCTGTATATAACAGAGAAGAAATGGGTGGACCAACCCCTGGTGTATGGTTACAATCCTTAGGTTACGAATGTGCATTAATGAACACAGCAAAACAAATCGGAACTGCAAAAGAATTAAGAGACTCATACGTATTAGCAGATAAATACCGAGACCCTCAAGGTGTAATCTTAGCATACGACAATGCTTACAGAATTGGTGAAGCAATCGTAGCTGACGGTGAAGACAACTACCTCAGAGCACGTGCAGCAGCACTCAAAGCTATGGACTGTATTAACGAAGCTGTAGATCAAGGTAGAATCTTATTAACCAGATTTGAAAGAGACACTCTCGATTCAACTTACAAAACTTACGAACAATTACCTGATGACTCAAGAAAATTCATCAAAACTTGTATTAAACGTTACGGAAGAAAAGTTAAAGAACACGATATCAAACAATATAGTTTAGAAATGTAGATGTTCAAGAATATAAATGGATGTGTGTACAAATGGTTAGTCCTTTAGAAAAATATTATGAAAAATTTGAAAGTATTGAAGATTACGAAAACATTGCAGTTAGATACAACGTAAAAATTGAAGGTCCAGCTCTCAAACCTGAAGATGACCCAGAAGTAGTTGAAATCTTAGCAGCAGCAGAAGGAGAAACTAAAAAAACATTAGCATTAGATGTATTATATGGTGACAAAGATAAAACTGATTCTGATGTAGCAGAAGCATTAGACGCAGGTAACGATCCAATCGACCTCATTAACAATGCTTTAATGAAAGGTATGGATGCAGTATCCGCTTTATACACAAAAGGTGAATATTTCTTACCTGATTTAATGTTAGCAGGGGATGCAATGATGTCCGGTGTTGCACTTTGTGAAGCAAAACTCGGACACAAAGCAGATTCCAAAGCAAAAGTAGTATGTTGTGCTGTACAAGGTGACCCTCACGACATCGGTAAAAACTTAATCGTTATGTTCTTAAACGCAAACGGTTACGAACCTATCGACCTCGGTCGTGACGTACCTCACGAAACTGTAGTAGCAGCATTAAAAGAAAATGAACCAGCAATGGCAACAGCAACTGCATTAATGACAACAACAATGACTGGATTCGGTAAAATTGCAGCATTAATGGAAGAAGAAGGATTAGACATCCCTATTGGATGTGGTGGAGGAGCAGTACGTCGTGACTTCGTAGAAGAAACTCCACACTGTTTCTACGGTGTAGAAGCATACCACACACCTAAATTAGCAGATGCTATTGTAGATGATGGTAAAACTTGGGAAGACATCAGAAAAGAATATGCAGCAATCGTTGGAGAATACGTAGCAGCATACTCCTAGATGGATTACTCGCCTTTAATTGGATGTTTAAGGTAAGTTTTGCGTGTTCTTACCTTAATCTTTTTTTCTTATTTTTATTTATTCTTTATTAAGCATTATTTTTGTATTATTTTTGTTAAAATTATTTTAACTAATAGTTTTTTAGTTTACATTTCTTTAATATGAGTCATATTTATATTTTAAAAGATACTATATTTAATTAGAGTAAATTATATTATGTTACAAATTATTACTAATATAGTAAGTAATTATTTTTGATAGAGGATGATAATATGGCAGAAGAATATGCAATAGCAATGGATATTGGAACAAGTGGTATCCGTGCTCAAGCAATTAATGTTGAAGATAACAGTACTATTTCAACAACAGTAACTTTAAGACACCCAATTCCTGGTGCAAATGTAATGGATCACTTACACTTTGCAGTAAATGTAGGTGGAGACCAAGCACACCAACTTCTTATCGAAGCAGTCAATAAAGTAGTAGATCAATTAGGAGTGGACAAATCAAAAATCATTAGATTTGCAGTATGTGGTAACCCAATTCAATTATCCTTATTCCAAAACATAGAAATTAGGGATTTAGCATTTTGGGGAACAAATGCAATGGAAAGATTAAACATCACACCTCCAAAAAGAAATTCACAAATTGTTAAACCTGAAGATGTGGATTTGGATATTAATCCTGATGCAGAAGTTTACATACCTCCAGCAATTAAACACGAAATTGGTGCAGATGCATTAGCAATGCTTGTAAAATCTGATGTAGTTAACAGAGAAGGAATCTACTTGGTATCAGATTTCGGTACTAATGCTGAAATAGCATTAGTTATTGATGGTGAAATTTATTCTTGTTCAGCAGCAGCAGGTCCTGCTATGGAAGGACAAGCTATTGAATGTGGTATGTTAGCATCTCCTGGAGCTATATCTGATGTAGAACCGGAAGGTGATGATTGGCAAATTAAACTTTTGGATGCAAATCTTAAAGTTGTTGATGGGGAAGTAAGAGATGTAGTAAATGATACCATCAAAGAAGAAAGAAAGGATCAAACAAAAGCAAGAGGTATCACGGGTACTGGTGTAATTTCAGCATACAGTTTAGGAACAGAACAAGATATTATTTCCATTCCCGACATCAAATCTCCTAACAACAAATTAAACTTACAAGACGATGTATATTTGTCTGAAAAAGACTTAACAGAAATCGGTAAAGCATTAGGTGCTTTCAGAGCAGCTCACATTACATTATGTGTAGAATCTGGTATAGAATTTGATGATATTGATGCAGTATACATGGCAGGAGCTTCCGGGTTCTATGTCGATCCTTTAAAATCATTAACTGTTGGTCAAATACCAGCAAACTCATGGGATATTTATCAGATAGGTAACACTTCACTTGCTATGGCTAGGGATATTGTAGAAAATCCTGACTTATTACAAGAATTACAAGAAGTTGCAGATGGTATGCAGGGAAATCATATTACCTTAGCAACTTCCGAAGTATTTGAAAAAATATATGGTCTGGAATTAGCAGTATGTGAACAAAACATGCCTCTATGGAAATATGATGAATGGTTAGAAAGTTATGGATACGGTAATTTACCAGAATTAGAAGAAGATCCTGAAATCCACAGATTATACGAAAGTGATATTCCAGACATAGGAATTAATGGTTTATCCATCATAGAAGAAGTAGGTACAAAACTCGAAAACAAAGTTGAAGGATGTGTAAACTGTAAAGCATGTGAAAATGAATGTCCTGAAAATGCTTTAGTAATCAATGATGGGGTAGCTACCATTCGTTCTGACTTCTGTAACGGAAGTGCATGTTTAAGATGTGAAAGAATCTGTCCAGATAAAGTATTCTTATACGAAAAATTATTCTACATCCAAGGTGAAGATACAGTTCAATTATAAAATCTTCACATTTTTTTTCTTTTCCAAATTTATTCTATTATTTTTAAAGTTGTTATCATGAAAGCAATAGTTTTTGACAATGCAGGTACAATACTTAGAAGAGTATCCTCTTTAAAAGATATGTCCAACAATAATATTATTTTTGAAACAAATACTATTGGTATTGCCAATAAAAATGAAGATAGTTTAATTCTGGTTTTTCAGACACCCACTAAAAAAATGATGAAGTTTGATTGTAAAATTATTGATTTTCTTAAAAACAACAAAGAGTCCTATGAAATAAGTTATTCTCAAAAAAAGTTTTCTAAAGATGATGTTATTGAAGCACTTAAAAATGATGAAACTACATTCAGTGATATTGCAGATACTGCTCATGCTTTAATTAACATGTATGATATAGAAATTTGTAGTGGATCTGCAATGATAGTCGATATATCCCAAAAGAAAATTGTATATGTTTACACTGCAGGAGGACTATTTTTTGAGAAAACTAGGAATCTGGTTAGAAAACTACAGGAAATACAAATACCAATTTACATTGCATCGGGTGATAATAAACAATCACTTTTTAAAATAGCTTCAATATTGAATATTCCTGAAGGTAATGTTTATCATACCTGCAATATGAACTGTAAGGAAAAAGTTGTTTCTAGCTTACAAAAAAAATATTCTCATGTAACAATGGTGGGGAATCATACCAATGATATTTTGGCAATTAAAAAAGCAGATACCGGAATTTTATCAATACAACAGGGTGAAAAATTACCTAAAAATCTTAAAGAATCGGCCGATTTTGTTGTCAGTGACATTTTCCAAGTATTAAAAATAGTAAATGAAGTTTAATATCTATTTAAAACTTCATTGATAATCTGTTCTTTATCATCTTCATTTTTGGCAATAACATTTAGAGTATTTTCTAAAGCCTCACGTGTTGGCTGAATTTCACCTAGGGCTATTAAGGATTCTACCCAATCAACAGTTGCCCTAATGGAAGGTTTTTTAGTCAAATCCAATTTTCTAATTTTTTGAGTTTTATGAACTATTTCTTCAACTAATTGTTCTTCAGCGGTAGGTACTCTTTTGTTAATGATATGTACTTCTCTATCGTAATCAGGATAATCGATATATAAGTACAAACATCGGTCTTTGGTTTCATCCAGAAGGGAACGTTGGGCGTTTGATGTAAGTACAACTACCAAATCATTTTTTAATGTAAATGTATCTAAATCGTTCACAGTTATTTCTTTTTCACCTAATGCCTGTAGTAAAAAGCTTTCTAATTCTTCATCAGCTTTGTCAATTTCATCTATTAACAATACGGAAGGTTTGTCATTGCTGAATGCTGTGAGTAATGGTCGTTGAATAAAGAATTCATCAGAAAAAATGGTTAAGTCTTCTTTATTTTCCCGTGCCATTTCTAAATATAATAATTGTTTCTGATAATTCCATTCTCCAACAACTTGTTCAAATGTTATACCTTCATAGCATTGTATCCTAAAGAAGTCCCTATCAAAACTTTCTGCAATTGTTTTTGCAAGCTCAGTTTTACCGGTTCCTGGAGGACCCTCTATTAAAATAGGTTTTTTTAGAGCAAATGCTAAGAATAAAGTTGTATCAATTTGATCATTAGAAATGTAATTGTGTTCTTCCAATTTATTTTTAATTTCTTCTATCTCTTTCATTAATATCGCCATATATTTCTGTTAGTTAGCATATGTTTATAATTAAATAATATTTATAATCCAAGTTTGGATATGGATTGTTTTTCAATATGTTTTATTAAAATGTTATTCACAATAACCTTTATATTGGTTAACTATTTATAATTAGTATCTTATTATTTTTTTCTTTCTTTATGTTTAATTTATCGTTTTATCTTTTTTCAATTTTATATACGATTAGTTTTATATAATATTTGTTATATATAAAATTTTATACTTAACTGGTTAACAAGGAGGGTGGATGTTTGGTTGAAAATAATCAGGTAAATGATGTCGATTATCAATTTTTAGAAACTAAATTTTTACATTCTTTAATGAAAGGTGTTAGAAATATGTTTTTGTTATGGCTGTTAAGTCAGGAAAAAATGCATGGATATGCTATAATAACTAAAATCAATGAAATATATTCTAATATGGGAGTAAAAGTAGTTCATGGAAGTACGATTTATCCTCTTTTACATTCTTTGGAAAACGATGGATTGATTGTAAGTTCTGAAGAATATAATGGTAATCACAAAGTTAAAATGTATGAAATTACTGAAAAAGGTATCGTTACATTAAATTCAATAAAACGATTTATCAAACAAAGACCAAAAAATGATATGCTCATATCTTATTTGGATGATATGTTATTTAATGATACAGAATTTCTGTTTAAAGAGGAGGTGAGTTTATGAAATATGCTATTGAAACAAATGATTTGGTTAAGATATATGACAACAACTTTAAGGCCGTGGATAATTTAAATTTATTTGTTGAAAATAAAACAATAGGTGGTATACTTGGGCCTAATGGTGCTGGTAAAACAACTACAATAAAAATGTTAACTTGTTTAATTCCCAAAACAAGTGGTGAAGCTAAAGTTGCAGGATTTGATATAACAAAAGAGCCTGATGAAGTCAGAAACAGAATTGGTATGGTTCCGCAACTGGTTAGTTTGTACAAGGATTTAACAGTTCGGGAAAATGTTGAATTGTGTGCTGATTTTTATAATGTTGATCAATCAATAAAAGATAAAAAGATTGATGATTTGTTGGAATTGGTGGATATTAAATATGCTCAGGATAAATACGTTAAACAACTGTCTGGGGGTATGCAACAGAAAACATCAGTTGTTGCCAGTTTAGTACACAGTCCTGACATCTTATTTTTGGATGAACCAACTGTAGGGCTGGATCCAACAACTAAACGTGTTTTGTGGGATTTGATGGTCGATTTGAATGAAGAGGGACGTACAATTATTTTATGTTCACATGACATGTATGAAGTCGATAAGATATGTGATAACATTAACATTATTGATTCCGGAAAAGTGGTGGCTAATGATACTCCTCAAGGATTAAAAGACCAGCTGTTACGTAATGTTGAAGAGAATAATAAACAGATTAGGGATGCTATATTTAAATTGGAACAGGAAGGAATTGATGAGAATAAGGAACAAATAAACGGTCTTAAATCATCACTAACGGATGAAAGTGAAAAAGTTACGGTTATGTTATCAAATATTAATGAAGGTATGTTGAATTCCTTAAATGACTTGGATGTGGTATATGAAGTCAATAATTTGGGTAATAGTCGTTTGAACATTTCTTTGAAACGTTCAGAAACATCAGTAAATGAGGTTATCTCCACAATATTAAAAAATGGTGGAAATATCGCTTCAATAAAAACAAACGATCCAACTCTGGAGGATGTTTTTGTTTCAATAACAGCTAAATCAAGGAGGCGGATTAAGGATGGAAACTAAAAAAATATGGTGGATGATTAAAAAGGATTTATTAACATTATGGAGGCATAAAGTACAATTTGTTTCACTGGTCCTCTTTCCTATTCTGATGATTGCATTGTGTGGATGGGGAATGGGTGGAACTGTAGAAAACACTCCTGTTGTAATAGTAAAACAAACGTCTGGTTATATTACTGATCAAGCCATCAATGCTATAAAGGAAGATAAAACATTTGAAGTCAAAGACATATTATCCGATCCTGATGAAGCCAAGAAAATGGTTGATAATGGCGAAGTTAAATCGGCAATTATTTTATCGTCTGACTTTGAAGAAGATGGTTCTAGAAATGCGATTCTGTATATAGACTCTTCCGATCAAATGACTACTCAGATGGTTGTTCCGACAACGCAAAGAATATTCGCGACACTGTCTGAAGAAATAGAAATGAGTAAAGTAGCATTAGCAAATAAAAACACTGATCAAATTACTTCATTTAAACAATCTGTTAAACTGCAGATAAATAAAATTTATGGTGAAATTGAGTACATAGACTTTTTATTACCTGGTGTATTGGCTATGACAATGTTCATGTCTTCAATGTTAGGTTTAGGTGATTCCATTGCAGGTGAACGTGAAAGAGGGGAATTGGCAAGATTGTTCATGACTCCTACGAGTATTTCTTCAGTACTTTCTGGTAAAATCATTTCTCAATTGGTTAAAGAAATGATTCAGGCAATAATTTTAATATTGTCGGCTATGGCAATATTTAATGTTGTAATTAATGGTAATTTTGTTTTATTAATATTGGTTATGTTAATTTCGGTTTTATGTTTTGTTGGATTTGCTATGATGATTTCTGCAACCGCTAAAACTCAAGAAGATTACATTCAGATAGTGATGCCTATTGCGATTCCTATGATGTTTATCTGTGGGGTATTTTTCCCAAAAGAAACAATGCCTTGGTTATTACAGAAAATATCATATATTTTGCCATTGACATATGCGGAGGATGCTTTTCGTGCAGTAATGTTGCAGGGTGTGGGTTTAAGTTCAATTGCTTTGGATTTGGTGGTTCTGTTGTTGTTCACAGCATTTTTCTTCGTAATGGGTGTTTTAAGATTTAATAGGGATATTTAGGAGGTTAAAATTATGGTTCGTCGTTTTAAAAGATTCAGCATTTGTTTAATAGTGTTTTTGGTATTGGTGGGAAGCTTATCTTCTTTAGCAGCAGCTGATTGGCCAATGTTTCAAGATAATAACAGACACACGGGTTATGTTAAACAGGACACATCCTTTTCAACTCAAACTTGGACTGTTCAATTGGATGGTGCTGTTACTACCCCTCCTGTATTGTGTGGCGACAAATTATTTGTAGGAACTCAGACAGGAACATTATATGCTTTGGATCCGCAGGATGGAAGTGAATTGTGGAATTTTACTACAGATGATGCTATTCATTCAAGTTGTGTAGTTTCAGGAAATACTTTGTATGTTGGTTCTGACGATGGTTATTTATATTCTATAAACACTGATAATGGTGAAGAAAATTGGAAATATAAAGCAGGAGACAGTATAAAATCTTCACCAGCATTGGATTCAGAAAATGTATACTTTGGAGCAGATGATGGAATTTTACATGCTGTTGATAGGGATAATGGTTCATTAAATTGGCAATACAAAACGGAGGACAATATTCAATCTTCTCCAGCAATAAGTAATGACACAATATTTTTCGGTTCTGATGATGATAAGATATATGCAGTTTCTACTGATAATGGTTCATTAAAATGGGATTATGATGTAGGGGATGATGTAAAATCTTCTGCAGCGGTTGTTAATGGTACTGTGTTCATTGGTTCATTGGATAATCAGATATATGCTTTGGATGAAGAAACTGGTGAAGAACTTTGGGTTTATAATGCAGGGTCTCCAGTAATATCTTCTCCGTCAGTTGATGAAAGACAGTCAACACTATATGTTGCTACTGAAAAAGGAAATATTTTGGCACTGGATATGCGGGATGGACTTAAGAAATGGGAAGTAAAAACAGGTAATTCTATAAATGCTACACCTTCAATATTTGGAAATAATATAGCTGTGGGTACTTCTGCAGGTAAGATGTTAATGCTAAACAAGTTTACAGGTCAAAATGTTTGGACATTTAATCCTGGATTCATTGATAATTTTGCAGGAAGTATTTCTGCTTCATCAGTAACCAGTGGTGGGTCTTTGTTTATGGCCTCTGAAGATGGTAATGTCTATTCATTAAACACTGATCAACAAGTTGGTCCAACTAGTGTGTATTCATATTACCTATTAATAATTGCGATAGTTCTTGTTGCTTTAATAATAGGAATAAAAAAATTAGTAATAAATAAATGGAAAAAATATTAATTTTTTCTTTTTTATTTTTCAAAAATTATTTATAAAAAAATTGATTAAATATTAGGAGTCCCCGACAAAATTATTTTTTTGATAGAATAAAAGTATTACTAAATAATAATAGTAATAATCTTTGTTCTTATT
>SUTQ01000036.1 GCA_015062805.1 Methanosphaera stadtmanae
TTTACTTCGTTATATCTATGTATAACGAAATAATTACAATAAAAAGTAATACTTTTTTAGTGATTTTAAGACAAAAAGTAATACAAAAAAATGTTGAATATTCACCACCAAAAAAGTAACAAACAGTTTTTTGAAAAAATACAAAAACAAAAAAAATTACTAAAATATCAAAAATCAATCATTACATATACATCAAACAATATCAAAACAATAAAGTAATAAAAACAGTAGAAATAGTACACCAAATATAAATAATAGAAAAAATATAATCCAGTGTAAGAAAAAAATCGGTGAAAAAATGGTTATGAAAACTATTAAAGTAACAGAAGAAGTACATACTATGTTATCTGAATTAGGAAGTAAAAAAGATACTTATAATGAAATAATTCTTAAACTAATACAAGAACATAATGAAAACATGTCTGAAGAATTTGATGACGATCAAGCCAGTTACTACAATAAATGTATCGAAAAAATTGAAAATGATGATTACAGTGATATAATCGAAGTAGATTTTGATAATATTGATGAAGAACTTAAAAGATTAGAAAATGAAGGATTAATATGAACTACTCCAAAAAACCAACAAAATTATTCTTAAAAAAATTATCAAAATATTCAAAAACCAATCAGCAGTTATATAAAGAAATCATTGAAAGTTTAAATATTATTTCTGAAGATCCTTTCCAAAAACAAAATAAACAATTAAAAAGTAAAAAATGTCCTAAATGTAAAAGATACAGAATTGGAAATTATAGAATAGTTTACTATGTGAATACTAAAAAAGGATTTATAGAATTAATAGATGTTGATGATAGAGCAAGTATTTATAGAAAATATTGATTAAATCATACCATAACTTATAAATAAAATCTTAATCCTTCAAATTTTCTATTTTTAATTTCCACAGAATTATATGAAATTTTTTCTTTTATTAATCCATTAATATCCTTTTTCAGTAACTTTTTTTCATTAATAAATACTATTCCTTCACCTCCCATTCTTAATCTAATATTATCACCTGTTGAACATTATTAATTTTAAATTCTAAAGATATTACAATTTCATTATTTTTACTAAGTTTTATAGATTTATAATATTTCTAAGCTCTTTAGAAAATACATTAAAATATTTAAAATAAAAAAATAGCATTATTTATATAATAATAAAATCATAATATATCTATATATCTACATTTATAGATATAATTTCATATGTTTAAAAAAAATAACCGGATGATAATATGAGTAACGATTCCAAGATTAGTTTCTTTGATAAATATTTAACAGTATGGGTAATAATCTGTATGGTTATTGGGATAATAATCAGCCAATACTTTCCATTTGTAATAGAATTTCTAAGTAAATTTGAATATGCGCAGATATCCATACCAATGGCAATATTAATATGGATAATGATATATCCTATGATGCTAAAAATAGATTTTAACTCGATAAAACGAGTAAAAGATAATCTAAGGGCAATTGTATTAACATGGTGCGTAAATTGGTTAATACAACCGTTTAGTATGTACTTAATATCATTAATATTCTTCACAATAATATATCAAACGATAATGACGGCAGATTTGGCAACACAATATTTAATAGGTGCAGTACTACTTGGAACCGCGCCTTGTACGGCAATGGTATTTGTATGGAGCGAACTGACTAATGGAAACCCAGCATATACCTTAGTTCAGGTTGCAACAAATGATATAATAATACTATTTGCATATGTACCAATAGTCACATATTTACTGGGAATATCAAAGATAGCAATACCATATGATACTTTGATATTATCCGTAATATTATTTGTAGTCATACCATTTATTGCCAGCATAATTACAAGAAAATATTTCATAAATAACAAAGGCGTGGATTACCTGGAAAATACTTTTATACCAAAATTCAATAATATAACCACAATAGGATTACTATTAACATTGATTTTTATCTTTTCCTTCCAGGGAAATTTAATACTATCCAATCCACAGGATATTGTGCTAATAGCAATACCATTTGCCATACAAATATTTTTAGTATTTACAATAGCATACATGAGTGCAAAACTATTGAAAATACCACAAAACATAGCAGCCCCAGCTTCAATGGTGGGAGCATCAAACTTCTTCGAACTGGCCGTGGCAATAGCCATCGCATTATATGGAATAGGAAGTCCAGTTGCATTAGCAACAACAGTTGGAGTACTTATAGAAGTACCATTAATGTTGTTACTTGTAAAAATAATTAACAATACGAAAGAATGGTATAATTCATGAATTATATCCATTCCCCTTAATTATTTTTAAATATTAATAATAAGAGTTATATATAATTTAATAATGGTGAAAACATGGAAACTGAAGAAATAATAAAAATAGCTAAAGCATTGAGTGATAAAAATAGGGTTGAAATAATAAAACTATTATCCGAAGAGGAATTATGTGCCTGCCACATTTTAAATCAGATGCAAATTGCTCAATCAACATTATCACACCACATGAAACAATTAACGGATTCCAAACTCGTTTTAGTTACAAAAAAGGGTAGATGGTCCTATTATAGAATAAACACTCAAACAATCGACAGTTTCAAAGAATTCCTAGACACGTACAAAAACACGTCAAAAATAAATTACTGTAACATAAACTGTGATGAAGAGTAAATAATCAACTTATATCCTCCTTAGCATTAATACATTACCTCCGATTAGCTTAGCAATTTTTTTCTTTATTTTAAGGCAATATCTTTAAAAGAGCATCCCATAATTAATTATATAGGTGAAAATATGAATAAATATTCTAAAAAAGAATTAGACGTTAAAATAGAAGAATTACCGTTTCAAGATTTTTTAACATCAAGATATTCGATAACTGCACGAGTAAATGCTCAAAAAACTTATGAATTTTCTAAAGAAAATAAAATACCCTTCTTCAATATGACTGCAGCATGCATCTTAGAAGCTGTAAATGAAATTCCAGAATTTAAAAGAAGAATCATAAACAACAAAGTCTATGAATACGATAAAATAAATGCAGTCAGTCCAATTATGCAAGACGATTATACCATTAGAGAAATAGAACTATTACCCCCTTCAGAACATCAAACATTAAATGAGTATAACCAATACATAGAAAATAAAAAAAATGATATCGAGAATAACCAATATCTTGTTGAACCTTCACTAAGAGACGAAATGCCCATATGCAATTTGTCTTGTATCCCCTGGATTGATTTTGATTCAATGACAAATATTATTGAATCCCCCAACCAGCTTATGCCAGTAATTTCTTGGGGAAAATTAGTGAATGGAAAAATACCTGTTTCATTAACCGCAAGTCACATATTTATATTTGGTTACCATTTCAAATTATTCTATGAAAAAATAGAGAAATATCTTGAAAATCCAGAATTGATTTTTGAAAAATAGAAAATTACTTGTGTTTAAAAAGAAGTTGGATTATAAATCACTTATAATCTGCTCAAATTTCTCTAAAGAAGATACTTCAAAAACTTCTGCACCAGCTTTTTCATATTCACCGACATAACTTGTTGCGTTATTCCAACGTATTTTCTTTTCTGGATTTAATATAATAACCCTGTGAGCTCTTTTTAACATTTCTTTAATAAGTAATGCACTTTCTAGAACACCATTAATACGTTTTCCCTTCCAATCACGGCAATCAGTCATAATTATCACATCAGTACGCTTATTAATATCTGCCGTATTCAAAAATTCTTTAAATGACTTTGCCATATCGGATTGACCGAAACAAGACAATCCTTTACTTTTTTGAGCAACATTAACTTGTCCTGCACTAGTATATGACTCATTATTTAACAAATCAGTCACATCAGTAATTTTATTATCGAAATCATAAACTTTTACTCTATTAAATGTTGATTTACAACCATACAGCAATATAAAAAACCATGTTGTAACCCATTCACATGATCCACTAACGTCACATAAAAAGACATGCCTAGTTTTTTTAACGGGTGGTTTATTATAGATTAATTTAATACAGTGGCCACCATTTTTTATATTTGCCCTTATTGTTTTTGGCATGTCTAAAGAACGAGAATGAGCTTTTTTTCTTCTGGCAGAACGTTTATTAGCAATTTTACGGCTTAATTTTCTGCATAACTCAAATATTCTTGGATCAAAATTGTCAAGCAACAATAAACTTCCATCAATCACCCGTCCTTCTTTAGCAGCTGTTTCAGAACGATATTGAACCATTTCATCATATAATTCCTGAAGTTCATCCAAATTTTGATTTTCAGGCATTGGTTGTGTTGATTCTCCCATTTCAGTTATGTCATGTACTTCAACTTCAGAAGAGTCTTCTGTTTCTGGAATAAATTCGATATTTTTAAAAACCTTTTTAAAAGCTCTTTCAAACTTAACGTTATCTCCCACATCTTTAACATATATTGCCTGTAATGAATTATGAAGTTCATCAAAAGTCATAACTTTCCTCATTGAATCAAACACTATGCAAGCCAGAGTTGTACTCCTAATACTCACAAACATACCTTCATTCCTTAAAAAATTAGAAAGCATAACTATTTCTTCATTCATAAAATCACTGCCGAATTATATAATATGTTATTATCTTACTAATATTAATTTTTATAGATAATATAGTTAAAATATGTTAAAAATAGAAAATAAAAAGGGGGTGATATTACTATCTTATTCGTCATCTATATCGATTCCTGCTTTACCAACTAATCTACCGATTAATAAAGTAACTACAACAGCGATTATAGTAACAAGAACTGCATATATTAGCATTCCAGATACTGCAGAACCAGATTCTCCAACAAATTGAGTAATTAATGTTTGAATTGCATCATTCCATGCAGAACCTGCTACAAATGCGAAAGCAGTTGTCATTAGTACAGAAATAGTTTTTAATATTTCTTTATGTACTGCGTCAGCCATATAATTAACCTCCACTAATTTAATTTACATTATGTATACAATTATTAGTATATTTTTTTTAATATTTAAAATGTAATGATTTTTTACAATTATTTAAAAATATAAAAAGAAAAAAGTTACAAATAATGTAAAAAAAAGAATTTATTTAATTAAAAATAAATTGAATAATTAATTTATATCCAATGTTTCTCTAAATAATTTTTCTATTTCTTTCTTTTTTTCATCACTGTAATATTTATTATTTAAATCAGTGACTAAAGAAAAACATGCTAATTCATAAACAATTTTATTTAAAGCAAGTCCTTTTTGGGTTAATGAATATTCTATATATGAATTATCTTGTTCATCAACTACCCTCTTAATCAAACCATTACATTCCATTTCTTTTAAACAATTTGATAATACTTTATTTGAAAGATTTGGTTTACCTTCTTTAAATTCATTAAAATGAGATTTACCAAAAAACATATCCCTGACTATTTGAATTACCCATTTTTTACTAATTAATTTCATAGCTTCCTCTACAGGACAACGAGTTGCAACAATATCTGAATTATCCATTTAAATACCTCTATACATTACTAGGTTTATCCCAAAATATTTATTAAATTTAAGTTACTTTCTAGTTACTTAAACATAATACTAGTTACTACTTGGTTACCTTAACCTTTTATAAAAAAAAGATTAAATTAATAATAAAGTTTGATAACTTTTAATAAATGGAGAATATAATATGTACAAATTAAATTCTTGGACAGAAAATAAAAAATTTAACAATTCAAAAATTGCTAGAAACTATTTTTCAACACCATGTGGCAGTGAAACAACCACAACAGCATGCGGAGGAGAAATAAACACAGCATGTGGTGGAGAAACAACCACAACAGCATGCGGAGG
>SUTQ01000012.1:0-15978 GCA_015062805.1 Methanosphaera stadtmanae
GTTGTTAGTGGTAGATTACTTGATGAGGATGGTAATGCTGTTGGTGGTGCAGATGTGACTGTTACTGTTGATGGTGTAAATCAGACTGTCAGAACTGATGAAAACGGTAAATATACTGCAGCTATACCAGCCAATAGCGTTGGAACTAAAGATGTTAAAGTTGAGTATGCCGGAGACGAAAAATATAATAGTGCTAATAAGGATGCTAAAGCAAATGTTGTTCCTAATAACGGTACTTTAAGTCTTGAAATACCTGGAGATGCAGTTGTAGGAGAACCTACAAGCATTAACGGTACTTTAACTAATCAAGATGGAAAAGTTGTGCCAAATGTTCCAGTTAACGTAACAGTTAATGGTAAAATATATTCAACTACTACAGATGAAAACGGTAAATTTACTGTTCCTGTAGACAATGTAGTAGTAGGTACAAACAACGTTAAAGTAAGTGCAGGAAATGAAAATATCACAGTAAAAGATACTGCTGATACATTCAATGCAAATAAAAAGAACAGTATCCTTACAATCGACCCAATTAGTGATTCTGAAATGGGCGATAATATAACTATAACAGGTAAATTGACTGATGAACGAGGAAATCCAATTAGCAATTCAGTTGTAAAAGTCACGGTAAATGGTGAAGAATTTAATGTAACAACTGACAGTAACGGTAATTATAAATTACCTGTAACTAATGCTAGAGCTGGATTAAACAATGTAAGTGTAACATTTGAAAGTGACAATTATAACCCTGCTACTAACAATACCAATTTCACAGTAACTAAAATAAAAATCATAGTAACCGTTGATTCCGTAGTCGGAACAGTTGGTGAACAAATTACATTAGTTGCTCACGTTACTGATATATATGGTAATAAAGTTACTGGTGGAAACCTAGTATTCAAGATAAATGGTAGAACTTTAAGAATGGACGGTCGTTTCGATACAAATGATACTGCTCCTATGAAGTTTAAAGTAGTGGATGGAATTGTAACTTACACAATGTATGTTGATCTTTACTTACGTGCAGGTAAAAATATAACCGCTTCATATAGTGGTTCATACCTTTATGAAGAAGCAAAAGCTAATCTTTCTAGCGTAGGTATTAGAAAACGTAACGCAGAATTAACAGTAGAAGTTGTACCAAGCATGGCAAAACAAAATACTGACATAGTATTCATTGTCAAATTAAGGGATGTAACTCCAAACGGAACCAATAAAACTTGTATTACCACAAATGCTGGTTTAATACTTAAAGTAAACGGTATAACTCTTAGAAATGCAGATGGCCAAAAAGTCTATGTAAATGCAGACAGTACAACAGTAACTTATACTTACCATGTTTCAACTGGAATGGCTGGTATAGATAATGAAGGAAACATAAGAAACTATACAGTTGAAGCTGTATATAACAATTCCATGTTCTATCCAGACACAAGAAATACTACAGTATTCAATGTACAAAGAAGCATAGTAAATATAAATTATGAAAATGTAGCTGTTAAAAATAATGTATTAAGCGTTAAAGGTACATTTACAGATTATGAGAATAATTTACTTGTTGGAAATAATAAAATATGTGTAAAAATCAATGGAATAACATATAAAGAAAACAATCAACCTAAGTACTTTACAGTACATAATGGAATTGTTGACTTGAATGGAATTATAATTGACAATGGAACAAAAGTTAAATCAGTAACACTAGTTACTGGAGATACAAGTGCATATTTAAGTGCTAGAGAAACTACAAGCAACATTTCAACAAGTTAAATTCAAAGGAATATTGTTGGAGGTATTCATATACTTCCAATTCATTTTTTCTTTGTTAAAAAAAAACTATTTTTAATAATAATTTTAAGTAATTTTCTTTGAAAACTATTTTTTTATTGCTTATTAACTTTTTATATATTAAAACAACTGGACTAAATCCAAAAAATTAGAATTTGGAGGTTATATGTTATATCGAATATAACTTTCATTTAAATCGCTTAATATGGGTAACATATCTCTTTTATGATTTGCAACAAATTCGAAGGTGTTAAATATTATTGTATACATTGCATTAAGTTTGTTTTGTTCATCAAGAACATTTATATTATAATTTAAATCGTTATATTCACTCATGTCTGGATTAATGGTCATTGTGGGTGCCACATACTTTTCCATAATAAAAATGATATCTTCACTAACCGATAAACCGACACTCAATGCCCTTTCTATCTTTTCTTTTTCTAAATGTTCATTTTCTTCCAAAAGTTTAATAAGGGAAGTATAACCTGTGAAATTTTCTGGAATGAAGTATTCTTGAACTCTATGTGAGGCAAATTCATTGGATATTTTAAGATATTCGTTCTGAAGAGTCAAATACCAAGCAAATGATTCAATGTATAAATTTTTTTCCAAATTTAGCAGATGCATTATTGATTGCTTGATAATTTCATTGAATAAATGATGAGCTAATTCATGTATTATTGAACTTGGAATCATGTTGTGGGGTGTATTTCTATTGATGTATATTTTGTTGAACGAGTAAAAACTGAGTAAATCCAAGTTGCTTTTACCATTGTTATATTGAACTCTAGCATATGGTTTGGCAATCTTTATCAGGTGTTGGACGTTTGGATCTTCTGGAAAAACCTGAAAGTTCTCGTTACCTATATCAATAATATTGTTTAAAATGGAATCATATGCCGTATCGGTCAAGGGTATTTTTTTTAGCAATTCCACATTGTTTGAATTAAAAAGCTTATAGAAATCTTGAAAATTATTATTGAAATAAGAATAATTTCTCAGTTCTTCTTCACATTGTGAGCATTGATTTGAATTAATTTGATTTTCATGTCCACAATTACTGCATATGATTTTTTTATTCATTTTTTTCTTCCTTTATATTATATATACATTAAATTATAGAGTACTTTGTATATATATTTTCATATGGGTGTAATTGTAATAATTATTATTCGTTTTACAATTCTTTTTTACTACATATATACATTAAATAATCAAAAATTAATAATTACTTATTCCATTGATATAATTAAAGAAGAGTCTTATTAAAATTATCCTTTATAAAATATTTTATTAGATATCTCACAAAATTTTTGGTATTCTTTAATAAATACAATTCTAAAAAATACAAAGTATCTAAATAAATATATATACTAATTTAAATATAAAAAAATTCAAATAAATAGTTTTTAAAACATATATGCGGATTATAAAAATATAAACTATTTTTAAGGAAGATAATATGGATTTATTAAATAAAATTACTGATTATTGCAATGAAAACATGACATTGTATGGGTTTGCTGATATCCGTCAATATAAGGATGTGTTAATAACAAAAGAATATTGTAAATATGATTATGCAATTTCTTTAGGATTAAATATAACTGATGAAATAATAGATAATTTGGATAGCGATGAAGGTAGGTTGTCTTATTTGGATGCTTATATAGAAACAAATAATAGATTGGATGATATTTCAGTCTACCTAGAGAAACTTATTAAAGATAATGGTTTTGATGCACAAGCTGTTAACGCTTCTTATATTTTACCTGATGAACGGTTGGTTGGTGAAATATCACATAAATTCGTTGCTAACCTTGCAGGTCTCGGATGGATTGGTAAAAGCTGTCTGCTAATTAATCCGGATTATGGTCCAAGAGTTAGATGGGTAACAGTATTGACTAATTATAAGTTACCTACCAAAAATGAGCGTTTAAACTCCCGTTGCGGCACATGTAATCTGTGTGTTATTAATTGTCCACCTAAAGCATTTAAAAATGTTGAGTTTGATGAAAACGAGCCACGTGATTCACGATATAATGCAGAATTATGTAAAGAATATTTTGACAAATTAGAAAAACAAGGGAAATCCAGATTATGTGGACTTTGTGTAAAAGTCTGTCCATGGGTATTAAAAAATAGAAATAACAATAAATAAAAAAATGTATTCGCAGAAGAATTAATCATCTGCATTAAACTGGATTATTGTAATTCTTCCTTAGCTTTTCTAATTTTTTCTTTGATGACTTCTACACATTTTTCATCATTTTCATTCATTCTTACTGTGCATTCTGCAGTAAGACCTTCTTTTTCAAGTAATTCCGGAACCAACAATACTTTGTCAACAGTAGCTCCTTTTTCTTTTAGCAATGTTGTAGTACAATTTTGAGGACAACCGTTAACTGCTATAATCGGTTTATCCTGTACAAGATCGACATATTTCTGTTTTCCACCACCGGTAGCTACAATACAGCAAATTTTATCTCCATCTTCCTGAGCTACATCATAAACTGAAGCTCTTGCTACTTCCCCTCTAGGATTCATTCCACTGCAAGCACATAATACTATTTCTTTCATATTAACACACCTTACCTTGTTTTTTATATATTATAGTATTTATTGAACTTCTTTAATAATGGTGATTATTACATTTTAACTGGATAAACAGAATATTTGAATTTAAAATTACCAAAAATTTTTAAAAGCATAATCTTATATCTATATTTAGATACTATGCAAGATTTAGAATACTATATAGAAAAAGTAATTAACGGTTATCAAATAACTAAAGAAGATGCATTGAATCTTTTGGAAATGCCATTTGATGATTTGACTGTCGGTGCAAATCAGATTAGACAACATTTTTGTGGAAACAAATTTGATGTATGTACAATCATCAACGTAAAAAGTGGAAGGTGTAGCGAGGACTGTAAATTTTGTGCCCAGTCACTTAATTCTAATACAGATATTTCACAATTTCCCTTATTAACTAAGGAACAACTAAAAACTAAAACATTAGACATTTATGAAACTGGTTTAAAAAGAATATCTTACGTTTCTTCCGGTAGAAATATTAGTGAAAATGAATTTGAAATTATTATAGAATCTGTTACGGAATTAAAAGAGGAGTATGATGATATTAATATATGTGTATCCTTAGGATTACTAACAGAAAAACAGATAGAAATGTTAGAGACAAATGGTGTGGATAGAATACATAATAATCTAGAAACATCAGAACAATACTTTAAACAAATATGTACTACACACACATACAATGATAAATTGAATTATTTAAGTTCAGTAAATAATGAAAACATTAAGATATGTAGTGGTGGAATATTTGGGGTTGGAGAAAGTTTTGAGGATAGAATCGATCTTGCTTTAAAGTTAAGAAGTTTAAACGTCAAATCTATTCCAATAAACATTTTAAATCCTATTCCTGGAACTCCTCTTGAAAACAACAAGCCTTTGTCAAATCAAGAATTATGTAAAATCGTTGCAATATTCAGGTATATCAATCCTTCAAGTTACATCCGATTGGCTGGTGGTAGGTTGTTATTGGATGATTTTGGTCGTAAAGCATTCAAGTCTGGTGCCAATGCGGCGATAATAGGGGACTTGTTGACAACAAAAGGTGTTCAATATAACTATGATGTTAAGATGATAAAAGAATTAGGTTTTAAGATTTCATATGATATTAATTAGTTGAAAAAACAAAGATAATAATATAAAATAATTATTAAATAATAGGTGATAAAATGAAAGTATTAGGAATAGTAGGAAGTCCTAGAAAAGATGGAAATTGTGACGTATTAGTAAAAGAATTTTTAAATGCTGTAGATGCAGAAACAGAATACATATTTTTAAATGAAAAAGATTTGGCAGGATGTAATGCATGTATGGGATGTGTTGAAGGTGATTGTGTAATAGATGATGATGGAAATGAAATCATTAAAGCATTACTTGATGCAGATGTATTGGTATTCTCATCACCTATATATTATGGACAAATTACAGCTCAAGCAAAATCATTCATAGACAGATTCTACCAAGTTTCAAGAAACCCAGAAAAAACATTAGAAGGTAAAAAAGTAGTAACAATCTTCACACAAGCACAACCAGAAAACGTGTTTGGTCCTTATATTGAATCATTCAAAACAATGCCTTTCGGATTTATGGGTATGGAAGTAATAGGTAATGTAACTGCTATGGGCACCCAACAAAAAGGTGATGAAGAAGAATTACAAAAATACATTGATGAAGTAAAAGAAATAGCTTCAAATTTATAATTCTTTTAACTTAACCTCCCTTTTTTAATGAAACTCTTTTTAGTGATAGTTATGGATGATACAGAAATAAATTTAAACAATATACTTAATAGAAAAAGTGTTAGAAATTTTACTGATGAAAAAGTTGATAAAAACGATCTTTTAAAAATTATCAAGGCAGGTATGAGTGCTCCATCAGCTTTAAATCTTCAGCCATGGGAATTTCTTATCTTTGATAATCATGAAATCATTGAATGGATGGTAGATCTTCATGATTATTCTAAAATGTTTAAAACAGCAACAGCAGGCATAGTTGTTTGTGGAAATATGGAAAAAACTATTGAAGGAGTTGAAGAATTTTGGATACAGGATTGTTCTGCAGCTACTGAAAACATTTTACTTGCTATAGAATCATTGAATTTGGGTGGAGTGTGGTTAGGAATATATCCAATCGAAAATAGATATCAAAAAATAAGTAATTATTTCAAATTACCTGAAAATATTATTCCTTTTGCAGTAATTGCATTAGGTCATCCATCAAATAATGAAAAATCCAAAGATAAGTGGGATGATAAAAAATTACATTGGAATAAATGGTAATATTATCTTTAATTATTATCTTTTGTTTGTACATTGATTTATTTAAGTGTATATTATTAAATTATTTTATAATTCTATCATTTATTTTTAATATTCATGATTATCAATATTTTTTTTTATTTTTAAATTTCAATTAATGTTATACTTTAATTTTATATTTTTTATTGAATAGTTATAGGATAGTTTAAAGGGATATGCTATAGAACGGCATATTCTTTCATACTTTTAATTATACAATGTTATAATTTATAGTCTTTATTTTTTCAATGATTTTTAAACTATTAATAGTATAATTTTTCAATAGGGTATATTCAAAAAAATATATAATTAATGTTAATTAGTAGTAAAATTTAATTGTTATAAATTTATTCAATAGGTACCATATTCTAAAATTCATATAATCACTATGATATTTTTTAGTCTTAAAATTAAGATAAAAATATAAAATTATATGTTTTTTTAAGCAATATTTAAATAGAACTTAAACATATATTAAATATAAGGACAAATATAAAGTGAGGTGAAAAGTATGGCAGAATTACCAATTGCACCAGTAAAAAGATTACTCAAAAATGCAGGTGCTGCAAGAATCAGTGACAGTGCTGCTGAAGAACTTGCTGCAGTATTAGAAGCATACGGTGAAGAAATCGCAGCTGATGCTACTAAACTCGCAAAACACGCTGGTAGAAAAACTGTTAAAGCAGAAGATATTAAATTAGCATTATAATTTCTTATCTTTTTCTTTTTTATTTTATTATTTATTTTAAACTATTTTTTATTCTTTATTTCTTATTCTAACAATTTTTATTAGTTTTCTTATAATTATTATATTTTGATTTTTCATTAAGTTTAAATACTATGTTCAATAAAGTATGTATTAGAAATTTGATGTAGAAAAATTATCTTTATTGTATAAATTTATACATTATTTTAATTATTTAAACTTGGTGATTATTATGAATTATAAAATAGAATTAACATCTGAAGATGTACCTAAAAAATGGTATAATATTAACGCTGATTTACCTGTTCAATTACCGGAACCAAAAAACAGTGAAGGAAAAGATCAATTATCAACATTGCCTGATATATTTGTAGGTGAATGTTTAAAACAAGAAATGACAACAGACAGGTATGTGAGCATACCTAATGAAGTAAGGGATTTGTATCAAAGGTTAGGAAGACCAACACCTTTATGCAGAGCCAGAGGATTGGAAGAAAAACTGAATACTCCTGCTAAAATTTACTACAAGCGAGAAGATACCTCTCCGACTGGAAGTCATAAGCTTAACAGTGCAATTGCACAGGCATATTATGCTAAAAAAGAAGGTGTGGAAAGATTAACCACAGAAACAGGTGCAGGACAATGGGGTACTGCATTATCATTAGCCGCATCATTAATGGATATGGAAGCAACAGTTTACATGGTAAAAGTCTCATTCAACCAAAAACCATTCAGAAAAACAATAATGCAATTGTATGATGGTAATGTATTCGCTTCTCCAAGTACAAATACGGAAGTAGGTAGAAAAATCCTTGAAGAAACACCTGACCATCCTGGATCATTAGGTATAGCAATATCTGAAGCTGTAGAAGATGCACTACAGGATGAAAAAGTAAAATACACTCTAGGAAGTGTATTAAACCATGTAATATTACATCAAACAGTAATAGGACAAGAAATTAAAACACAATTAGAAATGGCAGAAGAAGAACCGGACACAATGATAGCATGTGTGGGTGGAGGAAGTAACTTTGGAGGAGCATTATTCCCATTCATGAAAGATAAAATTGATGGAAACTCCGATGTTGAATTCCTGGCTGCAGAACCAGCAGCATGTCCATCATTATCTGAAGGAGAATACAGATACGACTTTGGAGATGAAGTAGGATTCACACCATTATTTAAAATGTTCACATTAGGACACGACTTTGTAGCACCATCAGTACATGCAGGTGGTTTAAGATACCATGGAATGAATGCACAAGTATCATTACTTAAGAATGAAGGATACATCACTCCAAGAACAGTAAAACAAACTGAAGTATTTGCCGCAGGAAAACTATTTGCTCAATGTGAAGGAGTAGTACCTGCACCAGAAACATGTCATGCAGTAAAAGTTGCTATAGATGAAGCACGTAAATGTAAACAGACTGGAGAAGAAAAAACCATTGTTGTTAACTTCTCAGGTCATGGATTATTAGACTTTAAAGGATATGAAAGTTTCCTTGATGGAAGTTTAGAAGATTCTTAATTAACTCTCTATTTCACCACCTTTTTTATAACACTTTTTTTTCATTACATAGTGTTGACATAATTATCTTTTTTTATTCTTGTTTTGTATTACTTTTTTTTTGGAATAGGAACAAAGAGCATTAACTATTAATTTTATTTAGTAATAATTTTATTCTATCAAAAAAAAATTTGTCGTGAACTCTTACATAATTACTAATAATTTTTTAAACATAGTAAAATTAGGTGAATGTAATGGTTGAGAATATTAAAATTAGAGGAGCAAAAGTACATAATCTTAAAAATATTGATGTTGACATACCTCTTGGAAAAATAGTTGCAGTAGCTGGAGTATCCGGTAGTGGAAAATCATCTTTGGCATTAGGAGTATTATATGCGGAAGGTTCACGAAGATACTTGGAAGCATTGTCAACGTATACAAGACGTAGGATTACTCAAGTTGAAAAGGCAAAAGTGGATTTAATAGAACATGTACCGGCTGCTCTAGCTTTACATCAACGACCAAATGTTCCTGGAATAAGAAGTACTTTCGGTACATCAACTGAATTACTTAACTCATTAAGATTATTATATTCACGATGTGGAAATTATATTTGTCCCAATGGACATTTGGTAGAATCATCAATAAACGTTTCAAGGGAACTGCCCCTGATATGTCCTGAGTGTCATGAAGAATTTTATGGATTGGGTGCAGAGGAATATGCATTCAATTCTGATGGTGCATGTCCTAAATGCTCAGGAACCGGTATCATGAGGGATGTTAATATAGATTCATTGGTTCCTGACGAATCTTTGACCTTGGAGGAAGGAGCCGTTGAATCCTGGAAAATGTTTGGTATTGCATGGATGTTCCGGATGGCAGGAGAATTGGGAGTTAGAACCGATGTTCCATTTAAAGACTTAACAAAGGAAGAAAAGAATATCATTTTTTATGGGGATTCTGTTAAAAAATACATAATGATTCCATCAAAAAACGGTAAAATGTTCGATCTTAATTGTGAATACAGAAATGCAATTAAAGCAGTTAAAGAAGCTTTGAACAATGCAAAATCTGAAAAAGGACTAACAAGAATTAACAAATATTTGGAAATAAAGGAATGTGATGAATGTCATGGTTCCAGAATAAACAAACGGGCAAATTCCACACTATTTAACAATCTTAACATTACAGAAGCTTCGGAAAAAACATTGGATGAGTTAGTTGAATGGTTACCTGGAGGTATAGAAAAATTACCAAATGAAGTTAAATCTTTGGCTGAAGCTATATATGAAGAATTTAATGACAATGCAAAAAGTTTGATTGAATTAGGTCTGGGATATTTAACTCTTGATCGTCCCAGTTCAACATTATCTACTGGTGAATTGCAACGTGTCCAACTTGCTAGAACAATAAGAAATCAAACTACCGGTGTATTGTACGTATTGGATGAACCGTCTATAGGTTTACATCCGGCTAATGTGGATGGTTTAATCCATGTTATGCGTGAATTGGTTGAAAATGGTAATAGTGTAATATTGGTTGATCATGATACTAGAATTTTGGATGTAGCAGATTATTTAATAGAAATAGGACCTTCATCTGGAGTTGACGGTGGAAATATAATTGCCAAAGGGAGTATAGAAGAAATAAAAAATAACTCTAACTCTCTAATTGGGAAATATTTATCACACAAAGAAAATGTGATAGTTAGAAAAAAAATATCTAAAGATCAGTTATATGATGAAGGTTCCATATACCTCTCAACGAGTTCTATACATACAGTTAAAGAATTGGAATTAAATATACCTAAAGGAAGATTTTCAGTAATCACTGGAGTATCAGGCAGTGGAAAAACAACATTAATACTGGAAAGTTTATATCCTGCAATTAAAAATTCCATTGATTATGAAAAAATGCCTGAGCATATAAATTCAATTGATTATGAGAATATTGATAAAATACATTTAATTGATGCTACACCTATTGGAAAGAATGTCCGAAGTACTGTTGCAACATATAGTGGAATTCTTTCTGATATAAGAAGGTTATATGCAAAACTCGATGAATCAAAGGAAAGGAATTATACTCTTAAAGATTTTTCATATAATACAGGAAAATTAAGGTGTCCTACCTGTAACGGTACGGGTCAAATAAGTATGGATGTTCAATTTTTACCTGATGTTGAAATTGAATGTCCTGATTGTGAAGGTTTAAGATATTCCAAGGAATCTGAAATAATTAAGTATGATGGATTTTCCATAAAAGATCTTATGGCATTAACAATAGATGAAGCCATAGGCGTGTTTTTACATCAGACAAAAATAGAAAAAAAATTATCTACATTATCTGATATGGGTTTGGGTTATCTTACACTGGGTGAAGCAACACCAGCATTATCCGGTGGTGAAGCACAAAGATTGAAATTATCTTCCCATATAGGCAGGAATCAAAAGGATACATTATTTATATTTGATGAACCCACCATCGGTTTACACCCATTGGATGTTAATAAATTAATTAAAGTCTTTGATAATTTAATTAAACATGGTGCAACAATTATTGTAATTGAACATGATTTGGATTTAATTAAAAATGCGGATTATGTTGTAGACATGGGTCCTGGTGGTGGTTTAGAAGGTGGTGAAATTGTTGTTCAAGGTGTATTGGATGACATTATTTCATCAGATGATAGTATAACTGCAAAATATTTATGAGTTTACCCAATTTTATTTTATCATTTCATATTTTTTTTTTTAATTCAATCAGTTAACATTTCTACAAATAATTTTCTCAGTTTATTCTATTTTTTTTCTAATAATCATCTAAAAAACTATATTGTATAATTATCATAATATAGAATAACTTAAATAATGAACGATTAACTTTACTAATTGTTAAAAAAAAGATAGGATTGAATATTTTATGAAATTCAACAAAAAACTGTACTTCTTAATAATAATGTTATTAATATTTATTTTAGCAATTGGCGTATCAAGTGCTACTGAAGTAAATAATCAATCAACAACCATTATTAAGAGTAATCAAACATCATCGACAAATGATTTCGTTAAGGAGGAGATACTGGATACCTCCCTAAAACAAGATAATAAAACAGTAAAAACATCTAGCGAGTATATATATGTTAATAGTAAATCTGATGGAACATTTGACGGTTCAACAAAAAGTCAACCAACATCTTTATCAAAAGCAATAGAATCAGCTAATGATAATCAGATAATCTATCTTACAACAAGTGATAAACAGGATACTTACAAATTTACTAATGAAATATATTTGAATTCAAATGATATACACAATTTAACAATTATGGGAGAAACAAATAAAACAATAGTATTTGATGGAAACAGTTCAAATTTTTTCAGTATACATGACATTTCATTGACATTTAAAAATATTAAATTTACCAATGTCAATTATAATCAAGGGGCAATATATGCTCTTCGTTCAAACGTTACTATGGAAAATTGTACTATAAACAATAACAATAATCAGGTTAATTCAAATATTTTGGACATATATTCATCAAACCTAGTAATCACGAATTCCATAATAGAAAGTAATAAAATCAGAGGAACAAATTCATTAATTTACCAGTCAAACGGTAAATTGACAATTGACAACTCGATTTTCCAGAATAACATAATGGAAAATCAAGCAGGTTTATCAACATTAACTACTACAAATATCATTCAAAATTCACAATTTATTAACAACACATCCCAGAAAACAGCATCAGTAATATATTCTAAAAGATCGGTAAACACTATAAAAAATTCAAAATTCAATAACAACTATGGAAAAGAAGGTGGAGTATTATACTTACTTGAATCAAATTCATCAGTAGACTATTGTCAGTTTATGAATAATACCGTGGATAAATTGGGTGGAGCAATTACACAAATGGGAAATGCTACATTAACCATTTCAAGAACAACATTTACAAACAATAATGCAAAATATGATGGAGGAGCAATATATTCCATACAATCTAAAGTTTCAATTAAGTCTTCATCATTTACAAACAACAAGGCAAGAAATGGTGGAGCATTATACTTGGGAAATAACGTTAACAAGATTTCACTGATAGTTACTGGTAATTGCTTTACTAATAATCAGGCAACTTTAGAGGGAGATTCAATATGGACAAATTATGCAATTACTATCAAGAACAATGTATTTTCTTCATCAAGAAACAATAATTGGATATCTCTTGAAAAAAATTATAACTATAATATAGATGAAAATTGGTGGTCTACAAATACGCCTAACTTCAATGTAATTACAAATGGATTAATTCCAAATTCTTGGAGATTAATGACGATTACTAACAAAACTAACGGTAATATTAATCAAATTACAGTTTCAATAAATAAACTTAGTAATTCTACAATTGTTACAGATTCCTTGCCTGCAAGAACGGTTAAATTTATGGCTGATCAGGGAAGTTTTAGTAACTCATCTCTATCAATATCAAGTACTTTAACAAATAACTATATTGGTAATTCAACTAACATAAGAGTATATATAGACTATCAAGGATTAACAATCAATAAAAAATTGGATCCTTACTTGTCTTTCAATAATGTTACATCTTATGTTGGTAATACGGTTCAATTTATTGTTAATTCAAACGGAAACATTAATTCCAGAGTAACCCTTAAAGTAAACAACATTACATTAACTTCACAGTTATCTAAAGGTATCTCAACAATCAAATATAATATACCATCCACTTGGAAAGCAAACAATTATACAACGACATTAACCTTAGATTCAGACAGTACATACAATGGAAAAAGCATTACAGGATATTTGAATGTAAAAGATAAGAATAAGGTTACAATCACTCCAATTAATTCCAAAGACTTATCATTACCTTCATCAAGTTTACCCGTAGCTTATGATTTAAGAAATCAAAGTCTTGTATCAAGCGTTAAGCTACAGGGTGGTAGTGGAAGCTGTTGGGCATTTACATCATTGGCTTCATTAGAATCAGTCTTATTAAGAAAAACCGGTGTGGAATATGATTTTTCAGAAAATAATATTAAAAATATTCTAAAAAAATATTCAATTTTGGGTGATAATGATGGCGAACCTAATTCAGGTAATAATGATTTAGAGCCTATCGGTTATTTAACAAGTTGGTATGGTCCTGTATTGGAAAGTGAAGATCAATATGATTCATATAGTATTATTTCACCAATAATTAATTCATCATTCCACATACAAGACGTTTATATAATTCCTGAAAGAAAAAATGCAACGGATAATGAAATTATTAAGCAAGCCGTATACACTTATGGTGCAGTATCTACAGGTATACGATTATCTGGTAAAAATAGTTATTCAACCAGCAATAGTATAAATCATGGTGTAGTAATAGTTGGATGGGATGATAATTATAGCAAAACAAATTTCAGTCCTAATGCTCCGGGTGATGGTGCATTCATCATAAAAAATAGTTGGGGAACAAGCAGTGGTGATCAGGGATATCATTATGTTTCATACTATGATAGTACAATAGGTTCATTATGTAAATATAATGATTCTACTAATGAACAATTAAATTATGTAGTGTTAATGGAAAATAATGACAATTATACAAATATTTACCAATATGATACGGTAGTTAATTCATTGGAAACATTAAGTAATTTTGTAGCCTACAAAAATATTTACACAGCTACAAAAAATGAGAATATTGCCGCTTTCGGAAGTTACTTCTTACAAAAGTCTAACTATCAGCTTGAAATAAAAGTAAATGGAAATACAATTCATACACAAAGGGGTACAGTAACATTACCTGGTTTCAGAACAATAAAATTAAATAAATATGTACCTGTTAATGAAAATGATGTATTCGAGATAATTCTAAAAATTAACAGAACAAATACTGGACATAATTACATATTAGTTCAATATGCTGACATTTATTATTCTTCAATAAAAAAAGGAGAATCTTTCCTAGAGTATGATGCTGATGATGGGGATTGGATTGATTTATATGATTATGAATGTGTTGCACCATTGAAAGTTTATACCAAGGATGTACCTACAGTATCATCATCCGTTATTAAAAATCCTGATGCAACGATAAATGTCACGACAAACGTCAAAGACTTAAAATCAAAAGCTACAATATATTATTTAATAAACGGTGAAAAAGCAAAATCTAATGGAAAAGATGTAACTACCTCTGTTTCAAAAGATACAGCAGTTACCAAAAAATTAACTGAAGGAGTTTTCCTGAATAAATATGTTCTTACAGTAGTATATTCAAGTGAAAACTATGAAATACGACAATCATTCACTATAACAAATTCACTGCAAACTACTAAATTATCGATTACAGCTCCTAATACTGTAAATTATGGTGATACAATAACAATCAGTGGAATTTTATCTTCATCAAAACCACTTCCAAATGAAAAAGTCACGGTTATTATAGGAACTAACTCCTATTCAGTAACAACAGATTCAAATGGTAAATACACTCTAAAATTAGCATTAAATGCAGGAAAATATAATATTACAGCAAAATATTCTGGAAATTCATTATATGCTGAAGCAACAAATAAAACTATAACATCAGTAACTACTGTAACTAGATTAACGTCTAAATTGAACGTATCTTCAACTGAATATTCGAATCCGGTTAATTTATCTGGTCAACTATTAACAAGTTATGGTTCTGCAATAGCAAATGCAAATATTGTTATAAATATAAATGGAGTCAAATATTCAACCAAAACAAGCTCTAATGGTGTATATACTTATTCATTTAAAGCATTGACTATTGGAAAAAATAATGTCATCGTCTCCTTTGAGGGAGATACAGCATATAAATCCAATAGTTCAAGTAATTCATTTAATGTAGTTCCTAAATCTACTGTGATTAGTGTTGGTCGTATTGGTGATGTGAGTTATAGTGATAGTGTTGTGATTGGTGGTAGTTTTAAGGATAGTAGTGGTAATCCTTTGAGGTTGACTGCTGTTTTGGTTAGTGTGAATGGTGTTAGTGGTTATGCTAGGACGGATGCTAATGGTGTGTTTAGTTA
>SUTQ01000012.1:15988-58810 GCA_015062805.1 Methanosphaera stadtmanae
AGGTTGACTGCTGTTTTGGTTAGTGTGAATGGTGTTAGTGGTTATGCTAGGACGGATGCTAATGGTGTGTTTAGTTATTCTGGTAAGGCTAATCGTGTTGGTGTGAATAATGTGGTTGTGTCTTATGGTGGTAATGATAGGTATGCTGCTTCTAGTTCTAGTTGTTCTTTTAATGCTGTTCGTAAGGCTACTGTGATTAGTGTTGGTCGTATTGGTGATGTGAGTTATAGTGATAGTGTTGTGATTGGTGGTAGTTTTAAGGATAGTAGTGGTAATCCTTTGAGGTTGACTGCTGTTTTGGTTAGTGTGAATGGTGTTAGTGGTTATGCTAGGACGGATGCTAATGGTGTGTTTAGTTACTCTTATAAAACAAATACTGTTGGGGTAAATAATGTAAGTGTTTCATATGAGGGAAATACTAATTATGCTAATGCTGCGGTAAAAACAACATTTAAAGTTACAACTAAACCTACATTGATTACAATAAATAAAATCAATCAAGTAAAAAAAGGCAATGCTGTAAACATATCCGGTAAATTCACAGATAATTCAGGAAAACCATTAAAATATACTACACTTACATTAAAGGTTAATGGTGTAAATTATTATTCTAAAACAGATGAAAGTGGATTATACAGTTTTTCATACAAGACAACCACTATCGGTACAAATAAAGTTGTAGTTTCATATGGCGGTAATTTACGTTATGGATCTAACAGTACTCAACAATCTTTTATTGTGATAAGATAATCACAAGTTTTCTTTTTTTTTAATTTTTGTTTTCTGAAATATCCAAATGGGTTAATTGAAAAGAATGAATATTATAAAAATGCAATATATTCTAAATATTATAATTTATTATAGATTATTATCTATTTCAGAACTAGTAATAAATTAATAAAATAATAAGTTTTATAAAGAATAAAATCAAATACTTAACTGTACATTCTGTATATTATTTAATACCCCAAAATTATTGGATGAATGATGAAAAACTGATTTAAAATTAGTTAAAAATTTTTCAACAAAAATTAAAAAAACTAAAAAATCAATTTTTATGAATTGTTTTTCAAGTATATTATAGTCTTGAAGGGTAACAATATATATACCTAAAAGGGCTATACTAATAACTATGTGGGTATAAATTTAAACAATTCAAGTGGTGAAATTATATGGCACAAAAAGCATTTACTAAAATGGAAACAAAAAACGTAGATGATATGTTATTTGGGGAAACATTACACCCTGTAAAATTAGGATTAGGCCAAGAAGCTGGTAACGGTATGGTATATCCAAACATTAAAGTAGCACCAGCAGAAGGTTCAGAAGAAAGTATTGATGGATTAGAAGCAACTTCTAAAAACATTGCATTCGCAGCATGTCAAAGAGTAGCTGACATTGGATTACCATCAATTCAAATAGAAACAGAACACGTACAACAACAATCTATCAGCAGAGAAGCATCCGAAAGATGTACAGCTGTAACTTGGGAACAACTCGAAGAATTACACGACAAATTCGGTACAAGAGTTTCCTTAATGTCAACTGTTGCTGATATGAGAGAAGAAGAAAACGGTTTAAGAGGATCTGAATTCGACATTGCTATGGACGAATCATTTGAAGCATGTGCACAAAACGGAGCATCCATGTTATGTATCGAAACCGTTGGTGGTAAAGTAGTATCTGACTACGGTATTTCAAGAGGAGACGCAAGAGCTATCCTTTACGGTATCGGTGTATTAGGTTCAAACGATATGGAATACATGTGGACAAAAATTGTCGACGTTGCAAAAAAATACAACATTACTCCTGGAGGAGACACAGACTGTGCACAAGCTAACACTGCTATGTTCTTAGCTGGTGGATTCATGAGTAAAAACGTATCACACACAATCGCAGCAGTAGCAAGAGCAATTGCAGGAGCAAGATCCTTAGTAGCTATTGAATGTGGTGCAACCGGACCTACAAAAGACTGTGGTTACGAAAACCCTATTGTAAAATCAATTGCATCTGTACCTATTTGTGCAGAAGGTAAAAACGCAACCTGTGCTCACGCAGACCTTATGGGTAACTTAACCGCTGGTGTATGTGATGTATGGAGTAACGAATCTGTATATAACAGAGAAGAAATGGGTGGACCAACCCCTGGTGTATGGTTACAATCCTTAGGTTACGAATGTGCATTAATGAACACAGCAAAACAAATCGGAACTGCAAAAGAATTAAGAGACTCATACGTATTAGCAGATAAATACCGAGACCCTCAAGGTGTAATCTTAGCATACGACAATGCTTACAGAATTGGTGAAGCAATCGTAGCTGACGGTGAAGACAACTACCTCAGAGCACGTGCAGCAGCACTCAAAGCTATGGACTGTATTAACGAAGCTGTAGATCAAGGTAGAATCTTATTAACCAGATTCGAAAGAGATACCCTTGACTCAACATACAAAACTTACGAACAATTACCTGATGACTCAGATAAATTCTTAAAAACTTGTATTAAACGTTACAGCAGAAAAGTTAAAGAACACGACATTAAACAATACGATTTATAAGCGTGTAAATAATTAAATTAAAATTATTAAAATAGGATGTGTGTACAAATGGCAAGCCCTTTAGAAAAATATTATGAAAAATTTGAAGATTACGAAAAAATCGCAATAAGATACAACGTAAAAATCGAAGGTCCAGCTCTCAAACCTGAAGACGACCCAGAAGTAGTTGAAATCTTAGCTGCAGCTGAAGGAGACAAAAAAACCTTAGCATTAGATGTATTATACGGTGACAAAGATAAAACTGATTCTGATGTAGCAGAAGCATTAGACGCAGGTAACGATCCAATCGACCTCATTAACAATGCTTTAATGAAAGGTATGGATGCAGTATCCGCTTTATACACAAAAGGTGAATATTTCTTACCTGATTTAATGTTAGCAGGGGATGCAATGATGTCCGGTGTTGCACTTTGTGAAGCAAAACTCGGACACAAAGCAGATTCCAAAGCAAAAGTAGTATGTTGTGCTGTACAAGGTGACCCTCACGACATCGGTAAAAACTTAATCGTTATGTTCTTAAACGCAAACGGTTACGAACCTATCGACCTCGGTCGTGACGTACCTCACGAAACTGTAGTAGCAGCATTAAAAGAAAATGAACCAGCAATGGCAACAGCAACTGCATTAATGACAACAACAATGACTGGATTCGGTAAAATTGCAGCATTAATGGAAGAAGAAGGATTAGACATCCCTATTGGATGTGGTGGAGGAGCAGTACGTCGTGACTTCGTAGAAGAAACTCCACACTGTTTCTACGGTGTAGAAGCATACCACACACCTAAATTAGCAGATGCTATTGTAGATGATGGTAAAACTTGGGAAGACATCAGAAAAGAATATGCAGCAATCGTTGGAGAATACGTAGCAGCATACTCCTAGGTTCACTACTTAATGTAAGATAATTCCTATCTTACATTTTTTTTAATTATTATATAAATATCAATATCTTATACACAATATTGTTGAGTTTTTAGCGTGTTCTCAACTTTATTATTTTAAACATATTCGGAAATAACTAGGTTTCCACTATGCCTAGTTATCTTATTTTTTTAAAACATTATATAACATTGTTATATTATGACTTGTTTTTTTATAACTTAAAATTTTTAAAATAAAAAAAAGGTAGAAAAATTAGTTTGGAGAGTAGTTTGCAGGAATAACGAGAACAGGGACAGGTGCTTCTCTAATGATTTTTTCGGTAACACTTCCTAAAAGGAATCTGTCCACTTTGTTTTTACCACTGTTACTCATTACAATCATGTCAATGTTTTCTTTTTTACAAACTTTGATAATTACATCACAAGGTCTACCCTGAAGTGCTAATTTTCTAATTTTGACTTTATATTGTTCTTCTTTTTCATCTTCAAGATCTTGAATAACTTTTTCAAAATGGTTTAAAACTTGATCGGTATAGTCCTTAAAGTTCGTTTCACCAATTGCATCTTCATGGATATTACTTAAGTGTTTATTATCAACTACATGTAAAACAATAACCTCTGCACCTTCATCTGAAGCAATTTGTAGGGCATGTTCAATTGCAAATTCAGAATTTTTTGATCCATCACTTGTAAGTAAAATTCTATTATACATAAAACTCCTCATAGATAATTTTGTAATTAATTAAATATATGTTAAATTAATGTATTAAATATTTGTAAGGATTATAAACAATTAAAATTTAGATATTATTATTTTTGTAATATCTTTATTCAAATTCTATCCTATGAGTAATACATTTAAACTTATTTCCAAAATTATCATCAATTGTCTGGTCTTTAATGAGATTGAAATATTTTAAGGTAGAGTTTGATAACTTTTGTCTTGATTCATAATTTATTATATGAGAATTTATCTTATCTTCAATCAGTACATCGTAAATATCTTTTTTTGCAAAATAAGAAATACTGTAAATAAGATTATCAGATTCTAAAATAGTATGTTCAAAAAAAACTTTATTATCTTCATATAATTTTTTAATAAAGTTGGAATTTTCATTATTTTTTTCTATTTTTTTCATAAAATCATTTTTATTTCTTTTACTTATGTTATATTCTTTAAAATATATAAAAATTATATTTAATTGGAATTTTTAGATAATGAGGCTTAACTAAAAAAAATATATTTTATATATTTACATTCAAATAAATTTAATTAATTAGGTGATAAAATGATTCATTCAAATAAATGTATTAAATCATTAAATGAATTGTTAACTTATGAAAATTTAATTCTTATTGAAAATGCAAAATTCAATGTTAACGATTATCAGGAGATTTTGGCTGAGATACTTGCTGAAAGTTTGGAAAATCTTGTTTTGGATGAAAACATATCACCTTTAGAAAATGTCAAAAGAATTGCATTACAACACGTTAATATTTATTATGCTGAAAAAGAGATATCCTCTGGATACTATATTTACAATAAAATATATCTTAACAACAATCTGCCTGAAGCATTGCAAATAGTTACATTGATTCATGAATTAACTCACCATATATATGCAGAAATATTTGAAAAATGGTTGTATAAATTATTTAACATACAAGGATGCAATATTGTTGAATCCGTGGTGATGTTCATGTTAAATAATTCCATTGAAAATAGGGTTGCAGATGAATATTTGTCTTACATTGTTGAAGGACGTTTTACACCACCAGAATGTCAAAATTATTTATCCTTCATTCAATTATTGCTTGAGTTGGGAATAGATGTTGAAACTTCCAAAGGATTTTTTATTTTTGCACATGAAATTAGTCATGATATTGATGATCTTCTAAAACCAATCATCAATAAACAACTACGATATAGTATATATGAACAATTTGTTAAGGATGATATTGCTAAGTTAAATCAAAAATTAACCTTTGATTATCGTGATGAAAGATTTAATAATATTGAAAAAGTTGAGATAATGCAGGAAATGCTTTACTTTATTTTTGATTATTTTATTAATGGTGAAGGAAATCTAGAAGATCTGGAAAATTATATATCCGGATTTGATGAACAAATGTGTTTTACAGATTAATTTGAAAAATTCATTTTTTTTAGAAATTTTTCATTATATATCTAATTTTTTAACTATTTTTTAATAATTTCATAGATATATTTTTATTAATAAACAATGTTTAATTATATATTATTAAAAACTTTAAATATATCTTATTACATATTATAATGTATCTAATGTTTAATGGTGTAATAATGGCTAAGAAACAGGTTTTGAAAAGAAGATTTATTAAAAAAATGTTATTGACTAAATTCCATAAAAATGTTATTGAATTTGTTAAAAAAAAATAATACTAAAAAACTATTATTATTAAATTACATATAAACAGATATCTTTATATATCATTAAATATAAATAAATTATTATACTTTAATGCCGTCGTGGCTCAGTAGGTAGAGCGTTCGGCTGTTAACCGATTGGTCGCAGGTTCAAGTCCTGCCGACGGCGTAAAATCTTTTTTTTTAATTTTATCTATATAATATTATTTCTATTTTTTAAAAGTTTATTTACCCATTTTTTAAGATATTTCAGTGATAAATATGTTATATGAAGGAATTAAAGAGACACAAAATACTAGAATAGAAAAGGATGATGATACAAAATCCGAAATTGAAATGTTATATTCTTTCGGCGTAGTACTTTTTGAACATACTCTACTAAAAACGGGAGAATTAACAGTTAGTATCTGTTACTTTGCTCCTTCAAATGTTTATGATATAATAATTGAGGACAACGTCAATCATAAGTTAATAACGTATGAATCCAAAACAGAGTTGGATGAAGAGTATATTAAATTATTTAATTTAACTAAAAATGAGGAAATAATTGATAAAAATAATCTGAAATATAAATGTATGAGTCATAGTGTAGAATATACATTGTAAAGAAGGTTATGGGGGAGAAAATCTCCTTAAATAATTTTTGCAATAACCGCATTAGAATTCTGACTGTTATATCTATAGTTACCACTGTAAGTTGCTGTAATTTTTGTATTTTTCATATATGATTCTGCAAGCAATTCAATTTTTGCTATACCATTTACTACGCTAATTTTTAACGGATCTTTATTACTTAATTTCTTATCTATTCTGATGGTTTTACCATTTATTTTAAAGACAAGATTTCCCCTACTGATTAACCTATTGTTTTCATCTTTTAGTGTTGCCTGCAAAATTATTTTTTTACCAACTTGGGATACGATAGGACTAATTGTTATTATAGGAGTACTTTTTTTAAGAGTAACAGTCTTTTTAATAGTATTTAACAGTTTTCCATCATAATAATATATGGTATAAGTATCCTGATTTAAGGTAGGTACATTGAAATATGTCCAGCCCCAACCGTTTGTTTTTAATTTATATGTTTGGCCTTTGCTATCTTTAACAATTACATCTTTGTATTTTTCATATTGATTACTATTATTTTTAATTATTATTTCAATACGACTAGAACCAATTTTATCTCCTACCTGTTTAAGATAAAATGTCACATTTTTAGGTATTTTCACATTAAAAACAGCACTGCTGGATTTGTGAGGTAAATTTTCCAGGTATTTTACTTTGAAAGATTGTAATCCTCCATTATTTGCATTAAATGTTGTACTAAACGAACCAGAGTATACTTTAACATTACTTTTAAGTATCTTGTTGGAACTATCCACTATGTTTATTATTCCGTTGATGTTTTTTGCATAAGGACTTGTAACTGTTCCATAAACTGTAACCATATTATTATTTACCGTGTATTTGCTAACTTTACAAACTGTGTCATGATTAAAAAGTTTCATAAATTCATTAACTGTTTTTGTACCTGTATAATCTGCGGATGATTTGTGGTTTTTTCTGTCACTGCTTGTACAAATGTATCTTATGTTGTTGTTGTCCATGTATTGTTTTGGATATGACATTGATTTTCCGGTTTCACTTCCTCTTACGTATTTGTAACAGGTACCACCAGGATGTACACAATCACTGGCATCGTAGAACCAGGCAAGAACCACATCGTTTCCACGACTACGTACTATACGACCTCTGTTATCATTTCCGTTTTTTGCTACTTCACGTATATTTGACGGGTCTACTCCATTAAATAAGTGGAATAAAATTGCATTTTTTATTTTGTGATTATAAACATATAACATATTGTTATACATTGAACTAGGACCAATGGAATACCTTGCAACTTTAAAACCATTTTTTTTCAACGTATTTACAATATTGTTACATATTGTTTTGTCTTTGTTACTGGTATGATCCATTGCAAAATAGATTGGTCTACTTTTGTCTAGTGGAATATCCATGGATAATGTGGCTGTTTTAGTATTTGAGTTATCTTTAGTAATTGTATTTTTTGTAATACTTTTGTTAGTAGTATTTTGTCTGCTAGTATTTTGTGTATCTTTTAAATCATTCGATTTTTCTTTTGTTAAATTATTATTTGAATTAATATTTGCTTTGTTCTCATTTATGTTTTCAACATTTTTTGAGGTTTTTACATTTTGAACATCCGAGGGATAAGAAGTATCCTTATTGTTGGATGTTGTTGAATAGTTAGTAGTTATATTACTAGCACTAATGGTTGTAAAAGTAACTAATAATATTGTAAATGTAATAAACAAGAAAAAGACTTTTAAATTATTCTTTTTCATAATTCACCTTTATTTTTTAATTTAAGACATTAATAACATTAGTTTTTACTAATATTTAAATTATTCCTTTTAAAATTGAAAAATACCTATTTATAAAAGAAAAAAATCTTATTTTAATCATTTCGTTTTAAATATAAATTGTTAAAATTTAATGAAAATAATCATTATAATTTTTCTTCACTTTAGAAAAGATTAGACTTTCAATGTTAGAGATAGAAATTTGTTGAATTTCTAGTTGAAAGTTACTATGGAAATACTTTAAGTATTTTCAAAAATATTCAAAATAAACTTCTTTAATTATTAAAGTTTTTTTATAAAAATATCATTACTTGTGTTTTATTTTTTAACGAGTGAATGTATGTTGATAAGTAAATATATTATATGGATTTTTAAAAATAATAAAAATAAGGGGGGTTATTCTCATTCATTGAATAATTCCATGAATTTTTCGACCGTTTTTTCTCCTGTGTAATCTGCTTCTTCCTTATGTTTTCCCATATCACTACTGGTACATATTGCTATAATACCATTTTCTTCCATATACTCTTTTGGATTTTCTAAACTTGGACCAGTTTCACTGCCATATACGTGTGTTATACCAGAACCATTTTCGTTTACACAATCGACTGAATCGTAAAACCATGCTAAAACTACATCGTTTCCATTATTTCGAACTATACGTCCACGGTTATCGTTTCCATTCGTTGCCAGTTCCCTGATTGTTGATGGATCTACACCATTGAACAGATGGAATATTATGGCATTTGATATGTTTTGTTCGTATAGATAATGTGTGTTCTGTGACATTTTATTAGGACCGATTTCTGCACTTACAACATTAAATCCTTCTTCTTTAAGTCTTTTTGTTATAGTGTCACATATTTCCTGATCATCAGCGTTTACGTGATCCATTGCAAAGTATATTGGCCTGGACTTATTTAGTTTTGATGAGTTATATTCTATATTATCTGTTCTTTCATCTTGGAATGAAAATAACGTTAAATTATTATCGTTATTTTTATATTTTGAATAGTTTTCTAATAGTGTATTAACAGTATTATTATATTGATGTTCTTGGTATGGTTCATTAAGATTATCATTGATTACTACTGAATTAATGCAGGGTAATGAAAATATCAAGAAAGTACAAGATAACATGAATATTATCTTTTTTGTATTCATATAAATAACCTAAATATTCGTTAGTAGTAATTTATTTAATTTAATTATTAAATCTTTTGTGTTTAAAAAAAGTAAAAGGAAGTGAAATGAATATTATTGAAGGATAATTTTCTTTTAGGCATTTAACCAATTATATCTAAGTTTTTTTATGGGGATAATGATACGACTTAGAATAATTTATATATATTATAGGAATACATTTAATATTATTAATTTGGAGATAGTAAAATTTCAAATTTATTGCTTTGATAAATTTGTTTTTAAATTAACTGGCTAACATATAATTCTTTAATTTTGGACTAAATTATGGCTCTTGAATTATTATGTATGGAGAGTTCTTCTTTTTAAGGAAATTGAATAGGATAGTGTAGTATATTGTTTACCTATTATTCAGTCTAATGTTTTTCTATTCTATTATTGTTAAGCTTTTCCTGATTTATCCTTCAATATATTCATAGTTATTTATTAATAGTTAATAGGTAATTAGGATTTAAAGTGATTTAATCTGTATTATAAAAACACAAATGTACATATAATGTACATATTAACGATTATATCTCATAGTATATAAATATATGTACAAAAAATAAACAAATTTGATTTGTTTATAATGTTGGTTTTCGGTAAAATGATTATGGTTGGTTAAAAATTCCAATGTAAAAATTTTAAAAAAATATTCAGAAATAAAAATTAGAAATTTGGGAGATTGAATATATAATCAATCATTTTCATAATTTAAAACTTTTATAACTAAATCAGTTATATCAACTACATTGTTGATGTTGTCTAAAACAAAATTTTTAAAATTTCCAAATTCAATTGGTACAGGGACAGTCCCCTTTTCCATAATACAACCATATAACCTTCGTCATTTCCTTTTTCGTTTTGATTTCACTTTAGTCAAGATCTTCATGGATTACATTTAAAGAATCTTCAAGAAGATTTTCAACATAATAAGGATTTATTTCTACGTTATCTGATAAGATTTCGTCACGACAAATAATGTAATTCTTCTATATCTTGATGTGAATAATCCATTGACACCATTCTTCTCTTTAGTTTTTTTACTTTCAAAATATTCAACTACAAGATTTGTTCTGCCATCAAACTTTAAAGTTTCGTATGGCATGTCTCCAATAAACCATCAAAACTAGGATTATTATTAACCATAATATCACTTAAAAAAAATTTAAAAAAATAAAGTGGTGAGTAACATTAAAAAATGTTACTTTTGGGTAAGAATATCCGTCTATTTGAACTTTTTGGGAGACTATTGTATTTTAGATTATTTGGCGTTTAGTTTGACTGAAATTGTTTAATTTATTTATGTTCTTGACCGTTTCTTAATGGTTGTCATATTATGTATATTAGCAACAGGAAGTATTATTTCATTATAGTCAGGTTTCCATGATAGGTCTGATTCGTTTTTTTCACGTTTATAGTCCATACCTTTTTCATAATATTCATCTCTGGTTTTTACCATGCATTCCATAGCCTTTAAAGGAGTTCCTGGTGGTACACAACATGATGAACCTAATATATCAATACCATTGTCCAGTGCTTTGAAGGTTTCTTCTCGGATACTGTCCATTTTAGCTTGGAATAAGGAGTCTGTTGCAACATTACCAACTAATTGGGTATCGCTGTTAAAACCATATTTGATTTTATTTGCTTCCTTAACATTTACAGAATCTTCGAATGAAAAACCGTTATATCCTAAATTTAAGGTATGCTCTAAAATTGGAGTTGTATCTCCACATACATGTAACACCATATGAAATCTGCTGCTTTTGCAATTCTTTCCAATGGTGCTGTTACGAAATCATCAAACATTTCAGGAGGTAATAAATCTGCAGCAATTGATGGTTCGTACATACAATCTCCCTGAATATCTAATGTATTATATGCTTTAACAACTTCTATTACTGCATCAGCACATAGTTCTACACCTTTTTTTACGTCTTCAGGGTTTGTAGCTAAACATCTCATTAAGTATTCAATTCCTACAATTTGTCCTAGTAAAGTGAAAGGACCAATCTGACCGGCTACCATGGGTACATCAGGATATTTTTCTCTACCTAATGCTATAGCTTCAGCTACTACAGGTATACGACCGTTACTCAAGAAATCATCACAGAGATCCACACTTTCGATATCATCGAAAAAGGGGGATGCTATAATTTCTGGAATGTGTTCATTTGCGTCTCTAAGATCAACTTCACTCCCATTGCCTCAGCTTCTATAGCTAGATCAAATGGTAAATTAATACTTCCTACACCAGCATATTTGTGTGCACTTTCACCTAGTTCTAACATTTTTTCAGCATTAGTGTGTGATTCAGGAAAACCAGCACCTGTTATTTCCATACCTTCAACTAATGCAACTGAAACTATACTTGCTGCAGGGACTTTTTCAACTTCTTTTCCTGCAAATGCATTTTCCAAGTTTTCAATTAAATCCATTTTAATTACCTTCTACAAATTTATATTGAATTTAACTGATTGGTTGCTATATTTTAATCTGCTATAATTAATCATGATATATAATATTTAATATTTTATAAAATTACCAGTTAAATTCAATTAATTAATTTATTTGATGCAGTATATAAAGGAATACTATTTTTAAAGGATAATTAATAATTTTTAAGTTAATTAAGAATTAAAATGATATTAATATTGAAAAAAGAGAAAAATATTAATGTTTTATAATATTTTGATTCAAAAATAATAATTCTAGTTTTTGTACAGGTCTTAATATGTTGAAATTATTGGTAATGTTTATTCATATTATAATCCATTAAAAAAATTATTTTATTTAGATGATATTTTATAATGGTGATAATTATTTATTGTATTTGTAATTTTTCAAAACAAAGATATAATGAATATATTACATAATTGGGATACAATATCCAAATATTCTAGATGCATAAATTATCATTCATTTAAAAAATTTCCATTAGAATTTGCAAGATATATGTTTATGCTTGATGAAAGTGAAAGAATTGAATCTCCAAGTACTGATATGTATAAAACAAGAAAATTATATGGTAAACAACTAAAAGAAGCAACAAATTTAAAGATTATATTGCCAATTTATTCACAACAGTATTTAAAGTACATTATTGCAACAGTTAAGGAAAATAATTCAAAAATTCAGATAATAACATCCAGAAACATTTATGAAGCTATTAAGGAATCAACTTTGGGCAATGACATAAAAAAATATCGTAATAATGGTAATATCAGAATATTTGTCACCGAAGAAGATGTTCATGAGATTTTCTTAACCATTACTGATAAAGGTTCTTCAATATCCTTTTTCTATAAGGATGATACGTATGATGATACAACGTTTTTCTGGAAAGAAAAATTCAAATCTAAAAAAAAATGTTAAATCATTTCTTTGAAGCATACAAATATAAAATGTTATCAAAAGAAGTAATATAATTTTCATTTTTATTCATTTATTTTTTTTATTTTTTAATTAATTATATAATCAATAATTTAATAAGATTAGAATCTATATCCAAAATAATAAATCATTATTTCTAATTTTATTTAAGTTCATTTATTAATTATTTTTTTACAACTATGTTATATAGATGTGGTTTATTATATTTCTTAAAAATGTGTAAAATACATTAGTACAACAAAATTTATCATTAAAAGTATACAAATAACTAAAAAGGAAAAAGCATAAGAGTTAATTAAAGTAAAATGATAATAAGTATGCTAAATTAATTTATGAGCTTTGATTAGTAAAATACATTAAAAAAAGAGAGATAATAAAAATTAATCTAATTCATAAATTTTTTCTTTATAATCTTCTACAAAATATCTGATATTTTTTCTGCCTTTAAAAATAAAGGTATGTCCTTCTTTTTCAAGCATTTGTTTTTGGTACTCAATTCCTAATGGATATTTTGGATTTAATTCGCCCTCTGTTTTAAGAGTTCTCCAGAAGGGAATCTTATTGTTTTCTCTTTCATGGCTTGCCTGTGCAGCCAGATTGATGAATATTCCTGCCGTTAAGGGACATGTGAAGTCTGCACCATGCTTGTCTGCCAGGTATTCTCTTATTTGTTTAGTAGTGATAATCTTTCCTTCAGGTACATTTGACATAATTTCATTATATTCCAATGGGGGTGCTATCAACATTTCACTGCCACCATATCGCGATATGCTTTTTTCATCTTTTACGCATATGATTTTTGGCATATCCTTTGAATCGTTAAGTTTTTCATTGAATATTTTTCGAGCCATTATATCACTCCTAAAATCTTTATATTGTAATATAATTTTAATTCCATAGTATTTATATGATTGTCCATATTATCAATTTAAACTTATATTTATAGCATGAATTTTGAAAATTTTAAATTTGAGTGATTATTAATTAACAGTTAATTTCAATTCATTAAATTTCTCTTATAATAATTTATTTGGTGTATTTATTTTAAGAGAACAACATGTTGTTGGTTTTTAACAAAAATAGTTATTTTATATAGATTAATATATATGTATCTATTCATATAAATATCTTTCTAATTTTATTATTTTTATAACGGAGTTATAAATTTTATTTAATTAACTTTAAATTTATTTTAAAGAAGTTTTACTTATTTTAATAATATATATTTAGGAATCAATGAATATTATTCATTTAAACAGCTTTTTCTTATATAATGATTAAAATGTTTTTAAATTAACTAAAATATTAATTAATTTAATAATTTTTAGTTAAACATAACATAATTTTAGTAAATAATTTTTTTAAAAATATAAAAAGAGTATATTTATATATTTGTCATATAAAGCTTTAATTGTAGAAAAAAAAATTAACAATTCAATTTTGTTTTTTTTAAGTGGCGTATTAAAATGGAGATAAATTATAAAGAAAATTTAGAAAATGTATTAAATGGAAAAAATGTAGATATCACACCGGTTATAACAGTTACCCAATCAGGTATATTGGACGCAATGGAGATAACAGGAACATCCTGGCCAAGAGCACATGAAGATCCTGAACAAATGGCAACCTTAGGTGCATCACTTCATGAGTTGGCAGGATTGGAAGATGCAAAAATACCATTTTGTTTAGCAGTAGAAGCTGAATCTATGGGATGTGAAGTAGATTTAGGTTCTGGAGGAAGAACTCCTGAAGTTGTAAAATCACCATTCGATGATCCTAGGGAAATAGAAATCCCAGACAATTTTGAAACATCTGGAAGGATACCAGTAATATGTGAAGCAGTAGAAATACTTCATGAAAGATATGACAATTTGCCAGTATGTGTAGGTATAACAGGACCATTTACTGTTGCAGGACATATGATTGGAGTAGAGAGAATACTTAAAATGATAAACCTTGACTATTATGGGGTGGAAGCAGCAGTAGATGTAGCAGCAGAAGCGGTAATGGCATATATTAAAGAATTGAATGAGGTTAAACCGGATATAATATGTGTTGCTGATCCGACCAGCAGTGGAGATTTATTAAGTCCACTTGACTTCCAACAAATATCAAGACCACCATTAGAGGATATTCAAGAGGAAATGAAATCACAAAACGTATTACACATATGTGGTCACACAGGAAACATGCTAAAGGATATGCTTTCATGTGGATACAATGGTATAAGTATTGAAGAAGCAGTGGATATGAGATTTGCACAGGAAGTAAAGGCAAGTTTAGGAGACAAATGTCAGGTATGTGGAAACATATCCACCAGCAGAACATTGTTCAGAGGAACGCCTGAAGAAGTTAGAACAGAAGTATTGGAAGCATTAGAAAAAGGTGTGGATGTATTGGCTCCTAGCTGTGGTATTGCAGCAAGCAGTCCTTTAAAAAATATTCAAGCAATGGTTAATGCTCGTAACGAATTTTTCGGTATTGAATAATTAATTTCAATACCTTTTTTTTTTAAAAAAAAAATAATAAATATTTATTTTAAATATTTAATAAACACTATTTTTAATATAATTCCAGGTAAGGTTTACAATCAAAGCTAAGATACTACCTATCATTATGACTGGTGGGAATACAAAATATCCTATGATCATACCCATAATCTGAATTATTGTTGTTGTGATGGTAAGATTTTTTCTATCCCTTAAAGCGAATCTAAGGGCTATGTTTGCTTTATCAATTCTAATAAGTAATATATCAGTTATATAGAAAGTTAAATCAGTTAACAAAAGTACCAATCCAAACATAAATTGTGCAATGAACGAATAGAAATCAGTAGACACCATCATCGTAACATGAGGAAGTAGTCCGACAATCATAATGCCCATTGCGTTAGCCCAGGTAACGGAACTGTTCAGCTTGTTAACTATACTAAACAGGTTATGATGATAATTCCAAAAGTTAAAACATATGACGAAACTAAGTGTATATGAAATGAATTGAGGATATAATTCAATCAATGAGTAAATGCTGGTTGTTTCAGGTAATGGAATTTCCATAACGATTATTGTAATAATAATGGCCAAAATTGCGTCAATTAACGCTTCAAATCTTCCAGTTTCCATAATTACTCACCTATCACATATGTTTTTTGAATATGAGGTATGGCATTCCATGTTATCACAGTTAAAAGACACATTATCAATAAGGCAATAGGGTAACCTAAAATACCGATTACTGCACCAACAATGAATAGGGATATGTTAATCAACAGTAATTCCCTAAAGCTCACTCCATTAACCTCTTCATTATTAACATCATTTTTTATGGCAACCTTCGTACACAATACGTAGATAATGTTTACTAAAAAGAATATCAATCCAAACATCAATTCAGGCACTAATGCAAAGGGTTCATGTGCAACCCATGCAGTAAAATAGGGAACCAATGTTATCAAAAATATCAAAATTGAATACATCCATATGACAGTGTTGTTAATATCTTCAAGAATATTAAAGAGTTTTCTGTGATGATCCCATATGCTAAAGAGTACTATGAAACTGATTATGTAGGCAAAATACATCACCCTTAAGTCCCATATTCCAGTTAATGTCATTGTTTCAGGCTGTGGAATTTTCAATACCATTACAGTCAGCATAATTGCTATTATTGCATCAATAAATGTTTCAAAACGTCCCGAATCCAAAATGTCACCTCATTATATATTTGATTTCTATTCATATCTTTGTTATAACTTGTTAAAAATTTTTCTTGATATTAAAAATCAATAAAGTACTCCCATAAGCAATGATAAATTTTCTGGAAGTTTACCCTTTTTAATATCAATCCATTTGATTTCTTCATTGAAAACTCCACTTAAAGTATCACCAACCAATCCTCCAATGGATTCAATGCTATTATGACACTTGTCCGGGTATTTGCAGGGTTTCCCGTCTATTCTACTACATCTTTCACAGTATCCACAAAATCCTGCAGATAAACATTTGCCGTTTAATTCAGCTTCCTTTTCTTCAAGGCTTTTAATCAATTTGTTTCTTTCTCTGAACAATGAATTTTCTACAATAATCATTAAGTCATCTTCATTGTATGAATTATTCAATGCTTCTTTTGTAAAAATAATTTTTGTAAGTGTCAGTTCAATATTATCATATTTGTCCCAATATTCAAGAACATCCTCTTTGAATTCTGGACATGCCCAGTTTTTTGAAAAATTAGGACATTCCATGCAGGCAGCCATGGTGGTCTCTAAATTAATGTATTTTTCTTTATATTCTATTGTAGGTATTGTTTGAATAAACTGTTTTGTTGTATATAAAAGAGGCACATCTTCAATTTTAATCATCTATTATCACTATATTTAATTAGATAATTAATGTTTGTATGAAGATTGTATTAAATTTTAAAAATTTTATAATTTTGTAAAAAAAGTAAGAAAATGAATAGGTTAACAACCTATTCCTATTTTCAATGTTAGTTAAATTTAAGCTTTAGCTACTGTAAAAGTTGAATTTGCAGTAGTACCCATATAGTTTGCATTTCCTTTATAAAGCACAGTAATATTGTTAATACCTGATACTGTTGGAGTGTATGTTAAAGTGAATATACCCTTATTATCTGTTAATAAGTGAGTTTCCACTCCATTAACTTTTACATATACATTAGCATTTTTGAGTTTTGTGCCTTGGAAATCATTTAATTTACCTGTAATGGTTATTTCACTATTTACTTTTGCATTTTTAATTGGATTAATGGTTATTTGGGTTTCTCTTTTCATTACTTCAAATGTATTGGTAATTTTTGCTTTGTTGTAGTTCTTGTTTCCTTTGTATGTTATGACTAATTTATTAGTTCCGGTTTTGTTTGCTTTGAAGTTGAATGTAAATGTACCGTTTTCATCTGTCATTAAGTGTTGTTCTTCTCCGTTTAAAGTAATAAATATATTTGCGTTTTTAAATTTGGTGTTGTCTTTGTCAGTTAATTTACCTATTATTGTAATGTTATCTCTGTAGTATACTTGGGTAAGTTCATCAACTATAATTTGAATATCCCTTTTATTTGCTGTGAATGTTGTTGTTGTACTAGCTCCGATAATAGTTTCATTTCCTACAAATGTAACGGTAACTTCATTAATTCCAACCGTTGTAACTTTTGCTGTTGTGGTAAATACTCCTTCATCATCTGTTTTAACTTGTTGATCTTTATCATTGAATGAAACAGTAATATCAGTATTGGCAACGACTTCACCAGTATTTGTTGTAACTTTACCTGAAATTGTTATAGTATCTCTGTAATCTACATCTGTTATATCATCTATGATGATGACTGCTTCAGGAGTAACTTTTTTAACTGTGAATGTTACTGTTGCATTTTGGAAGTCGGTATTATCACTAAGATAATCAATCACTATGTTGTTTTCATCCTGTAAATCATCTATTTTTAAAGTAACTATTGCTTTACCATCGGCAATTGTTTCAGTAGAATATTCTTTACCATTTACTTTAACAACTATGTTTCCACTATTTACAGTACAGTTGTATACTTCCTTAGCATTTACATTTACATCAAATGTGTAATCTGAACTAATATCTTTATCGGATACACCATCAATAGTTGTTTCAAGCATGTTAGCTTCGTATTTATTGTTACTTGCTGTGTTGGTTCCTGTTTCACTCATGAGGATATCGTTTCCGTCAGTGTTATTAGTGAAATTGTTACCAGTTGAAGTAAATTTATTGGTATTGTAGATAATTTTACTTGATGGGTTGGATACAATGTTGTTACTTACATTGTTGTCGGTAAATATTACTTCACCGGTAGAGTATAATACAGCTCCTTGACCTGCAACATTGTCCTCAATAGTGTTGCCTGTTACAGTTAATGGTTGGTTTGCAGTATTGTAGATTGCTCCACCATTGGTTTCTGCAACACTGTCAATAATATAGTTATTTATTACATTGTTTGTGTTGGCACCAATGAAATATAGTGTTCCACCTTGACGTGCTTTGTTACCGAAGAATATGTTATCGATTAAATCGATGTCTGAACTTGCAGTATATACTGCTCCACCGTTGGTTATAGCGGTATTGTTGAAAATCAAGTTATCTTCAAATGTTGCATGTGCACCGTTAGCATTGTAAATAACGGAACCACCGAATTTACCTACGGTTGAGTTAAATATATAGTTTGAGGTAAATGTTGCTTCTGAATCGTCATTGAATATTATTCCACCATAATTCCAGGCATAATTGTTTCTAAACTCGTTGTTTTCAGCAATTAATGTTGATTTGAAGTAATTATAGAATACTCCACCTTCATCTTCTATTGCCTGGTTGTGTCTGAATGTGTTGTTTTTAACTGTGAGTTTTGCGTAGTATCTGTTGTAGATTGCTCCTGCATAATCTAAACAAACGTTTTCTTCAAATAATGAATTTTCAACAGTAAGTGTTGCTTGGTCGTTATCTATTGCTCCACCGTTGTTTGCAGTGTTTGCTGTGAAAGTACAATTATCAATTATCATTGTGGATTGATGTTCGTTGTAGATTGCTCCAGCCATTGTCACTGCACTGTTTTCTTGGAATATTGTATTGTATATTCCTGCTGATGCATAGTTGGTGTTTGCTAATGCTCCACCATTACTTGCGAAGTTGTTTATAAATAATGAATCCTGGATTGAAATAAGGTGGTGACTTACAATTGCTCCACCAAAGTTTGCTTTGTTATCTTTAAATGTAACATTAATTAAATTAAGACATCCATCATTTATGATTGCTCCACCATCTTCATTACTTTCACAACCTGATACTGTCATGTCATAAAGATCAACATTGTAATCTTCATCAATAATCATGAAGTTTTTACCGTTTCCTTTAATTTCCTGGCCATTACCGTTTATTGTTAATGTTTTAGCGTTTACGCTATCTGTCCATTCAATAGGCGTGGTTACTTCATAAGATCCTTCTCCTAAATTGATAATAAATTCATCAAAGGTTGTGTCTTGTTTGATATTTTCTATTGTATTGTATAATGATTCATAGTCTGTTACTGTAATTTCATTGCTTGATTTCATGTTGAATTTCATTGTTGAAGCTTGGAAATCATCATTGATTGGAGTATATTCAACTTCAACTAGATTTTCATCCTGTAAATCATCTAATTTAATTGTTACTATGCTACTATCAGCAATTGCTCCACTGTAATAATCTGCTCCATTAAGTTTAACAAGGATGTTACCACTATCGACAGTTGTATTATAAACGTCTTTAGGTGATACGTTTATTCTAAGGTCAAAGTCAGCTAGAGGTTGATCTGGTACTTGTTTTATGGTAGTTTCTAATTTGTTGGCCGTGTATGTGTTGTCACTTACGGTGTTTGTACCGGTCTCACTCATTAACATATCTGTACCGTCGGTATTGTTGGTAAATACGTTGTTGGTTGAAACCAAGGTACCAGTATTTGACACGACTTTCTTACCTGCGGTTGTTGCTACATTGTTTGAAACAATGTTAGAGTCAAATAATACGTTTCCACCAGTACTGAATAATGCTGCACCATCTGCTGCTTTGTTATCGGAAATTGTGTTACCGATTATGTTCATTAAAATTAAACTGTTGGTATATATTGCTCCACCATTTGTGGATGCGGTATTGTTTCTGAATACGTTGTCAGTTACGTTTACAGTACAGTATTGGATAAGATGTAATGCTCCGGATTGACGTGCAACGTTGTTTTCCACGATGTTACCTACAAATTCCAGTTTACTTGCTGAAACATAAACTACTCCACCGTTGGTTTTTGCAATGTTGTTTGCAAAGTGGTTGTTAAAGAAATGTCCGAATCCTGAATTGGTATTGTATACAGCTCCTCCACCATATGTAATAACTTCATTGTTGCTTATCTCGTTTTCTGTGAAAATCAATTCAGATTCATCGTTGTAGATAGCAGCACCATACATCAATGCTTTGTTATTGGTAATAATGTTGTTGTTTCCAATGAACGTTGAGTTGAAGTAGTTGTAGATTGCTCCACCATCATCACCTGCATAGTTATTGGTGAGATTGGAGTTATTCATGGTTACATTTGCAAATAGTCTGGCATATATAGCACCTGCATACTCTGTTGCATTGTTTTCATCGAAACGGTTTTCTATGAGTATGAGTGTAGCCTGGTTATCATCTATTGCTCCACCGTTTACTGCACTATTGTATCTAAATGTGGTATTGTATATTGCCATATTAGAGTAGTGTTCATTTTCTATTGCTCCACCAAGATTCTCTGCAGTGTTTGATTCAAAGATTGTATCATATATCTGTGCATTAGCATAATTGGTGTTTGTTAATGCCCCACCGTTTACTGCGGAGTTGTTAATGAATTTTGAATCTGTTATAGCAAGGTCTTTAGTATTGTAAATTGCTCCACCAAAGTTAGCTTTGTTGTTTTCTAAGGTTACTGTGTCAAGGTTTAATGTTCCTTTGTTGATGATTGCTCCACCGTCTTTCGTGTTTTCACAACCTGTAATAACAATGTTGTTTAAGTTTAATGTGTAACCTTTACTGACTGTTATAAATTGGTTTGAATTACCTTTGATTATTTGGTTGTTTCCGTTAATCGTTAAGGTTTTTACTTTTTTTGTACTTCCCCATGTTATTGGAGCAGTAACTTCATAGTTTCCGTCTTCCAATTCTATGGTATATTCATCATTTTCCGTATCTTCTTTTATTTGGTTTATCTTATCTGATAAACTTGCATAATCAGATACTGAACTTGATGAATCTTCTTTTTGTGCGTGTTTTTCAGTTGTTTTTATTATATTATTATCACCAATGGAATCATCTGCAATATCTGCACTTTCTGTGATGTCACTTGAAATTTTTGTGTCATCCTGAATATTTTCAGCAGATACTGCTGATAAACCTATTATAATGAAAAATAACAATAAAAACAACATGACTTTATTATTAATTTTCATGGTTTCACCATTTTTCAATAATCTTATTGTTAAATTTTTTTATACTTATCTAACAATTTTTTTAATTCAATAATATTTGAATATTAAATTGAATTTAATTAACTTTAAAAGTTAATTGATATAGTATTGTTATTTTAGATATATATAATTATTTAATAACATTTTTGTATATAAAACGACAAAATGGGGAAAATTAAAATCTTTTTAGAAAATTATAAAAAAAATAAACATTGATTATCATTTTAAAATAATAAATCAAACTGAAAATAGAAACAAGGATTAAAAAATTAAAGAAATCTTGAAAAAAAACTATAATTAAAACATATATCAAAAAAAAAGAAAAAGTCAATTAAAATTCATAAAAAAATTACCCAATTTAACATTAAGGAGTATAAATCAATCCACTACCACCGGTACCAACATAGTAACTGAACCCGGAATTATCTTTATGTTTATTTCCGTAACTGTATCCCTCATACATATTCTCGGCAGCAAACTCTTCCTGCTGAGCCAGGTAATCAGACCTCTGCTGATAGTAATCATCAAAGTATGACCTCTGTTCCTTCGTCAAATCAGTGTTTTCAATATCAAGAATAGGAATTACAGTACCATTCTTAAATTTCATGGTCAGTAGGATATACCTGCCATCATCACGTTGAATGCTACGGGTAATGATAATAGGTTCATTAAATTTAAAGTTACCCTTAGTCGCATAGGCAATACTACGAACACGCTCGGTGGGAACTATAAATGTAGTATTATCCAAAATATTATTTACATGAGCATAAATCAGACCGATATCACCCTCATAATTGGTGGTGTTGTGATCATTATACTCAAAAATGAAAGTATCAGGCATAAACTCATGCTCAACATTCCACTCCTCAACAGCAAAACTGCAAGGAGAAATAACTAACATAACTCCTATCAGTAATATAAGAATAAATTTTTTCATAAACCATCACCAACAGATTGAATAAATCAAATCACCAATAAGTGTTTCTTGGAGTATAAATAACTCCACTACCACCACGTCCATAATAATAACTAAACCGAGGTCTATGACTGTCCCTGATACTTTCATAGTCATACAAGTCTTCAACGGCATCTTCCTGTTGTTGCATAAGATATTCGGAACGCTGAGAATTATAATCATCAAAATATTTTTTCTGTTCATTTGTTAAATCATTCTTCTCAATACCTAAGTAAGGTATAATAGTACCATTCCGGAACTTAAACTTAGTGGCTACATACATGCCATCCCACTCTCTTAAGGGGCCATGACTAAACAAAATAGGCTCATTAAACTTAAAAGTACCCTTAGTGGCATAAGCAATGCCACGAACATACTCAGTAGGAACAAAATATGAATTATTATCAAATTCATTATTAACAACAGCAACTTTTAAACCACTATCACCCTCATAAGTAGTACTGTTATGATCATTATACTCAAAAACGAAATTTACGGGCATAAACTCCTCATAAACATCATCAACAGCACAAACACAGGGAACAATCATCAAAGATAATAATAGAACCAACATGATTTTATGCATAAAATCATCCCTTCATGCTACGAACAATATTAATAACATTAAATGTCAAGGCTTCAACAGTATTGGCATTATCTATTAAAGACAAAGTAACCTTCCTGTGATAACCTAAATCAACAGGTAAAGGAGCACGACCCTTCTTCCAGATAACAACCAAATAAGATTCGTTATTTTCAATTCTTTTTTTAATCTCATCCAAAGACAAACCCTCATGAATGACCTCCAAAGAATACTCTTTCTGCCATTTGCCGTTAAGTTTGTCGGCATCCCTGTCATAAAAAGGATTTAAGTCAATTCTCTCGGATAACACACCAAGCTTACCGTGTAATGTAACTTTTCTAAATTTAGCAGTAAACCTCCCAAACTCATCTGAAACCTCAGAATCACGAGTTTCCAAATATTCGATAACAGCATGACTGCCATTATCAAAGGGAATAACCTCACGAGAGACATCACCCTTGACTAGTGATTTAGCATTATCTGACAAATAGATCACCTACAATATTTTTTTCAAATCATCTATGTTTTTCTTTGCATCAGGAAAATTAAAATTATCAATATTGTCAGTTAGAATATCCAGTCTTCTAACAATATCATCATCAAAACCATCATTATTTCTTAAAACAATATCCATCAACTTTTTGAAAAAAGTATAAAGGTCAGATGCCTCAAAAGTTCTACGAAAATCGTTGTCCATACAATATTCCATATCTTCTAAAAATTCTTTAAGTTCTGATTCGTTCATGTTATCACGTAATATATTTAAAAATTTTTATTTTATATATCTTATTATATATAGTACTAAATATATGTCTAAATTATTTATAGTACATGGATATTAAAAGTTTTATAAATATTTTTATTAATATAATTTAGAATATAAAAAAATAAGTATATGATTTTAAATATAAAAAAATTTAAAATTTTAACTTTTTATAAAAAAATATAGTATTTAGTATTTTACAGTTATTATTTATCATTTTTGTAAAAATTATTGATAATTGTGAGTAACTCTACATTAAAATCAATATTTTTATCATTATACCATTTAAATAATTGTTTTATTCCTGTTCTAGCATATTCTTCACAAATTTTAAACATTTCGTCATGGTCAATTAATATATTTATATCATCAACTTCCATGATTGCTAAAGCTTTTAAGATTTGCATTTCATCTGTAGACGCATTATCAGCATATCGAAAATAAGTGTTTTGTTTTTCGATAGGTTTCCTTTCTTTAATAATAAATTTTCCAATTAATGCTGCAATTGTAAACAAATGAATATTATTCTTAAAATAATTTGTATTAGTAGTTAAAGATTGATAATACTCATTAAATTCACTTTCATCAACATTTATGGTAGTTCTATGGCTTTTTTTATAAATATTTATATCAGAATTTTTATTTAACATTTAATAACCCTCGTTTCACCATCATTTTCAGGATCAACATCCAAAGTATATTTGTATCCTACATATTGATCAATTTTTTCCTTGAATTTACCATCATATTCACGATCAGTTACTAAAAATGTAATTTGTTTATTCTCTAAATAATCGGGTAAAATTTCAGCTAATTTTTCACCCATAGTTAAATCGGTTCTACCTATTGGAGAATCAATAATTAAAGGTAATTTAAATCCAGATAACGAATTTAAAGCTATAACAAATGATAAAGCTAATACAAGTCGGGATGCTGCTGAAGGATCCGTGGCTGAAACAATTGAACCATCTGCTTTTAATAATGAAACATCAAAATCATCATCTATCTTAATTTCTTCATATGATTTTCTCCAATGAATTTTTTTAAATTCTTCAGAAGTTAAATGTTGTAATTGATCATGAATGGAGTTTGCTAATTCAGTATATAAATCATCACAATGATTATATACTTCTGTACAGAAATCAATTTGTTTTCCAACGCGTGTTTTTTCTTCTTCTTTTTCTTCTTCCTCTTTAATTTGATTTTTTAAAGAATTAATTTTTGAAGGAATGTTTTTAATTCTATCTTTATATTTTCCATTTTCTTCAATTGCATTTCTAATTAATATTTTATTTTCGTTGATTTTAGCATTATTGTCATTAATTAAATCTACATCCATACCTTCTAATTTAAGTTCAATTTCATTTAATTCAGCTTTGGAATAATCAATTTTTGATTCTAATTTAACCATATTTGTTTCATAAGTTGAAACAACATTTCTAAATTTTTTTGGATATCTTTTTATAATATTTCTTGTAGTGGATAACATTTGATTAACATCTTCAGAAATATTTGTTACCTTATCTGTTTTTTGAATTAATTCAACAATGTTATTATAACATTCAGAATTTTCTTTTAATTTAGTTCCACAAATACATTTGTTATCTTTTAATAAATATTCTAAAAATTCTTTTTTATAATCAGATGGGATATAACCTTTTTGTTCTAATTCAGAGCATAAATTATTTAATTCAACTAGTAAAGGATTACCAACTATATAAGGAAACTTATTTACAATTTCTTTAGTATAATTATTTTTCTGTTCTTTCAAGTCATATTCTAATTTTTCAATTTCATTTTCTATATTAATTTGTTTTTCAATTAATACTTTTGAATCATCACTATCATTTTTAATTTCATCAAATAGCCTTTCATTTTGTTCTTCGAGTTTAGATATAAATTTATTATTTTCTTCTATTTTTAAAGTTAAAGATTTTTTTAAATCTGTGTATCTGTTTAAATTTTCTTGATATTCACCTAATTTAGGATTTATATTTTTTTGTTCTGCTAATAAGTCTGCTAAAAATTTCTGTAAATGTAATTTCATATTTTCGATTAAATTTAATTGAGATAATTTAAATACGGCCTTTTTAACAGAATTAGAATCTTTTTTAAAAAATCCAACTAATTCTTCTCCATCAAAAAGGAAATGTTCACGAAGTTGTTTGGGTAAATGAGTATCTAGATAATCCATAGGATGAGAAACTTGTTTATCATTTAAGCCATCATCAATGAATATCTTAAAATCATCATGGCTTTCAGCAAATTCATTTTCATCTTTCTTTTGAAATTTTTGTTTTCTTATAAATCGAACGTCGTGATTATTATTATCAACCATTATTATTTCTACAGAAACTTCTAATGTATCATTAATACTTAATTCTTTCATTGCATTTTTATTACATTTCTTTTCTTTTCCTTTACTATCTTTATAGGTTTCTTCACCATATAAACACCAAGTAAAAGCATTCAATAGACTGGTTTTACCCACATCATTTTCACCAAGTATAATGGTAACATTATCTTTTCCATATGCAAAATCAAAATGAACATTATCTCGATAAGGTCTATAATTATTTAGATTTATAGATTTTAAAATCATAATATCACGTTATATGTATTTGTTTACTAATTCTCTATATTTTGTCGAAAATTTTGGTTTAGATTGATTTCCAATTTGATATTCAAAGTCTAAAACTTCCTTAACAAATTCCTTTTTATTTTCTTCAATGTCCATATTTTTAAGATGTTCCAAAATTTTATTGTTGATATTATCGTTCAATCATATACACCCCATTTTTCTAATTTTTTTATACAATCATATTTATTACTAGCATTTGAAATAAAATCATATAATCGTTTTATTTCATTTTTTATTAATCTATTGAATTTTTCTTCTTTATTTGAAGGCAAAACTGTAAGATCATAAATTTTTGCTATTTTTTTGGATGGATGTCTACGTAAAACTCGTCCTCTTCTTTGTATATATTCAATAGGATTGGTTGTACTAGACATAATAATTACTTTATCTGCCGAAGGTACATCAACTCCTTCATTTATACATTTTATTCCAACTAATGCTTTATAATTTCCTTTATCGAACTCATTAAGTATTACTTCTCGTTCTGATAAACCATTATACTTTTTACTCGGTGTTGCATTTTCTTTTTGTGTTAATCTATGCCTTGGAGAAAAACCATTTGCTGATAGAATTTTTAAAACTTTATTTAACTGTTGAGGTGAACAAAAAACAATTAAATGTTCTTTATCTTCTATTTCATTTAATATATTAATAAAAATAGAAAATTTATTTTTTGCATTATTAATTATATTTTGTCGTTGCCTTTTGAATTTATCTGCTTTGATGTGATCTTCTTCTTTTTTAGAATTCATATACATACCAATTAATTGTGTAAGGTATGAATAATCTTCAATTTCATCTTTTGTTAAATGAACATTATATGGAAAATATTCATATGGAGTTAAAAAGGGTTCATTTGTAATTGGATTAATAGTATTTAAAGCATCAAATATATTGAATTTAAAAATATTGTTATTGAAATATGATAATAATAATTCTGTACCTTCATAATCCATAAATCTAGAAGGTGTGGCACTTAATCCTAATCGATAATTATATTCATCTAATAATCCGTTTCTTTGATTTTCAGAACCAATATGATGCATTTCATCTATAATACATAATTTTTTTATATTAGCTTTTTTTATTTCATTAATAAATTTTTCATTTGCAAATGTTGAATGTGTTGTGAAAATAACATTAGGTTTATTAAAAGGAATATTATAATTTATTCTAATTATCAATTTTTTCAAATCATTATACCATTTTTTATTAGCACTACTAAATATTAAATACGATTTTCCAATTCCCATTTCTTTAAAATCTTTTTCCCATTGTAAAGAAATATGTGCTTGAGGTGTAGCAATGATAGTTAAAACGTCTTCTTCATTTACTAATTTTTCCATACTTTTCAAGGCAGTAAATGTTTTACCAGTTCCTGTTGCCATTTCAAAAATACCTATTTTTGAATTATTAAACCAGAAATTTATTGCATCTTTTTGATGTTGAAATAAAATCCTTTGTTCTTTTTTAGTATCTGTTTTTATTTTTTTAAGTATTAATTTATCTAAATCATCGAATTTTTCAGGTGCTTTTTTAATTAATTGTTTTTTGGATGCTTCAGGAATTTCAAATACTTCTAATTTATCATTTTTACCCTCCCAATAATTTTCAAAATCAGTTAAATCTTCTACCATAAATTTATAATCTTTCCAACTTTTAAAAACTTTTAAAGATTCGATATTATTCTTCCATCCACCCGCTGTTTCATTTACAGAACCATCAAATGTAATTATTTGACCTTCATCATCGTACATTATTCCTATTTTTGAATGTAATATACCAGAATTGGAATAACCATTTTTAGTCTTTTTAACACCAATTTTAATTTCTAGTAGTTCATTAGCAACCATCCAACCTAATAATTTTACGTGATTATCAATAATTTCATTTTTAATATTTTCTAAATCTATTAAAAATTTTTTATTAATAAAATCTTTTAATTCATTAGAATTTTTTATTGCATTTAAATCTTCTTCATTAAAACTAGTTCCACATAAAAGACGCATTTTTCCATTATTTTTAATGAAATTTAAAATTCCACTAGCAGCAATTGCTAAACTAGTAGAATTAAAGTAACCTGTAATGCGATCATAATAAGTAGAATGTGATAACACAATATTATAAAAATCTTCAACAAGGTCTTCATTTGTTGATTTATAAGTAGATTTTATAGAATTATCAATATTTCTAAAGGACATTAATTACTCCCCGAATATTTTAATTAATTTTAGATCTAATTATTATAAGATATATATATTACTAACTAGGTAATTTAAGAATTGGGCATATGTTTTTAAAAAAATATACTAAGTAATATAATAAATAAAATGTTAAATGAAAAATAAACAATTTTTTATCAGAATTAAAAAGATTTTTATAATATAAAATTTTGAAAATATGAAAAAAAATAGTATTATCTATAATTATAGAATTAAATAAGTGAAAATACTTTTAAGAATTTTTTATGAATTTCTATAGTATGAAGATAAAAAGGATCTAAAATAATATTTAAGAACTAAAAAATTTTTTGAAATAATAAATTTTCAACTAGGTATTTATATTATAATCTAATTATATATAATATGTGAATTAAATAATATATATTTATTTTAATGATCATTTATAAACAATATTTAATAATATTATTTATCAATATTATTTTTTATAGATATCTAGAAAATTATTACTTATATTAATAATAAAATAATGAATTATAATTATTAATAATATTTTGAGGAATATAAATGAGATTTATGGATTGGATAACTAGTGATATACATAAAGTATTGCTAGTTGAACCTAATTTTCCTATACCTATTAAGAGTAGAAATCATTCAAATTTTTTACCTATAGGTCTTTTAAAAATAGCTGCTTATTTACGTAGTAAATCCATTGAAGTAAAATTAATTAGACATGATAGTTTAGATATTCATCAACAAACATTAGATAATTCATTAGATAATTCAATTGATTTTATTCCGGACTTAATATGTGTTACATCAATATTTACATATTGGTCTATCTATGTAAAAGATGCGGTAACTTATTATAAAAAATTATTTCCAAATACTCCAATAATTGTAGGTGGGGTGTATGCATCTTTATTACCTCAACATTGTTTAGAATATACAAAATGTGATGATGTAATTACAGGAATATTACCTGAAGCAGAAAAACTAAAACCTGCATATGATTTGGTTGATGTTGATTATCAAATTTTACATACAACTCGTGGTTGCATTCGTAAATGTGGTTTTTGTGGAGTTTATGTTGTTGAACCAGATTGGTTATATAAGAAAACCATTAAGGATGAAATTTTTAAAAAGAAGATTGTTTTTTATGATAATAATCTATTGGCTAATCCTGCTATTGATAATATATTAGATGAATTAATCGAGTTAAAAAAAGAAAAAACAATTACATACGTTGAATCTCAAAGTGGTTTTGATGGACGATTATTAATTAATAATCCAGAATATGCTAAAAAGATGAAAGAAGCTGGTTTTAAAAATCCTAAAATTGCTTGGGATCATCACTATTCTGATGCAGATTTTATCCATGAACAATTAAATATTTTATTTGATGTTGGTTTTAAACCTAGGGAAATCTCTGTTTTCATGATTTATAATTTCGATATTGATTATAATGAAATGGAGGATAAACGTGTTAAATGTTTTGAATGGGGAGTTCAAATAACTGATTGTAGGTTTAGACCTTTAGATAAAACTGATGATGGTTATAATCCTAGAAAACGAAAACAATCTAAAAAAGAATATCATATTAATCCTAATTGGACTGATGAAGAAGTTCGTGCATTTAGGCGTAATGTTCGTAGACATAATATTTGTATAAGGATGGATGCAGATTATCATAGTTCTAAATTAGAAAGAAAACAAATTCCTCAAGATAAAGCTAAAGAGTATAGGTATATGAACTATGAAGAAGTAAAAGATCTTTTAGATGATGTTTGGACTCCAAAGATTCCACATTATATAAAAAAAGAAATTTAGAGATTATATTCATCAATCAATAAGTATATTCAAATCTTCCAAATAGGTCTGTGTAAATTTATTTATCAGTTCATTTTTAATGATTTCTTTTGATATTCCCGTTTTTTCTTCTTTTTCTTGGAAATATTCGTTTCGTATTGGTTCTGGTTTTACACCGTGATAGTGCATGATTTGTTCTCTTGGTATTATTTCGTCTTCCGTTATTTGTTTAATTATTTCTTGTATTTTGTAGTATTCGCTTGTGTAGTTTACCTTATCTATTTTATCGTTTAACTTTTTTAAGGATTCTTGTAGTTTGATAATTTCAGTTATAGTTTCTTTTTCTTTTTGTTTATTCATAAGTAATGTTTCGAAATTTTTTGAGTCTTCCAATAGTATTATTCCCATTGTTATTATTTCATTCTTGCTGTATCCGTATCTTTTGTATTTATCAAGTTTTTCTTTAATGTTTTCGTCTATTTTTATTGTTGTTTTAATTTTTTTAGTGTTTTTCATAATTTTTTTCTTCCATTTTTTGATATATTTTTATTTGTCGGAAGTATCAAAATTAGTCTAAAATGTTTGATATGATATATTAAAAAAATTAAAAGTGATAGAAAAATTAATTATTTTATTCGGCTGTCTATTTTTTCATCGTATACAAGCGTGTAGAACTCGTTTTGTAAGTTAAATAGTTTATTTGTGTATTGTGTGTTTAACTGTTGGTATTCTTCATCGTTTAGTTTATCTGTTGACTTTTCGTATTTTGTGTTCATGATTTTATGTAGTATTTTTAGTATTTTAATTGAAAAATTCAGTAGTTCAGTCATTTTGTTGTAATCATATTCCTTGGTTTCTTCCAATATTAGTACCAGGTCACTTTCTATTACTGAAAACAGGTCCAGTATCATTGATTCAGCGCTTGTATAATTGAAGAATATGTCTGAATATTCTTTATTTCCGGTTATATATGAGGATAGTTCTGGGAAATATTGTGTTCTGGAGTAATTTATTATTCCATATAAATTTATTTTTTGATTAAAATTTGTTTCATTTATTTGCAGGTTATTTTCTAGGATTTCAATGATGTTGGTTAATGTAATTATTTGGTGTAAGTTTCTTTTTTCTTCCATATATCTGTTTATATTCTTTTAGGATATTAAATTATTTAATTTTAAAATTATGGTAGAAATAAAATAAGTTGGAAAAGGAGGTGATTGTGTAAATTGCCTGTTGTGATTTCGAAAAACTATTCATCGTCTTCTTCTTGGTTTAAATCATGTAGTATTGTCATATTTTTATCCAATGAGATTAAACTGTTTTGCATTGCTTCGTATAATTTTTCGTCTATTTTGAATTGTTTCATAAAGTCTACATAGGAATATAGTTCTTGCATATTGTATTTGATTAGTGTTTCATATTTTTCTATTTTTGCTTCTTTTGTTGCATATTTTTCTCTGAAGTATGCTAATCTTTTAGTGATTCTTTCAACTTCTTCAAAACAGAATCCATATTCAAGTGCTACTGATTCATTGTTTGGATCTTCTATCATTTTATCTCTTAACACCAGTAGTCTTTTGTTTAGTGTTTCTCTTACTTTAACAAGATCATCTTCTTCCGTGTATTTATATTCAAATTCAGCTCTTCTTTCCTGTAGTTTCTCTATTAAATGGTGGAGTTCATACATCTACATCACTATTGCTATTTATTCAGTAGAATTATTTTTGTTTTAATTATTATTTAGTTTTAACTTTATTTAATATTATTAATTAAAAAATAAGTGATTTTTATTAAAAAAAAATAAGTTGGAGGTTAAGGTGTACATATTTTATTAGTTTTGTTTTTATATTTTTAAGGTGATGTTTTCACTTATAATTTTTATAATTTGTGAACCGATTTCTGATAGCCATTCAATTTTGAGATATCCCATTTTTTCTAAATATTCAAGGTATGATACTAGATCATTTACCCATATTTGTAATAGATTTTTAGTTTCTGTTGTTAAAATTGTTCCTATTTTTTCATCTGCTAATATAGAGTTTAATATTGTTTTTATTGTATCTGTTATCATTTTTATCATTCCTTAATTTTTTCATGTTTTATGTTTTATTTTTTTGTTTTATTTTTTTTCTTACTTTTGGTAATAATAGCTATTATTTGTTAAAGTATATAAAGGTTACTAAAAAAAATTATTTAAAAATTATTATTTTTCTGTTCAATTTTTATTAAAAAATGATTTTTTAACCCTAAACTAATTAATAATAATTTATAAAATTCGTAAACTATATATAAGAATGTCTTTATAAGATATTACATGGAAAATAAAGATTATTGGGCAGGATATTATAAGAAACATCCTAATCCAGTAGAACCATCAACATTTGCCCAATTTTGTACTGAATATATTCAAGAAGGAAAAAAACTAATTGAATTGGGATGTGGAAATGGTAGGGATAGTGTATACTTCAGAAAAAAAAATTTAAATGTTACAGCTATCGATCAGGTGGATGAAGAAGTTGCTTATTTAAATGAGAAATATGGCGATAAATGTTTGGAATTTATAGCTAAGGATTTTAGCAATCTTAGAACAGATAAGTTTTATGATTATATATATTCAAGATTCACATTACATTCTATAGATCAAGAAGCAGAAAAACGTGTTTTCAAATGGATAAGCCATCAGTTAAATTCTGAAGGATACTTTTTCTTGGAAGTTAGAAGTTTAAATGATCCTATGTTTAAAAAAGGAGAACAGATAAGTGATACTGAAAATATAACAACACATTATAGAAGATATCTGGATTTTGAGGATACTGTTAAAAAACTAGAAGAGCTTGGATTAAATGTTGTTTATAAAATTGAAAGTCAGGGATTAGCTGTTTATAAAGATGATGATCCAATGTTAATTAGAATAATAGCAAAAAAAGAATAACTAACTATTTTTATAATGATATTAGATTCAATTCTAATATTTTTTCTAATACTTTTTTAATTAATTTTTTCAATTTAGCATATAATTTTAACTTTATTATCCTCATTTTTTGTTATTGATTGTAAAGTATTTAAAGAAGTTCTAACAAACCTTTTGATGAAATACTGAATAAAATATTAAATATTAATAGATTATTAAAATAATGAAATATGGGAGGTTAATATATGGATTCAAGAAAATTTAAGAAAGCAGATAATAACACTCCTAAACATAAAAAAAGAAAAATTAAACATAAAAACAATTATAATATAAAACAAAACAAGAGTCTACACAAAAAACATCAGAATAAGATTAAAAGGTTTAAACAAGAGGAAATATACGCCAGACCTGAAAGTAAACACAAAAAAGAAAAAAAAGTCAATTATAAAAACATTTTAATCTTAGCTTCCATCATTTTGACATTAATAGTAATGGTAATATTTGGAACTTCATTAATACAAAAATCCAACATTCCTCAAGATGCAGAGTTAATTAAGCCAGTAGGTTTTAACCTAACACCATATGGATATGAATGGAATAAAGATTTATATGGAAAGGCAATTGTGACAGATGAAAAGGGTACCAATTCAACATATTACTTTACCCTAACGCAAATGGCAGCTTTAGCAAGTCATAGTGACAATAGCTTTAATTATAGTGATGGTATATATGTTACTTACAATACAAATAATTCAGATAACGTAAAAATAGTTGAGAATATCTATACAACCAATGGAATAAAAATTATTAAACCAAAAAACTATGACGAATACGAATTCATATCAAATGCAAGGTTTTCAGGACGTGAAAGTCCATATTGTTTTGATGGATTCGGATTTACAGAAGAAGAATATAAAAATAGTATCTTTTAGGTTAAATTCCTAAAAAACTATTTTTCCAGATATAACTTTTCACCACTATACTCGTTTTCCTCAGTATATATTCTAATTAAAGTGTCAACAGTATCATCATACATTAATCTATATCCTATGCATCCACCATTTTCACTTTTTACATTGTTTAATGAAAGGTTGCTACCTTCACTACTGTTATTTATAATGTACCACATACCATGGGGCGTATAAATGAATAATGAACCTGTACCCTCATTTTTACCCTCCTTGAAACTATCATCTGGGTCATATATTTTGGTTGAATGTAGTGCCAATCTGCTGAGAGTCTGTTCCGGATGTGTACCACCCTTATTAAAGAGGGTTTCCAGCCAGGTTATTGCTTGATCTTTCAATTTTCTTTTTTCTTCAGGATCCTTAAATGCTTCATCTATTTTTGCTCTTCTTTTTGCCAGTGTATTGGTTATACCAAGTATCTCTTCAACTTTTGGGACATCCTCTTCAAGACACCTGTACCCTTCAGGTCTTCCTGTTACTTTGATGATACCATCCATAAAATCTTTTCTTCTAAAATCTCTCATATATGGTTTAATTTTTTCAAATTCTTCGTCTGATATTTTCTGGTTCAATCCATAAAGATAACCATATTGTAGTGCATCATAACATTTTGTTTCCATTCTCAATTCTTTTTCTGTGTTCATCATAATATCTCCATATATATAAATATTTTATAAAAAAGTATATATATAATTTTGTAAATGAAAGAAAAATATTTAAAAAAATAATCTACACTTTTAGATATATTCACACATATTAAACTTTATTTTAATAATATCTAAAAATCAATAATTGAAAAAATAATATAACTTCTTTCAATAGTTTATTTTAATAAAATAGAATTATTAAGGCATTTAAAACATTTTTAAATATAAATATATTTATATATAAATTAAAGTAATATCATATAATAATATTAAAGTGATTATTATGAAATTAAATAAAATTTTGGTAGCACTCCTCATAGTAGGAATGCTATCCTGTGGATTATCAGCAGTATTTGCTGAAGAAGGAACATTATCTGATGGAACAAAAGTAACAATTCCTGATGGATTCAGTGTTTTGGATACCGGTAGTGGAATATTTACATTAGTTACAGAAGATCAGCAAAATGTTATCACTGTTATGGATGAAGACGTAACCACTGATGCAGAAAAAGCTAAACAAGATCAGGTAGAAAACGGTGCAGAATTCATTGACGATAAGACAGTTACCATTGGAGATACCGAAGTAATTGCACAACACTTCACTAAAAGCGGTTTCAATTTCTACGGTTACCTGTTCAAAGCTGGTGACAAAGACTACATAGTTACATACACAAGTCCTGATGAAATTGATGTTGAAGATGCATCAACGCCTGTAAATCAAATCATTTCCAGTTTGGTAGGCACTACCGAATAGGAGAAAAATCCTCACCCAATATTCTTTTTTTAATTATTTGACTCTTTTAATAAAAAAAATATGCTTTGAAATCTTTAATAAATTCTAATTCTCGATAAAAAAGTAGAAAAAGGGGTTAAGGTTTTATTGAACTGTAATGGTTGATTCAGTTCTTGTTTCAAGATAATTTGAATTACCCTTATACACGAAGGTGACATTGTATGTGCCCTGATCTTTATAACCGAAATTGATTAAAAATGTACCTTCAAAATCGGTTATCAGATGTTCTGTTACCCCATCCAGTGTAATGTAAAGATGTGCATTTTTCATTTTAGTATTGGACTGGTCAACAAATGATCCTGAGACAAGGCAACTTTCTCCAGGATAGATTGGAATTCTGTTCATGATTATTGTCGTGTTTCTTTTTTGTGTCGTGAAATTCTTAGTCCATTTCAGGTTGTTGCACGTTATTTCCAGTATGTTGTTTCCAGCCTTTTTGGATTTGCACGTATAGTCAAGAACACCATTTTCATCCGTACTTACGGCAATCGTTTCACCATTTATCGTCAGGTTCACTTCGGTGTTTTTAAGCACTTCATCGTTGTCTTTCAGAAGGGCTTTTATCGTAACGTTGTCCCTGTAGTATGATGACTTTACATCTATCTCATCGTTAACTTCGAAGGTCGTTGTTATGTTTGTTTCCCGGTAGTTTTTGTTTCCATTGTATTGTATTGTTATGTTGTTAGTTCCTAACTTTGTAGGGGTATAGTCAAGTGTGAAAGTGGCTTTTGAATCCGTTAACACATGATACTCTTCTTCGTTAATTGTAATGTATATGTTCGCATTTTTTAGTTTCGTGTTAGTTTTGTCTTTTAAATTACCGTTTATTGTAATTTCATTGTTGATGATTGCATCATTTATGTTTGCATTGATTGTGGTGTTTCTTTTTGAAACGTTGAACGTTGTTGTAGCATTGCTTGCTGAATATGGATCACTACCTTTAAACACGGCTTTTATAGTCCATTTGCCGGTCTTATTCAACTGAATCACGGTAGAGAATTTGCCGTCGTAATTTGTTTTAAGGTTTATTTTAACTTTATTTACAGTTAAGTAAAAGATAAAGTAACTGTTTGAAATGCTTTTGCCGTCTTCTTTTGTTATTTTACCGGAAATAGTTAAATTGTCCCTGTAATCACTTTCAGGAATTTTGCTAAAGATTATTTTGGTTTTTATTGAATAATTGCATATGTCATTTCCTTCAAGAGCTTCATTTGATATGAATGTAACATTATTCAGATCAAGTTTGGAGCTTTTGTTATATATTGCACCACCCTGATTTGTTGCGGTGTTGTTTGCAATTATCGAATTTGTAATATGGGTAGTGGAATTAATGTCCGAGTAGAGTGCACCACCGTTTTGCAAAGCATTATTGTTTGTAAGGTTTGAATTTTGAACGCTAATGTTACAGAGGTACCTATAGTACATGACGCTGCCGTTTTTTGCGGTGTTGTTTGAAAATGTCGAATCTATGACGGTACAGCTGGCATTATAAGCGTCTATTGCACCACCCTGACGTTTTGCCCTGTTGTTCGTCAGCCTTGAATTAATGATGTTACACATGCTGTGTTGCAATAGGATTGCACCACCATCATTTGACGCACTGTTGTTTGTAATCCTTGAATCTTGAATATTACAATTGCTGTGACCATATATGGCCAGTGCAGCACCATTATTTTTTACGGTGTTGTTGGATAGTGTGGAATTTACGATAATGCATTTGGAATTGTAATCCATATGAATTGAACCACCAAACCATGCATAATTGTTTGCAAAGCTTGTATTGGTTATGTTACAGTTGGAATATTGCATATAGATAGAACCACCATATCTTGCCGTGTTGCCGGTAAAGTTTGAGTTAATTACACTTAGATTTCCTTTGGAGACATTTTATATTCCCCTACCGTTTACAACCGTTTCGAAATTGCTTAGGGTGATATCCCTTAGTTCCAATGAGCATTGACTTATTTCCATAAAGGTGTGCTTGTTTTGTCCATTCAATTCAATATTGTTTCCATTTATTATTAACTTGTAGTTTATTCCATTATTCTGTTTCAGGGTCATGTTTGCAGTTGCATTGTAGTCTCCCGGTTTTAGGTTGATTGTGAATTCTTTTTCGCTTCCCTGTTGGATATTGTTAACTTGGCTTACCATCTCATCGTAGTTGTTTACGTCTATCTGTGTTGTTGACTCTTTCTTAACATCTTGTTTATTGCTTTTGGTTATTACTTTGGTATCAGTAGGGGTCATTTCTTTTTGAACTGTTAGTGTACTTTCAATAGAGGATTGTTGTGTTATTGTGTCTGTTGTCCGGTTGTTGTCTGTGTCTGCTGCACATGCTGTGTTTATGCTTAATATGAATGTGAGAAAGATTAACGTTAACAGGATTTTACTGTTTTTATTCACTTTTTCGTACCTCCAAAATTATTCTTATATATAAAATGTATATTATTATTTTTGTATTCATTAATATATTAGTTGTTGTTGGTTCAATATTTAAAAAGAGTTTTAATGGAATTTGAGAGTATAATCCGATGTTTAAATATATTGATTTTAAAAAAAGATGAAGGGGGTTATGTTAAATATATTAAGGATTAGGATACTTTAAGTGTTCTTGTTGTGTTAGTTGACTGGTAGTTTTTGTTTCCCTTGTATGTTATTGTAATGTTGTATGTTCCTGTTGTTGTTGGTGTGTAGTTTAATGTGTATGTTCCGTTTGCGTCTGTTAGTATGTGGTATTTTTCTTTGTTGATTGTGATGTATATGTTTGCGTTTCTTAGTTTTGTGTTGGATTGATCCGTTAGGTTTCCTTTTATTGATATTTGTTTGTTTATTGTTGTTGTTTTTGGCGAGGTTGCTGTTATTGTGGTGTTTCTTTTTTGTGTTGTGAATGTTTGTGTGGTTGTTTTGTTGTTGTATGTTATTTTTAATGTGTTTGTTCCTGCTGTCGTTGATTTGGTGGTGTATTCTATTATTCCGTTTTCATCCGTTTTTAATGTTGTTGTTTCGTTGTTTATTGTTAGTTTTACATCCTTGTTTTTTTGTGGCTTGTTGTTTTCTGTTATCAGTGCTTTTATCGTTATGTTGTCTCTGTAGTACGATGATTTTATTATCAGATCTTTGTCTACTTCGAATGTTGTTGTTATGTTGGTTGCCTCGTAATTTTTGTTTCCTTTGTATTGTATTGTGATGTTGTTTGTTCCTTTTATTGTTGGTGTGTAGTTTAGTGTGTATGTTCCGTTTGCGTCTGTTAGTATGTGGTATTTTTCTTTGTTGATTGTGATGTATATGTTTGCGTTTCTTAGTTTTGTGTTGGATTTGTCCGTCAGGTTTCCGGTAATAGTTACTGGTTTGTTCAGGAATGCATCTTCTACTTTTGTTTTTATTGTGGTGTTTCTTTTGGTAACATTGAATGATATTGTTGCATTGCTTGGTAAGTATTGATCTTTTCCATTAAAAATGGCTTTTATGATATATTTACCAGTACTGTTTAATTGAATTTTTGTTGAAAATTTACCGTTATATGCTGTTGTAAGATTTATTTTTTCATCATTAATTAATATAGAAATGTTTAATTTCTGATCCATTGATCTGTTATCATTTACTCTAATTTGACCTTGAATAGTAATCAAATCTCTATAATTTTTTTCACTTATCTTATTCAAATAAATTGTTGTTTTTCCTATTTGATTGTAGATATTGTTTTCTTCATCTGCTTTATTATTTTTGAAAATGGAATTTTGTATAATTAAACAGGAAGTAGCATTATAAATTGCTCCTCCATATTTTGCTGTGTTGTTGGTTAGGTTTGTGTTTGTTATGGTACAGTTACTACCGGAGGTGTATATTGCTCCTCCATAGGTTGCTGTGTTGTTGTTTAGTGTGGATTGTGTTAGGGTACAGTTACTATTGTCCTCTATGTATATTGCTCCTCCATATTTTGCTGTGTTGTTGGTTAGGTTTGTGTTTGTTATGGTACACTTAATATAATAGGTTATGTATATTGCTCCTCCTTCATATTCTGCAGTGTTGTTTGTCAGTGTGGATTGTGTTATGGTACACTTTTTATGTTTGTATGTGTATATTGCTCCTCCATTTGTGGTTGCGTTGTTGTTGTTTAGTGAGGTGTGTTTGATGTTTAATGTTCCATAGTTTAGTATTGCTCCTCCCCTGAAATTTGCTTTGTTGTTGTTTAGTGTGGATTGTGTTATGGTACAGTTACTAGTGTCCTTTATGTTTATTGCTCCTCCATCATTGTTTGCGTTGTTGTTGTTTAGTGTGGATTGTGTTATGGTACAGTTACTTAACGAATCTGTGTATATTGCTCCTCCATTATGTGCGTTGTTGTTGTTTAGTGTGGATTGTGTTATGGTACAGTTACTATAGTAGTCTGTGTATATTGCTCCTCCATCATGTTTTGCAGTGTTGTTTTGTAGTGTGGATTGTGTTATGGTACAGTTACTATAGTAGTATGTGAATATTGCTCCTCCATTCGTGGTTGCGTTGTTGTTGTTTAGTGTGGATTGTGTTATGGTACAAGTACTATTGTATGTGGATATTGCTCCTCCACCATAGTAACTATAATCTTTAGATGTTCTGCTGTTGTTTGAAATGTTTGAGTTAGAAATTTTTAAAGTTCCATTTTTAATCGTAATAGTGGCATCATCTTCTGATTTAAAATTTTTTAATGTAATATTTTTTAGTTCTAAAGAGCATTTATTTACATATATAAATGCGTATTCTTTTTGTCCGTCAAGTGTTATGTTGTTTCCGTTGATTGTTAGTTTGTAGTTTATTCCATTTTTTTGTTCCAGTGTCATTTCTGTTGTTGCGTTGTAGTTTCCTGGTTTTAGGTTGATTGTGTATTCCTTTTGTGTACCTTGTTGGATTTTGTTTACTTGGCTAGCCAATTCATCGTAGTTGTTTACATCTACTCGTGTTCCTGCTTCCTTAACATCTTGTTTATTGCTTTTGGTAATTTCTTTGGTATATGTTTCAGGTATGTCGTTTTGGACTGGTTCTGTGTTTTCGATTGTGGCCTCTTCTGTGATTGTGTCTGTTGTCTGGTTGTTGTCTGTGTCTGCAGCACTTGCCATGCTGATGCTTAGTATGAAAGTGATGAGTAGTAGTAGTGTTAAGATAGTCATTTTCTTCTTATTCATTTTTAACCTCCATATTTTTGTGTTTGATGTTTATTTTGTTTTCTTTTTATAAGTGATTTTTTTCTGCTTTAAAAGAAATAAACATGATATTAGTTATTTAATTTCTATATATATATATATATATATTGTTTAAATTAATTGAGGTATTGTATGGGTTTTTGGAAGTATTGGGGTTTTTATGATTGATTTTTTTTGATATTAATAAGTATAGTTAATCAACGTTGTATGATTATTATCATTTCGAAAAATTATTAAATTGGATCAATAATGTATTGTGGTTAACGATATGGGGACATTTTTTTAAAAATTATTGGAAAATGAGGAAATGTCTTGGGATGAATTAATTAATAAAATTTCATATTCTAAAAGCACAATAATTAAATATGTTGATATATTGAATAATAGAGGAATTATCAATCATTATTATAATAAGTATGTTATATCCGATGAAATGTTGAAAACATGGTTAACTTATAAAAAGGAAATGGATGGGCATTATCCTTATTAGATAAATATTATTAAAACAATATAAGTATAATCATTTATACTTAGTAAAATTTTTTTTATAATTTTTATTTTTAAAAATATTTAGACTAGTACTAATTAAGTAGACTTAAAGTATAATCAATAGAAAAATTTGTTAATATAGAATAAACAGCTTACATAAAAAATTTAGTTTTCAAATCTATAAAAATAAAAAATAGGATATTGTTTATTTATTCCAGTTCAAACTGTGTTAAGAATAATGGAATTGCTATGTTATTGTTGATTGCTTTGTTACATATATATGTATCATATAATACGTAAATAAACCATATGAATACCAATATAACACATAATGATGATACAAAGTAATATAAATAATTCAAGATAAGTTCAACAGCTAATTCTACTACTCCACGTTTGACAAATCCATTATATGCATTTCCCAAATAGAAGAATAAGCTTATGAGTAATGTGAAAATCATATTTTTTGTGCCATTTAATGCCTCCTTATGGGTGGTATATTTTCATAAGTAGAAATAATTTACGGCTCTATAGAAATCCCTATTTTTGTACAATCTGAATTAATATAGAAATATTTTAGAATACATTTTTAACTTTTACATAAATTTTATTTTATTTCAAATGAAATACTTTTTTTTATCTTTTATTGCTTTTATTTTTTATTATTCTTTAAAGTTAATTTATACTTTTAATAATTGTATTTAAGTATTTTTATTAAAGATTACTCAAATTGTTAAAAAAAAATCGATTTTCATATAATTTCTTTGTGAAATATCTGGAAAATGTAGGTTTTCTACAAAGTATTAATTAAAAGGTAAAAATTTTTAAAAAAATAAGTTGGAGGTTAGGGGTGTACATTTTTTTTTAGTTTTGTTTTTATATTTTTGAGGCGACAGCTTCATTTATGCTTTTTATTATTTCTATTGCAAGATCTGTTAGCCATTCAATTTCAAGATATCCATTTTTTTCTAATTCTGCAAGGTAAGATACCAGTTCATCTATCCATATTTCGATTTGTTTTTTAGTTTCAGATGTTATAATTGTTTCTATTCTTTCATCTTCTAATATTGAGTTTAATATTGTTTTTA
>SUTQ01000001.1 GCA_015062805.1 Methanosphaera stadtmanae
TAAGAACAAAGATTATTACTATTATTATTTAGTAATACTTTTATTCTATCAAAAAAATAATTTTGTCGGGGACTCAAGCTTTTTAGAATTTTAAAATTATTAGTATATGAAATGACATATATTACTTTAGTATTAAATCGTGATTTTATGAATATTCAACCTACTTACTCTTCACTAGATTATCCTGGAAAAATGGCATTGGTATTATTTACGCCAGGATGTAATCTTCGATGTAAATATTGTCATAATCCTCAATTACTTAAGAATCAAGAATTAACAAAATGGGATATTGAGGAAATTGAAGAAGAAGTTGAAAAAAACATGGATTTCATAGATGCAATAGTCTTAAGTGGTGGAGAACCATTACTTCACGTGGAGGATATAAAAGTTTTTATCAAACAAGCAAAAGATAATGAGTTACTTGTTAAATTGGATACAAATGGGTTACATCCAAAAGAAACCAAGGAAATTATAAAAAACTTGGATTATGTTGCGATGGACATTAAAGCACCTTTAAACAAATATTATAAGATAAGTGATTTGTATCCAACTAATGTAGAAGAATTAATCACAGAGACTATTAACACGATTATGGACAATAACGTGTATTTGGAATGTAGAACAACATATGTTCCAAAATTATTGGAACCCGAAGATATCAAGGAATTAACAAGGAATTTGAGATGTGATCGTTACACATTACAACAATTTAGGAATAGAGTTACTTTGGATTCAAGTCTTTCCACATATGAAGAACCAAATCCTGAATTTTTAAGGGAAATATTAGAAAATTTAGAATGTCAAATACCTGAAATTCGTCTTAAATCAAGACAATTTGGAAATCAATTAATCAAAAAGAGTAATTAAAATGCCAATTTTATTATTAGGAAATAAAGATATTGATTTAATATCTGGAAAAAGGAATGTTACCATAAGACGGTTATGGAAACAACCATTATATCGTGGAGATAGATTGTTTTGTTACTGGAATATCTTATCTAAAGAACGGGAAAAGATATTTGAAGCAGAAGTAACAAAAGTTGAGATACTCTCATTTAAAGAAGTAATATCAAATTCTGATCTTCCACATAAATTGGGTTACAAAAATTCTAAAGAATTGGAGAAAGATCTTAAAAAATCTTATCCGAATAATACAAAAGAGTATGATGAATTTCAAGTCTTTGAGTTTAAGAAGTTACATGTTACTCAATGGGAAGGTTCAGCAATAAATCAAAAGAATATGATAATTAAAAAAGCGGATATTCTCTTTGATATGGGTGAGTATGAACAATCTTCATTGTGTTATCAGGCCGCTTTGGAATATGATCCGGATGATGCTAATCTGTTAAATAGGATAGGGGATAACTTATCACGTTTGGGACAATTTGGGGATGCTATTAAAAATTATAGGAAAGCTCTTAAACTACAACCGGATAATGAATATCTTTACAATAATATTGCTTTAGTTTACTTAACTAAGGGTGAACCTGATAATGCTTTAAAAATGAGTGATGAAGCATTCAAATTAAATTCGGATAATACTACTATTCTTTACTGGCGTGGAATAATATATGAAATGTTAAATGATTTTGAAGAAGCGCTAAAATACTTTGATAGGGTATTGTCATTAGATGATACTGATCCGGATGTTTGGAATGAACGTGGAACGTTACTTAATATGTTGGGAAAAAGTGAAGAAGCATTGATTTCCTACGATAAATCACTAGAATTATGTTTGGATGATGTTAAAGATTCAAATACATGGGCAAGTAAAGGAAACACATTGTTGGGATTACAACGTTATGATGAAGCTATTGAATGTTATGATAATGCCTTAAAAATAGATGATTCAAATCCTATCATATTAAATAATAAAGGTGTAGCATACATGGAATTGGATGATTTTCAAAGTGCTATTGAATGTTTTACTAAGGTATTGGTTATGTATCCCAACAACCCTGATGCACAAGTGTTACAAGAAGTATGTTTGGAAAATTTATAGAATTCCTTTTTTACCTTATAAATGGTGAAGAACAACATATTTACATTAACAACAAAGGAATATTTATAGGTATCTACACACCAACCACTATTGGAACACAAATTGTAACAGTAACATACAAAGGAAATTCAAATTATTTGGGGGATAAAGTAACAACAACTTTTGAAGCTACTGCTTAGAAAAATAACAATAAAGGGGACAATAGATCATATTTTCTCCTATTTTCCAATATTTTTCTTTTATAAGAATTAATATCAATAATTTCATTTTTCAAAATCAATTCATTAAATACCAATTTTTCAGTACTTTGTGAAAGTATTTGAATTTTTTCAGTTTTCTGTGAATATTTTAATAGTAAAAAAATAGTAAATTATGGGAGTTTATTCATTCTTTTTCCATCTTTTCAGTTCTGGGATGAATTTGTTTAACATGATACTTACTGATTGTTCATCCATATCACTGTTTGCAACAACTAAAGGTATACAAAACTCAATCATTTCGGCCATTGTAAAGTCTTGTAAAAATTCACCATTTTCATAACAGAATTTACAGTAATCTTCGCTAATGCCACCATCTTTTTCTGTGCCAAGTATATCGTCTGTAATTGGCATTCCACAGGATTGACAATATTTTTGTTCTTCCATATTTTTCACCCAAGTTATAATTATTGATTTCTTTATAAGAATATTTTTTTTACTTGATAAATATATTTTTTTAATAATAATGAAGTTATTCCATTTTAACGATTTGGGGTATGTGTCCAATTTTTGCCAAGTATTCTCCTTTAATCACAATCACTCCATCACAATATTCAAGATAGTCTTCTGCTTTTTCCAGTGAATTGTTTACTATTTCATCATCATCCACACCATTTCCATAATTTCCAATTTTGGTTGCCAGACTATCACATATACTGGCTTCTTTGCCCAGGACTATTGTCGCATCAGTCTGACCAAAACTTTTCGATGGGCCTACCGTTCCACTGGATGTGCAGATACCATATCCATTTTTTTTAGATTTTAATTTTAAAGCAATATTATTTGAAAATATACTTTTTCCAGCATAAATTCCCAGAATCAAATCTTTATTGCTTTTTAATGCAATGTCTCCTCCGTTTTCAAGTATGCTATATTTTGTTCCATATTTTTCAAGGTATTCTAGGCATATCTGACTTACACTTCCGGCAACAGAAGACATTGGTCCTATCTCTGCAATAATTCCAGCTTTTGTCATTAGTTCTAAAATTCTTGGTTTTGTAATTAATTCTACTGCTTCATAACCATTAAATTCTGGGTTTATATTAATTTGATTTTGAATAATTTTTCTCTGATTAAGGATATATTCTTCAATATTTACATTCACATCTGTTTTTAATAGGAGATGTGTTGAATTGATGTTGATTTCTTTTTCATATGTATTTTTCATTATTATTTCTCTTTAATGTGAATTGGGATAACTTATAAATATATTATTAATAAGTAACAAATATATTTAACATATTTAAATAAAGGGAGGTATTTTGTATGATGCCTAAACCAAATCCTAATAAACGTAAAGAACATGTAAATAGAAATGAATTTAATACATCAGAAAAAATATTATTGGAAACAAAACCCAGTTTCTGGTTATATTCTGATAATTTTATTCTTAAAATTGTGGTGTTGTTTTTATTAGTTTTCATGTTTTCACCAATAATGGCATTTGTCTATGTATTACATGGGGATCTAGTGGAAAACTTCCACATTGCAATTGATAATGTAATGTTCTATACGGAGTTGTTATTATTCTTAATAATTTTAGTAGTAATAATTAAGCTCCTACTTGATGTTCTTGATTGGAATTATACAAATTATGTGTTCACGGATTCACATATTGTTATTCAGAGAGGTTTTATTCATAAAGAAAAGATTATAATGTCTTATAATAAAATTCAGGATATTGAAATTCAGCAATCAATTCTTGAAAGAATTATGAGTGTAGGTGACATTATAATCTATGGTGCTAATGAAATGTCTGAAACTATCCTTGATGATATTCCTTCACCTAAAAAAGCTGAAGAAGTCATTTTAAATCGTATGAATGCAATTGGTTATGCTCAACAAAATGCCTATAATAATTATCAACAAAATCATTACAATCAGCAATCTCTTCCACAACAACAAAACTATCAACAACAAAATTATCAGCAAAATACATATGATCAAAACTATCAACAACAACATTACAACAATCAACAGCAGAATAATCAACAACCCACTTATCATCAACAATCTACTTATCATCAACAAGCAAATTATAATCCACAAGCAAATTATAATCCACAACCGAATTACCAATCAGTGAACGAACAGTATCAACAAGATGATTTTGTAGATGATGAATGTATTCAACCAGATCATTCACAAGAAAATGTTTCTTATTATAATGAAGGATATAATGAAGAAGTTATATCACAAGAAAGACCTGTAGAAAATTGGGAAGAAAATAATCATTATCAATCACCACAAGAACTTGATAAAGAACAAATATTTAATAAACACAACCAAATGTTTAAACGACATAATAAGTAGATGGGATATTAATGACTAATTATGATATAATAGTAGTTGGTGCAGGACCTATAGGTTCAACATATGCATATAAAATGGCTAAAGAGGGCTATGATGTAGCATTGTTTGATATGAAAAATAGGATAGGTCAACCACTACAATGTGCTGGTCTTGTCTCAACAAATATTTGTGATACAAAAAATCTACCGGAACATGTCATAATCAACAAGGTTAAAGGAGCGAATCTTTATTCGCCTGATGGGACTATGATACGTGTTGGTAAGAACAAAACGGTTGCCTATGTCTTGGACAGAGTAATGTATGACAAATACCTTTTTGATAGAGCAGTTGGTGCTGGAGTAACACCGTATTTGGGTGAAAAAGTATTGGATGTGGATGTTGATAACACAAGCATCAAAACAAGGGATCGTAAATATTCTTCAAGGTTAATTGTAGTAGCATCAGGTCCGTCTTGTCACACGTCAAAGAAAATGAATCCTGGTTTGAAAGAGGAATCCTTTGTGGGGTTACAATATACAGTAAAAACTGAAGAGCAAGATTTAGATTATCTGAACTTAAGTATAAATCAATACATTCTTCCCGGATTTTTATGGGAGATACCAACTTCTCCATTTACAAGAAGAGTGGGGTTATTTACAGATGGTTCTTATTCGGAAGCTGAAAAATTATTAAATAATCAATTAAAAAATGCTGATCAAATTATTGAAAAACATAATGGATTAATTCCAAAATTCAATCCTAACAAACGAATTGTTAAGAATAACACATTGTTGTTGGGTGATGCTGCTGGTCAAGTAAAACCTACAACTGGTGGTGGGTTAATTTCAGGTTTTAACTGTGTTGAAATAGCAAGTATTAATTCAATTAAAATGTTAAAAGAAAATAATAACAAATATCTTCTGGATTATGAAAAAGAGTATCATAAACGTTATGATGATGAATTTAAAGCACAAAAAAATGTTCAGAATATTATTAGGGATATGACTGATGATGATTTTAACTACATGTTTAATCAATTAAAAAAATACAATGTTGATAAAATTATTTCAGAACATGGAGATATGGATAATCAAATACCATTATTGAAAGAATTAGTTAAAACAGGAGTAATATTTAAGTTAGTACCTAAAATAGGTGTAAGGAGGCTAAAAAACATATGGAAATCACTGTAATATTATCACAGGAAAACGAAACATTACCTAAGGCAGAGTTACTTGCAAGATTAAAAACATTAAAAATTGACTATGATATTTTAAATGAATATCCGGGAGTTATGGAATTATATGTAAATGCTGATGAAGATAAAATAATTGAATTGGGTTCACATCTTGGATATACTCATGAAATATTATTGACATTAGATAAAACAACGCCTGAGGAAGTTGAAGATTCAATAAAAAATATTGACTGGAAAGAACAAATTCAAGATTCCTTCAAAGTTAGGGTAAAAAGAATAGGTAATGGTGAAGTTGATAAGGATAAAATTGAAAGAAATATTGGTGGTTACATTAAACAAGACTGTCAAATGCCAGTATCTTTAGACAATGCTGCACATACAATTAAATTAGTTTATACTAATCCAAAAACAATAACAAATGAATTTAAAGAAGAAAGAGTTGTAGGATATAATAAAGTAATTATCACAGAACTCTTAATTGAACAAGATAAAAGACATTTCTTTGATAATAAGCCTCATAAAAGACCATATTTCCATCCAGGATCAATGAGTCCAAAATTGGCATTATGTATGGTTAATCTTGCACATGTTAAAGAGGGTGACATTGTACTGGATCCATTTTGTGGAACTGGGGGAATACTAATAGAAGCAGGTAATTTAAATACAACCCTAATTGCATCGGATTTAGAAAAATGTATGTATGAAGGAACAAAATTAAACCTTGCTCATGAAGGATTTGAAAATTTCAAAGTTTATTGGGAAGATGTAAGGAAACTGGAGATTGAAGAAACAGTAGATGCTGTGGCAATGGATCCTCCATATGGTATTTCTACAACATTGGGTGGGGAAGATACTAAAAAGTTATACACAGAAGCACTTATTGCAATAGAAAAGCATCTTAAGGATGATGGCCATATATGTATGGCTAGTCCTCATTATATAGATATGAATGAGGTTGTTGAAAGTACACCACTTAAAATATTAGAACAACATGCAATTAGAATGCATAAAAGTTTAACAAGGATAATTACTGTTTTAGCAAAAAATAGGTGATAATATGTTTGAAGAACTAAGAATATTAGACACCACTTTAAGGGATGGTGAACAAACACCAGGAGTTTTAATAACATCTAATGAAAAGTTAAAAATAGCTTTAAAACTAGATGAACTTGGGGTTGATGTAATAGAAGCTGGTTCAGCTATAACATCTAAGGATGAACAAAAAAGTATTAAATCGATTACAGAAAATAATCTTAATGCTGAAATATGTAGTTTTGCAAGACCAGTAAAAATAGATATAGACACTGCTATTGGCTGTGAAGTAGACAGTATTCATTTAGTAATTCCATCAAGCGACCTACATATAGAACAAAAACTTAGAAAAACAAGGGAACAAGTTGAAGAAATGGCAGTTAATGCTACAGAATATGCTAAGAGTCATGGATTAATAGTTGAATTATCAACAGAAGATGCAACCAGGACAAGTGTTGAAGATTTGAAACATTTGTACACAAAATGTATTGATGCTGGGGCAGATAGAATATGTGCCTGTGACACAATAGGTTTATTAACACCCGAAAAGGCATATGAATTTTATGGTGAATTGTCCACATTAGATATGCCTTTAAGTGTGCACTGTCACAATGACTTTGGACTCGCAGTAGCAAATACGCTTGCTGCACTTAGGGCTGGAGCAACACAAGCTCATGTAACAATTAATGGTCTTGGTGAAAGAGCAGGAAATGCTTCATGTGAAGAACTTATAATGGCTATAGAATCATTATACAATGAAAAAACACATATAAAAACAGAATTGTTCTATGAAATATCTCAGTTAGTCGAAAGAATATCTGGAGTAACCTTACAAACAAACAAAGCTATTGTGGGGGCAAACGCGTTTGCTCATGAATCTGGAATACATGCCGATGGAGTACTTAAAAACTCTGATACTTACGAACCAATGAAACCAGAAAAAGTAGGACATCGCAGAAGATTCATACTTGGAAAACATGTAGGTAAACATGTTATAAGTGAAAAAATCAAGGAAACCAATACTGAAGTAACTGATGATGAATTAAACAGAATATTTGAAAGAGTTAAAAGATTGTCTGATATGGGAAAAACGGTGACTGATGTTGATTTACAAGCGATTACTGATGACATACTTAGCATTAACCCCGAAGACTCTTTAATATTACAAGAGTATACTACAGTATCAGGTAATAAGGTAACACCAACAGCATCCGTAAAAGTAAACATAAATAATAGGGAAAGAATTGAGGCAGGTATTGGAGTTGGTCCAGTAGATGCTGCCATCGAAGCTATAAGAAAAAGTATAGTTGATACTGCAGACATTACACTTGAAGAATATCATGTAGATGCAATTACTGGTGGTACAGATGCACTTATTGATGTACTTGTTAAACTTAAACATGAGGATAAGATTATTACCTCCAGAAGTACAGAACCGGATATTATTATGGCAAGTGTTGAAGCATACCTTAAAGGAGTAAATAAAATACTCACAGATAAAAAAAGAAGGTAGAACAATGCAAGATTTACAAAAAAAGATGTTATCTGATTACAATATCATTGTTCATTCCTATGAGAACAATAAAGTGAATAATATACCTTCATTTCTCAACGAAATAAATAAAATAACTAATTTGGTTGAGGGATCTATAATACAATTGTTGGATTGTGATTATATTTGTGGTCAAAGCCATCTTTATCAAGGAATTTCTCAAGCATTTAAAGCTTTTAATGAACACCAGAATTTTGCTAAAGATAAGGGATTGGAGATATGTGTGAGAACATCTGCACAAAAACAAATCAGTGAAGCTCTAAAATTACTTGGAATAAAGCAGGAAGGTAACATTACTGTAGTTTACGTTAATGTTAATGAAAAGCAACTTATAAAAACAGAAAAATTGTTATCTGGCCGCAATGATTCATTGATAGAAGTGTATGATGTAGAAAAGATTGTAAATGCCTATGGATTAAATAATTCGGACAATATTGTAAATTCTATCAATGAAAAAATTGCATTACTTGCACTTAAAAGTTAGCTTAAAAGTATTATTCTATAAATTTATTTTTTAAGATTTTTTACTTATTTTCATGATGGAAGAAATGAATAAGTATCCATTAGTTTAATAACTTTTATTTCATCTTTTTTGTAAAATTTTTATTTTAAATAAAAGGGATTTTTATATTATAAAAGTTTTCTTAAATGGTTAATACAGTAAATTCATGTATGTTTGTTTTAAATTAGTTATGGGGAGTGTTTTATTAATGGAAATTTCTGCGGAGGAAATGAAAAAAAGCATAAAGAAAATGTATGATATGCTTGATGAAGTAACACCTGTAGACTTTGATTGTGGAACATTATGTGGGGAAGTATGTTGTGTCTATGATGATGGTGAATATTGTAACAAAGACCTTGTTTTATATCTCCTTCCTGGTGAAGAGTTAATGTATGAAGATAGTGACTATTTTGAGGTATATTATATTAATCCAAAAGAGTTAGATTATCCACGTTCATGGAAAGATGATGTATTTATAGTTGAGTGTAATAATCCCCCACATTGTGATAGGAGTATTAGGCCAATACAATGCAGAACATTTCCTTTAGTACCTCATATATCAAAAGAGGGTCAATTCCATTTAATACTTGATGAAAACGAGTTTCCATATGAATGTCCGATTATACGGGACAATATAAAATTAAATGATGATTTCGTTCAAGTCACGTATGATGTTTGGAAAATACTGATTTCAAATCCCAATGTATATTCCTTGATATTATTTGATTCAAGAAGAAGAGATAATAAAAGAAAAGGGTATGAAATAGTAATATAATCTCCTTTTTAATATTGAAAAAAGGATTATTTTAAATATATCTTATAAAATGCATTGGTTGAGAATATTAATGTAAATGCTTCAATTATTGCTGAAAGTACATTATCTCTAAAGATATAACCCAATAAAAGAACGGTGTTTACTACTATTATTGTAACTATTGCAATACATAATATAAATTTAAAGAATCTTTTCACACCAATATTTTTTATCACAGTAAATATTTTACGAAAATCCAGTGCATAGCTAATTTTTCCAGTATGATATAGTAATAATTTTCCAATAAAACCCATAGATGTGAAAAATATGAACAAGAATATGGCAATCAGAACATTTAATTGGATACTGTGAAATAAATTTATTCTCAAATCGAAGGGTATTTGGTTAGCTAATTCATGAAGAGTCATGAAAGTAGCATTAATATCCATTTTTGAAATGTATTCATTTATATGTGTTAGTCTTGCATAAACTCCTGTTGGGATGATAAAGAGTGAACTTGTGACAAAAGTTAATAGTAGATAATAAATTGTTACTAGATACTCCTGAATTCCTTCCAATAAATATTTCTTTGGATCTATTTCAATTTCTTCCTCAAAAACGGCACGATATGTGATATTCATCATTAAACCCAATATTATCATAGTAATTACAGTGTCGCTTATCATCATTAATGGTGTCCAGTTTCCAAGATTAATTGAGTATAATGTGTCAGAAATAAATTCACAAAAAATGGATAAGATAATAATCATAATGAATAATTTATACTTTTTAAAGGGTAAATAAACTGAATCTAAAATGATATTTCGTATTCTCATTAATAATATATTTTTTAAAATAATTATTTAAAATTTGGCTTTCTTTTATCTTTTTAGAATTCATTTTTTCTATGAATTAAAAAAATAACCGATATGGCTTTTATTCCTTTCTTTTTATATTGAAGAATTTTTCATGTAGATAAAAAGATATAACTTAAAATTTTTTACTTATATTTTTTCTCTTAAGAATTTTTGCTCTTTAAAAATCTGTTTTTTCAGGATTTTAAATTATGATTCAAGCATTAAAAAAGATATATAATGTAAATATAATTTATATGTAGTTAAAAATACTCATTAATTTGTTATGGGATGAAAACATGAATAAAAGGATAATATCCATTTTAATAATATTATATTTGCTTTGTTATGTGTACTTTTAACTAGTATTTCCTCTGCAAATGAAACGGATGTTGTTTTGGATGGAATTAATCTTGAAGAAAGTGATACCTCTTCAGATATCTCTTCTGAAAATGATGTATCTCAAAATTCAACCTATGATTCTAAATCTGATGAAAGTATTAATCATACTGAAATTAGTTCTGATGAAAATATAACTGACGGTTTTGATAAAGAAGGTAATGATGTGGTAGTTCCATCAGATCCTGAAAAATTAAGAATATTTAATGTATTAATGAATTTTAATACTCCTAATATGTTAAATAATTTTGCAACGATTTTATCAGTTAAGGACAATGTGACTTACTCTGAAGTCATTTCTATTTTAAGGACTGATGATAGAAATCATTTATTTGAAGCTCTTTCTAAGTTAGATCAAAAGGATTTGGATGAATTCTTTGATTTATTCTTAATAATGAATGATGACGGTTATATTATGGATGATGATTTTAATCAAAATAATTCAAAAGAGATTATTTCTAAATTATCTAATGTGGATGAGAAATCTCAAGTGTCTGGAAATAAAGTATTACCTTCAGATAATTGTAAATACACACAGCAAACTATGAGGTATCACAGTAAAGTAAAATATCCTAGATTTACTTATACTCAGATAAGTTCTAAAGATGTGTATGATGATTTTGATGAAGAATATTATGATGAGGTATAAACTATCAAGGTAAAAAGTATACTTTATATGGTTTCATTAATCATTTGATTAATTTATATGAAAACGGCGAAATATCACTTGATGATTTTTTTTTTAATTCTTTGAAAGAATATGATATTGATACATCAAAAATAGTTGTTAATGAAGATGGAAGTATGGATTGGGGTTATTTACATGTATTTGAGCCTTATGATGATGAAAATATGGAAGATTCAATAGATTCAAATACTAATATTTCTGAAGATACATTAAAAGAAGATAATTCTGATTCTGAGGATTATGAATTTTCTGAGGCAACTAATGAAACAAAAACTTAAGTTTTTTTTTATTTATTTTTTAACTTTTTTTATAAATATTTTTTTATGGTGATATAAGTTTAAAAATATTATTTTGCTGTATTTTAATCATTTTAATATATTTTTTAGAAGTAAAGCTAAAAAATTCTTTTAAACATTATTCATTTTTATTTGTTCACATTTTTGTACCTTTTTAAAGAATATTACTTCTCATTTTAAGAACTTTATTGGTTATTTGTTCATATAATAGGAACAAGATTTCATGTTATTGAACACTTTTTGTGAATAATTAAATAATCATTTTTCACTTTTAAAAAATACTAATTAATTATTATTTATAAATTTAAAAGATAAATTGATGATTATTTTTTTATTTGATTCTAATTTTTTATTTATTTTATGAAATAATTGTTTAAACCTCTTTTTGATTATATATTAAAATAATTAGTTAAATAGTTTTATATTTAAATACAAGATTAAATATAATTTTTTAGCATATTTTAATATTATTTGATGATTTTTTCTTATTTTTAATTATTATATTTATTTATTTTTTATTAAAAAATATTTTTAACCTTTTTTTATTAATTATTTTTTTCAGGGTTATTTTTTTGTAAATTAAAATCTGAAAAATTATGGAAAGAAAAATTAACTCTAAAATTATTTTTAAACAAAATAATATAATTAATTATTATTTTATAAAAATATTATAAATAATTTTTATGTTTAATCATAGAATGTTTATATAGTATGTGAATAAAAACTATTATTAAATTTATTAAATTTTGGGAAATTATAATATAATTCCAGAAGATTATGTAAATTTTTTCTATTAATATAAGAGAGATTAATATGCCAGTAAAAACCAAGTATAATTCAGAAATGGATGATCTTAGTGGGGCGTGTAAGGATTATAAATTACATCTAACAGTTTTATTATGCATAGTTATAGCAGAATATATTGGAGTAATTTCATTAGATATTGCCGGAATTTCAATAGTATTAATGCCATTATTATACTCATTAGTTTTAGCCATAGCATTTTATGTTGCAAAACCCATTTCCTGGATTTCAGAAGAACAATCAGAAAAATCTACAGCAATAATGATGTTGTTGATTGGGCCATTGTTAGCAAAACTCGCAATTGCTAGTGGTCAAAATATAGGAATTATCTTTAATGCAGGACCTGCAATTTTATTACAGGAAGTTGGTAATTTGGGAACAATATTTGCAGCTATGCCTATTGCATTATTATTAGGATTTAAACGTGAAGCAATAGGTATGACTAGTTCCATATGTCGAGAACCACAAATGGCTGTAGTAATCGATAAATTTGGTTTTGCATCACCAGAAACTAAAGGATTTTTCACAGTATTCCTAATTGGAACAGTTTTAGGTACTCCATTCATCAGTTTATTAACAAGTGTACTTGCTTATGTGGTACCATTACATCCATTTGCATATGGTATGGCTTGTGGTATTGGTAGTGCAAGTATGAATGCTGCAGCAGTAGCATCTTTATCTACAATATATCCACAGTATGCTGTTGAAATGGAAGCATTTAGTGGTATGGCCAATTTAATTGCAATGGTTACTGGGATGTATGTATATATTTTTGTTGCTTTGCCATTGACACAACGTTTATACAATATATTGGAACCAATTATAAGCAAGATAACTGATAAAAAATTACAAATTGAAGGGGAAAATGTTAATGAACTTTAATTTATCAGTATCTACAGTTATAGAATGGATTGGGATTTTGTTGATTTTTTCAATCATGACGGCTATTGGAAATTATGTGGGTTTCCAATATCCTCTCCAAGAGGCATTAATCGGAATGTTTATCCTATGTTTCATCTCCCTTCTAGGATTAATTATAGAAAAAATATTGCCATGGAATGTCCCTTCAATTCTTTACATAAGTATTATAGGTTTATTGATTGCTCTGCCATGGTCGCCAGTTTCAGCACCAGTAATATATTACACATCAAAGGTTGATTTGATATCTATTACCGCTATTCTTTTAGCTTATGCGGGTATTGCGATGGGTAAAGATTTAAAGGACTTCAAAAAGGTTGGAATTAAAGGTATTATAGTTACCTGTTTTGTAATATTTGGTACATATTTCGCATCAGCTCTTATTGCACAAGTTGTATTATCTTACACTGGAATGATATGAATAAATCAATAAATGTTTGTTCATGTTTCTTTTTTTAATTTTTTTTTTATATGAAATTAACTTATTATATCAACAATAGATTAATGGACATTATTATTGGGGGGAAAGATATGAACGATTCTAATGATTTGGAATGGGATTCTAAATTAAAAGTTTTCACGGAAATATTTGATTATTTCGAAGAAGATTATCAAAATTATGGTTATGATCCAACACCATATGTTGTCTTGGAAAAACTAGTGAAATTAAATTTAATTAAAAAAGAAGATGTTGTTGTGGATTATGGTTGTGGAAAAGGAAGAATAGGATTCTTCTTGAATAATCAGATAGGATGTAAAGTAATAGGTGTGGATCATAGTGAAAGATTACTTAAAGTAGCTAATAAGAACTTAGAACGTTATGGTGATAACGGAGAAATCTTTTTTGTACATTCTAAAGCTGAGGAATATGTTCCTGATGAAGCAAATATTTTTTATTTTTTCAATCCATTCTCTACAAAGATATTCCGACAAGTATTACGGAGAATTGAAGAATCAAATGAAAGAAATCCTAGGGAAATTCTAATTTTTTTCTATTATTCTACAATTGAATATATTACTTATTTACCGACAGAAGCAAGGTTGGAACTAGTTAAATCAGTACATTTTAGTGAAGAAGTAATACTTGATCGAGTTCCAGCTAAACTGGATATCTTTCGGTTAAAATTATAGAAAAAAATTAAAAAGAGATTTTAAAAATTGGTGATATTTTTTTGCTCTTTGTAATATCGTCAAGATATGGTTTATTATGAATATTTAGTATAGTATCGTAGTCAGTAATAATGTAAACATCATCACTTGTTGAACTTTTACTTGATAATCTTCCATCGTATGTTTGTGGTTGGTTGATTATTTTGTTTAAAAATAGTAAATTTCCAATATTACTATATGGTTGTAGTTAAAACTATGACCATTTTTTTATTCCACATTAATTTTTCATTCTTTTTCTCATAATTTAGAGTTTATTTTTTTTCATTTATATTGAAGTTTATCTAACTTTTTTAATTCATAAACTATTGTGAATTATGGATTTTAAAGGTTCTTTCATAAAATTAAATACATCAGTTAATCATATTAAAGTATATACTATGAAAAAACCATAAAAAATAATTTACTATAATAATTAAAATTTTAAATCTATTATGTTGTTGGGTGATAAAGTGAAAAAAACGAAAATTATATGTAGTGTGGGTCCGGCATCTGATTCTGTAGAAGTAATGAATGAAATGGTTAAAAAAGGCATGGATTGTGCACGTATTAATCTTAGTCATGCTACAAAAGAGGGGATACTGAAAACAATAGATGTTATTAGAGAAGTACGTAAAGCATCTAATGTGCCTGTATCTATCATGTATGATACTAAAGGACCAGAATTCAGGACTTTAAAATTCAAACATGGTGGTGTGACTCTTCAAAAAGATGATACGATTAAAATGAGTAAAAGTTGCATTATTGGTAATGAAAATGAATTTGGAATTAATCATAATGAAGCTATTGATTTTATAAAAAAAGGGGATAAAATACTTATAGATAATGCATTACTTGAATTGGAAGTAATTGAAAAGGAAGATGATTTTCTTGTTTTGAAAGCTTTAGGGGAGGGTAAGATTCAAAACAATAAAACAATTAATGTTCCCGGCGTTGATTTAAAATTAGATTTTATTAGTGAAGTAGATAAAAAGGACATCACTTTTGCTGCCAAACATGCTTGTGATTATTTGGCATTATCCTTTGTAAATACAAAAGAAGATGTTATTGAAGCTCGTAAAATCATTCAAGAGGCGGGAGGTGATGCTCTTATCATTTCGAAGATTGAAAGTCGTATGGCTATTGAAAATATTGATGAAATCATCGATGAATCTGATGGGGTTATGGTAGCTCGTGGAGATTTGGGAGTGGAAGTTTCATTAGAAAAATTACCCATGCTTCAAAAGAACATCATTAAAAAATGTCGGGAGAAGGGAAAGTTTGCCATTGTTGCTACCGAAATGTTGGCTTCCATGTATGAAAATCCAAGACCTACAAGGGCAGAGGTATCTGATGTGGCCAATGCAATATTGGATGGTACTGATTGTGTGATGTTGTCTGGAGAAACTACTGTTGGAAAATATCCAATTGAATCTGTAGTAATTATGAGTCGGATATGCGAATATGTTGAATCAACAATTGATTATACAAAGCATATTGCCTACAAAGGAACAATAGGTGTTAGTGATACTATTGCAAAACTGGTTGTGGATGCTGTTGAATACTCTGACATTAAAGCTGTAGTTACACCTACTTTAACAGGTTCATCAGCACGAAAGATTAGTAACTTGAGACCAAACACAACAATATTAGCTTGTTGTCCATCCAATCACATTGCAGAGAAGGTTGTTCTAAATTTTGGCGTTAAAACTACTATAACTAAAATATATGAAAATACAGATGAGATGATTGAAAATTCCAGAAAAATAGCTCAAAAAGAATTTAATTTAAATAAAGAGGATTTAATAGTGGTTACTGGAGGATTTCCATTAGGTAAGGCAGAGGAAACTAATGATATTAGGATTGTTGAAATATAAGGAAAATTGTGGATTGTCAAAAATTGTATAATCCTCTTTTTTTCTCTAAGGAACTTTTATTCATTTTTTTTATTTGATAAGAATAGTTTTCAAAGTTTTTTAAGAGTTAATTACTATATTGGTGATATTTCAAAATATCATGTTTCGGTTGGTTAAGAATATGGTTAAAAAAAAATGATTTTAAAATATTTACGAGGAAAAAGAGTTTCACAGTATCAATACAACTCTTTAACGTCGTATACTTTAAATTCAGATACTTCCTCTAGGCTTGTAACGGCTAACTTGTAATCTTCAATATTAAACAGCTTTAACTTTAAATTGTCCAAATCTATACTTCGATTATTGTTTTTTCTCATTTGTTTGAGTGTTTTGTCTTTATTTTTCAAGAGAACATTTATGTCTTCATATTCAATGTTGATGTTAAATTCATTTAGTTCTAGGTTAAATCCCAGACTGGTGTATTTCATGAAGCTTTCCTTCAGTACCCAGTATTTGAAGAATTCATCCTCTTTGTCGGATGATTTTGTAATCTTTTCATATTCTTCATCATAGAAGTAGTGTTTTGCAATGTTCAAGTCAATGTTCTTATCAACGTATTCTATGTCAATGCCTACATTTTTATTGGATAAAGCACATGCAACTATTTCCTTGCTGTGACTAATATTGAATTCAATGTCATGGTTTATGATGTATGGCTTGTGGTAGTAATCTTCATCATATTCAGGGGAGGAAATGTCTTCTTCAGATAACATTTTATTCAACAGCAGTTGGGCTCCACAAGATAGCTTTTTATCCTTCAAGAAACGGTATTTGCTGACTTTTTTCTGCCTTTTTTTTGAAACTTTTTTTATTGCTTTTTCAAGTTCCAAATCTTTGACGTTGCATATGGCTATTTTTATCATACTTCTTCCCAATTTTCAATCATTGTTTGCTATTATTTATTTTCTTACATTTTTATAATGATTATTATTATTTTGTCAATAATGAGAACTTCATGGATTACCAATCAATTCAAATATTGAAGAAGTTATGTGATTTTTATCGCAGGTTTATTCTTTGGCCCTTATGGAGCATTGGGTGCCGTAGTGGCCAATATAATATGTGACCTTGTTAGGGGATACTATGTTCCGGCAGTGATTTTATCTGCAATAGTCAATTTTATACTTTCGTATCTTGCATATAAGTTATGGTATTCCCGTGATTTCAAATTGCTTCCAGTTACAAAACCCAGGTTAATTAATCTAAGCAATCTGATTTATCTAATACTCATGGCTTTTGTTTGTTCAGTATTTTATGCGCTGTTTATACTTAATATGGTAGAAATATTTTATCCAAATGTAGTTGATTTTCACTTTCTGGCATTGAGATATTTCGTGAATTTCGTGAATTTTTCATTATTGTTTAGTATGATTTTAATGATAATTTCACGGTATAATGATTTCTCATACACCCCTAAAACTGTGGATAAACAAGATACTAAGTTATATTCGATGTTATTTGTCATAATCAGCGTCATTACGTTAATATTTATAATACTTAACCATATTCTTGGAATGAACATGGCATTATCTAGTCGAAATAATTGGATTGCTAATATTACTATGTGTTTATAATGGAAAACCGATAATAAAAATAGCCAAAATAGATTATACCTCGATTCCTGAAAAGATAATGATTAGCTTTATCCTACTGTCATTTATAATAGTTATATTTGATAGGTTGATTATACTTTCGCCATTACCGGATATGGTGTATCATTTAATTTTCGGTATATCTGAGAATCAAATGGATTTGCTCTTATTACAAGTGTTGGATTTGAGTATTTTTGCATTTGCCATACCTTCTATGTTATTACTGGGATATATTGAAAGGAAACTAATTAAGCCTGTAATGTCCTTTTCAAAGATAGAGGGCTTTATCCATGAAAACGAAAAAATAGAGTCCGAAGGATTGCTCAAAATCTACTCCGATTATCTGGATAATGATGATGAGATGGGAATTCTATCACGCAGTTACACTAATTTAATCAAGAACAATAATAACTATATCGAAAACGTTAAATCATTGGAAAGTGAAAAGGAGAGAATTAACACGGAACTCAACATTGCCCACAAGATACAGGAAGCCATGTTGCCAAAGAAATCAATAAACAATGATTCATTAATACTGGAATGGTTCTGCAAGCCTGCAAGGGAAGTTGGTGGAGATTTCTATGACTTCTATGAATTGGATGATGAAAATACCATGATTATGATTGGTGATGCATCTGGTAAGGGAGTGCCAGCAGCAATATTTACCACAATTATACAAAACTTAATAAAGTTATTTATGAAAAACGAATTGGATCCGGCCAAGGTACTGTGTGACATAAATAATCAAATATGTGAAAACAATCCCGAAATGATGTTCATTACACTGTTTTTGGGAATATATAATAAAAAAACTCATAAGTTAACATATGCAAATGCAGGACATAATCCTCCTCTAATAAAGGAAGATAAATATAAGTTACTTGAAGTTGCTTCAGAAATAGTTTTGGGTGTTTTAGAAGATTATGAATTTAAAAATCATGAAATGGAAATTCGACAAGAACTAATATTGTATACTGACGGAATCACAGATGCACAGAACAAGGAACATGAGCTTTATGGTGAAAAAAGATTAATTAATTTCCTAAATTATCATGAACATGATGAAATCATGGATGGATTAATCAAAGAGGTAAATGAATTTACCAATGGTGAAGAACAATTTGATGATATGACTCTATTGTTAATGCATATAAAGTAATAATTAATTTCTATTGTATTTTTAGGTGGATATGTTTTACCATATGGAATTTATCGGATATTATCATTTTTGATTTTGTCACTAAATTGAATTGACTTTTGTCCGTAATGTTTTTGAAATAATCCCTTGTTTCTATTATTTCAACATCACTTCCTATTTTTTTAACAAAATCTTCAACATTATCCACATAGAAGTACATTATTGCATCATCTTTACCTAATTTTTTCAGGTACATATTTGACTGTTTTATTCCAAACTTTGAAACAGCGTCAAATACAACTTCAACCTCGCCCAATCCCTTTAGATGTTTTAAAAAATCAATGACTTCCTCTTCTTTAAAGTAATAGAAAACTCCTGAGGATACTACTAGGAAGGGACCCTTTGATGTTTTCAGTACCCTGTTTATCCAGTTGTAATCAAACATGGAATAAGCAAGACAAATATCTCTTTCATTATTTCCAATAACTTGCCTTCTTAAGTCTATCACATTCTCCAAGTCAAGTTCATAAAACAATGTTTTATTATTATCATTTCTGTGAAAGAGTGTTTCCAATCCACATCCAACATTAATTATACTTCCATCGGGGTACCTGTTAATAAAATCTTGAATACATTTGTCCATATTCATGGATCTTATTGCACTGGACACTAAGGTGTATTCGTTTTCACCCTCAAAACTAAGAAATTTCTCGGGAATTCTGGATGCTATTTCCAATGTCTTTCTATCATTTAATATATAATTACAGTTTTTTGTTGCATAAATTCTTCCCCTTAATGGTACAAACAGTGTTTCTTCGATATTTCCCAATTCTATATTGGACATACACCTCTTTTGATTATTTTCTGATAAACAGGAAATCACAATTCTCACCATCCTTACATAACGTGTGTTGGCGTGTAAAATTAATGTTTTTTAAGTCGCCATAGTTAATATCATCCACGAAGCAAAACATTGGCCCCAACTCTTCAAGACCATACTTCTTAAAAATCTGTTGGTAAATGCACTGGGTACATTCAAATTTCAGAATATTATTGTTTGACAAATCATTATGCCATTGATAGTGCCAACCATAACCACTACCCCAATTGAACAGATAAGGTAATAAAATACCCATTATCCATAGAAAATAGGGTATTTTTTCAAGCTTCCTGAAAATCATTGAATTTTTTTCTACATACTGCCACATATGGTGGCTAAGAATTTGAAATGATTCTTCTTTAGAGTATTTCTTCTGTAATTGTTCATATAATGCGATTGATGTGAAAATGTTAGATAAATTGTAGTTTCCATTATCACAATATTCCCTGTTTTCACTGATTAAAATATCGATATGTTCTATGATGTTTACCTGCATGGAATAGTCTATTTTCTTATAATAATCACAGTATCTGCTATGTTTTATCAATCTTTCTCCATTGTATTGTTTTTTCATATTATAAACCTTGAATCTTTATTTATATTGTTAATATTCTGTTTTATCAAATATGCTTATTCTATTATTTCTACTTCTTAAAAATGGTGAAATCAATCTGATAAATATTGGAGAATATTTTTTCATTTGATCGGTTAAGTTGTAATTTGCCCGTAGTTTATAGGATGGACATAATTTTTCAAAGTCCTCACTATCATCTATTCCCCATTTAAATATGGCTCCTGTTGTTCTAACAGTGTCATGTGCCTTCTGATTCTTAACCATCCATGAACTCATTAATTCTAAAAGTAGTACTACACTATTGAATTTTTGAGATATTTGATTAAATAATTGACTTACCTCTTGTTCATCAAGATACATTAAGAAACCTTCTGCTATTATTAAAACATTATCCTTGTTTTTTATTTTATTTATCCATTCAAAGTCTAATGCTGATGATGCTATGTTAATTACCCTTTCATTTTTTACGATTAGTTTTTCTCTTAGATTTATTACGTCTTCGAAGTCTATGTTATACCACATAATTTGTCCATTATCTACTCTACTGAATCTATCATCTAGTCCACAAGCAATGTTAATTATTGTACCGTTGGGGTTATTGTTGATGAATTCCTTGGTTTGTTTATCTAATATTACAGTTCTTGATGAGCATCCCCAAAAATTCATTTTGTTGGTTGAATTTTTAAATCTTTTTTTGAAGTTATAATCAAGATTATCTATTATTTCTACTGCAGTGTTGTCAATGAATTCGGGATTTTCTTTTTTACTTTCTATAGCTCTTGCATATAAAGGTACTAGCATTGTTTCGCTTACAGCAGTTAAATCTATTTTTTCTTTCATTGATTTTTTTTCTACTTTTTGTTTTTTAATCATATTTTATTCAAATAAATATATAAATTTAGGTATACCTAAATTTTTTGTTAATTAAAAACTCAATGATTAACAGAAGTAACTTCTTGTTAGATGATTAACAAAGAAAAATCGGGGATGGATGTTAATAAACATTTAAAATATGCAAATAAAATAATAAATAATAAGAATACTTAAAAATAACTTTTTTCTTTCCTTTTTTAACAAACTTTCAAGATTAACTCATTATTATATAAACCGCCACTCTACTTAGCAATAAAGGGGTCTATTTTATTTTGTATCCTTCTGAAACAACATATTTTACATTCATTCTTGTTGTTCGTTTATATTCATGTGTTCTTTTCTACAGGTTATCATATGTTTTTTTTTTAAATATTATAAATTAATTAAATCAATTTTCCTATTAGAAAAGTCTTTATAAATTAAATGCAATATTATATAATATGTTTGAATTTACTAAGAGTGAAATGAGGGATTTAAGTATAGCATTTATTGTTTTATCAATAGCTTTTGCAATATCCAATGTTGGGTTAAATTTTCAGGGTTTCATTTCAATTCTACCAAATTATGATAGGAGTAGGTTTAGGATTTATGTTTCGTGAGTTGGGACATAAATATGTGGCAATGAAATATGATTATCAGGCGGAATTTAAAGCATGGCCTATAGGATTATTAATTGCACTAGTTTCAGCATTTTTTGGGTTGGTATTTGCAGCACCTGGTGAAATTAAGATTTATGCAGAAAACTTATCTGATGAAATAGTGGGTAAAATTGCACTTGCAGGACCAATGGCAAACACGATTTTTGCTTTGATATTTCTGGCAATAGCAGCTTTAACAGCTCCCTTAAAGTCAAATTCATCGGTTTTCGAGTTAATATTTTTAATTTCTGGTGTAGGGTTCTCTGTTAATAGTTTTTTAGCAGCATTCAACTTATTGCCTATTTATACTTTGGATGGACTTAAAGTTATAAAATGGAATGTGGGTCTTTGGCTTGTTGTATTTTCCATTTCTGTAATTATGATGTTATTGTCTATTACAATAGGTGTAGAAAATATGGTTAAATTCCTTATAGATATGCATTTGTAATATTATTTCATTTACTCATTTTTCTTCTTTTTTACATTTTTTATTCTTTTTTCAATTGATTTCTATTTTTGCTCTGAAAATATAAAAAATATATTTTTAAAAAGATAAACATTAAACTATGAATACTGAAAATCTCATGGATACTGGTAGGCTCGAAGCATTTTATGATGCAATAATTGCAATTATTGTTACCGTACTTGTTTTGGAATTACCACAACCAGCATTTCCATCATTAGTGGCAATGTGGTCTTTGAAAACTAATTATTTTGCATATTTGGTGAGTTTTTTGGTCTGCGCTAATTTATGGCAGTATCATCATTTGATTTATAATCATGTTGATAGAATTAATACTAAAATTATTTGGTTAAATATTTTTTTAATGCTAGTATTCTCTTTAGTGCCATATTTGACAACTTTTGTGGCAAATAATCCTAATTCATTAGTTCCTCAGGTTTTGTATGGTTTGGATTTTATAATAGTTGATCTTATACTGGCTGTAATGTCAAAGTCATTATTGGAACTCAATAAAGATAATGAAATTCATTTAAGAAAGGTAATTAGTATTCAATCAGCATTAAAAATGCCACTGATTATATTCGTATTTGGTTTTGCAATTGCTTTATTGGGTTATCCTGTTGCAATTAGTATTTGTTGTCTGATAACTGTGCTAAGGTCTATTATTGATTCTTTGAGAAGTTAAGAAAAGATTTATTTAATTTTTTTTTTTTAAAATATTCTTAACTTAAAATTATTTATTGTTATGCATCTTCCACTACAAGAATTTCATAATTCGATGTTCAGTATGAGTAGTTATTGGGACCACTCTATGATTAAATGCATAAGTAAACTTGGTGGAGTATTATTTTGACTTATATGACCAAGATATCCCATCATGCTTTTTTTAGTATTACCTTCACAAATTTTATACAACATGTTGGCATCAACATCAAAATCTTCGTAGTCTCAACAGATATTATTATTTCTTTACTTTCATAGTTTTCATAAATTATCTGATTTAAAATAAAACTTTTATTTCCAGTGTTTCTTGTTTCATTTACTATGCTTTTTGTATTGTTTTTTTATATAGCCATCAGAATATTGAACTCTATTCCTTCCAGTATAATCTTGTTTTCGGATTATTTTCACCGGCAGATGTTAAAGTTAATGCACTCGTCAAGCCTATTGAAGAAATGGTTAAAATGTTAAGCAAAGAAGAATAATTATTTTTTGCTATTCATTTCATATCGCCATTTGTTAGTTAACATACCTTTTTAAGTGTTTAATAGATTCTGTTGTCTTTTTCGTTTTATGTTCTTAATTTCTTTCTTTTCTTTTAATATTCTGTTTCTTTGGTTAATGATATAAGTGATTATTTTTAAATAGTATAATAATTATTATCAAACAAGTAATACATGGTGAGATATATGCAAAACATCAGAAAACCTGAAGGCAAAGTTGGAGAAGAAATATTGGATAATATGAATAAAAATCATACACCAATGGCATTATGGGCCTTAAAACACACACCAATTAAAGAAGATGACATAGTTGTAGATATTGGATGTGGTGGGGGAATAAATCTTCAAAGATATAGTAAAATAGCTAAAGAGGGTAAAATAATAGGGGTGGATTATAGTTCAACTAGCGTTAAAAAATCCATTGATTTTAATCGAAAAGAAGTTGACAGTGGAAAAATTGAAGTAATTAAAGCAGATGTGGTTGATGTGCCATTGCATGATGGAACTGCCGATGTAATTACTGCTAGTGCAACAATATACTATTGGCCTGATATAATAAAAGCATTCAAAGAAATTAAACGTTTATTAAAAAATGAGGGTAAATTTGTCATTGTACAGGGGGCTAATGGTTACACCGATGAGTTAATTGAATTGAAGAAAGAAGTTGAATTGAATGCTTATGATGAGTATGAATTCAAAGACTTCCTGTTTAAGGTAGGTTTCAAAAAAGTAGTTAGCATTATCAGAAATATTCGTGATAGTGTAGAAATTACAAAAACGTATATCGGTGAAGAGGTCACTATTTCCCAAAAAGAGGATACTTTTGATATGGTTAATCTTGATGATGAACATCATAATTCACATGAATGGCTATGTGTCGTAGCTTATAAATAGTTTGTTTTAATTGTATTATGGGATGTATTTTTTCATAAGTTCGGATATCTTCTTTTTTATTTAATATTTTTTAAAGTATTTTTTAATGTTTTTATCTTAATGTTTATATATTGTATAATGTATATTATTGTATATACCTATAGGGGTATAGGTAAATTAAAATATATTTTAATCAATTAAAGTTTACTTAAAAATTCAAATTTAATTAAAAGTATTAACTCAATTGAGACTAATTTGGACTTTTAATAATTGAAAAAAATGGGGGATAACAATGAACGAATATAACATTTTCGATAGATCAAGATGGACTCAGATTATTATAGAAAAAATCAACACAAAAATTAATCACCAATAATTTTTACTATTTTTATATTTATTTTAATACTTCTTAATTCAGTTACACATAATATAATATACTTAAATCTAAATATACTATATTATATGGGTGATATAATTGGAAAACAAGAAGGGACCTGTAATAGTTATTTTTATCACAGTTTTACTTGCAGTTACTATTTTTTTATTGTCCGATCATTCGGGTATGAGTGTTACTGATGTTAATTTAGAACAAGATGGTAATAACGAAGGAGTGTATAACTTAACATATTATTTGAGGTTAGGACGAAATTTCAATGAATTAAAATGTGAATATATTTTATATGATCAAAACGAGAAGGTCATAACCAATTCTTCATCGATACTTAAAGATGTATATCTGGGAACTCATACAATCTCCTCACAGATTAACATCACAGAATTTGGCAACAATACAGATTCAACATCTTTAAAAATTAATAGTCTTGAAATAAGGGTATATGATAATTTTTTAAATGATACTGAAGGTTCAAATAAACACAAGCAGGTTTACAATAAAAAGATTAATGTTACATCCTAGAAGTTGATTAAGTTTTATTCATTAGATTTTTAACTATCTCTTCAAACTCTTCTATTTTTACTTTTTTCTTTGGTGGAATTCCATCAGTTGTTAAATTATCCTCATTTGAAACATAGTCTTTAGGATACTTTTCAACATTTTGTAGGAATGTGTTTGTTCTTTCAAATAGTTTTATAAGTTCATCCCTATTTGTTGGATATGCCATTTCTAATCTAGGTATCCTTTTTTTCCTAAGTTGATATAATAAGAATTTTGGAAAGTTTCCAGTTCCAACTCCTCCATATAATAAAATTGTACTATTTAGTCTATCATACATTTTTGTCCTATTTTTTGGTGCCCTACCTAAGATTATGACTGCTTCAGCTTCTTGAATTATATGGTCTGCCAGTGTAAGTCTTCCTTTGATTCCAGAAGGCACTTCATTTCCAACATATTTATTTCCCTTCTGCGCGGTATGTCCGGTTAAGTGGTATAGAGGTGAATCATAATCAATTATTTCCTCATCGTAGGGATCTTTTTCTCTGGCTTTTTGTGGTGACATATTGTATATTTGAAGGGGTGTATGACCGTTTTTGAATATTAAGTTTGTTAGTAGTACTCCTCCTTCTGGAATCAATGCAATTTTCATGGTTATCTTTCCGGATTTGGTTCTGATATTTTATAGTATTATTACATATAATTATATTATTAATATCTTTTTAAGATATGCTTTTTACTTGTGATGTATTCATTTGCATATTGTATCCAAAAATAATTAATATTTCAAGTAATTTTTTTTTTAATTGAAAGTAGTTTTTTCTTAATTTCTTTTTTATTCTTTTCCAATTTCTTCAATTATAATATCTCCGAGATAATCCATATTCTCTTGGGTTAACGATTCAACATCCAAATTTTTAACTTCTATTATTATGGATGCCTTTTTTATTCTATTGTAATTGGGTCCGGTTGTAATAATGTTTCCATTGATTTCCAATCTTTGTCTTATATTGTATGCTAACTTTTTTGCCTTGCTCTTGCTTTGGACGGTAATCATTGTGTTTAACCCAAGGGAATGGGGATGTATGATGTTATGGATTTCATCATCAGATAATCGTTCGAATAATATGTTTTTTAAATATCTGTTTGCCCAAATGGTTTTTTCTTCTATTTCAACAGCCTTTTCTATTTCATTAGAAATGGCAGCACATGTAATGTTATCTGCTTTTAAAGTTTTTAAGAGATATTTGTTTAATTCTAATTTTCCCGTTACATCGTTTATGAATCCACCATTTTCTACATTAACAATTTTGGGACTTCCTGTGGATGATACTTGTATGTCTCCATATTTATTTAATTCCCCATCACCAACAGATCCTGAAATATCCACAATAAGCAACACGTTATGTATGTCACATACTTCTTGAATTTCTTTTAAAGGTTGTTTTGCAGTATATCCACTTAAGCTTGTAATATAAAATGTTTTAATGTCATGCTCTTCAAAATATTTGTTCAAAATTTCAATATTTATAAGACCATCATCTGTTGTAATATATTCTATTTTTTTGTCAAAGATTTCACAACTTTTTATAAAACCTTTCCATCCTCCCTGATCAACCACCAATACAGGTTCTTCTATCTTTTCAGCAATGACCAAAAGACAACTATTGGCACTATTTAGGATGTGGATATTTTTACCACCCAACAGGTTATTTATATTTTCAGTAGCTATTGGATAATAATCCTTATTACTTCCAATTGCATCTTCCATTACTTCAAGAGTGTCCTCGCTTATTTTCTTAAATTCTAACATATTATACTCCTAAGAGAAATATTGATCCAATGTTGTTTGTCTTTCTTTTAATACTTCGTCTAACAATTGGCTGGCTTTTCTAAAATCGTTCACTGTCAATTTTAATTTTGTTTCAATGTAATCCAATGATTTTTTCATACTTTCAAATTCTTTAGGTTTTGTTTTCATTGCATGTCTTATGTTTTCCCTTACATTAAACACACCTAATGGAATATAATCTTCATTTGCTTCTCTGAATACTATGCATCCGGCCTGTAATTTATCTTTTTCTAATTGTTCAAGTATTGCCATTTTTGCAGTGTAATAACATCCACCTACACGTGAATATTCTTTCTTTCCTTTGTTGTGTTCACAATCAGTGAAAATCATGCTACCTTTTCCTTTAACATCAAGAAATGCTTCCATCCATTCATACTGCCATTGTGTAGGCATTTCCAGTATTGCATAATAATTGTTTAGACTTTCAAACTCATATACTCTAAATATGTCTAGGATATCATAGTGTCTCACGTTAGATAATAATCTGTCTGCAATAGTGCTGTCAACTGCAGTTATTGACCATCGTGTGGGAACCAGTTTCCTGTTCTTTTTTTCACCCATGGTGCCTACAGAAAATGCTTTTTGAATCTGAGAAAATGGTACATCTTTATTATGCAATATTTCAACGGCATCAGCCGCTTTAAGGTCAGTATCATAAAATGTTTTTTCCAGTTGATGATCCCATTTCACATTGTCAATGTCAAACTTTTTGAGTTCTGCACTAGGTCCATGAGGGGCGTTTTCTGCACTGAATGTCATTCCCACAGGCTTTTTATTAAACTCTGCTTCACTTGCTATGGATTTTGAAGCCATGGAAATTTCCTGTAATTTTTCGATGTAATTGTTTTCCAAATCAGTTATTCCAATCGTCTGTTTTCCCCGTACTAAGTTTAATCTGTAACCAATTATATCCTGTTGGGAAGCGTTTGTAGCTATCCACTCTTCTGGTTTATCCATTATTGCAGAATCATCAAAACTAGGTGCTAGCAATGGTCCGGCAAAAACTTTGGGATAATTGTAACTTCCTATAAATACTGAAGGAGGTGTTGTTCCATCAATTTCCTTACCAATGTCTTTTGTTCTCATATTGTATAATTGTTTAGTGATTGTTTTCAGGTATTGGTATTTGCTATCTATCATAGAAAATCAACCTCCTTATTCAATATTATTTATCTCTTTTTTCTCAATTATTAATATTTGTAAAAACAAAATACTTATTATGAATAAAGAAAAGTTGTTTGAAAATAAAATCGGTGTTATTGGTGCAGGACATATTGGTCGGGCATTAATACTTAAATTACTAGAAAAAGGTTATCCTTATGATAATATTAAATTAACATATAATGGTTCTATTTTTACATTCAGTGATATCTCAGACAATAATTTAATTGACATGATTTCATCCAATGCAGAAATTGTTAAGATATCATCAATACTAATTTTATCTGTGCCACCACAATCATTTAAACCAATAGGTGACTTTAACTTAACAAATAATACACTTATAATCTCATTTATGGCTGGAATTACAACAGATGCAATTAAAAAACAGACTGGTTCAAACAATGTTGTACGCATAATACCAACGGGACCTGATACGATAACCAACTCAGAAGCTATTGCCGGAGTTTATGGTGATAATGAAGTAGCTGAAGAATTATTTGGATTATTGGATATTGACTATGTGGTTGTGGATGAAGAAGAAAAAATGGATTATATTGCTATAGCAGGATGTTTGCCTGCAATATACTGTAGGGTAGATCCAATGTCTGAGGACAATATTAAAGCAATAGATAAAATTTCAAAAGATTTTCCAGAATTCAGGGATATTGCTAAAAAATGTGAAAAATTGGTGCCTGAAGAAAACAAGGAAGAATTCATTTCTAGATTCGCAACACCGGGTGGCATAACTCAAGCAATACTTAATGGATTGAATAGTGGAAAATCATTGTATGATTCATTAATGATGGGGATTGAAAGAAACAAAGAATTAAGTGGATGATTTATTAAATCATTTCAAATCTTTTTTTTTTATTAATAATTTTGTGATATTTTTTCTATTTTTAAATTTTTTAGAATGTAATTTCTTATTAAAGTGTTGTATTAAATTGAATATATATATATAAAAATAGTTTAAAGAGTAAAACTCTAAAATAAAAAATTGGATAAGTATTGGTATTTGGTGCTAATTTTGTTATTTCTATTCAGTATTATGAAGTAGTATTTAAATTACTTCGAAACCAACAAGTTTTATTTTATTGGAAATCAATTCTGGGTTTTCATCAATTTCTTCAGATAGTTTTGTTGTTATGTATTTTTTATTATCGTCTGGGAAAACAGTAGCTATCTTTAAATTTGAATTGTCCATTATAACACTAGCTAAAAAATTGGCTCCACCAGAAATGCCGATACCCAAACCAAATTCTTTAGCTATTTTTTTTGCCATGTTGATAGCATCTAAATCTTCAATTAAAATGATATCATCGATTATGTCTTGTTCAACGATTCCTGGAATGAAATCATCTCCAATTCCTTCAATCATGTGGCTTCCTTCCACCATACCCATTTTAAGTATTGATAATGTGGATGGTTCTAATGCAAATATTTTTGAATTAGGATTGTTTTCTTTTATTTTTTTTCCAATTCCCATTAAAGTTCCACCAGTTCCAATTCCTGAAACAAAAGCATTTACATCGGGAAGGGCATCAATGATTTCTTGACCTGTTGTTTTATATTGGGCTTCTACATTCAATTCATTATCAAACTGAAGCGGTCTGTATGCATTATTTTCTATTGCAAAATCTTCTGCCAATTCTAATGCTTTTTTAAATCCCCCTTCTTTTTTGGATACTAAGTGGACATGAGCACCATACATTTCAATGAGTTTTCTTCTTTCTAAACTCACCCAATCCGGCATAAATATATGAACATCATGACCAAAAAGTGCTCCAATAGCACTAAAAGCAATACCTGTATTTCCACTTGTTACTTCAACAATGCTTTGATCTTCATGTAAATTGCCATTTTCTCGTTCTTTTTGGATAATATATAATGCAATTCTGTCTTTTATACTTCCAGAATAATTGTAATATTCAAGTTTTGTGTATATGCTTCCTTGTTTTCCTTCATAATCATAATTGATTTTTATCATTGGTGTATTACCAACTAACTTTTCAATATTCATAGTATCCAATCCAATATAATAAAAAAAATATAACTCTGTCCTTATTTTACATATAAAAATAGTGGAATTTCATTGTAAAATTTTTTAGGTTTTTAGATAATGATAAAGATTTAATCTAAAAACAAACTTTTTCTAATGATATTATGTATTACATTTAACTTTAATTTTTCTATGGAATAATCTGTAAAATTAATTTTAGTTAAGTTACGATAAAAAGTGCATTAAAAATATCTGATTTTCAATGTTGGTTGAATATGATAAGCTTTTAAATTTGATTATTATAAAATGAGTAACATGCTTAAAAATAAATACTGGTTTAAAAAGATATTAAAAAAAATTTAATTTACAAAAAAGAAAATAATTTCTAGTTTTTAGGATATGGTTAGTTTTATTTTCTTTTTGTTTTTCTATTATGTCAATAAGGAGTGGTTGAGTTAATTGACTATATCAGAATCTTTTTTTATAATAGGCGATTTAATTATTACTATTTTTATTCATAAAATAATGTTATATATTTTTTTTGAGTGGTCTGTTTTTATGTCAATTTTTAACTCGGCTATCTGACTAAGAGTTAGGTTTCTATAGGATATAATTAATTTTTAGGAAAACCTAAATTCTTAGTCAATTAAATGTTGTACTCTAAACTATATAAAGGTTTGGGTATACCTAAAAATTTTTCTAAAAGGAAACTTAATAAATTTGAAATAACAATAAAATACATGGGAAAAAATAAAATAAAAAATTAAAATTCATTTTTAGTTAAATAGGAGAGTTAATACTTTCCCAATAAATAATAAATAAATTGCTCTGCTGTACGACCAGATTGAGCTCCATGGGTTCTTAACCAAATATTGGCTTCATGTTCTAATTCTTCATCACTTAATTCGATTTCAGGATACTTTTTAGCCAATGTTTTCACAATTTCAAAGTACTCTTTCACACTAGGTTTATAGTATCCAATTGTAATACCGAACCTATCTGCAAGAGATAGTTTTTCACGTATAGTATCTGAGTGATACATTTCCTGAATGGAGGAAGTGTTGACCCTTTCATTCCAGGTTTCTTTAATGAGATGTCTTCTGTTTGATGTAGCATAAATCAGTACGTTATCTGGTTTTGTTTCCAAGCCTCCTTCAATCAGTGCCTTAAGGTATTTATATTCGCTTTCAGATTCTTCAAATGAAAGGTCATCCATATATAAAATGAATTTATAGTTACGATTTTTTATCTCTGATATTATTTTAGATAGGTACTTGGTCTCATGTTTATATACTTCTATCATTCTAAGTCCCTTTGAGTAGTACTGATTTAATATTGCTTTGATGCTTGTACTTTTACCTGTACCTGCATCACCGTATAACAGCACATTGTTTGCTTTTTTACCATTTACAAATGATTCTGTGTTGTGAATCAACTTTTTTTTCTGAAGTTCATATCCTACAAGATCATCTAAAACAACATCATCAAGGGAAGTAATTGGTATTATAAACTCTTTATTTTTATCGTGTGATAATTGGAATGCTCTATTTAATCCATACTTTCCAACACCGTACTTCTTATAGAAATCTGTTACGATGTCGAACATTTCATCTTCGTTTCTTGCTTTTTCGATGTTTGAACTTAATTCCTGTACTTTTAGACTAACGTCCTTATTGAACAACTGTTCCTTTTTAATTATTGCATCATAATTGGATATAATGCTAAAACAGTCAATGTTTAATTCTTTTTCAATATTGGTAAAATCATAGTTAAATAGTTCGAGGAATATTTTAAAGTCATGTTTAACAAATTCGTTTACGCTTCCATCTGTTTTACCCACTTTCTCGGATACTAAAGTGAATGGAGTTTCAGTAGTTGCTAAAATATATGCTAAATAGTTATGCCATAAGTTTTTATTGAAGCCATATGTGGTTGCAAGGGTAAGTAAACTGTTTATTTGGGTGTAAATATCATTAATTAATTCGTTTTTATCATAGTTTCCATTTTCAAAGGCCCCAAATATTGTGGATAAATTAGTTAATATAGGTTCATCTATATTTTTATAAGTTATTAGTTTTGAAATTAGATTTCTCATTTAAATCACTTTTTATGAATTATAATAGAAATAGTTAAAAAAAGTAGGTGGGTATGAATTTATTCAAATTCAATGGTACTAGGTGGTTTATTACTTAAAGACAAGGATACATGTGTTATTTCAGGAACGTTTGCCGTGATTTCTTGTGAAACTTTGTGTAGGAATGGCCATGGAATGTCAGGTACATTTGCTGTCATAGCATCAAATGATTGTACCATCCTTATAACAACTAAGTATCCAAAGTCTCTTTGATCCCCTTTTACTCCAGTTACTTTGCTGTCTGTTAATACTACAAAGTACTGCCATAGGTCTTTATGTAATCCTTCTGCTTCTACATGTTTGTTAAGAATTGCATTTGCCTCTCTACAGATTTCTAGTTTTTCTTTAGTAATGTCTCCAAGTACTCTTACAGCTAAACCAGGTCCTGGGAATGGTTGTCTGTGAACAATTGCATCAGGAAGTCCAAGTTCTTTACCAACTTCTCTTACTTCATCTTTGTATAATTCACGTAAAGGTTCAATTATTTCAAGGACTAATCCATCGGGAAGGGTTACATTGTGGTGAGATTTAATTTTTCCTTCACTTTCAATCCAATCTGGTGCAATGGTTCCTTGTAATAAGAATTTTGCCCCTGATTTTTTAGCTTCTCTTTCAAAGACTTCTATGAATTTATGGCCAATAATTTCACGTTTTTTCTCAGGATCTCTTACACCCGCAAGTGCTGCTATAAATTCATCTTCAGCATTAATTAATTTGAAGTTAAGTCTGTCTTTGAATGTTTCTTCAACCTGTTCTGCTTCTCCTTTTCTTAATAAACCATGATCTACGAATATTGCTTCAAGTTGATCCCCAATTGCTTCGGATGCAAGTACACTAGCTACACTACTGTCTACTCCACCAGACAATGCAATTATAACTTTTTCATCTTTAACTTCTTCTTTGATGTTTTTTATTGATTCTTCTATAAACTCTTTAGTATCCATCATCATTTTATTCACACAACCTTATTCTTTACATAATTTGTAGAAGTTTTCAAATATTTCTCCACCTCTAGGGGTATGTTGAACTTCTGGATGGAATTGAATTCCATAAATGTCTTTATCTTTATGTTTCATAGATTCAATAGCACATTTGGATGAACTTGCTAATATTTCAAAGTCATCTGGTAATGTTATGACTTCATCTTTATGTGAAGCCCATACTTTTAATGAATCACCGATGCCTTCGAATATACCAACCTGTTTTTCTATGTTTAAATCTATTTGTGCATAACTTTCTATTTCTGCTGAGGTAGTTTCACCACCAAAGACATTTGCAATAATTTGATGTCCTAAACATATGCCCAATATTGGTACATCTATATTTTTAATAATATCTTCACAGTTACCTATTCTTTCAATTGAAGGTCCACCACCTAAAATGATACCTTCAGGATTCATAGCTTCAATATCTTCTAAACTTGTTTCATTGGAAACTAATCTATTTTCTATTCCCAAATAGGTTAAAGTTCTGGATATTCTATGATTGTATTGTCCAAAATTATTAATAATAACAATGCTCATATTAAATTCCCGTTTCAATTATAAAATCAGTTAAATAACAAACATGATTGATAATTTATAAATCTGTTATATATTACTTCTGTTTATATATAATATTATAGAATTAGATAATATTATAATTTGTTATTAGTTGTATTGTGCAGCTATTTTAACATCAATATTTTTCAAAATATTGCTAAAACTAATCATTTTATTGATTATCATCTGTTTGTATATTAAGTAATCAACAGATTAAATAACATTAATAAATATCATCAATAAGGTAGAATTTATGACTATTTTGGATAATTTTGAAGAGGATATGGTATATGAAGTATTAATATCCACTAAAAATGAAGATGGATCTTTAAATGTTAAACCTTTCGGTTTAAAAATTAAAAATAATTCGTTTGTTTTAAAATTGTTTCCTAACAAAACCTTTTTAAATATTAAAAATAATCTTGTATTCACGGTATATTTTTTACAAGATGTTCTTATGTTCACTAAAGCATTAACATCTAATTTGGATTATGAAGAATTTTTAAACGAAATTAATTATGAAATTCCATGTAAAATTTCAAATTCTAGTGTAAGTGTAATTGAGGACAATTATGGGAAAAATATAACAACAACAATAATTGCAGAACCGATAAAAATAATTGAACATAAGGAAACGTTACCTATAATAAATAGAGCATCTAATAAAATTATGGAACTACTTATTGATTTTTCAAGATATGATCTTATGGATGTAGATGCGAAAAGTAATTTTATTGAAAAAATAAATTCTTCCGAAAGGATAATAAGAAAAACAGGTAATGGGAAACATTTAGATTCTTTAAATCTATTAAAAAAAGAATTAAAAGAATAAATTTATTCTTCGTGTGTTATTAAATCTATAAATTTATTTTCATTAACATCAAATAATCCTTTATCTGTAATCTTAAGTTCTGGAACAACGGGTAAAGCCATGAATGATAATGTTGAGAAAGGACTTTCTAAAGGACAACCCATCCTCTCAACTATTTCATTTAATTGAGTTGATGTTTTAGCAACTTCATTTACTGGTTTATCACTCATAAGTCCAGCAATTGGTAATGCTAATTCGAGTTCTTCCTTATTACTTATAGCAACAAGTCCACCTTTATTTTTAATTATCTTATTTGTAGCTTCAGCCATATATTCACTATTTGTACCGACAACAATAATATTGTGTGAATCATGAGTTACACTTGAAGCTATAGCCCCATTTTTAATACCAAAACCACTAATAAAAGCATTTGAAATAGTATTTCCACCATAACGTTCAATAACACTAATTTTAAGCACATCTTCAAATACTGATGGGATAATTGTGCCTTTATCTACTGTTAATTTGGCATTACCTTTTTTAGTGATTATAGTGTTTGGTACAACATTTATGACGTTAACGACAGCACTCTTATGGTTTGGGTTTTGGGCTTTAACATCAAAGTCTTCTGTTTTTTTGAAATCTACGTGAAGAGTAGTTTCTAAAGGTAATGGATTTGCTCTGTATAATATTTTCTGTTTTTTAAAGATTGTATTACCATTAACAATAACTCGATTAACTTTAAAATCATCTAAATTGTCAATAAAAACCAAATCTGCACTTTTTCCTGGTGAAATACTACCACAATTTAGATTATAATGTTCTGCAGGATTGATTGTAACCATTTTGATAGCATCAAAAGGATCCATACCTAAATCAACAGCTTTTCTTAAACGTATATTCAGATGTCCTTGTATTAAATCATCAGATTTTAAATCATCCGTTACTATAAAATCAGAAGGTGTGTTAATCATTTCTTCGAGCATGTGGGATTCAGACCCTTCTCGAATCATAATTTTCATACCTAAACGTTTCTTTTCAAGAGCTTCAGCTTTACTGGAACATTCATGCTCTGTTGAAATACCATGCATGACATATTTTTGTAATTCTTCGCCAGTAAGTAATGGTGCATGACCATCAATAGGTTTGTTATATTTCTTGGCAACATCAATTTTTTTGATTAATTCTTCATCATCATTAATAACTCCGATATAATCCATTACTTCGCTTAAAGCAACAAAATCATCCCTTTTGAGTAGGGATTCCACATCAAAACTATCTAGTGAAGCACCATTTGTTTCAAATTGGGTAGCAGGTACACAAGAAGGTGCAGTGAAGAAAAATTTTAATGGTGCGTATTTAGCATCATTAATCATATACTCAACACCTTCCATTCCAAGAACATTTGCTATTTCGTGAGGATCACAAACAACTCCTGTTGTCCCATGTTTTAATGCTATTTCCGCATATCTTGAAGGAGTTAACATAGAACTTTCAATATGTGCATGAGCATCAATAAAACCGGGAACTATTATGTCTGTGAAGTATTGATCCACTTCTTTTATTGATTGAATTATTCCTTGTTCGATTTTAATTTCTCCAGGATATATTTCATCAGTAAATACATTTAAAATATTTCCTCTAATAATCATCTCATATGTCTCCGATTAATAATTCTCAGATTAAGAATTTAATTTAGAAGTCTACTTGATGCACATTTTTTAACAAAACAAATAAAAAAATAAAATTGTATGCCCTTAAGTATTTAATTGCATCTGTCATCGCATTCTTAACCTAATACAAGCTATTTTTTGGATATAAATGTCAAGTCTGTTATCCCCATAAAACAACATTTATATTTAACAAGCTATGTAAATACTATGTTTTGTATTCTATAAATATTTAAATATTACTTTAATTTAAAATTTGAAAAGCTTTTAATTATTCTTCAATTATTATTTTAATGATATAAAAGAGCTTTTTATAATCATTATAAAAATTATGTTATGTTATCGGACTTTAAAAAAGAATAATCATATCCTGTTTTAACATTTTTTTTTTTCATTAAATATTATATTATTTAACAGATTAAGTATAATATTATAGTAAGTGTTAATGAAATATTGAAATGTTATAAAATTTTATTAAACTTTTAAAAAACTTATTGGTGGGATGAATGTGGATAAAAAACAAATGATAGTACTAGTTATTGCAATGCTCATGCTATTTTATATAGGTTCAACAATGTTTTATAATACTGGTTTGGGGATAACTGATTTAAATGTTGAAGAAACAGATGCTAATGGTACACAATACGATTTATTCTTCATGTTACGTTCAGTACGAAATTTTGAATTTTTAGATCTTGAGTACACTCTATTTTCTGAAGATAATGAGGTAATAGCTACAGGGTCTACAATAATGACTAATATAACTGATGGGACTTTTAACATCAACGAAACACTTAATAGAACAAATGATGATTCTTCAAAAGTTCCTAAGGAAGTAGAAATAAAAATATATGAAGAAAAATTTAATCCAGAACAAAAAAATGCTGATGGAAGTTATTCACAGAAAGTATTTTTTGAACAAAGAGTGCCAATAAATAATTAAATGGGTTGTGAATTAAGTAATACAATCAGTTAAATAACAAGTATTCTGATATTTATGTTATTTAATGGTATTACCTATTCTATTTTTAAGATATTTTTAATGATTACAAGAATTTGTAATAAATTGTAGTATTGGGGATATTTTATAAAGTAAAGAAAAATAATCTGAAGATTATATTCATTAGGTTACCCCTATGAAAAAATCGGTTGAATCATAATAATATTCCGTTTCAACTTTATTTAGATAATATTTTTTCTCGTATCTTTTTATAAATTTCTTATGCCAATTATTCATGGCCAAATAATTCTTTACATGGCGTGCTAAATCAATATCTTTATATTTTGCATAAATTATTATATTATCTCCATTTTTACGTTCTATATAAAAATATCCATTCCGTTTATGTATGTATTTGTCTCTTTTATGGATGTTTCGGGTAGTTTTTATTATGTGTTTAACTGCATCACTTTTCCATTTTTTACTGTCAAGATATCTTTTTATTAGACAAGCCAAGTCATATGTTGGATAAGAGCCTATTACAATTTTATGGTTGCGGATTTGTTTTTCTAACTGATATTTATTTTTGTTTTCGTCTCTATATCTTATGTTTTCACATTCATGTTCAAAGGAAGGTAATTTCTCTTTTTTGTAATCATGTATTATTGTAGGATCTTCACACATTAGCTCTTCATCTCCATCATATTTTATAATCAAATCTCTTTCGTAGAGAGCATCTTCTAATCGTCTATGCGTGCTTCTAACGAAACCCTCATAAATTACATGGTATCTGCCTTTTGTTTCATTGTATGTGATATATTTGTAAAATTCCTTGTGGGCTACATTCTCTATTTGTCTAATGTTAATCTCATTTCCATAAAATGGTAATATTTTCTTTATAATATTAGCATATTCGTAGTTTTTATAGGTTCCAAATGTTCTTCCGGTTTTCTTGTTTAAAACCAAATAACCACATTCTGTTTTTTTCACTTGATATTTCGGAAAACGTTGTTCTTTTGGATAGTTTGTTGTTGCATTTTTATGCCATTTGTTTTTAATAAGAATATTTCTTTGTTCAATAGCGTCTGTTAAGTTATCAAATGTTCCATAATATATGCTTTTGCAATAAATGTTCTTTTTTATAACATATTTGCCATTTTGTTTGTAAATATTCTTATGGTTCATTTTCATGCCTCTTTTATTAACTTGTCTAAGAGTTTGAATGCGTCTTTTTGTTGAATTCTTTTTGTTGTAACATTTTCTAAATTGTTTAAAATTTTAATTTTTTTGTTTAAGTCTTTATTTTCATTGCTTTTTTTCAAGTCTTCAATTATGATTAGTGTTATGGGGCCTTGTTTTTCTAATTTTTTAATCATTTTCTTTAAATCTGTCTTGGATATCGTGCTGGTATGAGTTTGTGTTATTTTAAGGTTATTTGTTTGGTATTGTATGTTTGGATCTAATGTTGTAGTTATTACATTATATTTGCTTCCAAACCGTTGAAATATTTCTATTATTGAATCGATATCGTTGTTTTCATTAACTTTCAAAGTTTTTCTTTTTTCATATTTTTTCTCATAATTTTTCATTTTATTTCCCTCCTTTTTCTTATTTTATGTTTTATTTGTGTTATTTTTGGATAATATTTAAATTATTATCGGGGTATGTATTATTATTTAGAAATAGTTCTTTATAAATGATTTGAAGACTCTCACACACTCTCTCGTATTCTCTCGAACTCTGGGGGAGGGTATGGTTTTTTTAGTATATAACGAAGTAGTTGAGTACTTATCAAGACCCGGTTTCTTTTAAATAAGATATTTTACTAATTATCAATAGAGAAAATTAAATTAAATTGATATATTAAAAGAAGGGAGGGTGGTGAAAAATGAGTATATTTGAAGAAATAATGAATAATGATGATTCTGTATTTAGAAATCAGGAAATATTCAATATAGATTACTTTCCAGAAATAATACAATGTAGGGATAAAGAATTAAAAAGTATATTAATTAATATAAAACCTTTATTGACAAACAACAAGGTGTTAAATACTATTCTTATGGGAAATTCCAGTACTGGGAAAACGACAGTAATAAAACATGCTTTAATCGAAATTGAACAGTATACAGATATAAAAACGTGTTATCTTAATTGTAATATTCAGAACACTGCACGAAAATGTTATTTTCAAATATTTAGGGTGTTGTTTGGTTTTCCACCTCAAAATAATATAGGTACTGAAATTATCCAGGAAGAAATAATGGAAAAACTAGAAGAAGAATCTTTCATATTGGTTTTGGATGATTTGAATTATCTTTCAAAACCAGATTCAAACAAGCTAATCAACGAATTGTTAAGAGCTAATGAATTTTATCATTCAAATATGGCAATAATCATAATAGTAAATAACATATCATTCAAATATTCATTAGAAAAGAATGCTCAAAGTATACTTCAATGTAATGAGATAGAATTTAAAGATTATACTGTTGAAGAAATGTACTCTATATTAAAATATCGATGTGATTTGGGATTTAAAAAAGGGGTTATAACTGACGAACAAATTATGAAAATAAGCGAAACTGCAGTTAATTATACAAATTTGAGGTGGGGTTTGTTGACATTAAACCTTTTGGGACAAAAGATAGAATCTGAAAACAGGGATAAAATAGAAGATAAAGATTTAATAGATTATGTTTTCACTTAAAAGGGGTGGAAGTTAAGTTTATAATAATTTACGTAGTTTGAGTAATTTTCTTGGGGAGACTTTTATCATGGCCTTGAGTAAAGCTTTTGTAGAAAGTTTGGTGATGTTTGCTTTGGCAATAGCACCTATATATTCATTCATATCTTCATCTTCAAGGTTGTATATGAAATCTCGTACTGTGATTAACTTCTCGAATTTTTTACCAATATTTTCATTAACATAATCAGCATATTCTTGTAAATTTTCTTCAGATAAATTATCCTCTTTGATAGCTTTTGCAGCTACTTGACCCGCAATCATACCACTTTCTAGACCAGTGTCAATTCCTCCACCAGTAATAGGGCTTACACAACCTGCTGCATCACCTACAAGCATAAAATTGTCTGCAATTATTTTGTCAAAGATTCCACATAATGGATTTCCACCTACATTAACCTCAACAATTTGTCCATCTTTGGTTTCTTCATTATTTGCTATGAAATCATCAAGATATTCAAGTGCAGTTTTTTCTCCTTTAATTCCGGAAACATCAATACCTACATTTGCAGTATCGTAACCTTTAGGGAAAATCCAAGCATAACCTCCCGGCGCTACACTTCCAAAGTAAAATTCAATAGTATCATTCTTTTCCATTTTAAGGTTAGTCATTTCGTACTGTGCTCCGGATTCCATTTCAGCAAGAGGAACCTTTGTATTAATACCTATCCAAGAAGCTACACGACCTTCTGGACCATCAGCACCAATAACTATTTTAGCTTTAATTTGAGAGTATTCATTGTCAAAACTAGTGATATCCACTAGCAGGTAATCTTCTTTTCTTGTTATGTTTTTAGCTTCTGTTTTAATCATTACTTCGGCACCACTACGGATAGCATCCATAGTAACATGTTTGTCAAATACTTTACGTTCAAGTATGATTCCAGTAGCAGGTGTTTCCAAGTTTTCTGAAGTAAACCATGCACTTGTATTATCTGGTGCTACAAGTCTAGCTCCATCAATATGGCGAGCAATCCATCTTTCATCAGCTTCAATTCCTACTTTTTCAAGAACTCCGTCCATAATTCCTTCACCACATCTTTTTGGAGTTCCTATTTCTGATTTTTTATCAATTATTAAAGTTTTAGCACCATTTTTACTAGCTTCTCTTGCCGCTATAGAACCAGCGGGACCAGCACCTATAATTAACACATCAACTTCCTTAATCTTGTTCATTGTATCCCTTTTTATATTTTTTATAAAAAATCTAACTATTTATAATATATGCTTTTGTTTTCTTATTATTTTTTTTTATTTATTTCTAATGAAATTCAAAATTTTTATTAAGCTGTTGGCAATAATAGTATAGTAGTTAGATAGTTATGAAAAAAACACAAGTGCATAAAATAAAAATAAAGGATATCGAATTAGAATATTCTGTGACATATCGTAAGGTTAAATACATACGTTATGAGTTAAGAAAAGGAAAATTGTTTCTGATTTTACCAAAGAGTAATAAGGACAATATTGAAGAAGTAATTCATAAAAAGGACAACTGGATTTATGGGAAAATAATGGAATACAATAAAGAAAAAGAAATCCTATCTGATAAAACGAAGGATTTGAATTTAATTCAAAGATCTTTGCCTGAATTGAAGTCTTTGGTAAATGTCTATATTGAAAAATATGAAAAAATTCTGAATGTTAAGGTTAATCGTCTTCAATTTAGGGATACTGTTTATAAATGGGGTAGTTGCAGTACTTTAAGAAATGTTACTTTATCTAAAAATTTACGTTTTCTTCCGGATAGGTTGGTAGAATACATAGTTTATCATGAATTAACTCACATCATTGTTTTGGCACATGATGATAAGTTTTTTGAAATTATTAAACGAGAATTTCCAAATTATATTCTTTGTGATGAAAAGTTGAATGAATACAATTTTTTAATAGAAAATACATTTTAAAATTTATTTTTAAAAAATAGAATATATGATAAAGAAAATAATTCGTTTTTGACTCTTATTGGATGTTTGTGAGAGTCCTATGGAGTTTTGTTATTTTCTTTGTCGTTATTACAAGTTATATTATGTTTTTTTTATAAGGAGTGGTGAGTTATAGACTTTTAAAATTTTTCTCTAATAGGTGATTTAAATTTGAAACTATTTAATTGTAGGAATAATAGTTTTTTTTAATAGAATGTTTTTATTAGTCTTATTTAATTTAACTCATTTTGACTAGAAGTAGGATAATTCATATGGCTAAATTTTTAGGATAACCTAAACTTCTTAGTCAATTAAATGTTGTACTTAAGAGTATATAAATGTTTAGGTATACCTAAAAATATTTTTAATATTTAAATCATTTAAAAGTACAATCAGCTTATCCAATTTTATTCTTTTAATTTTTATTATTTTTATTTATTTTTTTAACTTTAATAAAACTATTTCGGAGTTTGTTCCCCATCTCATAGGAATATCCATTGAGCCCACACCTGTTGTAACGTGTAAATACCTTCTTTTATTATTTTTCAATGTTTTCTCAAATAATCCCATATTGTGTCCTTCATAAATATAATTACCCAGAGAAGTAACAGGATAAAATTGACCACCATGGGTATGTCCAGATAATTGAAGATCAAAACCAATGTTGGATAATTCATTCCATCCATTGGGGATATGATAATTCACGATATTGATTTTATCTTCTTTAATGAAGCTTTTTAATTCTTCTGCTGTTGGCATAGGAATATCACCAAAACTAAAACTCAAACCATAAATGTTTAAATCATAATAATCCATCCCTTCATTTTCCAAAATGATTATTTCGGCATTTTTACAAGCTTTATGTACATTTTCCAATCCAGGATAATAATCATGATTTCCTGAGGTGAAAATTATGGGTATGTCCACATTTTTTAATGATAAAAAATCATCTTTTTCCACTGAACAAGAACCATCTGCCAAATCACCGGATATAATTGCTAAATCACAAATATCCGATACTTCTTTTAATTTATTGGCAACATCTTCTATAATCTGTTTATGTCTTATTGAGCCAAAATGCACATCAGATAAATGTGCAATTGTATATTCCTTTTCTAAATTATCAAATTTTAATATTTTCTCTTTTATCACGATTCTATGTGCATTGTAATAAGCATAAATTCCAATTATTAATATTAATAATAATGAGAGGGCTATCATTTCCATAGGAATTATTATAAATCTGCCAATTATGAAAATCAAGACTTCATCTATAAAAATCATTACCAAAAACCATTCCCAAACACCAAATATTGTGGAGAGCAAACGACCAATCATGGAAGATTTCTTCTCTTCAAAAAGCATTGGTACAGATTGTAACAGACCCAATAATAATGTTAGGGTAATTGTATAAACATCGTTTATTCCTCCAAAGTATGAAAAGAGAAATTTTAATAAAAAGAATTGAAAAATCATGTAAATCGGTGTTCCATACAATACTCTTCGGGTTCTAAAACTCATGTCACTGTCTCCAATTGTCAATTACTGTAATTAATATATTATTGAGTATATTATTCTATGATTAAAAAAGAATCTATACTTTTTCATGTAAATATATGATGATTAAAAAATAAAATATAAAAGGAGGTTATTTGTTTTCTAAAACATCTTCTTTAAGATTGGACCTTGTAAATGGAACTTCTAATCCTATGTCTAATGCTTTATCAATGTTTTTTTGTCGTTTTTTCTTTTTATTGGTGGATAGTTTTCTAAGCATTCCCAAACCAAATTTACCTTCATCCGTTTCAACAACCTCTAGAATGCCATCTTCAATGGCATTATCAATAAGTGAAGCTCCAATGTCTGTACGTTTAATAACTGTTGACCATCCTGCTTTTGCACCTACAGATCCGCAGGAGAAATCAGATAGTTCTGCTACATAATCCATACAGTATTGACATCCGCTTTGTTCATATCCATGAGTTTCCTTTATAGGGATTGCGGTTTCATCATCAGAAGTTCTAATGAATAATTTACCTTTTGAAATGTCCATTTTCACTACTTTAGAGGGAGTAGTGTCTGCTTTGTCTTGTATGAATGCTTTTAATGAATCATATGGGAAGTTTTCCATACAGTAAATACCCGCTATTAAAGCTATTTTGTCGGTAACGTGTCTTAATCCCATGGGATATGTTTGCATTTTACGAATTCCCATAACTTGGCAGGGGGTTCCAACAGTTCCTATTTTTTCAAGCCCATAACTTCGTGTAGCTTCTTTAAGCATTGCAAGATTGGGACACATTGTGTATTTTGTACCGGAACCCTTAAGAATTTCTTTTTTGGTTGTAGCTACGATAGGTTCTGGTTTCCAAGGTTCATCCCCTTCTCCAGCTACGATAGTTCCATCAATAATATTCTTTTCCAATGCATATACGAGTAATGCAGTTACAATACCACCATCTTGGGCTTTTTTTAAGATTTTATTATCTGTTGCTCTAGCAGTTAAAATTTCTTGATGTGGTCCTAAGACTGAATCTTGTATCATATTTCAAGCCTCCTTATTCTAATCCCATTTCTTTTTTGATTTGATCTATTGGCCACCAGCTACGTGTACATTGATAGTAACATAAACCACATTTTACGCATCTGTCACAGTTGAATGAGGGTCTTCCATCTTTCATCGTCATTGCTCTTGTTGGACATGCGGCCGCACAAGCGCCACAACCAATACAGATTGATTGATTAATAATTCTTTTTTGCAAGTCACAACCACATGCATCTTTATTTTCTGTAAATTTCATAAATGGTGCAAGATAATCCAGGTCATTGTTTACTGCTGCTAATATTACCTTTTTAATCATTTGGGGGGATGGTGGACATCCAGGTATTGCCATATCTACTTTAACTAGGTGTTGTAATGCTAGGAATGATGAATGTTGGGGCTGTGCTTTTTGACCTCCTTTAGCATAAACTGTAAATCCACCAGTACATGCACATGAACCTAAAGCCACTAATAAATCAGATTTTTCTCTAGCTTCTTTAAGTTCTTTAATGGAATGTTCATCTTCAAGACAGACGGATCCTTCAATTAATACGATGTCCATTTTTGGCATTTCCCAACAATCCACTAAAGTTTGTCCGTATACGATGTCTACAGCATCTAATAAATCAACCAGTTCATCATAGTTTTCAGTAAAAGACATTAAATCACCAGTACATCCTGAAAGATGTATGTATCCAATTTTTAATTTGTTTCCTGAACTTCGTGTATTGTTTGCAGGAGCTTTATTTTTATTCTCCTCACTTTTTAACATAGTTTTTAGTTTTTCAAACAAGGTATTCACCTTCTTTATTCTTAATCATAATAGTTATAATCATTTAGATAACATAGAATTTAAGGTTTCTATAGTTTTATTTACTGTTTGTGGAATCTTATCTTCTAAAACTTTACTTAAACCCATTTTCATTTCCAGAGGAATGTTTTCTGGTTGAATTACAATTAATTTGATGTTAATTTTATCTTTTAAATCGTGTAATGGATAAGTGGCTGATAATCCATGAACATCCATATAACGATCTTCTTCACGAATTTGGTCTAAATCTAAAACTTTAATGGTTCCAGATTTTTCGTTTAGTGATGCAATATCGATAATTATGATGTTTTTCCATTTTTCCTGAGGTAATGTGAATATATAATGGGGGGCACTAGTTGCTCCATCGATTATAAATGTATCTCCCGGAAATTTTATATTGTTCTCTTTGATATATCTTATAACTTCTGGACCAAATCCGTCATCACCGTAAAGTATGTTTCCACATCCAATAATTAAATTTTCATGATTATATGACATTCAATCCCTTCAATTATAGCTGTACAAAGTCTTCTTTAACAACTTTTTTATTCTCATCATCTACAACAATCATGTGGGTAGCACAGGATAAACAGGGGTCATATGCTCTTATTACATCCGGAGCATAATCATAATGATTGCCTTCTGTTGCCATACCCATTGTTGGGATGTTCCATGTTGTTGGTACAATACAGTTATATTCACTTATAAATCCGTCAGATGAAATTTTGGCAGTGTGTAAATTTGTTCCTCTTGGTCCTTCAATTACCCCAACACCTAAACGGTCTGTTCCTTCTAATGTAAATTTAGCCATTGTCTGTGCTGAAGGGTCAATTTTATCTACTAACTCAAGTATTCGTTCTGCTGAATTTACCATTTCTTGTGCTCTTGCAAGGTGTTGTGCTTTAACTCCAACTTCTTTGAATTTTCTGTATTTTTTAGCTCTTGCTCTAGGTCCAGTTTCTACGGGGGTATTATCATATAGGGGTATTTGTGAACAAGCAGATTTTCCAATTTTTTTTGCAGTTTTCATGGTTTCTTCTGCAAATTCTTCATCTTCTTGTGGAGTATATTTATCAGCATACCATGAATTTGGCATAATTTCATCAATGCTTTGTAATGAGATGTTTTGTCTTGATCCATATGTGTTACTTGTTGCCAGTACAGGTTGTGCATGTTTTCCTAAATCTTTTGGAAAATCTTTAGCTTCTATGTATCCGGCCATCTGTTCAACATGTTTTTCTATTAAGTTCATTACTCCATTTATTCTGGTTTTAATTTTGTTTTTTGTGTTTTTGGTAATGTTATGTGCCATACCACCGATTCTTATGTCGGAAGGATGTATTCCTTCACCACCAATTACATCTTCAACAAATTGTGCTTGTTTTCTAATTTCAGATATGTTTTTGACTGCTTGTTTGTAATCTTCGGATGGTACAAAGTCTGGTGCCACAAGGAAATGGTGTATGGCGTGACTGTTTATCATATGTGCATTTAAGCACATTTCTCTAAGTATTTGCGCTGTTTTTGGTATTTCTATTTTCAATGAATCATCAATAGCTTCTACTGATGCTAAGGTATGTGTTACTGGACATACTCCACATATCCTTTGTACGATTACTGGTGCAGATTCTGGTCTTTTTCCTAGGACCATCTTTTCTATTCCACGTACAGGAGTTATGCTGTAATAACGTCCGGTGGTTACTATTCCTTCATCGTCAACTTCTAATGACAAAGTTGCATGCCCCTCTTGTCTTGAAGTGGGGGATATGGTAATAGTTTTACTCAATTATATCACCTATTGTATTTTATAAATTTAAATAATTAGCCTTCTAAAATAATTTTATGGATTTTTTTAATATATAATTTATTTCGAGGTATCCTCTTTAAATATGATTATTTTCCTATGTCGGAAACATGTTTCATACTATATATGGTCTATGTTTTTATTACTTATTATATTTTACATATATATCAAATGTATACTATATTTTTTATAATTTTAGACTAATTTTTAACCTTAATACAAATTATAATAATGTGAATTTCATTTTATTCACTAAATTAATTAAGGGGGTACTGGTAATTAGTTTATTAAATAAAAAAATAAAAGAAAATGATTCAAAATCTCAGTGGGAAAAGATTGAAATAAATTCGTGGAACCCTGAAGTGGGTGATAAATTAGAAGGAGTATTGGTTAAAATTGACACAAATGCCAATCAAATGATTTATATTATTGAAACAAATGATAAAAAAAGAGTAAGGATATGGGGTAAAACTTATTTAAACCAACTGATGGATGAAGTAGAATTAAATGATTATTTAAGAATTACTTATAATGGAATTAAACAGACAAAAAATAATCGTAATATGAAAAAATACAATTTAGAACGGAGAATTAAAGATGACTAAAGAAAAATTTTGGCATCCTAATATCAATGATGAAATAAGTGGGATGTTTATTGAAAAAGTAGAAAATGTTGGCGAATATAACAGTAGCCTTTATAAAATACAAAACGATGAAGAAATAATAAATATTTGGGGTAAAAAACAATTGGATTCATTAATGAATCTTGTAACAATCGGTGATAAAATCATATTAAAATATGTTGGTACCGAAGAGGTAAATGAACATCAAATGAAGAAATTCGAATTGGAAATATTAAATGAATGAAAGCAATGAAAAAATAATAAAACAACTAGAAAAACACAATAATGTATTACTCTACAAGGAAAAATTATATGAACACTTTAAGGAATTTAACACAAAATACAATGCAGTCTACATATCAACACCTAAAAAAGGTAAAACAGCATTTGAACAGATACTTAAAAAATTAAATAATGATACCATCACGAAAAACAAGACGATAAGTAAATTATTGCAGGGGATAACAGAAGAAATTAAGGATCAAAAATTGTATATATTTGTTGATAACTTTGATCAATTGTCTAAAAGGGAATTACAAAATTATAAAGAATTAGAACAAGAGGAAAATATTTTGTTAATAGTTAATATTAATGAGGACAAGGAATTTGTCGATGAAGAATTCTTAAATAAATTTGTAATATTTGATGAATCATCTTTTAGAAATAATCGTTTACAAAGTATCAATATTAATTATGTAATTTTATTTTTACTTTCCTTTTTAATCTTTTTGTTATTTTTAAGAATACAGTTGAGTATCTTACGTTATATTGTAAGTGGGTTGTGGTTTACATTATTAATGTATAGATCGTTTTATTATATTTCTAAATAAGATATTATGAGCAAAATAAATGAAATATTAACCTCAATAGTATTGTATTCAATCATATCTTACATATTAAACTTACCCAACTTTGAATATGGGTTACTTCTAGCAATATTGGGTTCTCAAGTAAACATATTGCTACCTAAAAATTATAAACATTCTCTTATATTTTTTATTCCATTGTATGTCTTATCATTATTATATCCGGCATTAATAATTCCTATGGTGGTAGGTTATTCTTCTTCAATTTTAATAGGTTTACTGTCAAAAAATGCTTGTAAATTGTTATATCCTATAAGAGAAACTACATTTAGTGGACCTAAAAACTATTTGGAAAATGATTCAAAAAGGGATTATGCTGCAACGGCATTTCTTATAACATTGGTAGTAATCTCATTGTTATTGTCATTTAATGGAATGGAAATATTGGATGATTTGGACGAAGAAAATAATTTCAATGATTATTTTAACAATCATGAAATTCAACACAATGGTACGGCAGAAGCAGTACAATATGTAAATATCAATCCATCGTATTGTGTAAACAAAAATATAACCACAATAATATCGGGAAATACTACTACTACGTTAATAACTGAATACAAAGCGTAAAAAAAGAGGGATATTAAGAAGATTATTCATCATCTTTTTTTAATTTTTTAACTATTAAATTGGTTTCAGTTGTTACTAGGGAGAATGAGTCAATGTCTTGATAAATAACACAACCAGCATTAATAAAAGAACCATTACCTATTTTTACACCAGGGTTTACACTTGTATTAATTCCAGTTTTAACTTCATCACCGAAGATGGCTCCTAATTTTCTTAAACCGGAATCTATTCTTTCACCTTTAACAGTAACTTTAACATGTTTATCATCGAATCTTAAGTTAGCAAGATTAGTACCTGCACCAAGATTACAGTTAACTCCAATAACAGAATCTCCAACATATGATAAATGACTTACATTGGTTCCATCCATTATAATACTATTTTTAATTTCAACAGCATTACCTACACTAACATTATTACAAAGACAAGCGTTTGGTCGAAGATATGTGTTAGGTCCAACATCACAATTATCACCGATAAATACAGGACCTTGTATATAACAACCACTACGGATAATACTATTTTTACCTAAATGTACAGGACCATGGATAGTTACATTTTCTTCAATTTCTCCTTGAATATTCTCTTCCATTTTTTCAAGGAAATCTGCATTACATTTTAGTAATTCCCAAGGTCTACCCACATCCATCCAAGGTTCATGTGAAATGAGACCTAATATTTCATACCCTTTTTTAAGTTCAATTTCTAATGAATCCGTAATTTCATATTCTCCACGTTCAGATAATTCTGTTTCACGGATAGCATCAAATATTTCGATACCGAATAAATAAATACCAGCGTTTGCTAAATTACTTGGAGCTTCATCAGGGCATGGTTTTTCAACAATTTCAATAATTTTATCATTCATTGTAGAAACAATACCATAACTTGATGGATCATCAACTTCTATTAATGTAAGTACTGATTTTACATCGTTACTTGTACGTGTTGCATATTTTTCGATTAAATTACGGATAAGGTCATAACTTACTATTATATCTCCATTGAGTACAATGAAACTTTCATCAATATATTTTTCTGCACTACCTATGGCGTGAGCCGTACCTAACTGTCCATCTTGGATAGCATAATTGATGTTTACACCCAATTCACCACCATCTCCAAAGTAATCTTGAATTACTTCTTTTTTGTACCCTACAACTAAGGTGATATCTTTTATACCAGCATCTCTTAAAGATTCTATATTGTATTGTATTAAAGGTTTTCCACCAGTAATTAGCATAGTTTTTGGTCTTGTGGTTGTTAAAGGACGCATACGTGTTCCTTCACCAGCTGTTAGTATAACTGCCTTCATTAATATTCACCTAAAAAAATAATCATTTAATTATTATTATTATTATTTCTATAATTGGATATATTTATTAATTATTTTTTAATTGATTTTTTATAAAAAATTAGTAATGGTTTTTAGAAATATAAAAAAAGGGAGTTGGAGATTAAACTAATTATATTAGTTTTGAAAGGAAATTTTTAGATATGGATTCTATTTTATCTAAATGTTCCTGTGTTTTACCTTCGGCAGTGATACGAACATAAGGTTCTGTACCTGAAGGTCTTACTAAAACCCAACTGTCATCAGTAAATGAAATTCTGACGCCATCAATTGTAAGAACATTTTCAACATCATCAAATTCATCAACAAATGATGATTCAACACATTTCATAACTGCTTCTTTTTTATCATTAGGACAAGTAACTTTTTCTCTTATTGTAGGATAACTTTCTATGGAGTTAAGTTGTTCTGATAGTTTTCCATGATCTTGAACACATTTAACAATTCTTAATCCGGATAATAAACCATCAGGACACATACAGAAATCTGGATGTAACCATGTACCACTAGGTTCACCACCAAATATAGCGCCATTTTTATTAATGCATTCTGCTACATGGACATCACCAACAGGAGTTCTTAGAACATTACCTCCAATTTTTTTCATTTCTGTGTCAAGACAGGCTGATGCGTCAACAGTTGTAACAACGGTACCACCAAATTCTTTTGCCATTATGGTTAATAACTTATCAAAGTCGGATAAATTGCCATTTTCATCTACTGCAATCATTCTATCAGCATCACCATCATGGGCAAGACCAATGTCGGCACCGATAACTTTTACAGTTTTCATTAGTTCTTGTAAATTAGCGCTGTTAGGTTCAGGGTTTCTTCCAGGGAAAAATCCATCTGGTTGTGCATTTAATGTTATAACATTCATACCGGCACGTCTTAATGCTTCTGGTGACAACTCACTACCTGCACCACTAGCACAGTCAACAACAACTTTCAATGGTTTTGAAGAATCAATTCCTGAAATTTTTATTATTGCTTCAACATATTCATCTTTGAATGAACTGATATCGTATTCTTTACCTATTTTATTCCATTCCACTTTGGTAAATGCTTTTTCAAATACTATTCGTTCTATTTCACGTTCTTGATCTTGTTTGTATGCAAGTCCATCAGCATTCCATAATTTGATTCCATTGTATTTTGAGGGATTATGTGAAGCAGTAATCATAATACCTGCATCAGCACCTTTTTTTAGTGTTGCATAACCTACTGTTGGAGTAGGAACCATACCCAATATAAGTACATCACATCCACATTCTTGTAATCCTGCAGACATTATATTTTCCAAAAGTTTTCCAGTAGTTCTTGTGTCACGTCCAATAACTACTTTTTTACCTTTTCCACCAATGTATTTAGCTAAAGCTCTTGCAACATCTAATGCTAATTCTGGTGTTACTTCTTTTTGGTATTCTCCTCTAATACCTGATGTTCCAAATAATTTTGGTATGTTTGCTGTCATATAGGTTCATTCTCCTTTAGTGATGTATTTTAAAGTTATAGATAAAAAAAATTCATTTATTAAAATAAATGGGGGTTAGTATGGAGTTAATAAATTATGCTCCGAATTTGCTAATTACATTCATAAGGTCTCTTATGATGTACATTACATCAGTACCTCTTATACGACATAATCCTCCTTTTGCTGCTTGTCTTTCACCATATTCGGTTATGTCATCAACACGTAATCCGTCTGCTTTAATAAATACTGGTACGGGGTCTCCTGTGTGATCCATTACTCCTACAGGTGTTGAATGGTCTGCAGTAACGAAAAGTACAATATCATCAATTTCATAAAGTTCTTTCATTATAAGTGCATCTATTTTTTCTATAAAGTCTCTTTTATCGAATGCTGCTCCATCGTGACCACATTCATCTGCACCATCAACATTCACAAGCATGAAATCGTAATTTTCATCTTTAGCATATTTTACAATGTAATCTCTAACACTTTCTAAATCTGTTGTAATTCCACCAGTTGCACCTGGAATATCCACTATGTCCATTCCAGCAATTTTTGCTATACCTTTGATAATTCCAGTTTCTGCAACGCATACTCCTTTGAGACCGTATTTGTCTTCGAATGCTTCTACAGATGGTACTTCTCCTCCACCTCTTGGAAGAACTATATTTGCAGGGTTTTTACCTTCTTCGATTCTTTTAAGGTTTACAGGGTGTTCGTTTAACATTTCGTATGATTGTTCAACAAATTTATTAACAAGTTCTGCAGTGTATTTTGCTTCTTCTGAATCATCTAATGCTTTAACAGTTTTTGGTTTGTTACCTTCATGTTTAGGATCTGCATCTGTAATTTTGTCAGATAAACCTTCTCCTCTAAGTACAAGTACTGCTCTATGTGCATCTGATTCTTTAAATATAACTTCAACATTATCGTCCAGTTTCATTTGATTGATAGTGTCTGCAATTTTATCAGTTCCACTACTAATTCTACCTGCACGTCTATCAATGACAGTTAAATCATCTTCTGCTGTTGCAAAGTTACATCTAAATGCGATGTCACCCGGTTTTACTTCAACATGAACTCCTGCTGCTTCGAATGGTCCACGTCCAGTATATACTTCATATGGGTCATAACCTAATAATGTAAGGTGTGCTGTGTCACTACCTGGTCTTACTCCTGGTCTAATAGTATCCATAATTCCGGTTATACCTTCTTCAACCATTTTGTTCATGTATGGTGTATTTGCAGCCTCTAAAGGTGTTTTATCATCTAATTCTTTAACTGGGCGATCACCCATTCCATCAATTACAAATATAATTCCTTTCATTTTTTTCATGCTCCAATAGTTATTATAATGATACCAACTAATGCTCCAACTATTGTGGCAGATAAATTAACATGCTCATTATTAAAAAGCCCACTACGTTCTAATGTTGCACCTAAAAGACTATCTGCAAAACATCCAATCATTCCTGCAAATAATGCTATTAGTATGCTGTGGGAAAGTTCTGGAGATACATTTACGAAATAAGCTGCTAATCCTATTATTAAAGCTCCAATTAAACCTGCCGCAGTTCCAAGTACTGATATACCACCATCAGTACCAGGTTTTACACGTTCTCTGCTGGTTATTAATATAGGTTTACTAAGCACTCCTATTTCACTTGCCATGGTATCGGCAGTAGCAGTAGCTATAGCTCCTATAAATCCGGCGTAGTTACCAAATAAGGCCATTACAACTGGTACTATTCCATTTGATACAACATTTTTTACTGTACGTTGTTCATGTTTTAGGCCTATACGTCTTTTATAGTCTGATTTAAATTTAGTAAATACAGAACCTAAAAACAGAAATAGTAATAATATTGCTAACCAATTAAATCCTCTTGTTATGACTATAAACATCCCAATAATTGTAACAAAAGATGAGCCTAGTAAATCAAGTGCACCAGATAGGTATACTATGATTCCAAATATTACACAAATCATGAGGAATATTAATTGTATCATATAGTAATTTTTGTGGTTTATTAATATAATATGTTTTGATAAAAAATAAAAAAAAGTGGATGGAGGTCAAAAATAATTTAATTTGTTTCCTTGTTGAAACTTATTTCTTTAATACTTTAGTTTTTATAGTTTCAACTTTTTTGAGTGGGTAGATTTTTTTAGCTTCGTGGTATATGTTTGAAGCAAATTTACCTGTAATGATTTCTTTTACAAGTTCATCTAAAGTTTTTTCAGCAGCATTTTCAATAATCATTCGGGTCATTGTTTCTCTGATGAGTTTTTGTTGTGATGATTTTGCTCTTTTTACGGTGATTGCTAACATATGTACGTTAAGTTTTGCACCATCTTTTGTGGTTGCATCGGTTATTGAATCGATACGGCTTGTTCCTCTTCTAATCATACTGCGGGTGTAATCTGTAGTTACTTTGTGGCCTGTGAATTTGGTGTATGCTTTTTCACCACTTACATGATCTACTTCGAAGAATAATTTTACGTATTGTCTACTGAAATCTCCAGTAATTTCACGCATGGAGGTTTCAATTTTACGTCCAACTAACATTTCCGGTTCTCTAGCTGGGCTTGTTCCTAAACTTGCTTCTTCAAAATCTGCTGGTGCTAAAATTTCATACCATACTTTTTCTTTCCAGGTGTCACGTACTCGTCTTCTTGCTTTTGCCATTATATCACTATCTCCTTTATTTTAATGAATTATATATTAATTTAATTAAAGTTACAGCAAATCCTCTCTTGTGCTGTAATAATATTGGGTTTAATATTTAATTAGTACCCCTACTAATTATAAGTTAAAATTATTGAAATCTATTAAATTTGAAAAGAATCCGTCAGGTCATTATATGGTAAATAAAACAAGATTTGTTTTTTATAAAAAAATTTAGATACACACGACTTCTTATAAGTCATATTCTTTTATAATAATTCTCATTGATACAGAATTAAAAATTACCATAGACCTAGTCTATATCTTATTTTAATATTATATTTTTTATATAATAAATACTTGACTATTAATAGAAGTGGGTTATGAAAATAGTATAAAAAAATTAAAAAGAATTCTTGAAAGGTTTGATTAATTATATTTTATCCCAAATTTCATCGAAATTGTATCTATTAGTTTCAGTAGTTTTAATTTTATTGTCTAGGTCTTTCATGAATTCTTCGAAGTCTTTTGAAGTTTCAAAATCTTGTAAATGTTCTTCGTCTAAGAATTTTTCCTGACTTTTTAACATAATTTCCTTGTAGGAATATTCTGGGAAATATAATTGAGTATATAATCTTGAATGACTATTTTGGGTACCTGGTAATGGTACAATTTGTGCATATGGTTCAATATTTTTATAGAGTAATGTTTTAAGACCTAGTTTTTCTTTTAATAATTTGTAAAGACTATAACAGGTAATGCTAGCATTATTTAACTGTAAATCATTAGTTCTATAATAAATTAAACATTCATCATAGCCATTGAACATAGGATATCCTTTTATGTTAAAATGTGTTTTAAAGAAATTGTAAACTTTGCTACATTCTTCTACAATATCTTTATTAAATCCTAGATTAATTGATCTTCTTATAAACATAAATTGTTGAATATCATTCAAAGTCGCTATTTCTTCTTTAATTATGTCCGTATTTTGTTTAAATCGTATTAAAATACCTTTTTTTTCAGCATATTGTTCGTATTTGCTTATTTCTGAGATATTCCATCTTAAAATATTCTCTTCAGTATTGTAATTGTACAAACTTATATAAAACTCATTTTGTGGAAAATTATCCTCAATTAATTTTCTTATTTCGTCAATGGATCGAATATTGTAATTTTCATATCCTCTTTCTGCATTACCTACAGTGAGAAATCTATTGAATTCAGTTCCATACAATTTTTCATATAATTTGTACCAACTTTCATCTATTTGCATAATAGACACCCCTTTCAAGAATGGTTATCTAATAATGAATAATTTTTAATGCTTTAAATTCATTATTTTATGGCTAATTAAATATTCTTTATGTTATTATAAATAATATTTAAGCAATATTTGTTAAAGTTCGATTTACTTTTAATCCATTAACTTTAAGTTTAATAGGTAATTATTTTCAAGTTTTAAAAAAAGTATTAATTGTGGAGGTTAGAATTATAATTTTATGCTTGACTTTTTAATTTCTTTATTAATGAAATTATCAAGAACATTTTCTACAAGACCTTCGGATTCGATTATTTTAATACCCATTTTTTCAACTTCAGCTCTTGCAACTAGACCTATTTTTTCACAGATGACAATATCACAATTTTTTATAGTGTCTGCTGATTTTTCCCATTCTTCACCCTCAGGTCTGTGGTCTTTTGAGGAGAATAATATGTTCTTATATTCAATATTATGGCTATTTTCATCATAGTTATAAAGAATAAAATATTCGCAAATACCAAAATGTTCTAAACGTTTTCCGTTTTCCTTAACAGCCACACCAATTTTTTTCATTCAATATCCCCCTTAAACTCTATTAATAATATTTGTTGTAACTCATTATTATTAATTAATGTATATTCAAATATAATTATATGAGTAGAAAAGGTAAGGTACACATAATATATTGTCATCCCAGTAAAAAATCAATAACATATAAAATTAAGGAAGCATATATTAAGGGCTTAATCGAGAAGAGAATTAATTATACTATAACCGATTTATATGAATTAGATTTTAACACGGATATTTCTGAAGAAGAATATCTTAGAGAGAATAATAATATGGATTATCCATTATCTGAGGATATTATTCAAGAACAAGAAAAAATAAATGATGCCAATATTTTAACGTTTATTTTTCCGTTGTTTTGGATGGATGCACCATCGAAATTAGTAGGATATTTTTCAAGAGTATTTACTAAAGGGTTTAAATATGATTATGATGAGGGGACAAATGCTACAATGAATATTATGGATGAAACAAACTTCTTGATTAGTGCCGGCAGTAGTTATGAAACTTTAAAAGATGATGGAAAAGTTGAAGCTTTGGAAACAATATTTGTTAAAGATAGAATGGCAGGAAAAACAAAAAGAACCAACCTATATTTTTTCACTGAAACAACGTTTCTAAAAGAAAAAGAATTAAATAAGTTACAAAATCATATAAAAAAGGCAAAAAATATTGGAAAAAAGACTATTTTTTAAAGTCTTCTGCTTTGTATTCTGTAACTGGTTGTGTAGCATTTATTAAATCAATAACTTCATCAACATTCACTATCGTGTTAATGCATCCATCTCTCAACAAATAAACGCCTTGTGGACAATAATTTTCAAGGGACATCATAGCGATGTTTAAATCTAAGGGGCATGCTACACCGATAACTCCTTTGAATGATCGTTTTTTGATAACATTTTTGATGAATGTTGAACCTGGAACAATGTACATATCAATACCTTTTTTTTCACTAGCTGATTTGATAGTTCCTATGCAACAATTACCACAATTAACACATTCGAGTCCTGATTCACCAAGCTTTGCAGGGCAATTAGTAGCTCTAAGACAATGGGGCAGGACCATTATGACATCTTTGGCATCTAATGATTGAAATTTGTCTTTGTTTATTCTATTTCTAAGATCAATACTAATTTCATCTATTAATAATTCATTTAACTGGAACCATTTGGATATCTTTTTAATGAGGGGGTATGTTAAATTAAGAGCAAAAAGTAATAGTCCTGGAAAAATTAGTTTCTTGTTTTTAATTAGGTATATTCCAAGAATTAATGTTATACATGTAAGTATTGCTAAAATTATTAGAAGTATAACTACTATTTCACCAAGTAATGTAAATAAGTTTAAATCCATAAGCATAACCTTTTATCATATATTTTTCTCATGTTAATATTTAATCATATTGTTGTTTAAATAGAAATCTTTTTATTATTTGGAATAGATATATAATAAATACTATTCTAATAATTCATATTATTCTTAGTTTTAGATAGAGTAATATATTATACTAGAATTATTTATTCATTAAAAATTTTATTAAAGTTTAACATGGCTAAAATTGTAATTTATCATTCAAAGGAATGTGATCCTAAGAGATGTACTTCTGTGAAGCTACAAAAGCAGAATAAAGTGTTTATTACACATAATATGCGTAAAATACCCTATAATGCTATAGTGTTGGATGCAGAAGCCAGTAAGGCAGTCTCTGTAGAGGATAAAGATAAAATTACAAAATATGGATTATCAGCATTGGATTGTTCTTGGAAGAAATTGAAAAATTCTTCTTTTAATTTTAAATCTAAGAAAAATCATAGGTTACTTCCATTTCTGGTAGCAGCAAATCCAGTTAATTATGGAAAACCATGTATATTATCGACTGCTGAGGCATTAAGTGCTGCTTTATATATTGTAGGTTACAAAGATGAAGCGAGGGATTTAATGAATTCGTTCAAATGGGGTCCACACTTCATTTCACTTAATGAAAATTTATTAGAAGCCTATAGTGAGGCAAATAATAGTACTGAAATTGTAAAAGTACAAAATGAATTCTTAGGAGGAAACTAACATGGCAAAATTTGAAGAAGCTGAAAATAGAATGTTTAACATTAAAATTTGTTTAAAATGTAATGCAAGAAACCCGGCTACTGCAAAATCCTGTAGGAAATGTGGTTACACTGGTTTAAGATTCAAAGCAAAAGAACCAAGAGGATAGATTAATCGTACTTTTACTTTAGTACTTTTAATTTTTTCTTTATTTTAAACTCCAATAAAGTCTATTTTTAAAAATAATCTAAACTTAATTAAATGAGCATATATCTATTGTTTTATATTTTCAAGACAATACTCTAATTATATTCATTGAATTTTTTTACATGATTCTTAACATTTAAGATATGAAAAGGTATAACTAATTAACTATTGTTGTGGATTAAATACTAATACTTTTTAAAATAAATTAAATATCAAGGATAAATTTTCATTCATTTGATAAAGAGTAGATAATAATGAACGTTGAGAATTATATTAGTGAAACATTAAAAGACCACAAATTACATTTTACTTTAATAGATCCTGATGAACAATCACCAGAAGAAGCAGCAACCATGGCTAAAGCAGCTCAGGAAGCTAATTCTGATGGTATTCTTGTGGGGGGTTCCATAACTGATCAGGATGATTTAAATCTTACAGTTAAAGCAATTAAAGAAAGTACAGATTTACCTGTAGTTTTATTCCCTGGAAATATTAGTGGAGTTAGTAAATATGCTGATGCTATTTTATTTATGAGTTTATTAAATTCAACAAATCCTTATTGGATAACTGGTGCACAAGCATTATCTGCTCCTTCTATTAAAAAGATGGGAATTGAAACAATTCCTATGGGATATTTAATTATAGAACCTGGAGGGACGGTTGGTTGGGTAGGAGATGCAAAACCGATTCCTCGTAAAAAATCAGATTTGGCATTAGCTTATTCTATGGCAGCAGAATTTTTGGGAATGAGAGTAATTTATTTAGAAGCAGGTTCAGGTGCAGATTCACATATTCCTCTTGATTTCATAATGAAAGTTAAAAAATTAACAAATCTTATAGTTATAGTCGGTGGGGGAATTAGATCTGCAAAAGATGCACAAGAAGTTAGTCGGGCAGGTGCAGATATAATTATTACAGGAACTGTTGTAGAAGAAACAGAGGATGCTTATAAAAAAATTAAAGAATTAACCGATGCAATACATTAGTTAATTTAAATTATTTCTCTTCTATTTCTTTTTTAATTTTCAAATAATCTTCATAATGGTTGATGTTTAGTAATTCTAAATCATTAGCTTCTTTTAAAGCATAAAATTCAACACCATCTTTAATCATTTTTCTTAAGATAGGGTTAAGATTATTATCTTCTTCTTTAACATAATCATATAATAATTTACCATAGCAACAAAAAGGCATACCTAATCCTTCAGCACTATCTATTTTTCCAATTTTTCTACGTCTAAGAATACTAATTGTATTTCTAGGGTTTGGACTATTTTTCAAAGTATTTATCATTCGATTAATAGTATTTGTACTTAAAGTAGGTTGATCGGCAGCCGCAAATAAGTAATATCTTTTTTCATTATTTTTTAAAGCATTTGCAATTGTTTGGGATAAACTTACCTCAGGATTTTCATTAATGATTATATTTACTTCATTGATTAATTCATATTCTTCAAGTAAACTATAAAGTTCCTCTTTAAAATGACCTAAACATATATTTATTCTTTCGATATCTGAGTTAAGAATTTGTTCAATGGTATGGATGAGTAATGGTTTATTATTAATTTCGAGTTTTAGTTTATGAATTGGTTTTTTACCTATCTTTTTGAAATCGTTAATCATTCTAGAATTTTTACCGGCAGCAGTTATTATTGCATCCATTTTAATCATCTCTAAAAAAAGTATTAAAAAAAAGTAAGGGGTTTAATTTGATGTTGTATTATTAGTGGAATTTGTGGAATTTAATGTTGAATTATCCCTAAGTTCATATATTTCAGTATATATCGCAGTATCTCCACTATCTCCCTCAGTCCACATAACTATTTTGATTGGATAATCTCCTTCATTACTTACTAATACATCAATAGTTGGTTTGTATTCATAAAGAATAGCTTCGTCAGCACTGGACATACCTACAGGTAATGGATTACCTAATGCTAAAACAGCTGATCTAAGTGAACGACCCGGTGGACATACTCCATGTGCAGCACTACCTGAAGGAGCTTCAGCTTCACTGATTGATGTGAAAGTAACATTTTCTTTTCCGTGAGCACTACCATGTGCTGGAATAAATGTATTGTTCCAACCTTCTGCAAATTCTTTTGCGTTAGCTGCACGAACTGCTGTAGGATAACCTGCTAAATATTCCACATAACTTAATCCACTACTTACTTTAACTTCAGTAGCATTATTGTCATATACTAGTACGGGACATCCAGGAGTATAGTTACGCATATAACCATAAACGTCAGCACCGAATAGGTGAATGATGTTTTCTTTTCCATATACATTAGTTCTGTTATCACTAAAGTTACCTAGATAGTAATCCACAGTAATGTTAGCACCATCTTCTGCATCTTCAAACCATGATTTTAACTCTGCTGCAGTAACAAAATCTGTTGGAACAGAATCATTGTTTATGTCACTGCCCTTGATGGTTTTGATAGTTTTATTTTGACGAACAAAGTTAATGGAATCCCCAGATTTGAAAGCATAGGTGTCTGCTTTTTTATAAGCCCATACTATTTCATCAGTTTTTTCAACTTTAATTTTACCATTATTGTCCATTACAACTTTACCAATTCCATCTAGTTTACTTGAAATATGGCCATCTGCTGTGACGTAAGAATTATTACTTAGTACATCTTTTGGTGCAGCGCCAGTAAATAATGATGAAATTACAGAGATAATATTTCCATGAATTAAAGGTCTTGCAATATTCAATGGATTTGCTGCTAAAGGTTCTTTACGAATAGTTGAACTATCAATTAGTAAATCTCCTGAAACTACGGTAGAACCGTTTACTGCTTTAATGCTGTCAGTTGCGTTAGCAGCGCCTGTAAATGCATTACACATAACTCCAGAAGCAATTACTGTTAGTAATAAAATTCCAATTAATAAATAGGGATTGGTTAGTTTTGCCATTTATGTATTAACCTCTCTAATTTTATTAAATTAATTTAATTGATAATTATAATAAAAAGATTCAATGATTTATTATATAGTTATATTATATTTATTGTAATTAATAATATTTTTTCTATTATTTCATTATTTTTTTAAAAAAAGTAATTTAGTGGGGATTAAAACAGTTTTGATGTGATTTCAGTAATTTTTGCTTGTCCATTTCCACCAATAAAAATTTTTTTATTATCCAGGGTGTCAATGAATTTAATTATATTTTTAATTTCCTTGATAACCATCAAATCTTTGTTGTAACCTAATTTATTGATGTATTGTACGTAATCATATGTAATATCATCTAAACCGGGGAATATTATTAATGTATCAGGGTTATATTCTTTAATGTAATCTAATATATTAAACCTACAAACTTCATGTTTTCGGGGAGTTCCTACTATAATTATGTTGAATTTATCTTCTTCAAGAACTGCTTTAAGGGCATCTACATTGTCCGTTTTACCGGATACAATTTCATTGTTGTTATAATTTATTTTAATGGTTCTTCCTTCAACTGATTTAAATGTTTTTAGGTATTTTAGTATTATGTTTTCTCTAATTCCTAATTCTAAACAAGCAATTCTTGCTGCTTCAGCATTTTGGAGATTAAATGAACCAAATAAGTTTAATTCATGTTGGTATTTATCAAATAGTAATGTTTTATTACTTTTGTCAACTATCTTTAAAAGATTTTGATCATTTTTATTAAGAACAGCTATTTTATTCTCAATAAATTCTCCAATTTCTTCAGTGTAATGTTCTAAAGAACCATGGACATCCATATGGTCATAACCAATATTTGTTGTAACAACTAAATCTATGTCAAATACATAGTCACAGAATGCTAATGTCATGTCACATACTTCGATAACCATGAAATCATAGTCATCTTCATTTGCTTTCAGAAGTAAATCCGTATATCCTGAAAAACCGCCACCACCATTTCCTCCAAGAACAACCTTGTATCCTGCATTACTTAAAACATGGTAAATCATATGGCTTGTTGTGGTTTTTCCATTGGTTCCAGTAACAGCTATTGTTTTAATCTTTTTATGATTTGTCATCACATCAGAAATAAATATATTTTTATCAATAATTTTTTTACAAATGTCTTTATCAAATAAACTAGGACTAACTGACACTGCTTCTGATTTAAGAATTTTGTCTAGATTATGACTTCCAATTTCTAGGTCTAAGAATTCTTTATTAACATCACTTTGATTTAAAATACTTAAATCTATTTTTCGGTTAATATCTGAAGAATAAACTTTATGTCCTCTTGTTAATAGGGCAATTGTCGCTTGTTGTCCTTCAACACCTAAACCCACAACACTTATATTCATATGATGAACTCCTTTTTTCCATATTGTATTTAATTTTAAAGTTTTTACTATTTAGATTTATTGAAAATATTGATTTAAAAAAGAAAGCCACATTTAAATATGTTAATCTTGATAATAATTATCATAGATACAAATTAATTATGGACTAAAATTTATTATAATTTATGGGTAAACCCGTTCAATTCATTTTTATGGAGTTTTGGTTTAAAATGAAAAATTTAACAAAAGAAATAGTTAAAAAAATAAATGATATTAAACAACCAATAAAAATTATGCACGTATGTGGTTCACATGAACATACCATAATGTATAATGGTATTCGTTCAATGTTACCTGAAGAAGTACAAGTTGTAGCTGGACCTGGATGTCCTGTATGTGTTGTTCCAGCAAGAGAAATTGATGAATGTGTTGCATTAGCAGAACAAGGAGTAACCGTAACTATTTTTGGTGATATGTTAAGGGTACCTGGTACTGAAAAATCATTGGCTGATGCTAAAGCAGAAGGGGCCGATGTAAGAATTGTTTATGGTATTGGAAATGCAGTTGAACTTGCAAATGAAATAGATAATGAGGTAGTGTTCATGTCTGCAGGATTTGAAACAACAGCACCAACAACTGCAAGTGAAATGTTGAATAATCCTCCTGAAAACTTTTCAGTATTAAGTGGTCACAGGTTAGTACCACCAACTCTTGATTTTTTAGTGCATGATGAAGTAAAATTGGATGCTTTAATAGAACCTGGACACGTATGTACAATTATTGGAACAAAACCATTTGAATTTTTATCTGAAAAATATGGAATACCTCAAGCAGTAGCCGGATTTAATCCTTTAGATATATTATATTCAATATATCTTATATTAAAACAGAAAAAAGAAGATAATCCTAGAATTCAAAATGAATATAAACGAGCAGTACGTGAAGAAGGAAATGTAAAAGCAATAGAAGCAATGGAGCAAGTATTTGAAGTAACTACCAAAGAATGGAGAGGTTTCCCAGAAATACCAAATTCCATTTATGAGCTTAAACCGGAGTTTGATGATCATAATGCAAGAAAAAAATTCGATATGGATTTACCTGATACTCAAAATGTACCAACAGGTTGTATTTGCGGACCAATTTTAAGGGGTATGGCAAGACCGGAAGATTGTAAATTATTCCGTGGGGAATGTAATCCTTTACATCCTATTGGGGCTTGTATGGTAAGTAAAGAAGGTACATGTAACATCGCTTACAGATATTCTAAAATGGATTAATTTAGAGTGGATATAATGGATTATATAGTTGATGATATTCTAACAAAACTTTCAGATAAAGTAGATTACTCAGAAGTATATTTGGATACTGAAAAAGTAACTGAAATATCTGTATTAAATGATGAAGTAAATTATGCTAAAGAAGAAGATGTAACGGGTATTGGTGTAAGAGTACTTAACAATCAACAACAAGGATTCTCTTACACAACAAATATCAATAGAATCGATGAAGTAATAGAACAGGCAATAAAAAATTCAAAACTAAATAATCCTGATGAAAATTTGGCAATCATTGAAAAACCAGAAGGATACAAAGATGTATCTGGATTGTATGATAAACGAATAGAAGAGGTAACATTACGGGAAGCAATTAAAACTTGTACTGATTTGATTGAAATGGTTAAAGAAAATGATTGTCAACCAACATCTGCAGAATATGAAGTAAGTGTAGGAAAAACAATTATTGCAAATTCAAACGGTGTTTTTGCAAGTGAAAAGCAAACAGGTTCTGGAGTATCTGTCTCTGTAAATGCAGAAGATGGTGAAGGATTTTCAAGTGCGTATGCGTATGATTTAAGTCACAGTAAAGAGCTAGAGATGGAACGAGTTGTTCAGGAATCAACAGATTTAGCTAAAAATTCTAGAAATGGTCAACCTACAGAAACCAGAACAACAAATGTTGTGCTTGATTATTTTGCAATATCTTCATTATTAAGTACTTTCCTGTCTGCATTAAGTAGTGAAAATACTCAAAGGGGTAGATCATATTTCCAAGATAAGTTAAATGAAATGGTAACTTCGGAATATTTCTCATTATATGATGATGGTACAATTCCCGGAGCTAGAGCTTCATCAAAGTTTGATGATGAGGGTACACCTTCACAAAAAACTGAACTGATAAAAGATGGTGAATTAAAAAATTTCATATATGATACTTATCATGCTAATAAGGATGAAAGAGATGTTGTAACAACGGCTAATGCTTCTAGAGCAGGATACAGTTCAGTACCTTCTGTTGGATTTACAAATATCCATGTAGAATTCAATGAATTAACAGGGGTATCTGACTTAACTGATGGAATAACAGTACATAGTGTAATGGGAGCACATACTGCTAATCCAATTACTGGTGATTTTTCAGTCGAGGCAAGAAATTCTTTTGAAATAAAAAATGGTGAAATTACTAAGCCTATACGAAAAGCAATGATTTCTGGTAATATTTTTGAAATCATGAAAAATGCTACTGCAGCAACAGAAGATGTAAGACAAGTAGGTGCTTTAATAACTCCTAAAGTGCTTGCAAAAAATTTAAGAGTTATTGGTTAAACTAACCTTAAAATGCTTAGTTTTATATGATTCTTTAAATTATTCCTTTTTTTATTAATAATCTATTTTTTTATTTTTTATACATTTTTTTATAATTAATCTTAGGATTTAAATATTATAATGAATATATAATTAATTAATATAAAATTCTAATTTGTAATCTAATAGAATATTCTAAATTCAGGGTATTATAATTTTAATTAAATTTTATTCATACTAATTAGTAATTATTTAAAAAAATGAAGGAGTAAAGTAAATGTTTTGTAAAAAATGCGGGTCAGAACTAAACGCAAGTGATGAAACTTGTCCAACATGTGGTACATTTATAAATGATAAAGTTGCTACAGAAAAATACGATCCTTTATTGGCTTTAGATAAAGTGGAAAACATAGAAGATAATGTTATTTGGCAAGAAGCACCTTTGGGTGATGAGGCAATAATATTGAATGCTGAAAATATAGAAAATTCTACAGAACCGTTGATTAAGGACTCAACAATAACAGACTCTTTTGTTGATGAGTCATCACAAAAAATAGGAAATGAAGAAAATAATTATAAAGAAAACATGGCTCAAGGAATAAGGGCTGCTAAATCAACAATAGCTCATCCAATTAAACCTAGAAAAAGGATTAAACCTAAAGTTGAATCTTCAAAACCAATAAATTCTCAAGTTGTTGAAACTCCTATTGAAGAAGTTAATTTAACAGAATCTTCTGAAAAAGTTGAACCAGTTGTTGGTGAAGTAACTTCTGTTGAAAACACAGTACCTTTGGAAGAAATTGTGGATTCTGAAGTAATAGATGAAACTCCTATAGTTGAAGATGTTCCTACAGAGAATATAGTTGAAGAGGAAGTTGTTGAAGAAATTCCCGTCACTGAGGATGTAGGTGATTCATTGGTAAATGATGATGAGTTAATAGACATTTTTGATGATTTTGTTGTAGATGATTCAATAGTTATTCTTGATGAAACTCCCGAAATAGTTGAAGAAGTTCCAGAAGTAGAAGAAACAACAAAAGTACTTGAAGAATCAGAAGTTCCTAAAGAAACAGCTCCTGTTGATGAAACACCGGTTGTTGAAGAAGTACCTGTACAAGAAACAATTGTTGAAGAGTCTGTTCCTATTCAAGAGACTGTTGTTGAAGAAACTCCTATAGTAGAAGAATCAGTTCAAGAGCCTATAGTTGAAAATGAAGTAACTCCTGAAGAAGCATTATTTGAAGAAAATTTCTTCGAAGAAAATTTCTTTGAAGAAGAACCAATAGTCGAAGAATCAAATGTTGATTTGATGGTTGATGAACCTATTGAAACTCCGATAATGGAAGAAGTTCAAACAAAACTTGAAGAAATCGCAAAATCGGAAGAAATAGAAACCTCTGAAAAATCAATTATTGAAAAAGTAGAGACTGCTCCTAAAAAAGAAATAGCTTCTGGTGTGGCAGTTGCAGGAGCAGCTGTTGCAGGTGCTGCAGCTAGGGCAAAACAAACTACAACTCAAAAAACAGAAAATGTAGTTAGTGACAAGATAATAAAATCAATTGATGATACAACATTAGACAAAGAAAAACTAAAAACTATTGATGATGATAGGGATTTTGCTATAAAATCTAAATTCAACGCATCTTTAGATGATGAATTTGATGAAGATTTAGATGTTGATGAAAATATTAATAGTTTGACTAGTAAAATAACAACAGTTTTAATTATTTTATTGATTTTAATAATTGCAATAGTTGTAGCCACATTTTTATTACAAAGGATTGGGTTATAATTTAATTTTTATTCCTTTCATTACTTTTTTTTTAATCAATTAACAAATATTTTTCTGATTTAAGTATATATGACCAAAACGTTTTAAAATCTATTTTTAAAAAGAAATTATAAATTCAATATTGTTTTTTTAGATAACGATATATCAAAGGCTCAATTATTTATAATAATTTAATAAATAATATATACTATGGTACTTAAGGATAGACGTCGAGATTTGGCACGTATAAATGAGATTGTTCACGTACTAGTAAAACATGGTTTCGAATCATTTGCAGGATATATTACTACTAAAAATTCCAGAATTCCATTTATAAACAGAAACATCTCAGAAGATATGCCAAGTGATGCTAATGTAAGACTACGTTTTGTTTTACAGGAGTTAGGAACTACTTTTATTAAACTTGGTCAAACATTAAGTACGTATCCTGAATTAATAGGTTTTGATTTAGCTCAAGAATTATCTTTATTGCAGGAATCTGCTCCAATAGATGATTTTGAAGTAGTTAAAGAAATTATTGAATCAGAATTTTCCAAACCTATTGATGAAATATTTGATGAATTCAGTGAAGAACCAATAGCATCAGCTAGTATTGGTCAGGTTCACACAGCATTTTTAAATAACAAATATGTCGCCGTTAAAGTACAACATCCTGGGATTAAAAATACAATAAAAAGTGATTTAAGGATTATGAATATTATTGCAAACAGGATAGACAATAGTTTAGATGTTGCAAAATCATATAATTTACCCGGATTGGTCGATGTATTTGAACGTGATATTAAAAAGGAATTGGATTATAAATTTGAAGCAATGAATGCTATTCATTTGTATGATCTGTTAAAAGATGATGAAATTTACGTTCCTGAAGTTTATAAGGAATATACAACAAGTAAAGTATTAACTATGGAATATGTGGATGGAGTTAGTTTAAATACGGTACTGAAGTCTAAAGATGATAAGTATGATAAGGAACATATTGCATTGCAGGGTGCTGACTCCTTTATAAAACAAATTTTAGAATATGGTTTTTATCATGCTGATCCTCATCCGGGAAATATTTTTGTTTTAGAAAATAATAATGTTGCATTTGTAGATTTTGGCATGATGGGTCATTTGGATGATGATCTAAGGGAAGATTTAGCAAAACTTTTTATTTTTATCTCTGAGGGCGATGCAAAATTACTGACCAAACAATTAATGTATATGGGTATTGTGGATGATTCTAATGATTACAAAGAAATAGAATATGAAATTCTGCAATTATTAGACAGATATTATGGAATTCAATTTAATGACATATCTGGAGTTCTTCGTGGATTAATTGAAGATGACTTATTAAATGAATATGGGGTAATTTTGCCAAGAGATTTGATGATGGTTATAAGAACACTTTCTATGATTGATGATGTTGGGCAATCATTAAAACCAGATTTCAACACCACTGAAATGGTTAAACCTTATGCTTTAAAATTATTATTAAACACTACTAAACCTAAACGATTAATATCTAAGTCTACATCAAAAATAATGGATGTTGAACATTTAAGTAAAAAATTGCCCGCATCTTTACTAAACTTTTTCAGTGTAGTTGAAGATGGACATTTGAATATAGCATTAGATATGGATGAAGTTGACAGAATAAGTGCTTTATCCTCACGTATAGTTAATGAAATTGTTTTAGCAATAATTACTGCAGCATTACTGGTAGGTTCATCCTTGATAATGGATGTTGAGACTGGAATACAAATCTTTGGTTATTCTATACTTGGATTTATAGGTTTTACTTTCAGTGCTATAATCGGTATGGTATTAATAATATTGATTATACGCGGTGGAAACTACTAATTAAATCATTTTAAAAATAGATAAAAAATTGGGGATTATTTAAAAGAAACTATCAAGACTGGTTTGTTTCTCATTATTCATTATTTGTTCTTCAGAATATCCAATAGATTCTAAAATACGCAAAGTTGCTGGTAATACTTGATTTTGAATATAATATTCTGGATCATATTCTTTATTACCAATAAGTTCTATTGGTTCTGCTCGTCTACTAATTGGTTCATTACCTTTAGTAATTATGTAGCGAATAATTGAACCACTAGTTACTTTCTGGCCACTTAATCTTAATTTTTCAGCAGCTATAACATGTGGTGCAATTTGTTTATAATGTTCGGGTTTTTTAGTTAATTTAGTATGGATAACTAAATCTTCATTCTTTACTTCACCACTATTCAAATGTTTAATAACATTTTTCACTATTTTTTTAGCTTTTTTTGGTGAAGCATCTTTAAGAATAGCTTCCAACACATCATGTTGTGTGTTTTTAGCAACTGGTGCCCAATCTCTACGAACAAGCTCTAAACCTTTAACAGTGATTTCATTATCACATATGACAGCATATCTCTTTTTTGAAACAAAGAAACCTCTATCATAATAGCCTTCCAGTTCTAATTCCATATCTTCTGGAAGATCATGGTTTATGGAGCTAAGTAGCTCCGTTACCCGTTCTTCAATAATTTTTGGAATGCTCATTCGATTAATACACCGTTTACGATTCCTTTTTGACCAGGTCTTGAAGTGATTTTTACTTTACCGATTTCAGTTTCTACAACTGCACCTTTTGTAACAATGTTCCTTCTTACAAAGTGAGTGTTTGCTGAGTTCTCGAGTACAGTAATAATTTCAACATTTTTACTTGAGTTGTCTTTAGGATCAATAACGTTGATTCTGTTTGCAACGGTTGCTCTGGTTTTAGTACCATTTCCTCTTGCAACAATTTCTTTTTTAACTTCCTCTCCGATTCTGGTTTCTGCTGGTGTTCTACCAAATTCAAAGCTTCTTTTATTTCTGTTTCTTCTGGATCTAGCTCCAGATGGTTTTCTTAATGAACTTCCTTGCCAAATAGCCATATTTTCACCTCTAAGTTTGTTCCATGTAATACATGTTTAATTAATTAATAATTGATATAAAAATCCGATAATACTCATTAAAATCATGTTTTAATTCATTAGATTATAAATGAAGTATTATTATAGTATATACTATTTTACAATAATATTATAATATATCCTTTCTTTAATATTTATATTTTTGGTTGCATGAAAATAGAATTTTAAATATTATGAATAATATATATTATATAATATAAATTAAGAAAATAGAGGGATGTATTAGATGGCATATAATGATGACAAAATAAATATGGTTCATGGTGCAGGTGGAGAAGTGATGCAAAGCATGATTTCCGATATTATATTAGGAAATCTTACAAAAACTAGTGTTAATGGTGGAATAGGTTTAGAAGCATTAGATGATAGTGCAACAATACCTTTGGATGATGATCATGTAATTGTAACAACAATAGATGCACACACTGTTCAACCATTATTCTTCCCTGGTGGGGATATAGGAAGAATATCTGCAGCAGGTACACTAAATGATATTTCGGTAATGGGAGTAAAACCAGTATCATTAAGCAATGCAATGGTTATAAGTGAAGGATTTGAACGTTCTGATTTAGAACAAATCATCAAATCAATGAACGCTACTTGTGAAGAAGTAGATGCAGCAATTATCACAGGAGATACCAAAGTAATAGATAGTGATAAACTTGATAGTATGATTATAACTACTGCAGGTATCGGAATTGGTAAAAAAGAAGATGTAGTACGTGATTCTGGACTTGAAGTAGGAGATAAAATCATAATTACAGGAAGTGTTGGAGATCATGGTATGGCAATCATGTCTAAACGTGAAGGATTTGGATATGAAACAGAATTGAAATCTGATGTAGCACCTGTATGGGGTATGATTGAAGCAGCTAAGGAAGTAGGAACAATCACAGCAATGAAAGATCCAACCCGTGGTGGAATTGCAAATGCATTAAATGAGATGGCTACAAAAGCTTCCGTCGGTATGTACTTGGATGAAGAAAGAATTCCAGTTAAACCTGAAGTGGAAGCTGTATCTGATATGTTGGGTATTGATCCATTTGAAGTAGCAAATGAAGGAAAAGTTGTCATGGGTGTAAAAGCCGATGATGCTGAAGATATGTTACAGGCAATAAAGAAAACTAAATATGGAAAAGATGCAGAAATCATTGGTCAAGTAACTGAAGGTAAAAGGGTAATTATGGAAACTTTAATTGGTGGAGAAAGATTAATCGAACCTCCTATTGCTGATCCAGTACCAAGAGTTTGTTAAAAGAGGTGTATTATGGAACACTTTATATTAAGAACTAAAGCATTAATCATTGATGCAGTGATAGTAACATTATTTGCAATGTTGGTTGACAATATACTTTACATAATATTGTCTATGATCAATAATCAATTGCTTTTGGCTTGGTATCCAACTGTAGTTTTAATAGTTGTTACAATGCTTTATTTCACAATATTTGAAGCAAAAACTAATAAAACATTAGGTAAGAAAGTAACTCATTTATATGTTTCAGATGAAGATGGATACATGTCATATAGAAAAGCATTTGTAAGAAATTTAACCAAAATATACTGGATACCATTAATTTTTGATATTCTTATTGGTAAAATATTAAACTATCCATCCAGATTATTTGATAAGTTAGCAGGAACTGATGTTTACTCAGACATAGAATTAGAAGAAGTAGAAGAATAGAGGGGTAATTTTGTTAGATATAAAACTATTTAGGGAAGAACCAGAAACAATATTTGAATCTGAAAGAAAAAGATTTAGGGAAACAACAAATGCTGAAAAAGTAATCGAATATGATAATTTATGGAGAAATGGACTAAAAAGATTAAATGTTTTACGTTCTGAAAAAAATAAATTATCAAAATCATTCAAACAAGCAAAAAAAGAGGGAACTTTCGAAGAAGTTTTAGCAAAATCTAAAGAAGTTTCAAATGAAATTAAAGAACTTGAACCAAAAATCGAAGAATATCAACAACTCAGGGACGAGTACCGTTATAAAGTTGGAAATGTAATTGATGATGAAGTTCCAGTTTCTGATACTGAAGATGATAATGTAATAATTAAAAAAGAAGGCACTATTCCTTCATTTGATTTTACACCACTAAATCATGTTGATTTAATAGAAAAAATTGATGGTGCAGATACAGAAACTGCAGGAAACATTGCAGGTTCAAGATTTTACTACTTAAAACAAGACATATTATTCATGAACTTGGCATTAATCCAGTTTGCATTAAATGAGTTAGTGGATAAAGGATACACTCCTCTTCAAACGCCTTTCTTTATAAAAAGTCAAGTAGCCGAGGAAACATCTGAATTAGGCGAATTCGAAGAAACTTTATATAAAGTTGAGAATGAAGATTTATATTTAATTGCAACAGCAGAACAAACATTGGCAGCACTTCACAGAGATGAAATTATAGATTCAGAAGAGTTACCATTAAGGTACTGTGCATTGTCCACATGTTTCAGAAAAGAAGCAGGATCACATGGAAAAGATACATTAGGTATTTTCCGTGTTCATCAATTTGAAAAAGTTGAACAATTTATCTATGCATCCCCTGAAGAATCAACTAATGAACATAAAAAACTGTTGGAAGTAACAGAAGACATCTATAAAAAATTAGGATTGCCTTACCGTATAGTTTCAATTGTATCTTCAGCTTTAAATGATAATGCTGCTATAAAATATGATCTCGAAGCATGGTTCCCTGGATCTGAAACTTATCGTGAACTGGTATCATGTACAAATTGTAAGGATTATCAGGCAAGAAAAATTAAAACGAGAGTAGGTAAGGCAGGTTCCGGAGATTCAAAAATGCTACACACATTAAACAGTACTGCAATAGCAACTGAAAGAACCATGTGCTGTATACTTGAAAACTATCAACAAGAGGATGGAAGTATCAAAATCCCTGAGGTACTAGTTCCTTATATGAATGATAAAACAGTTATTGAAGCTAAAAAATAGCCTTCTCTTTCTTTTTTTTTAATATTGGGTATTGCGTAATTATATTTTTTTTTACTTATGTTGAATGAGGATAATATTTGGATTAATTCTTATTTTAAATTTTTATTCTAATTTTTACTATTGAATTTACTGTAGATATAGATAATGATCAAAAGATTAAAGAATTGGAATAATGTATAACTAATTTGATTGATATTATTGAAAATCAGACAGGAATTATTGATGAATTAAACAACATGATTAATAATCAAACGGAAAGAATTGATAATCTTGAAGAACAAATAAGCCAATTAACAGCAGCTAAAAATACCACATTAATACTTGATCCGATTGGGTGCTGAATATAATGGCAACATAACTATTAGTGGTATGTTGATTGGTGAAGATTCTGTTGGATTATTCAATCAAGTTGTTACATTAACTATTGGTGACAAAAAAGTGAATGTAACCACCAAGGGTGGATTATTTGAATATAATGCCACATTAAAAATAGTCGGTGAACAAACAATTGCTGCAAAATTTGCAGGAACAGACAAATACAAAGTATCCAATACAACACAGACCTTCACGGTAAGCAAAAAAGAATTCAAAGTCACAATAAGTGATATTGCAAGTGTAACATGCAAGGACAACGTAACAATTACTGGTATAATCACTGATGTTGATGATAATCCTCTTCGTCATGTAAATATTAATGTATACCTTAATGGCGAAGAGCAGCATGTGACAACATATAATAATGGTAAGTTTATAGTTACGTTCACAACTACTACTGTTGGACAACAGGATGTACTGGTTGTTTACAAAGGTAATAAAAACTATCTTGGTTCAAATGCCACTGCAACGGTTGCGGCAACAAGTGTCAAATTGGTTATGTTCACGGTTAAACCTGTGACATACAGGGATACATATACCATCCAGGGTAAACTGACAGATATTAAAGGTAACATTATAACTGGTGCAGAAGTTAAATTAACAATCAATGGTGAAACAGTAACATTGACAACGGATAAAAATGGTAGATACACCTACAAGGCTCAGGCATTGGAATTAGGTAACTTCACGGTTACAGCTTCCTATACTGATGAAGCCACATCTACTGAATTGACAGTAACAAAAATATTATCGGTTACCAAACGTGCAGTTACTCTTGTAGTGGATGAAATTCCTGATTCAACTGTTGCTAGTGAAGTTACGATTTCGGGTAAGTTAATCGATGATATTGGAACAGCCTATAAAAACTGTAACATATTCGTTAAAGTAAACGGAGAAGAACAACAAATAAAAACTGACACTAAAGGAATATTCATATGCACCTACACGTCAACAAGTGCAGGAACACATAACTTAACAGTAACTTACAAAGGTAACTCCAACTACTTGGGAGACAAAGTTACAACGTCTTTTGAATTAAAGACCTAAAAAAAATATTCTAACAACAATGACAAGAGGTAATACTTAAAAGTACATTTCTCTTTTCATTCATTTTTTTTTATCACTTTCTTGAAAAACACAAATAATTTTTTAGAATACTTGTTCCTATTTTTAAATAACTTTTAATATAATAAACTACAAATCTATAACATAATATAGTTTAATATAATAATTCATACTCATAATTTTTCAAAGTATCAATTATTCATAGTCTAGTAATTAACAAGGTGATCAATATGAAAGTAAAAGAGATCATGACTGAAGAAGTACAAGCAGGTTCAGTGCCGGGATCAGTTCAGACAGTTTATGAAATATTTCGGGATAAAAAAGTTTCTGGGATACCTATTGTAAAAAAACAGACTGGAGAATTAGTAGGTGTTCTTACTAGATCAGATTTAATCAAAAATCCAGATGAAGATCAAATAGCAATGGTAATGACAAGAAATCCTATTACAGCATCTCCTGATGAAGATGTGGAATCTGTAGTACATAAAATGATTAACAATAATATTAGAAGAATTCCAATCACAGAAGATAATAGGTTAGTTGGAATAGTAACTTCTTCGGATGTAATCAACAAAGCATTATGGCAGATAAATAATACGGAACCCGTTGAAAAATATATGGTTCGTAACATTCCTACAGTATGGGATAAAACTCCATTATCCGTAGCATATGCCATCTCACACAACTTTGATTTCAAATCAGTTATTTCATTAAATGATGAAAGTAAAGCTTCAGGTATTCTTACAGAAACTGACTTCATTAATGAAAGCAGAATTGTTGAAGAACAAGAAGTTCATAACAGTTCAGTCAGTACTGAAGGAGATAAATGGACATGGAATAGTCAAAGTGTTATGTACATTTTAAAAAATAAACTTAAATTCTCAGATAAATTAGTAAAAGATGTATCTGGAGAAAAACTTATTTCAGTAACACGTAAAACATCAGTTAAAGAATGTGCAAACATTTTGAAAAAGAACAACATAGAACAAGTTCCTGTATTAAACATGTCTGATGAACCAATAGGTTTAATCAGAGCAAGTGATTTAATGAAGGCTATGATAGGATAAGTGAGAAATCTCACTTATAATTTTTCTTTTGACATAATATAATATATAATTAAATTTATTTTCAAAGTCTTCCATGGGAAGATATTTTATGTTAACTTTATTTTAATATGAAATAATCTTGAATTACTAATTCTTGAATATTGCAACACATTATTCGGTCAAATTTTTTATATATTCAATAACTTTTTTAGCGTCTTGTTTTTTAATATCAAATTGTTTTGAATCGATATACTCGTTTAGTTCTATCTTTTTATCATAATTTAGTGAAGATTTCTTTATCACATAACTAAAAGATCTTTTAGGGTAATATGTATCTTTTGAAATCTGTAACAATTCATCACAATCTTCCTGTGTAATGATATTATCTTCTACTGCAAATTCAAAATTATACTTCATATTTATCCATGATTCAGACATTTGTTCATATGTTTCTGGATTGAGACTTACTGCGACATCATCATCTGATTCTATAACACCATTTTTATAATCTTCAAATATGTTGCCTATTCCAATCATACCAAAGGGATACAGTTCACATGCACGTAGTGCACCCATGCTGGAACCACCAACAACTGTGATGCCACGTTTCAATGCTTCAAGAATTTCTTTATGGGCTACTGCAGGACTTTGGTGAAATACTCCGTCTATGATTCCTATTATTTCAATATCATCTCTTTTTTCAAGTAGATTATAAATATCCCCTCTTTTAACTGGTGGAAGATATTCTACATCAAGCATATTTTTAGCCTCTTCAAAGGATAATGATAAACCAGTAAATATTAAAATACTCATTTAATCACCCAATAATTCTTTATGTAATTGTATTAACATATCTATGGATTCTTGTTTCATATTTTTGTTATTCCACTTGTCAATAACGAAATCTAAGTCAACTTTGGTCACACCATGAACAAGATTATCGGCATGAGCGACTATTTTTTCTTCAAGAGTTTCAGGTATGTAATTACGTTTTGGTAAACCCAATGATTTTGCTTCATCAGGGGTTATGCCTGCACCTATGTGGCGTTCGGTGATTAGACATATTTTTTCATCGACATCTAAATCTCTCAATAAATCTGCACCAAGATAAGCATGTTCTATTCCATTTGTTATTGTACGACCAACATCATGTAACATACACCCCGCCTTAATTAAATCAAGGTCAAGTCCATCATAAAATTTAGTAATGTCTTTTGATCTTTCATAAACTACTTTACAATGGTCTATAATGTAGTTTGAACATTCTAGTTTAATATATACATCATTTATTAATGTATCTATGTTATTCATGGAACACACTCCATTAAATTAGTTTAAAAATAGTAAATAAAAGGGGGATTATTTATTAACAGTATAATATGATTCCAGATTCTTTAAATCATCAATAATGTCTGCATTGTCTTTAAATTCCAATTTTTCATTACATCTTGGACAAATGAATTGGAAATCTGTTGCTTCGTCAAATGGATATCTACAACCATTAGGACATACGAAGAACATATTATTTTCTTCAAATTCTAGTGAATCTTTGATTTCTTGGTTATGACGATTGTATCGTTGTTCAAGAATTTGTGCTGCTTTCCTAGAATCAAATCTCCAATAATATGTAAACCATTGGGTTTCTGGATCTTTTTTTCTAGTATAATTTGCCATACCCACATCATACATTTTGTATAATATTTTTCTGACAAAATTTAGTTTAATACCAGTAGCTTCTGCAATCTGTTCATCAGTTACTTCGGCAGTAAATAAGCAATCTAATATTTTTTCGCTAGTGTCAGCATCATGGGTTACATCTGCTGCTAGTTTTTTAACGTTTTGTTCATTTAAAAATTTAGAATCATAATCAAATGTATATTTAACTTTTTTTCTAGCCATTATATCTCTCTTGTTTTATTTCTACAATAACTATACGAGTTTATTTCTACTTAAATTGTGTTATTTGTTAAATCACTGTTGTGTAAATGGAAACTTGTTTGATTATAATTTAAGTACATATCCGTTGGAAAAAACATTTAATTTTTATTAAATTGTTTTATATTAGTAGATAATTAATATTTATTTATGTTTCTATTATTATAAATAGTTACTTGTGAAGTATTACTGCGGGAATGTGTTTAACACTATCTAACATTTCAACAGTTATTTCATCATATTTTACGTTGAATTTTTCCTGCATATTGTATATTGTTTCAAAGAAGTTCGTTGAATTATTTTTTTGACATTCCTCTACAATATTGGCCATATTGATTAATTCTTCTATGTCCATATCAATGGTTGTTGCGAGAGGGGTTGCTCCTACCTTTTTTGTGAATGCTCGTAGAACATAACCGAATATGCCCGTATCATTTTTTATTCCTTTAATGGATTGGGGTAATGTGGTAAAATATATGTTTCTGAATTTATAAGTGGGATCTGTATCAATTATTATTATTTCAACATCTTTATTGGATTGTTTTTTAATCATATTTTTAATCTTTGAAGCACTTTTTTCAGGATTTTCTGGAAGTAATGAAACAAAATTTCCTGGAACATTACTTAAATCAACACCAGCTTCGGCAGTAGGTTGAAGTGCATGTTTCAACCCATATCTTTTTAAAATAAATTCTTTATGTTTTCGTGCTTCTTTTGGCATTTGTCTTAAATTTTTAATGGTACGTTCATTATATCCCAATAAAGGACATAAAAAATAGCCCCATAAGTACCTACACCAAAGTTCAGTAATTAGAAAGCTGGTGATTCCACTATTAATTTCACTTTCATCTATGAGATTCCCTTCAATAGTAGAAATGGGGGTCTCGTTAATATAAATATAATCTCCTTCACTGCAATTATTGATTAAAACATCAATTAATCTGGAATAACCTTCATTTGCCTTAAAGTAATTTGTTTCAACGGGTTTACAATAATAAGTCATAATATCAAAAAAAGTTGATGTGAGGTTATACTTTTCCTAAAGTATCTCCTCTCAATCCACGTCTTAAAGTTTCAAGAGAAATAATTTCATCTGGACTAACATTTCCTATATTAACATTATTTCCAATACTTAAAATTAACTCTATTTGTTGATTTTTATTGGGGGCTTCCCACATAATCTTATTTTGATCTACATTTTCAGAAATTCTGTTTAAGTCATCACTTTTAACATTACCCTTTTCATCATATATTCCAATATTTTTACCACTTTCTCTACCTTCAATGATAATCATATCTGAACCAGATTTGATATCTTTTTCTATTAATTCAATTCTTTTATCAATGGAATATTCATGATCTTTTTCCGGATTTTTCTTACCGATTTCACTTAAAGTATAATAACCTAATGATTTTGCCTTTTTGATGAGATTATTCCTATCTTCTTCGGGGATTACGGTAGAACCATCTGAAATTTCAATAGCAGTAAAACCTAACCTATCTATTTCATCAAAATATTCATCAATTTTGTCTTGCTTATTGGCTAATTCAAATAATGTACCACCAGTATATGACTTAATGTTGTAGGATTCATAAATTTCATTCTTTTCTTGTACTATCTTATCGTCACATAATATTGAAGTTCCCCAACCATATTTGATAAAGTTGAAATAGTCACCATTAACTTTTAACATATCTTCAACATGGGAAGAACCCAATCCTTTGTCAATAACCATTGTTTTAGAGTTTAATGTATCAAATTTATCTAAAAATTCAAATGCTCTCATATTTATTCTTCCATATTTTTTAGGAGTATATTATTACTATGATTTTTGATTGTTAAATACTTGAATCACTAAAAATTTAATTAAAGTTATATAAAATATGTGCATAATTGTCATAAAATGAAAATGTTTAAAAATTTTTTTTGAATAAACATTATTTTTTACTATTGATAAATTTTATAAAAAAAAGCAAGTTTATATATTTTGTACTACATAGAAATATAATAATATAAAGTTAATTATTTTATAAATAAAATAATGTTCTAAAGATTAAGAAAATTATTAATCATATAAGCTATTATTGATTGATATGTTGGTTATTAGTTAATCTACTAATTAACAATGAATATTAAAAAGAATCATTACTCAATAATAACTTATTGTTAATTAGGTTTGAAATAAACCGGTAATGAACATATTATATTAAATTTAATAATAATTAAATAATAAAAACTGTTATTAACTATAGTGAGGGTGTTAAGTGAAATCTCTAATAAACGATAGCTTAAAAGATTCAAAAGCTAATGAGCCAGAAGTACCAGATCTTTCTACTGCTAGTTTAGATGATATAAACAGTGAATTAGTGGATCTTATAAATCAAAGTAGGACAAAAATTTATGTAATCGGTGCTGGTGGTGCAGGAAACAACACTATTTCAAGATTAGGTGAAATCGGAATTGAAGGAGCAGAAACAATATCCATTAACACAGATGCACAAGATTTATTCTTCTGTAAATCCAATGATAAAATTTTAATTGGAAAAGAAACTTGTAAAGGATTAGGTGCCGGTGGAGTTCCAGAAGTTGGAGAAGCTAGTGCTGAAGAAAGTGAAGAGCAAATTAAAAGAAAAATTGAAGGAGCAGATATGGTATTTGTCACCTGTGGGCTCGGTGGAGGAACAGGTACGGGATCTGCACCAGTTGTAAGTAGAATTGCACAAAAAGCAGGAGCATTAACTATCGCTGTTGTAACAATGCCATTTAGTGCAGAAGGAATTAAAAGAAGAGAAAATGCTGAAAAAGGTCTTGAAAAATTACAAGAAGCAGCAGACACAGTACTTGTTATACCTAACGACAAATTATTGGAAGTTGCACCAAGTTTACCTATTAACAAAGCATTCATGGTATCTGATGAATTACTCGGAAGAGCAGTAAAAGGAATTACAGAATTAATTACAAAACCTGGATTAATTAGTTTAGACTTTGCAGATATTAAGAGTGTAATGGAAAACAGTGGAATGGCAATGATTGGTATGGGTGAATCCGATACTGGTGATCGTGCAATTGAATCTGTAAATGAAGCATTAAACAGCCCATTATTAGATTTGGATATTTCTACTGCAAAAAGTGCGCTTGTTAACATATCAGGTAGCAGTGACTTAACATTAAATGAAGCTGAAAAAATCGTACAAATTGTTGCAGATGAACTTGATCCAGATGCAAACATTATTTGGGGTACACAAATCCAAGATGATCTTGCAAGTACAGTCAGAACAACTATTGTTGTTGCTGGAGTAACTTCACCAAATATGCTTGGATCTGATGATTCATATAAATCAGAACGTAGAGGAGCAGAAGAAACAAGTGGATCCTCCCCTGAAACTGATTTAGAAGGATTTATAGATGATGTATTCTAATTGTATCAACATTTAGAATTTCACTAATTTCTTTTTTTTAAAGTATTTTTTTTTAATCATTTTAAAATTAATTTTAATTTTTACATATTATAAAACCAAAGCTTTATTAATATTAAAATAAATATATATATTTGAACCCTATCTTAGGTTTTAAATTTTCTCATTTTGAATTTTTAATGCAGGTAATAATATGAATATAAACAAAGAATCAATTTATGGTTTTTTAAAACAATGTGAAAGAGTTTTAAGAGTCGCAAAAAAACCAGATACTGAAGAATACAAAACTGTGGCTAAAGTTACAGGTGTTGGAATTCTTATCATTGGTGTAATTGGATTCATAATTGCTTTATTATCACAAGTATTATTTTACTCTTAGATCTAAAGTTTATCAAACCATTTACAATCAATCAAAATCAGAAAATATTATTAATTAATATTTGTAAAATAATATGAATTAATCTTAAATCAATTATAAAAAGTGAAAATATGTTTTATGCAATGAGAGCAGCTATGGGACAAGAAAAAAATGTGGCAAGTTTATTAGCACAAAGTGTTAAGCATGAAGATCTTGGGATAAAAGCTATTTTATCTCCTGAAGAAATGCAAGGTTACATTTTTGTCGAGTCCGAACAAGCATTAGATATGAGGCATCCTGCACTCAAAGTTCCTAATTTGAGGGGTTTAGTCGAAGGTGACATGGCTTTTGAAGAACTTAAGAAATTCTTGAATCCAGAACCAGCAATGTCTAACATTGTCAAAGGTAGTATTGTTGTATTAACAAGCGGACCATTCAAGGATGAAAAAGCTAAAGTAGTCAGAATTGATGAAACAAAAGAGGATGTTGTGCTTGAATTAATAGAAGCAGCAGTTCCTATTCCTGTTACCGTGAAGGGTGACCAAATCAGATTAATACAAAAGGAGGCTGAATAGTGGCTAGTCAAACTATTGAAATCCTAGTGGAAGGTGGAAAAGCCACACCAGGACCACCATTAGGTCCAGCTATAGGTCCATTAGGTATTAATATGATGCAAGTTGTTGAAGAAATCAACAAAAAAACTGCTGATTTCAGCGGAATGAAAGTACCAGTAAAAATCACAGCAGATATGGATACAAAAGACTTTGAAATATCTGTAGGTACACCACCAACTACTGCATTAGTTCTTGAAGAACTTGGTATTGGTAGTGGTTCTCACGAACCAGGTACAGAAGTTGCAGCTGATTTCACAGTTGAACAAGCATTTAAAGTTGCAAGAATGAAATTCGATGACTTACTTGCAAACGATTACAAACATGCAACCAAAGAAGTAATCGGTACATGTGTAAGTATGGGAATTAATGTTGAAGGCAAAGATGGCCGTGACACCCAAAAAGACATCGATAATGGAGATTATGACTCAGTATTTGATAATTACTAATCATATTCTATTTTGTGACGTATTAATTATTTAATGATATTAATCAATTACGATTAGGCTTTAAATATAAAAATTTTATACAATGTACAATTTACATTAATTATTACACGTTGAACTATGATTATTTAATCTAGTTCTTTGGAGGAAATTGAATGACACAAGTTATTGAAGAAGCAGTGAAGAAGGTTTTAGAAGAATCAAAACCGAGAAACTTCACACAGTCTATTGATGTGGTCATAACCATCAACGATTTAGACGTAAACAAACCAGAAAACCGTTTAGATGAAGAAGTGCTTCTCCCTAATGGACGTGGAAAAGATGTTAAAATTGCATTTATTGCTGAAGGTGAATTAGCATACCAAGCTGAAAAAGCAGGTGCAGATTTAGTAATAGACAAAGAACAATTAGAAGCTTATGGTAAAAACAGAGCAGAAGCTAAAAAAGTTGCAAATTCTTTTGATTTCTTTGTAGCTCAATCTGACTTAATGCCAACAGTAGGTAGATTCTTAGGGCCTGTTTTAGGACCAAGGAAAAAAATGCCTAAACCAATTCCAGCAAGTGCAAATCCAGAAGTAATATTAGGAAGATTAAGAAGCACAGTTAAAGTAAGAGTGAAAGACCAACCTATTATACAATCTATTGTAGGATCCGAAGATATGACTGAAGCACAAATTGCTGAAAATGTGGATGCTGTATTAGATGTCCTTGACAGAAACCTTGAAAAAGGTCAAAAACAAATCAAGGCTTTGTATATTAAAACAACAATGGGACCTGTAACGAGGGTGATCTAAAATGCCACATGTTGCAGATTGGAAAAAAGAAAAAGTAGCTGAACTTGAAGAGTTAACCAACAATAATGAAATCATAGGAATTGTTAACTTAGCTGATATCCCAGCACCTCAATTACAAACTATGAGAAAAACTTTAGGTGACAAAGCAATACTCAAAATGTCACGTAAAAATTTCATTAAAATTGCTTTAGCAAACTCCAACAAAGAAGTTGAAGGTTTAGCAGACTACCTTGAAGGTCAACCAGCAATGGTCTTCACTGAAATGAATCCTTTCAAACTATTTAAAATCTTAGAAGATAGTAAAACGGAAGCTCCTGCAAAAGCAGGTTCTATTGCTCCAGCTGATATTGTAGTTCCAGCAGGAGATACATCTTTCCCACCAGGACCTATCCTTGGTGAATTACAACAAGCAGGAATTCCTGCAAAAATTGACAAAGGATCAATTGTAGTTCAAGAAGATGCAACTGTTGTAAAAGAAGGAGAACCAGTTCCTAAAAACGTTGCAGATATTCTAACAAAACTTGAAATCTACCCAATGGAAGTGGGAATGGACTTACTAGCAGTTTGTGAAGGAGATACAATATATACTGCAGATGTTCTTAAAATTGATGAAGAAGAAACTCTTCAAACAATTGCAACTGCATATCAAAATGCAATTAACTTATCAGTTAATGCAGGTATAGCAAACAGTGAATCTGCTCCAATACTCATACAGAAAGCAGCTACTGAAGCTATGAACTTAGCAATTAATGCTAATATATTAACTTCTGAAACAACTGATAAAATATTATCTAAAGCATATGCTCAAATGTTAGCTGTAGCATCATTATTATGTCCTGAGGCATTAGACGATGAATTAAGTGAAAAACTTAACTCAGTCCCTGCAGCAACAGCAGCACCTGTAGATAATACAGAAGAACCTGAAGAAGAAGAAGTCGAAGAAGAAGAAGACGAAGAAGAAACTGCAGCAGCAGGACTCGGAGCTTTATTCGGATAGACTCAAGGTACTAGTAAAAAAACGTAAAATTACAAATCTTAATAGCAAATTGGGATTTACTTTATAAAGATTTAAAAGGAAAAATCGATTGTAATTATTTACAATAAAAAAAATATATATTAAATTAAAAGGTGTATTAACATGGAATACGTATACGCAGCATTATTATTAAACGCAGCAGAAAAAGAAATTAACGAAGAAAACGTAGCAGCTATCTTAACAGCAGCTGGAATCGACGCAGACGATGCAAGAGTAAAAGCTTTAATCGCATCATTAGAAGATGTTGACATTGAAGAAGCAATCGCAACAGCAGCTGTAGCAGCACCAGCAGCAGGAGCAGCAGCACCTGCAGCAGCAGAAGCAGCAGAAGAAGAACCTGAAGAAGAAGAGGAAGAAGAAGAAGCAGAAGAAGAAGCAGCAGCAGCTGGTTTAGGTGCTTTATTTGGATAAGTAACTTATCCAACCTTTCTTTTTTATCTTTTTAATATTAAACTCCCAATAAAATATATTCTATACTTTTAATTATCATTTTTTATAATTTAAATGGATTATATTATGATTTTACTGATATTCTTTAACTATTGCATAATAATTTTATATACAGTTATTTTTTTTATTAATAAAACATTTTAATCAGTTAATTGAACTTTTTTTTATCTAAAAACTAATATAAAATTTAAATATCCTTTTCTCACATGTTATATATCATTGTAAAATGTAATTTGGAGGATAATGCCTTGAAGAAAATAAGATAAGTACTCTATTTACAATTGTACTTGTACTGCTTGTAGGAGTAGCCAGTGCAAGTGAAGTATCCAACGATACCACAGCCACTATGGAAACTTCCACAATAACCTCTACCGTACAGCAGATGCAGATGAAGCAGTGCAGAAGGACATAAACACCCCTATAGAAGACATAGAAGAAAAAGATATAATAAACAACACTGAAGGTAATGTGCAGATAAACATTACAGTAATAGACACAATATACAATTCACCAATACCTGACGCCAAAATAGAAATAACCGGAGTAATCACAGAAAACACCACCAGTGGCGTACTAACCAATAACACAATACCACAAGGCGACTACACGATAAATGTTCGATTCAATGAAACAACAAATTACTAAGCATCAGAGGCTACTATTGACTTCACTGTTGAAATGGATAAGGATGATTTAATAGATGAATTGGTAGATGAATTGGAGGAGTTATTGGGTCCGAAAGAGACTGCAATTACACTCAACCCAATTACTGGTGCAAAGTATAATTCTAATGTTACTAATAGGGGTACATTGATAAGTGAGGGTACCAATGGTTTGATCAAACGGTTACTTTAACAGTTGGTGGTAGTGAAGTTAATGTTACTACTGTTGGTGAATTATTTGAATACAATACCACATTTAAGTCAGTCGGTGAACAAACGGTTCTTGCAGTATTTGCAGGTACAGAGAAATATAAGGCATCCAACGCAACACAGACATTCACAGTTTACAAGAAGGAATCAGAAATCACAATAAATCCTATTGCTAGTGTAACATGTAATGATAATGTGACGATTAGTGGTATGGTTACTGATATGGAGGGTAATCCTCTTCGTAATGTAAACGTATTTGTATACTTAAATGGTGAAGAACAACATGTATTGGCAAATGGTCTTGGAAAATTCAGAGCAACATTTACGACTAGTACGATTGGAAAACAAATAGTACAAGTAGTATATAAAGGAAACAAAAAGTATTTTGATTCAGAGGCCAATACAACATTTACTGTTGCTAGTGTAAAATTAGTAATGTTTAAAGTTAAACCTGTAACATACAGAGATAATTTCACTATTCAAGGTAAATTAATTGATGCAGAAGGTAATATCATTGTTGGTGCAGAAGTTCAGTTAAATATCAATGGGGAAACTATTACATTAATCACAGATAAAAACGGCAGATACACCTACAAAGCAAAAGCTTTAGCAGTAGGTAATTTTACAGTTACAGCTTCCTATATTGATGAAGAAACAGGTGTTGAATTAACAGCAACAAAAACTTTGGAAGTAACAAAACGTGCAGTAACTCTTATAGTCGACGAAATAAATGATGCAATGCTTGGAGAAGAACTAACTATAACAGGTAAATTAACTGATGATAGTGGAACTCCTTATAAAAATTGTAACATATTCGTTAAAGTAAATGGTGAAGAACAACATATTAAAACAGATAACAAAGGTATTTTCACTTGTATATACACACCAACAACTGCAGGAACACAAAACGTGGAAGTAAGATACAAGGGAAACTCCAACTATTTGGGAGATAAAGTTACAACAACCTTTGAAGTAAATGCTTAAATGCAGTTAATAAATAAATATTAAAAAATCAACATTTTTTTTCTTTTTTTCCATCTTTTCATTATTTTTTACATTGTTTAATTTCATATTTCATTATTTTTTTTCTCAAATTAACTACAAAATTGTAGAGTATTTTTCAATTCATTTTTCAGATTAGTTTTTTATACTATTTTTAACATAAGTTTAACTATAATGAATTATTAATTTAATAACTTATCATTAAACATTTAATATAAACATTTATACAGTGAGTAATTTATGACTTTTGAATTAGAAGACTTAGGATTTAAGAAACAAGTTTGTAGTAAGTGTGGACAAACCTTCTGGTCTATTAAAGAAAGGTCAACATGTGGAGATGCTCCATGTGATGAATATGAATTCATAGGTAATCCCGTCACTAACAAACAATTCGATTTAATGGGTATTCAAAAACAATTTAGGGAATTTTTCAAAAACAATAACCATACACCTATAGATAGATATCCAGTATTAGCAAAAAGATGGAGAAATGATGTATTTTTAGTAGGGGCATCAATATATGACTTCCAACCTTGGGTAACCAGTGGAATGGTAAGACCTCCTGCAAATCCTCTTACAATTGCGCAACCATCAATCAGATTAAATGATGTGGACAATGTAGGAAGATCAGGAAGACACATGACCTGTTTCACAATGGGAGCACACCACGCTTTCAACTCTGATGATAACCCAATATACTGGAAAGACCAAACATTAAGATATTGTTTTGAATTCTTAGTGAGCATAGGAATTAATCCTGAAGAAATATCCTACATTGAATCTTGGTGGAAAGGTGGTGGAAATGAAGGACCATCATACGAAATATGTGCACATGGAGTAGAACTAGCAACGTTAGTATTTATTCAATATGCTACAACAAAAGACGGTCTTAAAGAAATTCCACTAAGAATTGTGGATACGGGGTATGGATTGGAACGTATTGCATGGGTAAGTCAAGGAACACCAACAGCATATGATGCTACATTCGGACCAGTAATTGACAAACTCACAGACTTAAGTGGAGTGGAACTTGACACAGAAATATTGTCCGAAAATGCACGTATTGCTGGAATGATGGATTTAGAAGACATTTCTGACTTAAAACTTTTACGTAAGAAAGTAGCAGAAAAATTATCATTGGATCCAGATTTACTTAAAGAAGCAACAGCTCCAATGGAAGCAATATATATTGTAGCCGATCATACAAGATGTTTAAGTTTCATGTTGGCAGATGGAATCATACCGTCAAATGTTAAGGAAGGATACCTTGCAAGATTAGTTCTTAGGAGAACAGTAAAATACATGAATGAACTAGGACTCAAAGAATCCCTATCAGACATAATGAAAATACAATTGGACTTCTTAAGCCAAACTTATCCTGAAATCAAAAATAATGCAGCACACATTCTAAACATTACAGATTTGGAAGAAGAACGATATCATACAACATTAACCAAAGGTAAAAACTTGGTCAAACGTTCAATAGACAAACTCAAAAAAGACAATATCAATTCATTCCCTACGGATATGCTTATTAACTTCTACGATTCCAATGGAATACCTCCCGAAACAGTAGAAAGTATATGTAAAGACTATGATTTTGATGCAAATATTCCGGATAACTTCTACACTCAAATTGCAGCAGCACATGAAGAAGAAGAGGAAGAAGAAGTTGCACCATTAGAACTAGATTATCCACAAACATACTTGGCATTCTATGATGACTTACAACAAAGGGAATTCACAGCCAAAGTACTTGGAGTAGAAGATTCAAACAAAATTATCCTTGACCAAACAGTATACTATCCTGAAGGTGGGGGTCAACCATCAGATGAAGGTACATTAACAAGAGCTGATGGAAGAGTACTTAACATAGAATATGCTGAAAAAGTTGATGGAATAGTATTACACCACGTAGCTAAAGAAGATATGGATAAACTTGATGGAATTATTGGTGAAGAAGTAAATGGGGCTATTGATGCTTTAAGAAGGGATTTATTGACCAGTAATCATTCTGCAACTCACTTAATCATTGCTTCAGCAAGAAAAGTACTTGGAAAACACATATGGCAAGCAGGTTCACAAAACGGAATAGAAAAAACAAGAATCGACCTTTCACATTACAAACGTATCACAATTGATGATCTTAAGGAAATTGAAAAACTTGCAAACGAATATGTTAAACAAAACCTTCCAGTAAACATACAATGGTATGATAGAACAGATGCTGAAGTAAAATATGGCTTCAAATTATACCAGGGAGGTATAGTACCTGGTAAAGACATAAGGGTAGTTGAAATACCAGGAGTAGATGTGGAAGCATGTGCAGGTACACACGTTCAGACTACTGGTGATGTTGGAATCATCAAAGTACTCAGAACAGAAAGAGTACAAGATGGTGTTGAACGTATAGAATATGCAGTTGCAGATTCTGCAATCAACAAAATCCAAGAAATTGATGATATCTTAAGAGAAAGTAGTGAAGTGTTTGGGGTTGATGCAGATCAATTACCAAAAACATGTAACAGATTCTTCAATGAATGGAAAGAACAGCAGAAAACAATCAAAGCACTTGAAAAACAGTTAGCTGAAGCAAAAATATCCTCATTACAGGATAATGTTGAAGAAATAAACGGTTACAAATTATTAACACAAATAGTGGATGCTGATGCAGGACAATTAAGGGGTATTGCAACAAACCTGGTTGAAAAAGATCAAGTAGCAGACATGGCTATAGTAATTAATAATGATGGTAACATTGTAGCATGTGCAAATGATACTGTTGTTGGTCAAGGTCTAAAAATGGGTGATGCTATAAAAACTATTGGAGAATTCCTTGGTGGTCGTGGTGGTGGAAAACCAAACCTCGCACAAGGTGCTGGAATGACCCAACTGGATAAGCAGGATGAAGCATTCCAAGCAATTAAGGACATAATAAACAGTTGGTAATATTACCAATATTACTCTTTTTTTACTCTTTTTAGATAAATTAATTATACATGGCATTTTTAATGAGTTTTTTATAAGTGTTATTGTAATTAAGTGTATTTTTATTTCCAACGATTATTAGTTTTCTTTTGGCACGTGTTATTGCAACATTCAATCTCCGCAAATCATTCAAAAATCCAATTTCTCCCTTATCGTTACTTCTAACAGTGGAGATTATTATAATTTCTTTTTCACGTCCCTGGAATCCGTCAACACTTTTAACTTCAACCTCAGTATTTTCAGAGATTAGTTTAACCTGGTCTGCATAGGGACTTATAATTCCAATCTGTTCTTTTTCAACACCTTTATTGAGGTATTTGTTAACTATTTCCAAACAGATTTTTGCTTCAACCCTATTAACATAGGATTTTGAATCATTTAAATGTTCTTCATTATTGTTTTCCATTTGAGAAGTGTCAATGAAGTTGAGGATCTTTTCATCCTCATCATCGACAAAATCCTTTATTGAAATGTTTCTAACACATTCATCTGTAGACAATAAGTTATCATAGAATTCCGAGTTTGGAAATTGCATAAGTTTTTCATTCATGCGGTATTGTACATTAAGTAATTGAGCTTTGTGAGGATATTTTTCTATAAGTGATTCAAATAATGTTTCTTCCAATTCGTATGCTTCATTGCTTATAATTGTTGGGGGGAGTTGTTTATGGTCTCCAGCCAGGATAAATCTATGTGCTTTTGATATTGGAATCAATACACTTGGAATAGTTGTTTGTGAAGCTTCGTCAATAATTGCTACATCAAACTTTGCATTGCTGATACTATCTAAAGCAGCTGAAGAATTTGTTGATACAATTACGTCACTTTCCTCAATTATTTCGTTAATTATCTTATTTTCTAGTTTTTTTATCTTATCATAAAATTCATTTATTTTGTCATTGTAATCAATCCATCTGGCCATAGATTTTATAGTATCTGAATTTACTCCTCTACTACTTTTATTCCTGCTTGCATATTGTTTAATCTGGTTATCTGTTAATCCTCTTCTATATTGGGGTGTTGGTTTTGTGAAGTATTTTCTTTCTTCAGTATATTCATCAATCACATTGTAGTAACTTTCTAGATTTGCACCTAAATGGTGATGTTCAACTTTATATGCTAAAGTATAGGATATATTTTCTTTAGAAACTCTTTGTGGATGACCTAATCTTGTTATTTTTAGTTTTTTATTGGGTGTTATACGCTCTAGGAGATTATCTACTGCAGTATTGCTTTCTGCTGTTGCTAATATTTTACAATCTTTTCTAACTTCTTGAAATATTAGTTCAACCAATGTTCTTGTTTTACCAGTACCAAAAGGACCATGGATTAGAAAGAAGTCTGGGGTGGATAAGGCTTCTTTCACGGCTATTTTTTGGGATTCGTTTAATGAATTATCGATGTATTCCAGGTAAGCATCCTCATTTTTTTTAGGATTTTTTATATTTAAATGATATTCTAATGCATTTTTACCTTTTGTTGATATATTTTTTAAGTTATCTTCCATTCTTCTGAATGTTACATCGTTAACGTATAGATCTAAACGTACCTTCTTTTTTAATGTCCATCTTGGAATTTTTGAATCAAATGCTAGTTTAATATATCTTAATCCTTTTTCAGTTACAGTTCCAGTCAATTGACTACTGAGGGGATTGTTTGTACTAACTAAAACAACATCTCCTACACTTATTTCAGTATCTATAACTTTTGAACGGCCAAATTGTATGATTGTTTGTCCTAGTTCCTTACCTAATTTTTTTCCTCGCATACCATTAATTGCTCTACCTATCTGTTCTCTTTCATAAGCAGACATTTTTTTTATTTCGGTAAGCATTACATTAATTTCTTCTTCTCTTTCAAAGTTTATTAATTGGATTAACTTTTCAATGTATTTTTTCATAATAAAACCCATTTTTACTCAATCACAAAAAATCAATAAAAAAACTTTTCATTTTTTTTAGAAAATAAATTGCTTTTCTTGAATGTAATTACTATTTCACCTTTTTCATTCTCATTCCATTGAACAATATCTCCCTCTTCTAAATTATGTGTTTGAATATAGTTTGTAGGAATAATTGTTCTAAAATCTTGGTCTAGTCTAGTTTCTATTTTCATATATTATCACTTGTTGTACTAGTTTATTCTTTCTATTTTTTAGTTTAAATGGATTATGAAATCATGGTAAAATAAGGTTAAGATAAGAAATAGGTGGTGATAAATTTATAAAAATTTAAAAAAAGAATTTAGAAAATATATTTTAATTGTAGGCATGTTCTCCCAGATATAATGTGTATATCATTATGAATATGATTATCAATACGTTTATGTTATTTGTTATTATTTCACTCATTTTTATTCCCCTTTCATAATATGTAATACCTATACCCCTATGGGTATTTTGGTATATTTTAATATATAAACTTTTAATCATTTTCATTTAAAAAACATTTAACAATATCAAATTTCATTGAAAAATAGAAGATTCTTTGAAGAAATATATTAAAGTTGGTTCTTGTATAGTACTCATTTTTTAAACTATTTTTATGATAAATAACATATTGAATAATATTGAATTCTTTTAATAAACATATAATATTAGAAAAGAACTTTAAATCACTATCAATCATATGAAGAAGGGAGTTTATGGTAAAAACAGTTGAAGAAATTCAAACTAAATTAGATTCTGGTGATGCAGTTGTATTTACTGCTGATGAATTAAAAAGTAAATTACGAAATGGTGAAGAAGTCACAGTTGAAGATGTTGATGTTGTAACCTGTGGTACAAGTGGGGTTATGAGTGGAACAACAGCATTATTCCATATACCTGTTGCAGAACCAGGTTCATTCAATAAGGCTAAAGAAGTTTATCTTAATGGTATTCCTGCTTATCCGGGTCCTTGTCCAAATGAATTATTGGGGACTGTGGATGTAATTCTTTATGGAACAAATCATAGCCAAACAATTGAAAACTACGGCGGTGGATTTTTAATCAAAGATTTGATAGAAGGTAAAGAGATAGATGTTAAAGTAATTGATGTTGAGGATAATGAATTCCAAACCACTGTAACATTAGAAGACTTGCCTACTGCCCGATTGATTGGAACACGTAATGCCTTCATGAATTACAGTTCCTTTACAAATCCTGACAAAGTTTCTGTTAAATCAATATTCAATGCTGCACCAATGGAAGGACCTTATAATTCTTTCACTTTCAGTGGCTGTGGTGAAATCAACCCTTTACAAAATGATCCTGAGCAATATATTATCACAAAAGGAACAAAGGTATTATTAAATGGAGCAGAAGGTGTAGTAATAGATAATGGAACTAGAAGTACTCTTGAAAAGCCAAACTTAATGTTAACTGCAGACATGAGGGATATGAAATCATATTACTGTGGTGGTTTTAAAACAGGTATGGGTCCTGAAATATTTAATTCAGTTGCAATAGCAATTCCTGTATTGGATGAAGATGTTTTGGAAAATCTTAAAGTTTTAAACAAGGATATAGAATTGCCGGTTTGTGATATCCATGGAAGACATTTGCCAATTGCTACTGTAGATTATACTGTTTGGGAAGATGTGGATTATAGACCAACTACAGAACCAGACATGTGTTTCAACTGTATTCCATGTTTACCTGCACTTTATTGTCCTACAAATGCATATGATAAAGATACAAAAACAGTAAATCAGGATCTATGTTTCGGTTGTGGCTACTGTTCTATGGTCTGTCCTAGAGGAATTCCAAGCATTAATATGGGAAGTATTTCAATTGAATCTGATGGAAAAACAAGAAACATTCAGGTAACATGCAGACAATCCGATAAAAAACGGGCTTTGGATATTTCAGAAGAACTTAAAGAAAAGATTTTAGATGGGACATTTAAGATATAATCTCCTTTCAACTACTTTTTTATCATATTCATAATTTATTAATAATTCAAAAATCATAATTATATATGTATGATAAGAGCAGTATTTTTTGATATGGATGATACTTTATATGATACTTCCGGGTTTGCTGCAATTGCCCGTAGGGCAGCAGTAAAATCTATGGTACATAACGGGCTTAAATGTACTGAAGAAGAAGGTTATGGAAAATTAATGGAGATTGTTAAAGAAAAAGGTTCTAATTATGATAAACATTTTAACAGATTGGTTGAAAAAGTCAATGGTAGTCCAGATCCATTAATTGTTGTAAATGGGATTATCACATACCATAACACAAAATTTGCTATGTTAAAATTAGAGCCAGAAACATTTTCAATCTTACTATATTTGAAAAGTAAAGGATATAAGGTAGGCTTAATCACTAATGGTAAAGAGTTAAAGCAGTGGGAAAAACTTGTTCGATTAGGAATGTATCCTTTCTTTGATGATGTCGTTACAAGTGAGTCAGTAGGTATTGAAAAACCAAATCCTGAAATATTTAAGATTGCTATGGAAAGACTTGGTGTAACAGCGGGTACTTCTCTAATGGTAGGTAACAATTTTGATGCAGATATTTTAGGTGCTTGTAATGTGGGGATGCAAAGTATGTTAATAAACTCTAAATTAACTGAAAAACAAAAAGAAAAACTTGAAGAACTTGGTTGTTTACATGATGTAAGAGAAATAAACAACTTGCTTGATATAATGAAAATATTATAAAATAATAAATTGTATATTCTATTCTATTTATAAATAATACTATCTTATTAAAAAAACGGGAAAATATAAAACGGAGATTAAACTATGGAATTTTTATTATTATATTCTGAAATCATTCCTACAATTCTTGCAGTATCCGGAATATACTTTATGTTAACTGGAGGATTAGAGGAAAATAGAACTCAATTAGCAGTAGGTATAGGACTATTTGTTCTTGCTGTAGTAGTTCCATTTGTTATATTGTCTATGCTCATCTAATTCTTTTTCTATTTTTTCTTTAGAACTTTTTAGAGGTCCTTTATTTTCTAATTTTTCTTTTGCAGTAATTGATGCAAATAAACCAGATTCATATATATTATTTGATTCCTCTAATTTTGCAACATATGCAGCAATATAAGTATCACCTAATCCGGTAGCATCAACAGCATGTTTTGTTTTTATTGCGGGGATGTTGTATATATTATCTTCTGTATATATGGTTGATCCTTGTTCTGCTTTAGTAATGATTATTTGTTCAAGGTTATGTTTTTTTAATATTTTAATAATTAGTTCATCCTTTGTGCTATCTATTTTAAATGCCTTTTTTGCTTCATATTTATCCAAACAGATAATGTCAACATCTTTTAAGTATTGATCAATGTCATTCCAATCCCTTTCTATAACATTATTGTTGTTATCTGTTTGTCTTAATAGTCCTTGTGGAACCAATATGGTCTTAATATCGTTTTCTTTAAAATAAGTTATTGTTTCAATAGGTATGTCATAAGGGGATAAAGGTGATAAAAGAACTGAACTAATCTCCTCCAAATTTATATTAATTTGTTCTGGATAAATAGGGTTTTTTGGTAGGATGGCCTTTTGTCTTCTCTTAAGTTTTTGATTATAGATGTTTGTATACTCCATTGTTTTGTCTGCAAATACATACTTAATATCTGCATCAATTTCATCCAGCAACTTCATGTCATCTTTTGATATGGAAATAATTGAAATAACATTATAATTTAATCTAGTTAATGTGAGTGTTTGATAGAATACTGCACCACCAATTTGAAAATATTCCTCTTCCGGCGTAATGATATAATCTTTTGTAATGGGACCTATAGCAAGTATTCTTTTATTCATATTTTTCACCATTTATAATCATCAAACAGGGAACCTTCATGCAAGATGCTACCTATTAAGAAGTTGTCTATACCTTCTGATTTGTATTTCTTGATGCTTTTATTAGTTAATCCACCAGCAATAATATGCTGTGTGTATGGCGTTTTAGAAATAATCTCATTAATAAATTTGTCTGCATTGCCTTTTCTTGTACCTACCTGTGATATGTTTAACAATATCGTATAATCTGGTTTTACTTCATTAACTAATGATATTATCTCATTCATTTTGATGTTTGAATTATTAATCAGAAGTTCATTATTTTTAATATCTATGCTAACAATTAATTTTTCAAAGGGTAATTCTTTGAATATTTCAATAGTGTCCTCAATACTTTTCATAGTTTCAGTAGCTAATATTGAGTATGCACATATTTTTTTATTAAATAATATGTCCTCAATAGAACTTGCACCATTATCTAAGATGACAGGAAGAATTTTATTAATCTCTGATATTAACTCTGAATTATTGCCTCTATTTTCAATTTTGTCTAAATCGGCAATGTAGATATATTTTGCACCGGATTTTTTAAGATTAATGGTGATTTCAATAGGATTTTCACCATAAACACTGTTTAATTTAGTATAAGTTTTTCTTTTTCCAGATTTTCCACTTACACATTCATTGTTTTTAATATCAAAAACTGGGATAATCATATTAATCTAAATTATTGTTTCTTTTTTCTACGTATTCATCGACAGCATTTAAACTTAATTCTACAGCAGTTTCGGCTAAATTATCGGGTAATTGAGCATCACTATCCAAATCAATATTGATGTCAATATCAAAATTATCTTCACCACGTTCTAAATTAATTGTGATGTTAATGTCTTCAAAATCTTTTTTGTTTACATGTTTTAAAATATATGATTCACTGGTAGAATATGCTAATTCAATAATTTCTTCAACTTCTTTATCTGTTAATGGAATCAAAGTAAAGTCTCCTAAAAATTTATAAAATAAGATTGTTGTTGGAGGTTAAAAAAATTAACAATAGAAAAACAATCTATTGTTGGATTTGGCTCATTGCAGCTTGAAGACTTGTTTGTAATTCTTCTAGTCTGCTGGAAATACGTTTTTCTTGTTTTTCAATTGTTTTTTGTCTGATTTCAAGCATTTCTATATTGTCTTTTAATTCACTTTCTGTTTCATCTTTTGTTGTTTTAATGAGTAATGGTCCTGCTGTTTTATAAACATCTTGATCATCACTTGTTTTTGATAGTTCATCTAATGCTTTTTTAGCTTCATTAATTTGTAATGAAACTGTTTGTTTTTGCATAGCAATTGATTGAGCCTGTTGTTGTACTTGTTGGAATTGATTTAATTGTTCTTGAACATTTTGTTGAATATCCATATTATCACCTAAATTTTTTTTATAAAGTATATAATTAACGTAAATAGTATTATTTTATATTATAATAATATCTCTTTTTTATCCTTATTAAATTTTTAAGATTTCTGTAGATAATTTTATCCATCTAACATATGAATTTATAGAAGCACGTAATGAAACAACATCATTAGAAAATATTTTTATAAGAATAGTATTGTCATTCAACTCAATTTCTGAAGTGGATCTTTCGTTACGAGCAAAAGATATTTCAGGTTTAATAGAATTGTAGACTATTTCTGCTTCACGATTATCCGTTAATTCAATAGTAAAAACAGTTTCAATACTTTTCAAAATTTTATTTTCTACCATGTTATCACTTTAAATTATTTATTTGATTTAAAACCTTTGATATAAACTTTAAATTTTGTGTCTTCACAGTTTTTATCTATAAAACTCGCACTAATAAATTCTTTTTCATCGTCACGTATAATAATGCAATTTTCTCTGATTTTTTCATTAGGTTTAATGATTTCACATTCTGAGAATAATTCTTCAAGGTCTGCAGATTTATTAATTATAATTATATCGTCACTATTCGTGTTGATTTTATTATTCTCTTGAGGTAATGAAACATTAATGTAAATGCTGCTTTTAGGATTTTCAGAATCTTTTTCCAAATCATAAATATTTACACTGCTAGGATTTCCTTTAGTTTCAGTAATAATGATCAATGTGGAATTTTCATATTGTTTTGATTGATTTACAACTTTAGAAAAGCTAGATTTACCTCTGTTGATGTAAATTCCATTAAAATAATGTTTTAAAAATTGTGCAAATCTTCTAGTAATTTGTGAAGGTTTTCTACTTGTTGATATAACAAGTTTAGAATTGATTTTAAATAACATGTTAATTTCTCTCAGGTAAAATTATATAAAAATAGTCAATAAAAAGGATAAAAGGGAATATTCCCTAGTAAAAATAGTAAAAAATACTTATCTGGCTTTAACAGTACGTTTTACTACTGGTACTTCTTTGAATAAAATTCTGTATCTGCATTTAGGACATTTTGATTCGGAATATTTTTTAATATCCACGGTTTGCCCACATTTAATGCATTTGTACATGATTATTCTCCTCCAACGATACGTTTGATATTACGTTTTGCAACTTTTCCCATTGGTGTTGTTGGAATGTATGCTCCACCAGTAAATACGTTACCACATTTTTTACATTTCCAGATACCAGCATGAGTTCTTTTTACTCCTGGTCTGTCACATCTAGGACAAATATGTTTTGCGTGCATTTTGTCTTCAATATCTCTGACAGTTCTTTTAGCTTTTCTACCATATCTAGCACCAAAACGTCCAGTAGATCCTACTTTACTTTTTCTTACCATTTTTTCACCTTCCGTTAAGTTAATATTGAAAATATTATTTCATCTTTCATAATCTCTGAAATATTTTGAAGATAATAAACAATATGTTGAGTTTAATTTACTAACAAAAACCTATAAAAATGTTATATAAATTTCACTCTTTTTTGTATTCATTTACTAAAAAAAAGTTACAACTAACTTGTTGAACTTCGAATAATTAGCTTAAAAAAATATTATTTCGGAATTAAAGTGATAGACACCTAAAATCTATCATCCTTATAATATAACTATATAATATCTTTAAACTTTATCTAATATATACTTATTGATTTATAGTATCAAGTATTGAAAACAACTCTCTACTCATATTAAATGCAATGTTCATAGCTTGCATTACTTCTTGTGCACTCAATATATCTAAACCACACTTTTGGATGGCACATAGTGTTCCATCTTCTCTAAAACCAATGGATAAACTAGCATCCATCAATGTTTCTTCAACATAAAGCGGATCAACAATCAATTGATTATTCATTTTGATAATGGTACAGAGAACACTTCTATTTTTAATAGGTAATTTTGTTAAATGTTCTGTATCAATAGTAATTTCATCATTAACAAATTTAATTGTAGGAATTTTGGTTGTCAATAATGCACTAACAGCAGCTAAACAGGCAGCATCCATCAAATTGCCATCATGATCTAATATGTTTATGTCAATATGTAACTTCCAAGTTTTACTACCTTCAACAATACATAATTTCTCCAAGTCAATTAAAGGAGCTTCCCTAATGGCGCGGTCAACAACTCTTGATATTTCCACGGCAAATTTATTTGGAGGGCCATACTCAAAGTGTCTACTAGCAATGGCAAGTAACTCTGTATTTGTTATAATAATTCCTTTATCTGGTGCATTACTAAATGGGGTGCCAATTTGAGCTTTGACTCCAGCAAGTACAGTTGTTCCACCGATAGAAACCATTGCAGAACCTTCAGCTTTACTTATGTAATTTGTTCTAATACGGATATCACGGTATTGTTTGAGGTCTCTTTCATCTATTCTTTGTTCATGATTAATCAAATCAAATATTTTTTCTTTAGATACCTCTGAAAGAATGTTCACCATTTTATTCACCACCGTATTTTTTAAGTAATGTCTGTTGTTGTAATTGATAAATATAATAACAACCATCATATGCTAATTGTAATGCTTCTTCAAATTCAGGTACGGACAGATTTCCATCCATTTGTAAAAAGGTAATATTGCCTGTTCTAGGCATTATGGCTACAGGCATATCTGCTTGTCCTGTTTGATCTTCTTCTTCAGATAAATCAACTACAATATGATTGTCTATTTTTCCAACAGCACAAGCACTAATCAAGTCTCTCATTGGAATTTCAGCATCAGCAAGTGCAAGACTTGCACCTACTATGCCTAAACATCGAGTTCCACCTTCAGCTTCTAAAACCTCAATAGAGATGTCAATGGAGCTTCTGGGATATTTTTCTAAGAATATTGCTGGTGTAATTGCTTCGGAGATTAATTTTGAAATTTCAGTTGATCTACGATCAGGTCCAGGTCTTTTACGTTCTGATACTGAAAAGGGAACCATATTATATTTACATCTTAAGACGGCACCATCAGGTTTTGAATGTTTTTTTGAATATAATTCTTTAGGACCGTATACTCCTACCAATATTTTGTTATTTCCACATTCAATATATGCTGACCCATCAGCGTTGTTCAATACACCCACTTCCATTTTTATATTACGTAATGAATTAAACGGTCGTCCATCTTTTCTAATAAATTGTTCATTCATTTTTAATTCTCCTCTCTCATAAGTTCATTATTTTTGATTGAACGATTTTGATTAAATTGTGTTTAAATGGTTGGTTTTCAATTTCTTCAATTATTTTTAATATTTTTTCTACATTTTCATTTAAACCATTTATCCATATTAATCCATTTTTTGCAACTATCATATCTGTACAGGTGTATTCCTGAATCATGCTAGTTAAAAATGCATTTTCTTCACTCAAGAAATGTACGGTGGGTTGTTTAACTCTGATGATTGTTCCTTGATTAAATTTACCTAACCCATGTGACCTGATAGTTAATTTAACTCTATTAATCTCATCAACTTGAGCAACTCTTAGTAATAAAATATCTTTAATATTTATAATTTGATTCATATTTTGCTCATTTTTGTCGTATAACTCTGAAGTTGATAAGTATCCTTGATATGTACTATTAATATTAATACTCCAAGATGAATATGATGAACTTGTAACTCTTCCAATAATCAAATCACCATATTTTGGTTTATACGTATACTTAAATGGAATTACACTTATAGTTTGACTTTCTAAATAAACTATTCCTGTGATATTGGAGTATATTTTCCCATCTTCTCTAAAAGTTCCTCTACCTAATGTAAGATTACTATCTGATAATAAGTGTCCTGGTAAAACAATCTGTTTGTTATCTACGAACATCATTGTTATCACTTCTTACAATAATTTTTAAAGAAGTTTTGTTTCAACTTCACCATGAGTTAAACCACTTAACTCTGTGTAAAATTTATCTTGAAGACCACCAGGTATTTCTACAATTCCAATCCAGCTACCATCATTTTCCCATTCTTCTTTAATTAGTTTACCATAATTGGTAATCACAGAATAAGACTTACCTGTATATGTTCCAGGTATTTTAACGGCAACTTGTACTTTTTCTATTCTAATCGGAATTTTTGTTAAAATAGCTTTAACTGTGGGTTCAATTTGTTCTTCAACAGTTTTCATAGGATCTATGTGGACTTTTGCTTCTTCCATTGCTTTTTCAATACGTTTTGGAGGGTGGGGGAGTTTTGTCTGTGGATTAATAGCTTCTTGTGCAATTTTGTTAATAACTTGTTTGGTTTTTTCTTCTTGCATTTTTCGTCTTTGGTTTGCAGTAATCTGTATGTTTCCTTTTTTAATGATTATGTCTGCTACTTCCAAAGGATCAGTTGTTTCAAAAGCTTTTTGCATATTTTCTTCAGAAGCTTTATCTGCTTTATGGGCATCTTTAAATATTTCCTCAACCGCTAAAACTTTTTCTATTTCAATATCATTTCCACGTTTATAGTCAGCAGCTAATTCAGCATCCACTAATATTTCAAATCTTTCACCATAACTTTCTAATCGTGCTATAACTGCATCATCAACATTTACCATTCTATTCACCTATTGTAAATAACATTTTTTTTCATTTTTAAATTCATTTCTTTTATCAATTAATAGTTTATAAATTATAACAAATAATTATTATGATATTTTCAAATTTGATATATGAATTAGAATGATATATTTAATTAAAAAATAGATTACTTTATAGGGGATTAAAAAAATGTGGGATGAAGATTATTCTTCATCTTCGCTTTGGGTTTCTGGTTCTTCTGAAGATTCTGCTTCTTCATGTTCTTTAGCTATTTTTTCAGCTTCTTTTTTAGCTTTTAATTCAGCTTTTCTGGCTTCTTTCTCTTCAGCTTCTTTTTTAGCTTGTTCTTCAGCTTCTTTCTTTTCTTGTTCTTTACGTTCAAGAACTTTGGTTAAATAGCAATCAATATCTTCTGCTTCTAATTTTCTATATTTTGCAGTTTTTTTGTCAACAATAGATATTTCTACACTGTCATCTGCTACTTTACCATCAGTTGCTTTGTAAATACCTTCGATAGCTAAATCAATTGCTTCTTCAAGTGATAATTCATCATCATATTTTTCTTCGAAAAATTCCAATGCTTTTTCACGGCCAAATCCAATGGCTGTTGCTTTATATTCTACTAATGCACCACTAGGATCTGTTTCATAGACTCTGCATTCACCATCAGATACTCCACCAATAATTAATGAAATACCGAATGGTCTGATTCCACCGCTTTGCGTGTACATTTGTTCTAAGTCACCGATGTATTTGGCAAGACCGGTTACGGAAATAGGTTCATGATATTGTAATTTGTTTACTTGTGCTTGTTTTCTTGCAATGTCGACTAATCTTCTTGCATCTGCAACTAATCCACTGGATGCAGTACCAATATGTTCATCGATTTTGAATATTTTTTCTATTGAAGTTGGTACCACTAATTTGCTTTTGACTTTTTTATCTACTGCAAAAATTACACCATCTTTTGAAACTATCCCTACAGCGGTTGTTCCTCTTTTTACTGCTTCTCTAGCGTATTCAATCTGGAATAAACGTCCATCTGGGCTGAATACAGTTAATGCTCTATCATATCCTTGACTTGAAAATTGTTGCATTATTTTACCTCACTAAATTTTTTCTTTAAATAATTATAGTTATTTCTTTTTTTATTTTTTCATTTTTTAATTATAATAATTATTATTACTTTATGTTATTAATATATTTTTTCCATATCTTCTTTTTATAGTTAATTATTATTATACTCTCTGACAATTGTAAAAAAATATATTAATAAATGATATATATTCAAAAAAATATATATTGGTATGTCTCATATTTTATGAGGGTTATTTTATAAAACCATTGATAAAGGAGGTGAAAAGATGCGAATGAAATATCTAGTATTGTTCTTATTATTAATGATATTATCATTAAGTTGTGTTAATGCAGAAAATCAGACAGACGATGCAGTTAATTCACAACATACCATTTTACAAGACAGTTTTGATAATGCTGATATGGAATTTGAAAGTGAAACAGTTTTCACTAAAAATTCATCAAAAGAAGATGTTAAGGAATCTGATGATATTCGAAAAAACAATGTATTATCATTGAATCCTCTTTCAAATATAAAAACTGGTGAAAACGTTCATGTTTCTGGTAGATACGAGGATATTGACGGGAATCCAATTTCTAATTCCACAGTAGATTTAATGTTTTATCAGATACCTTATGGTTATAAGTTATTTGAAATTTATTATTCTAAAAGGATTACGACAAATGATGAAGGAATCTACAATTTTACATATACACCCGTTATAGCAGGTTCGTTAAGTATTCACGCTTATGCTAAAGGAGTTGGGTTGGTAGCTGTAAAAAATGCTACTTTAATATATGTATTGCCTAAAAATACAACAGTTACTTTGACTAATATAACTTATAATATTGACCAAGTAGTCTTAAAAGGTATGTTAAAAGATGAAGAGAATCATGCATTGAGATATACTGGAGTAGGAGTACTTTTAGGTCAATATGTGTATGGGGATTATGGTGAAAATGGAAATCTAAAATACACAAAAATTTCCAAAAGTTATATTAAAACGGATAAAAATGGATTTTTCACTTTTACTTATAAACCCAAAAATGGTGGAAGATTAAATATTAGTCTTTATTATCCTGGATATGGGGATTATGGATTTACAGAAACAATTTTAATGCCTTATATCTTGCCTAAATCTACAGTGGTTTCTTTAGATGCTTTACCCCCAAGAGTAGATGTTTATCAATGTTTTAACATTACTGGTAAATTTACAGACATTGGTGGAAAAATTTTAAAGAATAAAACTATTGGTATATTGATTGGTAAAACGCCATATAGTAATTTAACCAATAATTACATTACAAAGGAATATGTTAAAACTGATCAAAATGGTAACTTTAAATATCAAGTAGTTCCTCGGGATGTTGGGGATATCTATATCACAGCTTATTATCCCGGATATCGTTATTATAGATTTAATCTTACAGAGGCTCATGTTAATGTAATCGGTACTCCATTTGTTGAATTTGATTCAATAAGAGATATCAAATTAGGTGAAGGAATAACTCTTAAAGGTAAATTATTATTTGAAAATGGTTCTGCATTATCCAATGAAAATGTCCATGCTCATTGTTCTCCAGATCGTGGTTATTATCATTCAAGTGCTTATGGTGAAGCAACCACTAATTCTGAAGGGGAATTTGTGATATTATGGTTAGAAGAGACATTTGATAATAAAACAACCTATTATAAAGAACCATCAGAACTATATTATCCACCTAAAATAGGAGATTATGAATATATAATTGCAGCTGAAAATTATTCAGTATATTACAGGGAGGCTTTCCCTTCATTTAAAGTAATGGCTTAATAAGTCTCTTTAAATAAATTAATATTAAAACACTCTTTTTTATTTTTTTTTCATTTAAAACTAGTTTTGATAATTTAAGATTAAAAAAAAAAGATGGTGGAGAAAAAAAAGAAATAGGTTATTCAATGAATTTTTGTGCATATTCTATTACATTATCCACAAATTTATCGCTACTTCCCAGGTAAGTATGTGGATCTAATGTTTTATCTATTTCTTCTAAACTCATATATTTGAGAATTTCATCCTGTTTTGAAACCATTTCACGTAAACCTGTATTTTCTGCATATGCATCCATAGCACAACGCCTTACAAGAGCATAGGCACTTTGTCTTCCCATCCCTTTTTGTGTAAGTTGGGACATGAATCTTTCTGCCATTACCAATCCGTTACTTGCATTTAAGTTACGTTCAATGTTTTCTTCATAAAAGTCAAGTTTTGAGAATAATTTGATGGATAAATTGAGTATGTAATCTGTTAATATAGCTGATTCTGGTAAGATAATTCTTTCACATGATGAATTGGTTAAGTCACGTTCATGCCATAGTGGGTTGTTTTGTAATGCAGCGTTAACATATGATTTAACTACTCTTGCAACACCACAAATTCTTTCTCCTGTAATAGGATTTCTTTTGTGTGGCATTGTACTACTTCCCATTTGTTTTTCCGGATCGAATTTTTCTCCAACTTCTGAAAGTTCTGTTCTTTGTAAGTTACGCACTTCCAATGCCATTTTTTCAAGTGTACTGCAAAGGTTTGCAAGTGTCATTACATATTCTGCATGGTTATCTCTTTGTACAACTTGATTGGAGATGTGTACTGGGTTTAATCCCAATATTTCGGAAACTCTCATATGGATGTCGTAACCAGTTTCACCTAATGCTGCTGTAGTACCTACTGCACCAGTCATCATTCCAACACAGACATGTTCTTTTGTAAGGTCAAGTCTTTCTAGTTGGCGGGTTAATTCATCTATATAAATTGCGAATTTCATACCATAAGTAGTAGGTAATGCATGTTGTCCGTGTGTACGACCAATTGTAACAGTATTTTTATGTTCTTTTGCTAAGTCTATTAAAATTTTTATTAATTTGATGATTTTTTCTCTAATTATTTCTATTGAATCTTTTAGTTGTAATGATTGTGAAGAGTCTATAATATCATTACTTGTTGATCCATAGTGAACATATTCTCCAGCACCATTGTCACATACTTCTTCAAGTGCTTTCATTAATGCACCGATATCGTGATTTGTTGCTCTTTCAATTTCGTCCACTCTTTCTTGTTTTACGTATTCAGTTGTAGCTTTTTTATTGATTTCATCCGCTGCTTCTTTAGGTATAAGTCCTATTTCACCTTCAGCTTTAGCAAGTGCAGCTTCAACTTTTAACATATTTTGTAATTTTGATTCCTGTTCCCATACTGCCTTCATTTCTGGAGTACCGTAACGGAATTCTATTGGATGTATTGCCATAATAATCAATTTAGTAATTTGTTTATAATATTTAATTAGAAAAAAATATTCTTTATTATTACTTGTTTTATTTTTTAAAATTAATAAAAATTTTTAAATCGGAAGTATACTTCCGTTAAAATTATACTTTTATTAAAAATAATACTATTTTTTAATTATTTTTCTATTTTTATTGATTCATGTCTGTAAAAAATCTAAATATTTTAAATAGTTATTGTACACTGTTTATTGTATATTTTAAAAATATTTCAGTATATATTTATATGTAGTTGAACAAATACACAAAATAATAAGATTTTTAGGAAAAAAATTGAACATTTTGGAGAAATACGTATGGTTGCTTTTGAAAGAATAAAATGTGGTATTGAACAATTAGATGAAACCTTGGATAATATTCGGTTAGGAGATAATGTGGTATGGCAAGTATCAAATCTTAAAGAATTCTCATACTTTGCAGAACCTTTTATCAAACAGGCATTAGAAGACAAGAGAAATTTAGTATATATAAACTTTGGACTACATGAACCATTAATATCATTAACAGATAAAGATTTAAAGGAACTGGAAGAAATAAAGAATAATAAAGAAATAGAATTTGCAATGATTGAAAGAAATGGGATAAAAATATACAAAGTCGATCCAATGGAACAGTTTGAATCATTTACATTAGAAGTACATAATATAATTACCAAAGAGGGATTTGATGCATTTTATGTATTTGATTGTTTATCGGACTTACAATCAATATGGTCCACTGATTTAATGATGGGAAATTTCTTCAGAGTAACCTGTCCATATTTATTTATTTTAGATACTGTTGCCTATTTTCCAATATTAAGAGGAAAACATTCTTTCGAAGCAATAGCAAAAATAAGAGAAACAACACAATTATTCCTGGATATTTACTCTAATGATGAAGAAGTATATGTACACCCATTAAAAGTATGGAATCGATACTCAAAAGAGATGTTCTTGGGGCACAAATTCAATCCAAAAACAAATAATGTGACTGCATTAACAGATGGTATGGAAGTAAGCAACTTTTATAAAGTCATAAACTCAAGTAATCGAAATGAACAAAACACGGATAGTTGGGAAAGATTCTTCACAGCAACCAAACTTCTACATGATACGGGAATTGATGTTTCGGATAAATGTGACTTAATGTGTAATATGATGATGGCCAAAGACAAAAAGGTATCTGAAAAAATTAAAGAATACTTTGAATATGAAGATTACATGGCCATATATGACAGATTAGTGGGAAGTGGGATGATTGGAGGAAAAGCTTGTGGAATGTTGCTGGCACGAAAAATTATAGAAAAAGAAAGGCCAGATATTTTTGAAAACTTTGAACCGGATGACTCTTATTACATAGGTTCTGACTTATTTTACACATATATAGTATCAAATGATTTGTGGAATATTAGAGTTCGACAAAGAACTAAAGAGGGATATTATGAAGCGGGTAAGGAATTGGAAGAAGGATTAAAAAATGGAACTTTTTCTGATGATATCAAAGACGAATTCCGGAGAATATTGGATTATTATGGGCAAAGTCCAATAATAGTTCGTTCAAGTAGTTTACTTGAAGATGGTTTTGGAAATGCTTTTGCAGGAAAATATGAATCAGTATTCTGTGTAAACCAAGGAAATCTAGAAGACAGATTAGAAGCTTTCGAAGAAGCTGTTAAAACAGTTTATGCAAGTATGATGAATATTTCCGCTTTGGAATATAGGGTATTAAATGACTTGGATGATAAGGATGAGCAAATGGGATTGCTTGTACAAAGGGTATCTGGTTCGTATTATGGGGACTATTTCTTCCCTACAATGGCTGGAGTAGGATTTTCATACAGCCCATATTTACCAACATCTAAAATAGAACAAAATAGGGGGATGTTAAGATTGGTTATGGGGTTAGGAACAAAAGCAGTAGACAGAACACAAAACGATTATCCGCGAATAGTAAATCTAAATCGTCCTAATGCAATTGACCATCCTGATGTAGCTGAACGACACAGATATTCCCAACATTCACTTGATATACTGGACATAAAAAACATATCAATTCATGAAATACCCGTAGATGAAGGTCTAAAAGTACTGCCACGTTATGCTAGAAAAAACGTAGTAGAACATGATGTTGATGCAGAACAGAGACTTAGAGAACGAGGACAGAATAGGGAAGTAGTATTTGTTAACTGTAATGGAATAGTACACAATGATACGTTTATTGAAATGATGAAAGAATTATTAAATACTCTTGAAACAGCATATGATTATCCAGTAGATATAGAATATACTGTAAATATAGGTCAGGATAATACTTTTGTCGTAAACTTATTGCAATGTCGACCACTGCAAATATCCACAACCAAAAAAGTGATAGAAATTCCTACAGATTTTGGTGAAACGTATTTCCATATAACTAATTCATCCATGGGTCGTTCACGTAAGGAAGATATAGAAACATTGGTTTATGTTGATCCTCATGATTATTACGAATATCCATATGTTAAAAAAAGTTCTATAGCTAGAATAATTGGACAAATCAATGAATATTGTAAAGAAGGAAATAAAAATTCAATGTTGATAGTGCCTGGTAGAATAGGAACATCCTCTCCTGAATTGGGAATACCTGTATCTTTTGCAGAAATAAGTCAATTTTTGGCAATACTTGAAGAGTCTTATAGTCAGGTAGGGTATATGCCTGAATTATCTTTTGGAAGTCACATGTTCCAGGATTTAGTTGAAGCTGACATATATTATGGAGCAATTTTTGAAAATGAACAAAGGGTGGCATTTAATAAAGATTTAATAAAAGGATATCCGAATAAATTATATGATATTAACCCTCAGTTGGATGAAGAATTGTATGATATGATTCATGTTATTGAATTTAACAATCAAAAATTGGAATTTTATCATGATATGAAAAAAGATGAAAGTAAATGTATTTTGATAAAATAAAATGTTTTTTTTTTTTGGATGAAGAAGGGAGAATACTCATTTTTATTTTTTTAAAAAATTATATATGGTGAATAATATGTTGAAAATTAGCATAATTGGGGCTTCTGGTACAATTGGAAAAAATGTAGCATTTAATTTAACAAAAAATGAGGTTATTGATGAAATTGTATTATATTCTAGGAGACATAATTATGAAAAAATTATTGGAGAAGTACTGGATATTTACGATGCACTTGTTGCAGAAAATATTGATAGTACATTAATTCCAACCTCTAACATTGAAGATATATCTGGTTCTGATATAGTTCTTCTTACAGCAGGTGTTCCAAGAAAAAAGAGTTCAACACGACTTAATTTAGCACAAACAAATTCCAAGATAATTAAAAAATATTCTCAATATATTGCAAAATATGCTCCTAATTCAATAATATTGGTTGTTACGAACCCTGTTGATGTGATGACTTCAATTGCATTAGAATATTCTGGATTTGAAAAAACTAAGGTAATTGGTTTGGGAAATCATTTAGATTCACTTAGACTTAAAACAATTTTAGCAAAACATTTCAATATAAATAGTGGTGAAATCCATACTAGGGTTATAGGAGAACATGGTGAACATATGGTTCCTCTTCTAAGTTCAACTACTATTGGTGGGATTCCATTAAAATACTTTGTAAGTCATAATGAGTTGAATGTTAATGAACTGGTTATTAAACTAAACAATGCGGCAGAGGATATTATATCCAAAAAGGGTGCAACAGAATATGGTCCCTCTTATGCTATTGGAAATCTTATTTCTACTATTGTTACTGACAGTAGAAAAATATTAACTGTTAGTACTTATCTTGAAGGTGAAATTGAAGATGTTTCGGATGTTTGTTTGGGTGTTCCAGTAATTCTTTCTAAAAAAGGTGTTGAACGTGTAGTTCCTGTTCGCATGAAAGATTATGAAAAAGAAGAATTTTTTGGGGCTGCTAAAGTTGTGAAAGAATGTACTGATAAAATTAGGAATTTATTGGAGGATTATTATTTTTTTTTTAAAAAAAGTATTTAGATAAGTTTATATTTTTTGTTTAAAGATTTAATTGTACCTGATGTACCAATAGTATGGACAACTAATCTATTTTTTTTATATCTATAAATTGAGTTGAATGCAGTAATCAATTCAGTTTCATAACCACGTTGACATTTGACTACTATGTTATATTGATTTCTTTTTTTATTTTCTATTTTTGAAGTATCAATTATCCATAAGTTTATTTTACTTGATTCAATTTCTCCATAGATGTTTATAATGCTGTTCCATAATATATTGAAGATTTCCTCTTTTTTTAAGTTTTCTTCACTATACATTTTTAGGCCAATATATCTTTTTTTTTCACGTAATGTTGGAGGTAAAATTTTTAATTTCATGTTATCAACGACTATTCATATAATTCTTTTAATCTTTTATAATTCTTACACCTTGAACAATACTTTCTTGATGTATGGTTATATTTTCAATTATTTCTAAGGGGTTTTGTGTAATGCATTTTTTAGCATAATCAATGTCCATGTCAGTAAGTTGACTTAACAAAATCATACTTTGAGGTGACCGAACATCATAAAATGATTCACTTCCACTACTTAAAATAGTTCTAAAACCATATTTTCTTTGCAACATAAGTAATTGGTTTATTTGATTCAATATTTTTGCTTTAAAATAACCTCTATGTTGCAATATTTCTGTTAAATTGATATTAACACTAATATTGTTCTCAACCATAAGTTTCGACAAAACATGATTGATACCACTATTACGTTTATGTAAATAGGGATGATTTATTATGTCAATTTGTGGCGTTTCACAGATAATCCTATTAATTTTTTCTTCTCCACCATTAGCCATTATCAAATCTACTTTTTTATAGAGGCGTTGAACATCTTTTCTAAGCAATTGTGGATTTGTCTGATTAATAACTATGCCTTGGTATAAATCAAGTTTTGTAGACTCATTCAATTGATCAAAAGATTTTTTAATCTCATTTTCTTTCTCAAAATATTTTTGAGAATTATAAAATATACATGCACCTTTAAAATCAAATTTTTCTAACGTTTCAATAATTTCTTCCTTTGGCGCAATATTAAAATCATAAAAAATAGTCATAAAATTAATCCTAAGAGTAGTTTATAAAAAATTTAATTATAAGAAGTTAAAAAGTTTTTTAGCAACATTAATTGCATTTTCTTTACTAACTGGGTAACTAGCAATTTTAATTCTGATATGTATAGCATCACCAGAATAGGTTAACTTAAGTGTTTCATCATAAGCTAACTGTTTATCAAATCTAAGAAATAGATTTCCTTTTTCATCTATTCTACGATCCAATTCATTTTTAATAATGGTTTTATCTTCTTGTGATAAATTATCATTTAAAAATGCTATAAAATCTTTGTTAGTTCTTTTTTTGGTAATTTTATCTGTTAATACTATGATTTTATTACCAAAATGATCTTCAGTTATACTTTTTTCTGGTAAAGAGTTTGAAAAGAGATAACTTATTGAAGTCATCACCTTTTCTTCGTCTTCGGTACCATAAACAAAAGTTCGATAGGTAATATTATGTATCATCTATCTAACCTTTTCAGCACCTTTACCTTTATGACGTAATCCTCTTCCTTTTTTACCAGCACTAGTTAATCCACGGAATGCACGTCTTGTGTGTTTTTTACTGCATATCCAGTTGATTTTGTTATCGTGTTGGATTTCTGGACGTTGTGGGTCAACTAAGATTACTTCATAGTATTTTGCTTTACCATCTTCCCAAACCCAGTATGAATTGAGTACTTCTAAGTTAGGGTATTTACGTGCAACACGTTCTTCTGCCATTCTTTGAATGGATTTTGCACCTGAAATTTTGTTTACACCCATTCTTTTAGGATCTCTACCGTTTACAAATCTGGATTTTCTTCTTGATCCTCTTCTTACTCTAATTCTTGCAACAACATATCCTGTTTTTGCTTTGTAACCTAATTTTCGAGCTTTATCAATCCTTGTTGGTTTATCAATTCTGATAATAACAGGTTGTCTTCTCCATTTAGGTAATCTTTCTCTCATAAGTTCTTTTACGTATGATTCACTTGGGTTTTTCCATGCTTCTTGCATATGTTTATACATATATACACCTCATTGTTCAGCCTATAGGCCACATCCAATTTATTTTAATTGTGTATTAAGGGAGTATTCCCTCAAAATAAAAACTAATATTGAAATTTTTAAAATTAGTTTCTTTTTATCTTATTACAGTCATTAAATCGGGAAGATGATTCCCTAATTTTCATATAATAATATTAGATTATTTATGAAATATCATTATATAATCTATATACTATTGAATATTTGTTTATGTTAGTATATAATGTTGTGGTTTATTATACATTAAAAATAAATATTAATCTAGAATTTTTAAAGGGTTGATTTAATGGAATTTTGTCCTGAGTGTGGAAAAGTTTTAATTCCAAAACATAATATTCTTCATTGTTATGGTTGTGGTTTTGAAAAAATCATTGCTGAAGAAAATAAGAAAGATTATGTTATCGAGGAAGATGTTTCAGAAAAACAGAATATCATAGTTACTGGGGATAAGGTAAACACTATGCCTACAACCAACGGTTTATGTTATCGTTGTCATAACAGGGAATTGGAATGGTGGATGGTTCAAACACGTAAATCTGATGAAGCAACCACTATTTTTTATCGTTGCACAAAATGTGGCAATACTTGGAGACGTTAAGAAACAAAAAAAGTAAATTATTTGGAAAAACTTAAAGAGTACTTATTTAGGGAACTTAGTACGCTATCAGTGGTTTTTCTTTGTATTTTGTCCAAGTTAGTTTTTTGTTTTTGAATAGTTTCTGTTATTCCTAATAACTTTTCAACTTCTTCAACATCATCACTTTTACACATCCATCCGGTTGTGTTTCCTGCAACATTATCTAAGTTCTCAAAATTATCAGGGGTATAATATTTAAAATATGATTTAATTTTTGATTTTTGTTGTTCGTTAAGTGTTTGGGTTACTTGATAATATTTGGTTGATGTATTGCAGTCTAGCGTTGAAAGTCTAAGTTTTAGCTCTTGTTCATTATTATTCATCATAACATATGTTCTTATATCTTTACTATATACTATACTTTTGGGTATTTATTTTCCAATATTTTTATACAATGTTTAATAATTGCAATATTTTATAAAAAATAATTAAATCTCTATTTTTATTAATAATGATAATTAATTATGCTTATTTTTAATAGACTTTGAACTATTTTTATTTTTTTTTAAGTCATTTTTTCTTCTATTTTTAAGACTGTATTTTTTTAAAAAAATAGTAAATATTGGTTTATTTTTTTTAAATAATTTTTTAAATCTGTTTTGATTAATTTAAAGCATTTGTATTAAAAATAATCTTTTTGCAATAATTTATAAAAAATAGGGGTGGGGAATGTTTTAATATGTTGTTAATTAATTATAAAGGGCCTTTATTTTCTCTACCTTCACGAACTCCAGTTCCTGCTTCTTTTTTCATTTGTTCAGGTTTAAACAACATTTTAACCAGGTTATCTGCATGTTGGGTGGCTCTATTGTAAGCTAATTGTTTTAAATCATTTTCATCGTAACCTTCATCTTCATGAACAAAAACTTCTAAAATATGTGTATTGGTCATTAATTGGGCTTGTATGAGTCCTGTACTTGCTTCATGAGCACAAAGTTTATCAATTTTTTCTCCACCAGGCATACCAAATGCCATAACAATATCACAATTTTCTTCTTCAATAAGCTTTTTTGCAGCTACTGGTAAATCTTTAACTCCTGGAACATAAGATTCAATGAATTTTACACCAGTAACCTGTTTTTTTATTTGATTAACTGCAGCACTTGCCATATCAAAGCGAGCAAAGGTAGTGCTACATATTCCTATTCTTTTTGACATTAATTAACAACTCTTCTTTCTATAAAAATTTTACTTCTTTAACTTCAAATGATTTTTTAAGTCTTTCTAAATCGATACTGCCTGTATGGAACATTTCACCAGTAACCATGTCATTTACGATAACTTGTGCAGGTGCAAATACTTCCTTAGGTATTTTGTAGAAATCACCATCAGCTTCTTCGAAGAATTCGAGGAAACTTTTACCATAATTTTCAGATGAAGATGATGGTAAGTTTGTTGCTAACTCTTCTAAACTTTCTCCTTCATCTGGTTCAATATAGTAATATGTTCTTCCACCGAAAATAATGGCATCATTTGTTTTCCCCATAGCTTTAAGATTATCCGGATCTACAGGAGTAATAGGTGTAATACCTGCAGCATATGTAATTTTTGTTACATCAAAGTCCATGACTTCATACATTTTATAAATTCCAACTTCTAATGCACGGCCGGATATTTGTATAGAACCAACAAGTGAGGCTGTAGGTGCTACTAAAATTGTTAAATTGTCTGTTTTTACTCCACATTCGTCTGCAATAAATTGTGCAACTTTTTCGTCAGGAAGTTTATTTGATTCTAAAGTAATCACTGCAATATCAGAATCTTCAGTATAATTTGTCATTGCATATATTTCATCATTTTTGAATTTATGTGTTTGTGCAGGACCGGATGCCATTGCAAAATAATCCTCTACTTCTATTTTCCAGCCTGCTTTTTGTGAACCTAATGTGGTTAATGCAGGGAAATCAGTTTTTACCTTAACTGCAGGCATAGCCATTATATCACTTAAATCTCCAGGAATTGAAATACCTACATCACATATTCCACCTAAACAAACCTTTGTAAAAAGTTCTCCACCTTTAATACTACCTTTGGCATTAACACCACAATCTATTACTAAAGTTCCATTGGATAATGTGGATGCAATCAATTTAAGTTTATCTGCATCAGCAACCATTTTATCTGCAATTTTCTTTGCTGCAACGTTCATACTTTCACTCATAACCTTTTTCTCCTAAATAATAGTTTATTTTATATCAATGTTAGTTTATTACGATATATTTTACTCTAATGATTTTATAATAGCTTATTATAACTTTTATTAATATTAAATTTTATGTAATAAGGATATTGCTTTATTTACCATTTTTTCAATATTTCTTTACACTTATCCCAATCGTGTTCATAAATATGCAAACTCATGGCATGATGAACCATATTTACAAGTTGTGTGTTGGTGTTTTCAGCCACATAATATCCAACTTCTCTGATTCCAAAAAGATTTGGAAAAGTTGCCCCTCCACAATCGTTACTTCTGAAAAAATCAGTCATATATAAATTATCATCACGTATTAGGAATGCAATTTCTTGAAGACAAGGTATTTCATCAACTTTATTGTCTTGGATAGGATCAATAGTAATGGCTATTGCACGACGAGATTCTCTACAATTATTTAATTTTTCTATACATGTATCTAATTGATCAATATCAAAATATTGTCTTAAACGATTTCCATATGTATAAACAAAACCCTGGTCATTGTTAGGATCTAATAATTCCTGTTTATATGTTTCAAGTCTATCGTCACGCCATGGGGAACATTCAGGAATCGTGTTGTCATCAGGATTTGTTATTTCGAGCATAACATTTTGTAACTCTTTGGTTAAACTGCCTCTTTCATCTGTTACTTCGTGACCTTCCTGCATAATCTTTTTAACACAAGTTAGCCAAGCGTTTGCAATATTGTTTGTTCGAATAAATTTTGCCATTTAAATTCCTTCCAATTTAATTTCTTTTAAAATATCCAGTTTTCCTTTACTAATTTCACTTTCTAACATTCTCATACCGCAGTCCGGATCGATAATTATATTGTCCTTTTTAATAATTTCAGTTACATCTTTAACAGTTTGTTTTACATCTTCTATATTATCTACAGACTCCATTTTTGTATTAACACAACCAATTCCAATCTGTTTACTTGAATTACTTTTCCATTCTTTTTTCAGAGTTCCAATATTTTGACTCATTCCCGAAAACTCAAAGTCTAAAATATCAACGTTAAATTTTAATAGATTGGACATAACATCCTTTAAATCACCACAAACATGTAAAATAACAGGGATATCTAACTCCTCACTAATAGTTTCGACTGCTGTTTTTGATACATTTATATCTTCAGCACCCGTAGAAATAAAAGGTTCATCTATTTGAATTGCACAAGCTCCTGCTTTTTCTAATTCTTTAGCTTCAACAAGTAGGGCCTTTGCCATATCATAAATAGCATTTTCTTTATTTGAGTAGAAGTTTTCTATTATTGAAGAATGGATAAGTGTTGTTGGTCCTGTAATTATACCTTTAACACCTTTAGCTTCATGATTATAAATGTCTTCCAAACTAGCATTTAATTTGAACTTTTTATTTAAAGATTTTGCAGTTTTAAATGCTAGGTTAAAATCTTTTACAGAAATAGGATGGGCTGCAGGTGTAATTTTACCTTTAATATATGAAGTATTGTCTTCTATCTTGAATCCATTTATTTTACTGGCAAATATTTTCACCATATCTCCTCGTACTTGTCCATCACATATTATATCAATATCTGATTCAACAAATGCATTAACAGATTCTATAATTGATTTTTTATAAGAATCGAATAAACCTAAGGACTCAGTTATTTTTTCATTAAATGTATGAGCTTCAAAACTATGTGTTGGATAACTACCAACTACGGTTGTAATAATGTTCATATTTTCCATATCCTAAAACATGATAATTAAAAATCTATTATTAGATATGTAATGAAAAATATTTAATTATGTCTTATCCTAAAAAATATAAATTTTTGTCTTAAACCAAACTTTAATTAACATATTCTATAAATTATTAAACATATTTTCTCATTTTTTAATCAATGCAAATAAATATTATTAACAATTTTAGTGATAAACAATGGATAACGTAGAAAATAGGTATGGATATCCTTCATGACAAGAAGGAGAAGAAATGTTAGATGAAATGAATGAATGTCACGCACCAGTAGCACTTTGGGCATTAACTAACATCAAATTTAATGAAGATGATACTACACTTGACATTGGCTGTGGTGGTGGAATAAACATTTGTAGAATACATAAAAAATCACCAAAAGCCAAAAGTTATGGAGTAGATTATAGCAGTACGAGTGTTAAAAAATCAAAATTATTCAACAAAAAATTAGTTGATTCTGGCTGTGTAGAAGTTTATGAAGCAAATGTTTTGGATATGCCCTTTGATGATAAAAAATTCAACATAATAACAGCTTTTGAAACCGTCTATTTCTGGCCAGACATAGTAAATTCATTCCAAGAAGTTAAAAGAATATTAAAAGATGATGGCAAATTTTTCATAGTTATGGATGCTAATGGATGTTATACTCCAAAATTAGAGGAAATAACTAAAAATGAAAACTGCATATTTTATACAGATGAAGAATTAAAAGAATTGCTCTTAGAAGCAGGTTTTACAAAAATAACCTCAATTATACGTAAACGTAAAACTGATGAGAAACTTATTAAAAAAACTATCAATGATAAATATTGTGAGAAAATAATTGAAGAAAAATATCCTGATGATGTTTTTGAAGAATATAGTGAAGACGGTTTTCCAAGCAGTCCTGAATGGTATTGTATAATTGCCAAAAAATAATTTTTCTCATTTTCCTTTTTTTATTAATAAAAAAATAGTAAAAAAAGTTATAACTTATTTATATCATTAAATATTATGATATCATCAGCTATAACTTCAAGTAAATCTTTATCATGGCTTACTGCGAGAATACCCATCTTATTTTGTTTACAGTAATCAAGAAGGGCATCCCAGATTTGTACCTGAGTAACAGCATCAAGCATAGTGCTAATCTCATCAGCAATAATAAACTTAGTTTTAGGATTCAATGCCCTCAATATACTAAAACGCTGCAACTCCCCACCAGACAACTCATTAGGCCAACGACCAAGCCAATTCTCCTTAAGACCAAAAGTATCCATAATCTCCGGGGGAGGATTCCAAGACTCACTAAGAACCTTATGCATCTTCCACTTAGGATTCATAGTCTTTTCAGGATGCTGAAAAATTAATTGAACAGGATAATAATCCTTAGTATCAATAACCTTATCATCCAATGTTACAGTTCCAGAGTAATTCTGTAAGTAACCTGCCATTACCTTACAAAGAGTACTTTTACCACTACCACTATCTCCCATAAGTCCAATAACCTTATTGTTTGGAACACTGATAGAAATATTTTGTAGAATTGGTTTATTCTTCTTATAAGCAAAAGATATATTGTTTGCATTAAGATACATTATTCAACCTCCTTGTTATAGTTATGACAACGTATCATAGCACCATCATATTCAATAAGTTCAGGCTTAACTTTTAAACATTTATCAGTTCTAAGTGGACAATTTTCATGATACACACAACCATCAATATCTTCTAAAGGCTGCACACCCTCAGTTAATTTAAAACCATTTTTAGGAAGAGCCTCCATCAACGACTTAGAATAAGGATGTAAAAGATTCTCATAATTCCTAAAATTATCCACATCATTAATTTCAATCACATACCCAGAATAAAATATAGCAATCCTATCAGCAGTTTTAAGAGCCACATCAATCTCATGAGTAATAAGAAGAACACCCTTACCATCAGCAGCTAACTTCTTAATATCATTAATAGTTTCTTCAACACTCTGCACATCAAGACCCGGAGTAGGCTCATCAGCCACAACCAAATTAGGATTAGATAACAATGCCGTAGAAAGAAGAACCTTCCTAGCCATACCACCAGACAATTCAAAAGGATACATACCATCAACTTCTTCACCAAGACCATACTTAGCAAAAACTTCCCGCTGATGTTTAAATGCTTGCTCTTTTTCCTCTTTAGGCACATCCCCAATTGCCTGTTCACTAACCTTCATCAAAGGATCCAAATAATTAACAGACTGAGGAATAAGACAAATCTCTTTACCACGCAACCTTTCCTTATCCTCCTGACTCATCACATTACCCATATACGAAATCGTTCCATCACAAATAGCATTTTCAGGCAAAATACCAAGAATCGCATGAGCCAATAAACTCTTACCACTACCACTACTACCAAGAATAGCAACTACTTCCCCCTCTTTAACACTTAAAGTTAAATCAGAAATTACCTTTAGGATGTGTTGTTCTAAACCTTGAAGATATTGAGTGAAAGAAATTGAAACATTTTCTACTCTTAATAAATCATTATCCATATTGTAACCTCCTATTTTTGTGCCTTAGTTGGGTCAAGTAATTTTTCCACCTGTTCACCAATTACATCAAATAATAACACCACTATAAGTAATGCTAAACCAGGGAATAATGCCAGCCACCAAGAACCCATTGCTAAATATTTCATTGATTCTGATAATATTACACCAATTGCTGGTTCATGAGGTGATAAACCAAATCCAAGGAACGTTATACTTGCTTCATGCATTATAGCATGAGGGAAGATAAGAAGTGTTCCTACAATAATCTGTGTAATAACTAATGGTAAAATATGTTCTTTTGCAACCCAAAAATTATTTTTACCAAATTTACGTGCAAGATTCACATATTCTGAAGTATTAATTTCTTTAATTTCAACTCTAAGAACTCTTGCTAGTGATAACCAGTGTGTGAATGCTACACCTATAATTACACCTATTGCACCTTTACCTAAACATATTGAAATTAATATTAATAACAAAAGATGAGGCATTGAAGCAAATAAATCAATAAGCCAAGACATAAAACTATCCGCATATTTATTTAAACTTGAAAAAAATGCCATCACCATAGCAATTAAACTAGAAAGAATGGATGCTATTGCTCCAATCATAATACTTAATCCAAGACCCTTAACAGTTCTTATGAACATATCCCTACCAAGCCAATCTGTTCCAAATAAATGTTCTAAAGATGGTGGTCGTTGACGAAGAGCAAAGTCAGTTGTAATTGTTGATGTATCAATATTTAAACTGGAGATAAATATAAGTACTAATAATAATGTTGTTAAAGTAATTATCACAATAGTTTTTTGTCTTAAATTCAAAGAATTAAATGGACTTAATTTACTCAAATTATTCATCTTGTTCACTCCTAATTCTTGGATCAATATACTTATATGATATATCTGCAAGAGTATTACCTATAAATACAAATATAGTACTTATTAAAACAATACCTAAGAGTAATGGAACATCCGAACGTAATCCTGCTTCAATTGTTGCTTGACCTATACCCGGATATGCAAAAACTTGTTCTACAAGTACTGCACCACCAAATAATTCACTGAAATTTAAAAACTGTAAAGTTATTGCAGGTAAAAGAACATTACGTACACCATGTCTCAATATCAAACTCCATTTATTTTCTCCTCTTGCTCTAGCAAATAAGAAAAAATCACTGTTTTCAATATTAATTAATCTATCACGTGTGTATAAAGCTATTCCAGAGATTCCAACAATACTTAATGTAAAAGCAGGTAAAATTAATCTATGTAACCATTCCCAGAATGTTACTTGACTTGCCATTACTCCTACAGGTACTGCTAATCCTATAGGGAACCATTTTAACCATACCGAAAATACCATCATGACAATTAATGCAATCCAAAATGCAGGTGATGATTGTAAAATGTAACAATATGTTTTTATAATTTTATCAACCCATGTTCCACGTTTAGCTCCAGCCAATATGCCCAATACAAATCCAATTACTCCAGAAATCAACCAAGAAGTCATCATAAGTATAAAGGATGCTGTGAATTTTTCCATTATTACTTGTGATACTGGTATTCTATAGATAAGAGAAGTTCCAAGATTTAATTGACATATATCCTTTAGCCAACCTATTACTTTATCTTGTAAAGGTACATTTACACCCCAATATTCACCCAATTTAGCAAGTTGTTCGGCAGAACCTGCCATTTCTCCAAGATAAGCTCTAACAGGATTAATAGGTGATATTTCAATCATGATAAAACTAATAGCAGCAACAACAATTAATAGAATTAACAGTCTAACTGCCTTATATCCTAAAAATTTCATAAATTTATTGGTATTAATAATAACACCCCTGTAAAATTCTTTTAAAGGATTAAAATAATAATAAGAAAAGTATTAAAAAACTTTTTCTTAATATAATTTTATTCTGTACTATTTGTGTCTACATGTTTCCAATCAGCAATGTTACCCCATTCATCTCCACCATGACCATAAATGTAATGAGTATCTGGAGACATATCTACAGATTCAGATACAAAGAAGAGATAATCAAGTGAACCAACCCAAACATATGGATTATCTTTTTGAGCTAAACTAACTGCTTCTGCCCATGTAGAATAAGATGAATTTAAATCTTGAGCCATAGCTTTAGTCATTAGTTCTTCTACTGCAGAATTATTATAATAAGCTGCATTATTCCATGCGATACCTGCAACATCAGAACTGTATCTTCCATGGATAAAGTACGGATCTATGTCTCCTCCACCTTCCCACCATGCATTACAATTTTTTGTTGATTTTTCAAGTTCATCCCATGTTTGTCCCACAGGTTCTATTTCTATACCAAATTCTTTTGCTTGTTCAACTACTTGTAATGCAAGAGATTGTCTTGTTGTATCTCCAGAAATATAATCTAATTCGAATGTTGCTTTTTGTCCATCTTTTTCTACTATTCCATCACCATCAGTATCTGTCCATCCAGCATCTGCAAGTACTTGTTTTGCTTGTTCAACATCACCATCAGTTAAATTTTCTTTAGGAGCTATTGGTGTTCCACTCTGTGTAATGTAGTATGAAACATCCCCATATCCATTGTAAGAACCATCAATAAGTTTTTGACGATTGATTCCAACATTTATTGCTTCCCTAATTGCTGGGTCACAAGTTACATTATTTCCAATACCAGAACCATCTTCATTAATTTCACCATTATTTGGTATTACAGGGAATGAAATTCCTCTTACGTCTATGGAAGGAATCGTTATTTTATTCATACCATCAATTGTTTCATTTGCATATGTTAATGGTAATTCAACTATATCTAATTCTCCTTTTTGTGCTGCAGCATAAGCTGCATCTGGTTCTAAGAAAAGATTTGTTATTTTTGTATAGTATGGTTTTTCTCCATAGTAATTTTCATTAACTTCAAAGATTGCTTGTTGTCCTTTATCCCATTGTACTAATTTATATGGTCCAGAACCTACAGGATTTGAACCATAAGTTTCATTATTATATGAGTCAGAAGGAACTATACCAATTTTAGCCAGTTTATGAATGAATGTTGAATCTGGTTGGTTTAATGTAAATTTTACATGAGTATCATCGACAGCTGTTGCTTCTTCCATTGTAGATAAATCCGTCGTACCCATTTCTTTAGCAGAATTATATGTGAATGCAACATCTTCTGCTGTTAATGGAGTATCATCTGTAAATTTAACACCATCACGTAATGTAACATCAACAGTTTTTAAATCATCAGAAACAGTATAACCTGTTCCTAAGTCATTTATTAATGTATCATTTCCATCAAATTTAAATACTCTACTTTGTATTAAAGGTTCTTTACTTCTTGCTGAAGCCCATCCAGTTAATGGATCAAAACCTCCTTCTGGTTCTTCATCTATTGCTACTATTAATTCAGTATCTGCCTTTTCTGCAGAATTTCCTCCCATGGAAAAAGCAGATATTGCTATTATAGCTAGAATAGCTATGATTATTCCAATAATATATTTTTTATCCATACTTATTGCCTCTTAAAATAGTTAAAACTAAAAATATTAATTATAAATGAACTTACAATTTCTTTTTAACATTAAAGCTCACTGATTTTTTTTATCTACTATTAACATTAGATGGATTATGATGAATTGTTGTTTTAATTTGAAATTACAGTTTTTTTAATATAATATTTTTAATTTAAAAATATAGATACGTAAAAATAATTAATTATGACTTTTTTATTTTAATTTTAATTATTTAAACAAATAGCTAAAATACAAATTTGTATTTTTCATCATATTAACACATAATTTTTTTTAATAGGTATTAATTGGTTTGATAAAAATAGAATAGGATATGTTGTTAAAAAAAACCTAAAAAAATATCATTTTTCATTTTAAAAGTCTTTTATTGTTATTAAATGTTTTTTTAATTTTTTTAGTTTTTTTGCATGTGTAATCTTTTTTTATCAGATAATCCCTATAAACTTAATAAGGAATAAAAAAATAGTCAATATTATGAATAATTTCGAATGATTTGTTTTGGAATTATTCTATGATGATAATAGAGAGTACCGCCCAAAGTATGTTCTATTATCATCGTTTTTAATCAAAATATTAAAAATTATTTTATCAATTATCAAGTTAATTTTATTTATGTCTTACTTATATTTATAGTTATAGTTATTTATTGAATATAACACCCCCATAGAGCTTTATTATAAAAAAAGATATATTTTAATTTGATATTTCAAAATCAGATATGTTGAAAATATTAATATTCAAAAATAATGATGAAAAGATAGATAATTTTTTGAAGATATGAAAAATTAAAATTTATTTTTTCATCTATGAAATACTCAAAAAATAAATAAAAATAGAATGGGGGGGGGGTTAATTATCTTTTTGTAGTTACAACATTTGCAATTACCATTGCACTTAAGAATAAGTAAGTTACAAGTGCGGAACCGTTAATAGTCCTTGTAATGATGAATAATCCTAGTATTGTCTGCGCGATAAATGCTGATAATGAACCGGTAAGTAACGCCTCACGACCAAGATATTTCTTATTTCCACGTTCGCGTTGTTGTCTATATTTGTTTAATACTGTTATTCCTATGAGAATAACGGAAATTACCCAAATAATCATTATTATTAAGAATAAATAACCGAAATCAAATCCGAAACCAAATATTCCTGGTAAGAAATAATCTATTACGTCTTTTTTTGTTACTAATATACCATAGAATAATGGGAGGGGTAATCCGAATAATGTGACGAATGTTAAAGGTAAAGATATATATCCATCACCATTTCCTAAGCCAGTATTTCCCCAATAAGTGGCATTAGCTGTATGACCAAATAGGTTTGTATTTCCAATTACTAATTTTATACTTGACAATTGGTTATTGCTCATACGATCTATTCTTGAAAGAGGACTAATAATTTCCATTCCTAATAATTGGGATAATCCTTCCATTAATGCGAATAGTACGATTAAACCAATAACAATTAGTAGAATATTACGTACATTTACATAAGAATTTTCCCTTTTGAAATTTTTACTAATTATTAAGAATCCAGTTAATAAACCAAGAGCCCACATAATTAAGAAATCACGGTGTACAATTGCTCCGAAAAGAGTAATACCGGCAGTAATTAATATTACTAATAATTTAATATTTGATGTTTTAGATCCTTGGTCTTCTATCACGGGTATTATCGACCACGACGTTACCACAACCAGTATGGCTAAAGGACCATAAGGATGTGTAAATTCGTGATGATTAAACATAGGCAGAATAAGACAAGCTGCATCTATACCGAATAGGACCGTTATTCCAACACCTAATATTAATGATAGAACAAAGACTAAACTGAAATTCAAAGGGATAAAATTATATAATAATAAAACTCCTATATGCATCAGAATAGCAAATTCTAAGATTAACATCAAGTGACTTGAAGCTATTAATGCCATGTTTCATCTGTCCTTTATTATTTTTTGTATAATATTTTATATTTTAAGATTAGATTAATCTTAATATTTATTAACTATAATTATATTAATAAGTGATGTTATTAAAATTCTTTGGTAGAGAAGAAAATTGATAAATAAAAAAAGTCTAAAAATAGGTAAGTATATTATATAATAAACACAAATAATAAAATAACTTGGGCTAGTAGCTCAGCTTGGTAGAGTGTCGCCTTGGCATGGCGGAGGCCTCGGGTTCAAATCTCGACTAGTCCATTTCTATTTCTTATTATGATATTCATCATATGTTAGATAAATTTGATTAACAATTAAATCAATTAAATTATCTGTTTTTAAATCAACATGTTGTGGTTTTTGATATAATAATTCTTTGGACAATTCAATAATCTCATTTAAGTTGGTGGATCTTTTCATTAATCCTTTGTTGATGTAATATGTATCTACAGATAATTGTTTTCCAGGATAACAGGAAATTACTGGCGTTCCTAATAATGCAGCTTCTCTGTTCATAGTTCCACCAGCTCCAATTACCAAATCTGCTTTTTTCATTAAACTAAATGTATCAACAGGTGTTTTAAGAACATGTACATTTTCCAGGTCTTTAAATATTTCACCTTGTGTTTTAAAACGTGGGAGAATCAGAATATCCGCAATATCTTTTAAAGAATCTACAATAGGTGTCAGAACAGATTTTGTACAGTCAGCATCTAAATATGAAGCTAATGAAGGTTCTGGTCTCATAAATATGATTTTATCGTTTTTAATTTTTAAATTCAAATCGTTCAAGATATTTTCATTATAAACAAAATCTTCTAAGTGACTAACTTCACAAGTTCCATTATATCTGACAATATCATTGGGATTCATACCGAAATGTATTGTATTCCATACATCAAATATTTCCGGAATAATCAATTTATTTGTAAGGGGAAGTGTTAGTTTATTTGCGGCAATTGCATGTTCGTTGTCTAATACAAATACATTTGGAATACCTAATCCAAAAGCTACTCTTGGTAGTTCGATTGAATGTTTTGTAATAGCAACATCAATATTTTCTTTTGCTATGAATTTGGATAGTTCATAAGCTCTTTTAGTACTGGATAACAATTTTTCTTCTAAAGTTACACCGTGATTTCCTATAGAAACATAATCTAATTCAAATATGTCTAGTAAATCATGAATGTTGGAAAAATCTCTAGCGGTGATTAATACTTCATGACCATCCTCTTTTAGTCTTTTAATCACTCCATTAAAAAATCGTACATGTGGTGAATTTACAATATCTATCCATATTTTCATAATAAAACTTCCAAATAATATAAAAAAAATAGTAATAAGTCTGGAGACTTATTCGTTTTTAAATTTTCTGTACAAGTCTATGATTTCTTGTACTCCTTCCCCTGTTTTAAGACTACATTTAACAACAGGTATGTCTGGATTAATGGTTTTAATATCTTTAACCATTTTATCTGCATCTGCACCAACAGCTTCAGCTAAATCTACTTTGTTAACAATAGCCATATCTGCTGTTTTAAAAATCATAGGATGTTTTTCGGCAGTATCATCACCTTCAGTAACACTAATAATCACAGTTCTTACGTGAGCGCCTAAGTTAAAGTCTGCCGGACAAATTAAGTTTCCAACATTTTCAATAAATAATATGGAAATATCATCTAGAGGTACATCAGGTAATGCATGTTCCACTAAGTGTGCATCTAAATGACATTCTTTTCCAGTGTTTAATCCTTTAACTGGTACATTTTTATCTTCAATTCTTTTTGCATCGAATTTACTTAATATATCCCCAGCAATTACTGCAATATCTTCATCCATTTCATCAATCAATGTTTCAAGTAATGATGTTTTTCCGGAACCCACAGCACCAACTAAATCTACTGCGAAAACTCCTTTTTCATCCAATATTGTTCTATTTTCATATGCTAATTTATCATTTGCTTGAATAATATCTTGTTCTATTTCAATACTAGCTACATTATGCATCTTCATCTTCCCTTTCTATTTTTATTGTTTTAATATTACATTCTTGGCCTTGTAATATGTGAACTCTAGTGTTATCACACTCAGGACACATTGCAACAGTCATTAAATGATCCATATTTTCATCTGTTTTGGTTTCACCAGTAAAACCGCAAGATTCACATTCAATTTTGGTTGGAATCATATTAATAATTATTTCAGCATCTTCGAATATTGTTCCTTCTCTTAATATGTCCATCATGAAACGTAATTGTTCCGGATTTAACATGGTAAGTTCTCCAATTTCAAAAACTGCTTCATTAATTTTTATTGCATCATTTTTCTTTGCAGTATCTAATATGGCTTCAACCATACTATTTGCCATGGATAGTTCATGCATGGTAATTTACTCCAATCATTATAAATTGTTTTTTTTTTATTAATTTGAATTTTAATATTTTTTTATCAATTAATAATATATTTTTCAAGTTATTTAATTATTTTATACTATTGAATTAAGTACAAATATTTTAAAAATAAAGTACATATCTTATAATAATAAAAAAAGTCATTGAATTAGAAAATTTAATGTTCTAGTTAAAGGAGAGAATACACGTGATAATTGGTGGATCTGCATCTCAATCATTGGCTAGTCAAGTAGCAATGGAATTGGATGATAAATTATGTTCAATAGAAACAAAAAAGTTTCCTGATGGTGAAAGGTATTTTAGAATAAAAGATGATATTCCCGAAAATGAAAAAGTTGTAATAGTTCAATCAACAGGATATCCACAAGATGAAAATATGATGGAACTGTTTTTTATATTGGATACATTAAATGATATGAATGTAACTGATATAACTGTAGTATCTCCATATTTGGGCTATAGTCGTCAAGAACGTAGATTCAAAGATGTTGAATGTATTTCAGCAAAAGCAACAGCAAAACTCATACAAACAATGGGAGCAAAAAGAGTTATTTCAATAAATTTACATGAAGAAAGCATATGTGATTTATATGACATTCCTGTAGACAATCTTTCTGCAATGCCAACTATTGCTGAACATATTAAAAATACATTTGATGTTAAACCAGTTATACTAGCACCTGATAAAGGTGCAATTAACTTTGCAAAGGAAATAGCTGTTATATTGGATACTGATTATGATTATCTAGAAAAAGTAAGATTATCTCCAGAAGTTGTTGAAACAAAAACAAAAAACATTTCAGTTAAAGATAAAAATGTTGTAATAATCGATGATATTATCAGTACTGGCGGCACAATTGTTAATGCTATAAATATTCTTAAGGAGCAGGGAGCTGTTGCTGTTGATGTTTTCTGTGTACATCCTGTCTTAGTAAATGATGCTGTTCTTAAAATTAATGCGGCGGGTGCACATAGTGTTCAAGGAACAAACACATTAAAAAGTGATGTTTCATTTATCAGTGTTGCAAAAACTATTGCAAATCACTTAAAATCAATATAATTTTTTTTTTTAAAAAAGAGGAAATGATTAGAATTCAAATTCATCATTTCTATAATTATTTTCTCTGTAATTATCATTACTGTAAGAATTATTTCTATAATTCTCTTTGCCGTAATCTGTTTTTCTATAAGTGTTCTTTCTGTAAGTGTTCTTTCTGTACTTTTGGCTATAATTATTACTTTTGTAATTGTCATTTTTATGTGGATTAAACTTTCTACTTTTTCTGTTGCGTTTAGAGTTTTTAAACTTATTTTCATTATTTTTTCTATTGGATTTTTCACGTGGACGTGCAGGTTCGATATGGACTCGTTTATTAGCTATGTATGTTTCACCCATAAACCTATAGAAATCAGAAGCGTTTGCATTAGGAATTTCAACAAAGGAGAAGTTATCGAATATGTCTATATTACCAATTTGGTGTCCGTTTAAACCAGTTTTTTCATGAATTGCATTGATTATTACACTTACACTCATATCATGTTTTCTTCCAACACTCATAAAGAATCTTACAAATCCTTCATGTGCCTCTGTATCGCCAAATTCTTCTTCTTTGTACTTACTATCTTGCATAATTCCTTTTAATAATGTTGCAGCAATATCAATGGAGTTATAATCTTCTTCTATTAATTTTTCTATAATATATATTTCTTTGGAAATATTTTCAGTTTTGATACGTTCTTTTAATTGTTCGATAAAGTTATCCTTTTTAACTTCAGCTACATCACTAATTGATGGAATAGGTGCTTGATCAATTTTTGTTTTGGCATATCTTTGAATATCTCTTAACTGATAAATTTCACGTCCGGATACAAAACTAAATGCTTTTCCAGTTTTTCCAGCTCTTCCAGTACGACCAATTCTATGAACATAATACTCATTATCGTTAGGGATATCAAAATTGAATACTGCTTCTACACCACCAACATCAATACCTCTTGCCGCCACATCAGTTGCAACTAATATTTCCAATGTTCCATTCTTAAATTTACTCATTACACGGTCTCTTTGATTTTGTGTTAAATCACCGTGTAATCCATCTGCTAGATAACCTCTTATTTGTAAATGACTAACTAATTTATCTACTTTTCGTTTTGTATTACAAAATACTAACGATAAATCAAAGTTATTCAAATCTAATAATCTTGATAGAAGTTCTAACTTCATATCTTCTTTAACTTCAAAATATTTTTGTTCAACGTCTGGTGTTGTTAATTCATGCTTTGTAATTTTTACAATTTCTGGATTATTTTGATATCGTTTAGCAAGTTGCATAATTTCATGAGGTAGTGTTGCTGAAAATAATAAGAATTGTCTATCTTCAGGTATGTCCTCCAAGATGTATTCAATGTCTTCTCGGAAACCCATATCTAACATTTCATCAGCTTCGTCGAGGATAACTGTTTTTATAGTGTTCAATCGAATCGTTTTTCTGTCTATATGATCCATCACTCTACCTGGTGTTCCAATAATTACTTGAACTCCTGTTTGCAATGCTTTAATCTGTCTGTCAATTGGTTGACCACCATAAACTGGTAAAACATCAATTTTTGGCATATATTTTGATAATTTTTTTAGTTCTTCGGCAACTTGTATTGCTAATTCACGTGTAGGACATAAAATAATTGCTTGTAAGTTTTTATTGTTGCTGTCTATATTCTCTAATAAAGGTATTCCAAATGCAGCAGTTTTTCCTGTTCCTGTTTGTGCTTGGCCGGTTACGTCTTTATGTGCTAAAATTTGTGGAATTGCTAAGGATTGTATTGGTGAAGCTTCTTCAAATCCCATATCTTCTACTGCTTTTTGTATTTCGGATGATATGTTTAAGTCCTTAAATTTTAATTTTTCCATATTTTATTCTCCTTTTAAGTAAGTTCTCTATCTATCTGGACTTAATTAACAACACGGGCGTGTTATTTACTTAAATGTTTATTAATCTATTATATTTAATTTATCAAGTTTAATTCATTAAATCTTATAATGTTATTCCTTTATAGATTTATCAATTTCATAGTTAATATAATTATTTTAATTAACTTATATTTGGTAGAAATAAAAATTAGTTAGTTAACACGCTTATTGTGTATTATTACTTATTATTTGTTCTTAAATAAAATCATAAATAAAAAAAGATAAATTAGGAAATTCCTAATTTTCAGATGATGAAGGGTTTTGATTAATTATATTAGAAGGTGTTGGGATAATGTCTTTTATTTTATCAATTTTGTTTTGTTTCAACTGTTTAATAAATTGTTCTTTTTTAGGACCAACTAATGCATATTCTAATACTTCAATCAATGTATTTACAGGTATGATTTCGATTTGATCTTTGTATCGTTTTTCTATTAGGACATCGTCTATGTTTGAAGCAGGGATTAAAACTCTTTTCATTCCTGATTCTGCAGCAGCTTCAATTTTGTAAGTAACTCCACCTACTGGTAATACGTTACCTCTAACACTTAAAGATCCAGTTAATGCTAATGTTTGATCAATAGGAATGTCTTCTATTGCTGAAATAATTGCTGTTGCCATGGAAACACTTGCACTGTCTCCTTCAACTCCATCATAGGATTGAACAAATTGGATATGGATATCATAGTTTGAGATGTCTTTTCCAATGCTTTTCTTAATAATAGCACCTACGTTTTGTACAGCTTCTTTCGCAATATCTCCTAATTTACCTGCAGCAATTATTTTACCTTCTTCTTTACTCTGAGATGGTGCAGCTTCTGCTGCAATTGGTAAAACTATTCCGCTTGAATTTCCTATTACTGCTAAACCGTTAATACATCCGATTGCAGATCCTTCGTTATTGAAAACGCTATATTCTTTTCTTTGAACGATGTATCTGTCAGCTATTTGTTGTTCTAATGTTCTTGATTGTTTTTTAGCTTCGTAAACATGTTCTACTGTTACTTTATCTGCACCTTCTTCAACAGCAACGTCTCCTGCTGCACGTACTAAACCACCCAAATCTCTTAACTTTAATGTGAGTGAATCTTTTTTACCAGCTCTACGTTGTGCTTCTTTAATAACTTCTGCAACAGCTTCTTTTGTAAAATGAGGGATTCTTCCATCATTTTCAACTTCTTGAGCAACAAATTGTCCTAGTTTTTTACGGTTTTCAGGTGTGTCTTTCATAGTATCTTTCATAAATACTTCGTAACCGTAACCTCTTATTCTGGATCTTAAAGCTATATGCATATCTTTGAGAACTTCTAAGTTACCTGCTGCAACAAGTACGAAATCACATGGAACTGCTTCGGTTCTTACCATTGCACCACTGCTGTTGTCACTTTGTCCAGTAATTTGGAATTTATGTTCTTGTAATGCAGTAAGTAACTGTTGTTGTGTTTTCATATTCATGGTTCCAATTTCATCAATATATAAAACACCTTTATTTGCTTTGTGTATCATTCCACTTTCTACTCTTTCATGAGCAGGTGTTCCTAATCCACCAGATTGGTATGGGTCATGTCTAACATCACCTAATAATGCTCCAGCATGGGCACCGGTTGCATCAATAAAAGGTGCTACTTTTTTACCATCACTATTGACTAATAATTTAGGTGCAGATTGATTATTTTTAGGTTTAATTTGGTATAATGCAAAGAATACTATTCCAACAGCAATAATTGCTTCTAAAAATTGGTTTGTTAAAAAACCAATAGCCATTATTAATCCGATTATTGCTATCATAAGGATATTTTTTCTTTCTTCTTGTCCTTTAACATTTTTCTTTGTTGTTTCGATAATTTTTGCACCTTGACCTGCAGGCATTACTCCAACTAAGGGGTTATTTGAATCTTCTAAATTAGGGTAAATGAGGATGTCCTGCAAGTCTTCAGGAGGTAAAAGTTCAGCCATTGCTTTAGCTATCATGGATTTACCTATACCGGGTTCACCAATTAATAAAACATTTCTTCTTTGTTTTGCAGCCTTTTTTATTTTTTCTACTGCTTCCTCTTGACCAATTATTTGATCAATAAGCATTGGTGGAATTTTGATGTTGTCTGTGTTTATATAGTCATCTGGGTTAATTTCTGTAGAAGTAATTTCTTGGTCTTCTTCTTCGTTTTTAATGGTTTTGACGATTTCATCATTATTTTTAATAGGGGGAATGTTTTTATCTTCTGTATTGTCTTCGATTATTTCATTTGTTTCAGGTATTATTACTTCATCATCTGTGTTATCTTCGTTATTAATACCATTTTCATTTAAATTATTTATGATAATCCCTCCATTATTTTAAAATTACATTAATAAGATACTTATTCAATTTTTTCATTCATAATAATTATATTCTTCATACATATTATATCTTTCAATAATATTTTAAGTAACCAAAAGTATTTAAAATCTTTGTTTTATTAATTTTTTCTTTATCTTAAAATTTTTAAAATATTTGGTCTTTAATCAAACTAAGTTTAAAAACAATATCTTTTTTACAAGTTACTTACATAAATAATTCTAAATATTAATAATTATATGGTGGTTAAGCTAGATGAAATACATTATGTTCCAAGGAACATCCTCAAATGCAGGGAAAACATTAACAGTTGCAGCTTTATGTAACATCTTATCAAGAAGAGGATACAGAGTAACTCCTTTCAAATCACAAAATATGTCATTAAATTCATATACTACAGTTGATAACAAAGAAATGTCAATAGCACAGGTTATGCAGGCAGAAGCAGCAGGGATTGAACCTAATTGTAATATGAATCCTATACTATTAAAACCTAAAGGTGAATTTTTATCACAGGTTATTGTCCAAGGAAAACCCGCTGGTGATATGAGATTTGATGATTATCAGAATAATTTCAGAGAAGAAGCCTTAATGGCAATAAAAGATTCATTAAACAAATTACAAGATGATTATGATATAATAATTTTAGAAGGTGCAGGTTCTCCTGCAGAAATCAATATGTATGATAAAGATTTAGCAAATATGTTGATGGCAAGAATTACTGATGCGGATGTTATTCTTGTTGCAGATATAGATCAAGGGGGAGTATTTGCATCTATAGTTGGAACATATTTCCTTATTCCTGAAGAAGATAGAAAAAGAATTAAAGCCGTTATCATTAACAAATTTAGGGGAGAAGCTAGTGTACTAAAATCAGGTATAGATAAAGTTGAAGAAATTACGGGAATTCCAATAATAGGAATCATGCCATTTGATGAAACTTTAAACTTACCTGAAGAAGATTCCGCATCATTAACAACACATCAATTCAGTGAAAATGAAAAAATCACAATTGGAACATTAAGACTTCCTAAAATTGCTAATTTCACAGATATTGATCCGTTAGATTATGAAGAAGATGTTGGAATAAAATTAGTTAGTATCTATGATGATTATGATGATTTGGATGCATTAATTTTACCTGGAACACGTAATACTGTTGATGATATTGAAGAACTTAAAAAATCAGGCGCATTTGATAGAATCAAAGAAATAGCTAAAAAAATACCCGTATTTGGAATTTGTGGTGGTTATCAAATGTTATCTAAGGAGATTCTTGATCCTAAATGTACTGAATCTGATCATGGTTCTGTTGAAGGATTGGGATTAATTGATATGGTAACAAAATTTGGTGAAATAGAAAAAGTAGTTCAACAAAGTGAAGGTACCATAATTTCAGATAGCGAATTGGGATTCAAAGCAGGTACAGAAGTTACTGGATATGAATTACACGAAGCAATAACTATCCTTGGAGAAGATACACAACCCCTAATTAAATTAGAAAAAGGTCATGGTAACGATTCGACTTGTCAATATGATGGAGCGATAAAGGGAAATGTATGTGGTACTTATTTCCATGGTATATTCCATAACTATGAATTCAGAAGACAATTCACTGATCAACTTCGTATAAATAAAGGTTTAAAACCATTAGGTTTGACAGGGGATCAATTTAAAGAATCCAAACGCGTTAATTATAATCAATTAGGGGATTTATTCACAGCAAATGTGGACATGTCTTTCATTGACAAGTTATTAGAAGAACAGGATTAAATATCTTTAATAACTTTAGCAAATTCTCGTAATGTACTTGTTTGGTACATTTTGGCACCAGCTTCTTGGTAGTCTTTGACACAACTAGTTGGTGTATTCCATCTTATTTTATTTTCTGGATTTAAAATTATAACATTTCTAGATTTTACAACTATTTGATGTAAAATAGTAGCACTTTCTAAAATTCCATTCATTCTTCTTCCCGTCCAATCTCTACAATCAGTTAAAAGTATAACATCTGTATGTCGATTTAATTCCGATTTTTTTAAAAATTCAGTAAAAGCTTTGGTCATATCTGAATGACCACGTGGTCTAAGACCTAAAGACTGGAGACCCACATTAACTTGAAATGAATTTCTATATTCCATATCTAATGCATGAGTTATGTCAACAAGCCTATGATCAAATGCATCAACTACAATCCTGTCAAAAGATTCATGACATCCAGTTAATAATGAAAAAAACCATGTAGTTGCCCATTCACAGGAACCACTAATATCACATAAAAAAATATGTCTAGATTTATGTACTGGTGGTTTTTTGGTAACTAAATCAATTAAATGTCCACCAACTTTAAGGTTTTTTCTAATAGTTTTTGGTATATCGACACTACGTGATTTATTTTTCTTTTTTCTGATAGAACGTTGATTTGCAATTTTTTTACTAAATTCATTGCATATTTCAAAGTATCTGTAATCGATAGTGTTTAATCTTGTAAGATCATCATCAAGAATACTTTTATCAACAACTTCTTTTTTATCAAGTCGTCGTCTAATCATAGTTTCCCTAGTGGAATCTTCTAAAGGTTTGCTATGGTCAATATCTCCCCTAGTAATTTGTTCTTTAACTTCTATGTGTTCTTGGTTCACTGGATTATTTTTTGTATTTCTATTATATATGAACACATAATCAAAAGATCTTTCATATTTAACAATATCTTCTTTATTTTTAACATATACGCATCTTAATGCTTCTCTTAATTCATTTAAGTTAAAATTAGTTCTATACCTGTCCCATATGATAGAAGCCATCATTGTGCTACGAATACTAACATTTACTCCCTGAAAACGTAAATGGTAAGATAATGTTAAAATTTTTTCATTGGTCATTTTATCCGATTATAATTTATTTAATGTCTAATGTGAAATAATTTCTAATTTCATCGAGATATTTGCTTTTGACTAGTATTGCAATACTATCCTCAAAACCTATTTCAGTATTGTCTGTTGGTATTATTATTTCATCTTTACTGTATAATGTTAATATTTTATATTTATCAGTATTATTTTCAATTTCAGAAATAGGTGTATATAACAGATTATTGTTTTTCACTATTACTTCAATAATTTCAGCATCTCCTTCTTCTAAAGTTGCTAAAGTTTGAACTGATGGTCTAATTATTGTTCTCGCAATAAATCTTGTTGCACTTTTTTCAGGATTTACAGTTTTAATTTTAAGTTTTTTAAAGATATCTTCATGTTCTGTATTGTTTAATCTTGAGACGATTTTTTTTACACCGTGATCTTTAGCATATACTGAAGATAATAAATTCACTTCATCATTACCTGTTGCAGCTACAAAAAAATCAGCTTTTCTTACATCAGCTTCCTTAAGAATATGAGTATTTGTACCAGTTCCTTGAATGACATAACAATCTAATGTATCACTAATTTTTTCACAAACTTCTTTGTCTTTATCTATTATTGTTATATCATGGTTTTCTGCCAGAGATTTTGCTAAATTATAACCAATACGTCCTGCACCTACTATAATACCTATCATATTAAGACCTTCTGATGAAACAAATAATATGTTATTTTTTCTATATTATTTTTTATATAATATTATTAAATTATTTTGTTAAATTGTGTAATAATAATATTTTATTTTATTTAAATAATTTTTTTTTAATAGATATTTTCAATGAATTGGTAGAAAAATAGTAAGAATATTATAGAATTAATTAATATAAAATTTTAAAATAAAATTAGTGCGACTGCCGGGATTTGAACCCGGGTCGTAGGCTTGGAAGGCCCAAGTCCTAGCCAGACTAGACTACAGACGCATATGTAAAATAAATAATTGATGCAACGACCGGGATTCGAACCCGGGTCTCTACCGTGGCAGGGTAGGGTCTTAGCCAGACTGGACTATCGCTGCATTACACAGTGTTGTAACACTGTTTATAAGTTCTATCATATGTTATATATATACTTTTTGGATTTTTTTATTCTTTATTTTTTTTTATTTTTTTTCAATCATTTTTTAAAAAATTCTAAAACACTTATATGTATTAATATAAACTTATATATTAATAAGATTATACTATTATTTAACTAGATAATATAGTTATATTATATTAGTATATTTTCAAAAAAAATTTGGAGAGATTGTATGCGTATAAGCATGTCATTACCTAACAAACTACTTAATGAGTTTGACGATGTCTTACGTGACAGAGGATATCAATCTCGTTCTAAAGGTATTCGTGATGCATTGAAAGATTATATCTTAAGATATCAATGGATGAACGAAATGGAAGGGGAACGTGTTGGTGTTTTGGCTGTAATTTATGATCATCATTATGTTGGGGTTATGGAATCAATGACCGATATCCAACATGATTACAGAGAACAAATTAATGCTAGTTTACATATTCACATGAATGATCAATACTGTCTTGAAGTGATAATTGTTAAAGGAGATATTATTCACATCAGAGATTTAACAGAAAAAATCATGAGACTTAAAGGTGTTGAGCATGTGAAATTAACCAGTGCAGGAACTGGTGAATTAGATAAAGTAAAAGATGAATGAATACTTATATTATACCCACATAATTATACAAATCTTTTCAAAAATTCTCATTTTCAACTATTTTTAAACTATCTATTTTAAATTATATTAAATTCTTTTAACAAACTCTTATTAATGACATATTATGATGATTTAACAAAAGATGAGCGTAGAGTATCTATTTTTAAAAAGGCAATAATTAAAAAAACTCATGGAATTGCTTATGATTTAGGTACTGGTTCTGGGATTTTAGCTTCTATTGCATCATCTTATGCTAAAAAAGTGTACGCTTTTGAAATTAATCCTCTAGTTATTAAAAGATATTCAAAAAGATTATTGGGTAATTATGATAATATTGAACTTATTGAAGCTGATTTAACTAGTTATACTTATCTTGAAAAACCAGATGTAGTGATATGTGAAATGTTAGATACTGCGTTAATTGATGAGGAACAAGTTCCAGTTATCAATAATGTTCTAAATTATACTAAAGAAAACACAATATTCATTCCAAAATCAACTTATGATACAATTCAAGTAGGTTATTCAAATATATTACACATTACTTATAAAGAAAATGAGAATATCCAATTTAACTCTTTGTCTAATGAATTTAAATATAACACGGTGGATTTTTCTAACAAGATTGATCCAGAATTTGAAAAGAATATTGAATTAACTATAAAGAATTCTGGGGAAATAAATTCATTGTTAATTACAACATATACTTGTGTTAGTGATGATTTAATTACAGGACCAACTCCAATGTTAAATCCTCCGTTATTAATACCAGTAAATAATCTTAAGGTTTCCAAAGGAGATACAGTAATAATTAATTTAAAATATGTTATGGGTGGTGGTTTAAATACAATCAAAGCAAATATTCGAAGAATTATCTGATTTTTTAAAAGATTACGATAAGTTATTAGTTTTTACAATAGGTAATTCACTTAGAGGGGATGATGGTTTAGGTCCTTTATTGTCTGATAAATTATATGAGGAATTGGTGAAAATCACTACAAAGAATACGGACAACATCTTTTTATTAAATACGGAATCAACTCCGGAAAATCATACTCATGAAATCCGAACATTAAATCCCTCACATATAATAATTGTTGATGCTGTAGAATTTGATGCAAAGCCTGGTGAAATGTTAGTAATACATAAAGAACAGATAGATACATTTAATGTTTCCACACATTCTATGCCAATATCATTTATAATTAGTTATATTGAAGAAACAATAGGAAGTAAAATAATTACTATTGGTATACAGCCAAAAGAGATGAATTTAGTTAACAAAATATCAAAGGAAGTTAGGTGTAGTGTGGAAGAGTTAACTGATATGTTGGTAGAATTAGTATAGGTGATTAAAATGAAAATATTATTTGTAGGTTCACGATTATTTGATGATGCTGCATGGTATGCTAAAAAGTTGGGTATTGAAACGATAGTCACAGAATCAAATGATCATGCTATTAATTTAGATTTAGCTGATAAAGTATATATTGTTCCAAGAGGGATGGATGAACCAATGAATATAGCCATTAAGGAAGAAGTTGATGCAGTTGTTCCATTGATTGGTATAGATCCTCCATTGGTTGATGTTGGAAAAATGAAAGATACTCTTGAAAAAGAAAATGGAATTCCTGTTATTTCTGCCCCTTACAATACCGCTTCTTTAGCAGCAAACAAGTATGAAACAAAAGAAATGTTAGCAAGAAATAATATTAACACTCCTAAATTTAATCATTTGGATGAACCTTATGATATCGATGATTTAGAATCACAATTACCTTTAGTTTTAAAAACTCCGGAAGGCCAAGGGGGTACTGGAGTTAAAATTGCTTTAAATAAAGAGGATATTTTGGATTTTGTTTCAGAAAAGGATAATATTTTCATTGAAGACTTTGTTCAGGGTATGGAAGTATCTATTGAAGTTTTAAGATGGAAAAAAGAAGCAGTTTCTTTGGTTCCGGTATATAAAGGAGATACTACTCTTGAAGGGACACACCCTTTGTCTAAAATTAAACAAGCACCATTAAATATTACAGGTATAGATAATTTTAAACATAATCAATGTATTCAAAATTTAGCAGAAAATTTAGCAAATATTGTGGGTGTAGAAGGAACAATGGATATTGATATTTTGTTTGATTCAAAATCTAAGAAAGATTATGTTATTGAATTAAATACTAGGCCAAGTGGAACTAGGTATATGACTGCAGCTTCAACCAATATTTATCCAATTTGTCAATTAATAGATATGGCATGTGGAAATTGGTCTGTAAAAAACGTTAAATCATCCATGAAAAAATATTTTGCAACAGAATTGCCTATTGGGGATTTCCCGACAGATAAAGAAATACCTCAAGAAAAAGTTTTCTCTGGGGAAAATTCTTATGTTGTTCATGGTCCAAAACATTATCAAAGGGTTACTATTCGGGCGGATTCAAAAGAACATCTTAATGATTTAACATACAATTTGGTTGAAGATTATGCTACAGAAAATAAAATTAATTTCATATAATCTCCTTTAAACTTTTTAATACTTTTTTTTTTATTTGTTATAGTCATTGACAGAATTATGTTTTTTTTATGTTTTATATTAAAGAATAATCTCTATTCTATTTTTTTTTCTTTGATAAGATAATTAAAGAAGTTTAATTTAGAAAAAATGTTTTTATTAATAAAGTTATATAAAAAATGAAAAATAATTTAATGTAGTAATAAGTTTGTTTTTTTTAAAATTTTTGTCAAGTCCTCAGTTACTTATTTTAATCTTAAAATAAATAATTAAATAATAATAAATTTATAGTTTTTTAACTTTAGGGGGTTAAAAATATGATTAGTCAAATGGACGTACTAATCTTTATATTAACAATTGTTGTTACGGCATTATTTACCGCAGCTGTTAGACGTGAATTGTTATTGGCAGATATTAGAGATAATCCTATTGTGTCAGAACATAGGCAAAAAAGTGGAACACCAACCATGGGTGGATTTGGTATATTAATCGGCGTTGCATTGATGGCATTAGTTACATTCACATGGGATGCTGTTAGTTATTTACATATTATGGTATTTATGATGTTTGTTGCAGGAATTTTTGGTATGTTCGATGATTTACTTGGCTTTAAAGTAAAAGAATATCAAAAAGTTGTAAGAAACACTGGTGATGAACCAATAAAAATAGGATTGTTATCTTTACAACCAGGAGAAGAAGCAAGAGTTGCTTCACCTCAAGCTAAAAAAGATTATGCTGAAATTGTTGAAAAGGATCATAAATTAGAATTAATTGATGAAATCCCTATTAAAACGGAAACTTCTGAAACATATAAGCTTTTTACCCAATTTATATTGGCATGTTTCTTAATAGTTCCGGGAGTTTTATCAACAAATGTAAGTGGAATTGAAATTGGTATTTTAATGATTCCTTTAGCAATATTGGCAATAATAGGTTCTATTAATGCAGTTAATTTGATTGATGGTATGGATGGTTTGGCAGCAGGTATTATTGCAATTGCATCTGTTGCATCAGCACTTTATTGTGGTACAGTAATAGGTACTGTTGCATCATTGCCATTTGTAGTTCTTGCAGGAGCTTGTGTGGGTTTTTTAGTTTTAAATCATTACCCTGCAAAAATATTTATGGGTGATACAGGATCTTATGCATTAGGTACTGGTTATATGGTGGCTGCATTATTGGGAAATTCTTTAATTTTCTCAATTATTGCTTTAGCGGTTCCTATCATATCTGTAGTGATAAGTTTATTACATAGAGCACATATTATTACTTTACCTGTAGAACCTTTACATCACACATTAAATTATCATGGTATGTCAGAACAAAAGATTATATTATTGTATTGGGGAGTTACATTGGTTGTATCTGTGATTGCTTTATTAATATTTGGAGTAGTAATTTAATTTATTGAGGAAAAAAAATGAGTAATATCAACACTTTAGATTTGGCAAAGAAAATAGAAGGAAAATTATATGGTTCAAATATTGAATTGAATGGTAATTTTACTTTTCTAAACAAAGCATCTAAAAACGATATTGTCATAAGACATTGGATTAATGAAACAGGTATTCAAATTGCTCATGATAAAGGAGTATCTTGTTTAATTACACAAAATCCTCAAGGGAATGCAATTGAAGTTGCAAAAGAATTAAATTTTCCGTTAATAGTAACTGAACACATAGAATATGCAACAGCTTATGCATTAAACTATTCTGTAAAAAAATATGCTAAAGATGCATTTAAAATGTCAGTTACCGGAACTAATGGTAAATCTACAACAACTCACCTTCTTTTTACAATTTTTTCTGATTTGGGTTTTAATACTTATACGAATACTGATGCTGAATCCGAAGGAAATACTTTAATAGATCCAAGAGTATCTGATGAATTAACTGAGTATTATAATAAAAACGGTAATATCGATGTCATAGCTTTAGAAGTATCTGAAGTTCAAGGATGGGATGATAAGTTAATGAATAATCATTCCTGTCAGATGATAAATGCATTGGGTGCTGATGTGGCGATAATAACTAATGCTTCTTTTGATCATATGAACTTGGTTGAATCCTTTGATGAACTATTATATGAAATTGAAGGTGCAGCTAGGGCTTTAACAAAACAAGATAAACAAACATTGTTAGTACTAAATTATGAGGATGAAAATATTAGGAATATGTATAATAAAGTTGAAAATAATCCTGATGTTAAAGTAATGTTCTTTGGTGATTATGATAGAAATAATTTATTAGATATTTCATATAAAGAAAATGTTGGAATATTTTCTAAAGATAAATTATATGTTAAATATGAAGATTTACCATTCACTTCTTATCATTTTATTCAAGATATAATGGCAGCTATAGCTGTTTGTGAATATAAATCATTAAATAAAGATGATGTAGTCAATTCGTTAAAAAAATATAAACCATTAGCAAGACGTTTTATAAAACTTAGAGAAAATCCGGTAATCATTGATGATTTTGCTCATAATCCATCAGGTATTCATTTGACAATTGAGAATGGTGCTAAATTAGGTGAACATCTTTATGTGATTGATGCAATACGTGGAAGTCGTGGGGAAGATATTAATATAGAAATAGCAGAAGCTCTTGTGGAAATTTTGAAGGTACAAGATAACTATTCTTTAATATTGACAACCAGTACGGATGTAGTTAACCATTTAAACACGGTAACCGATTCTGAGTTGGCCGTATTTATCAAGGTTTTAAATGATAATTCTATTTCTTATGAATTATTTGATAATTTAGAAGAATCATTAATTTCAACAGTTAATAAAGCGAATGAATCGGATGTAATTCTTTTACTAGGTGCACAGGGTATGGATCCTGCAAGATCCTTATTGGAACAGAATGACATAATATAATCTCTTATTTTTTTTATTTTTAATAAAAAGTTTAATGCACTTTTCAGTCTCCTTCTAAAAAACTTTTAAAAACTATTTTTGAGTAATATTTACTCTTAGGAAAATATTATTAGATATAAAAAAAAGATATGTTACTAAGATACTATCATAATGATAATTAATAAATTTTTTAATTAAATGAGGAGTTGTTTTTGTTGAAATTTAAAAATTGTGTTGTAATAGGTGCTGGAAATGCGGGAAGACCTGTTGCAAGATTATTAAATCATCAAGGTGTAGATGTTACAATAGTTGATTCAAAGGAATATGAAGAGTTCACTGAAATACGTAAAGACATGTTAAATGTTCTTAAAAATGAAGGTGTCAAATTAAATTTGGGTGTTGATAATCCCGATATTTCAGAATATGAAGCAATATATCTTGCTCCTACAATACCTAAAACAGCACCAATATTTAATCAAATCAAAGAAAATGATATCACTATCGTAAATAGTAAAACTATCAGTGATTTAATTAACAGTATTATTGATATGGATAAAATAGGTATAACAGGATCATATGGAAAAACAACCACTACTACTATGATAACACACATTTTCAAAAAAGCAGGATATAAAGTTTATCAGTGTTCATCCATGAAATGGAACTTAGTTAGTGAAGCAATAGTTGATGATATTGTCAGGGGAGAATACAAAGGAGCAGATTTGGCTATTTTAGAATTACCTCATGGTACTTTAGGTTTATTGAGTGGTGTTGAATTAAAAATGGGTGTAATAACTAATTTACACCAAGAACATTTAAGTGAATTTGATGGATCTATGCAAAGATATATTGATAGAAAATCATTGATTTTAGATATGTGTGATAAGTTGGTTGCAAATATTCAATGTGCTGATTTATTAACGTATAAGAGGGATGATACGGTTTATTTTGATTTTGAAAATAATAATTTGGATGTTGACAAAAACAAATACTCTCCTAAATATTTAGCTTCATATGATAATGGTAATTATATTTTCAAATCCGTTGGCGAAAATCCATTTGAAAAAACAGATATAAATATTGATACTGTTGCATCATATAACTATGCTAATTTAACCGCCGCCATATCGGTATGTTTGGAATACGGAATTTCTTGGGATACTATTAAGGAAGGCCTGTCTTTATTCACAGGTGTAAGTGGAAGAATGGAACATCTTGGTACTTTTAATGGTGTTGAAGCATATTTTGATTCATCCTGTTCTGAATTATCTATTAGACAAGCTTTGGATTTTATTAAAGATGAAAATATAATAGTTGTATTTGGGTGTGTTGATTCAACAACTATACGAGATAATACAGAAAGTGGTAGAACTGTAGGGGACTATGCAAATATGGTAATTGCAACAGGATATGTTGAAATAACTGGTGAATTACATATGGATTCTGCATTAGGATTATTAAATGCAATCGAAAATGATGATGTAATTAAATTAGCTGTATGTACTGTTGATGAGGCAGCAGAATTAGCTATGAAATATGCAAAACATGGAGATTACATAGTTCATTTAGGTATTGGTGGAACTACATCCTATAATCAAGTTAAAGAAAAATTAATAAATGGATTAAATGAGGGTTGTAATCGATATGCAAAAAACTGATATTAAAGCAGATTCTGTTTTTGGTGTAATTGGTGTTTGTGGAGTAAATGGTAATTTAATTGCCAGGATTCTGGTTGATCACGGATACAAAGTTCAAGCTACTGATGTAGTGAATAAAGATAATTGTCGTTTTAGTAGTTCATTAAATAATTATCAAAATATGACAGTTTATTATGGACAAATGCCTGAAAACTTTATTTCTTCATCAGATTATATTATCATGCCTACTCAGTTGATAGAATCGAAATCTAAATTATTTAAAACAGTTCAAGAAATGGGCGTTCCAATAGTCACTGTTGAAGATATTTTCGAATTATTTGAACCAGTTCATCCGGTAATATGTGTTACAGGTACAAATGGAAAAACAACTACTACTACGTTATTAAAATATATAGCTTCAAATAATGGTATTAAACCTTGTGAACATAATTTAGCAAACATGCAGGGTAACCTTGCAGATATTCCTCCGTTACAGTCACGTTTGGATGGGGACATAAGTATCTTAGAAACCGGAACATTTGGTTTTGAAGGTAGTTTAAATAAATTAATTACTAACTGTAAAGCGGATATTGGAGTTATTACGAATATTACTGAAGATCATTTAACAAATAGTCGTGACTTTTTAAATTATGCTAGAGTTAAAGGTGAATTTGTTGAATTACTAAAGAATAAAACACTCATAGTTAACAGTGATGATCCAACAGTAATGTCATTAATAAAAGAATTGAATTATAATGGAAAGTTAATAACTTTTGGAATTGATACCAAGTCATTCAGAAAATCAACTAAACAATGTTTTTGTGGTAGTGAAGTAGAAGTTTCTGAATTCATTGCAGGTGTTGGAAAATATGATTGTGCTTGCGGAATATCTTATACACAACCGGATTATTTTGCAACAAATATTAATAACGAACATAATCAATTTACTTTAGTTTGTGATGATGGAGAATTTGATTTTAAACTTAAACTAAATGGATTACACAATATTTACAATGCTCTCGGCGCAATTATTGTTGCAAAAGAAATTATGGGGCTTTCATTTGATGATATCAAAAAATCTCTTTCAACATTTACTGGTGTAAATGGTAGAATGCAAAAAATAGGTATTATCGATAATAAAGAAATAATGATTGATTATGCACATAATCCTGCAGGTATTACAACCGTTTTAAAAGAATTAAAAAATTTATATGGGACACTGGTTAATGTTATTACTACTTCATCTGAATCGGGTATGGATGGGGATATGGAAATATTAAATTGTTCTGCAGCTTATTCGGATTATATTGTTCCAGCATCTTATAATGCTTATTTATGTGCTAAAAAAGCATTGGAAAAAGGGTTATTCGCTGATAAAATAATTTTACCTGAAAATATGGCTACTGATGAGAAGCAAGGGACTTTGGGGGCTACTGTTGAACAAGTTTTATCTGGCTTTAATAAATCTTTAGAAATTGATGTAGATTTAATAATATGTACCGGTGAAGCAGCATTTAAATATAAGGATATCTTGATAGAAAAGTATGGTTTGTAATTAGCCATTTATTTTTAGATTTTTTTTAGAAATATTTTTATATATTCAATAACTTTTTTGCATTATCTACTTATAAAATAAAAAATATAATTATTATTTAATAATTATCTTACTATAAACAAAGTGTAGTTAAATTAATAATCGAATTTGTAAATTATTTTTTTAGTAATGCTTTTAATAGGGGTGAAATATTGTTTATAAAAGTTAGAAGAGATACTTTAATCATTTTGATTTTGGCATTTATTTTAATTTTATCTGGTCGTGCAATGACCTATGTTGCATTTGCATCATCGGATAGTGTGGAAGATGGTGTTCCTATTGCAGGTGTCATGGTTAAAGGAAATGATATAGTGCCCGTCTCTTCAATTAAATCAAATGTAGCGGCAGCTGGATTTAGGGATGGTAGTTATATTAAAGGAAATACATTAATTACTTCACAACGACAGTTATTGCTGTCGGATGCAATTCAGAATGCAGAACAATTAGTAAAAAGATCAACAATTCCTGGAACATCCATTGCTCCAATAAATGTTGTTGATATTCAGGTTGACTCAAACACAGGTAACGTAGTAGTAAATGTTGTTGAAGATTTTTCAGTGATAAAAGTTAATAATGTTAACAATTCAACAGCAACTCATTCAACTGCTAATGTAGAAACCTGATATTAGGTGATAAAATGATGAATCATTCAAAAATTGCAAAAATATCAGTTTTCTTGATTTTGCTTATGTTATTTTCTTCAGTAGCTTCTGCAACTATGAACGTTGCTGTAATAACTGATCCAACGGGGAAAGATCCAAATGGATGTGCTGCGGGAAGTCAATCCTTCGCATCAAATATGTTCCAGTCAACTTTCATATTTTCTCAAGATCATAAGACAGCTATACTTTCTGGGGGTGAAGGTACATCGGATGTTCGTATTGCTGCGATAATTACTGCATTGACACAACTTCAAGCAAATGCTTCACTTCAACAGATAGTGGGTGTTGCACAAAGCTTTGATGGTATACGTTTAATGGCTGTAAATCCTACTGAAGGTATTTCTGTAGGTGGGGATTTCCAAGTATATGTAATTACTGTTGATAGTAGTAGTACAATAAAAATTTTACCTGCAGCTGGTGGAGTAGTATCTGTCCCGGCAGGAACAAGAGGTGCAATTATTCACCTTCGTAATTCTGAAGGAAACCCTAAATCAGGAACTGCGGATAGAGTAAGATTGCAGACTGCTATGAATATTGGTAAAATGATTAGGGATGGATATCCTGCAACAACCATTGTGGCTAAAGCATTTGAAGAAGTTGCAAAAGATTCTGGTGAAAACCATGGTGGGGGTGCCGTAAACTTAATTTCTGGTGTTACTACTGGTGATATGTTTACACCTGAGCAATTAAATGATGTAGGGTATGAAATGGATAAACCATATAGTAAAGTAAGTAGTACTGGTTGGAGTATTGGTTTCCCTGAAGCTAACAATTATCAAGTTTCTCCAGTAGATGGAACTCCATTAACAACAATATATGCATATGATGCACTTAAAAATGCAATAACTGTTTCTGGAGATCATCCATCTGTATCCGTATATGGTAGTGATAAAAAAGGATTGTCAGAAGCAACAGCGGATATAGTATCTGCATCAGTTACTAGAAATGGGTATGATCCTATTAAAATAGCAAGATCCATTAACCGAGCAATTGATAGTGGTACTCTTGTTGGTGTGGAACATATTGACACATCCGATTTAAATGTTAAAGAAAATATTAAAGCTGTAGGGGTATATTATACTCCTGCAAGTAATGGAAGAACAGCACCAATATGGAATTTACCTATAGATTCACAGATATTTGATGTTTTAGGAAACATACAAACAATCATAGGTATATTACTAATATTATTAGCATTATTTAGGAGTACTTTAATTAAATCTTTCTTTAGAAGACGATAATCTTCTATCTTTTTTTATTTATTTTTTAGGAGTTTATTTATGGCATTAATTTTAATAAGAGCAATGAATAAGAAAAAAGCTTTAAATGTTTTAGCTGATTTAGAAAGACATGCTAAATTGAACATTGTTGGTAAACCAAAAAAAGTATCATTGGATAAAGTGTATGATGTAACAAAAAGAGTTATCAAACAAAAACCACGTGATGATATTAAAGTTCCTATTTTGGTTCAAGTAAAAGAAGATACTACAGTAAGTATAATTAACATTAAAAAAACTCATCCTCCAGCACATGTAATAGTAATTAGCGAGGAATATCCTGAGTATACTGATTTGATGGAAGAATTTAAAAAAGCAAAAGTATTTGATGGTTATTTTTCATCAAAAAAGAAAAAAGAGAAAAAATAGTTTAAAACTTTATTTTCTTTTTATACGTGCAATATCTCCAATTGTTGCTTCTTTGAAGCGTCTAACATCTTGGAATTCTCTTTCATCAGTTCCTGTTTTTTCAATAATTTGAATATTGAGTATTTTTTCTAATTTTTTAGCTATTTTTTCATCTGGAACCATTTTTCCATTTTCAATTTTATGGATAACTGATTCTCTTTCGTACATTTTTTCTCCAAGTTCTTTTTGTGTGAGTCCTTTTATTTCACGTTTTTGACGGATAATTTTTGCATAGTCTTCTACTAATTCATATTCTTCTTCTTTATTTCTTCGGGAATAAACTTGTTTTTTAGGTTTGTTATTGTAATTGTTGTAGTTCTTATTGTTTTTTCCTTTAGGAGCTCGTTTATTTGTTGGTTGAGGTTTACTTTGAACTTTACCATATCGAGAACATTCTTTACAAGTTACCATAATGGAATTATCAATTTTTGTTTTATATGGTTCTCCTTTAATTTCGATTCCACATATTTCACAGTTCATTTTATTTCACTTAATAGATTTATTATATATAATATTCTGTTTTTTGGTTAAAATATCTTTTTTGATAAATAATTTAAAAAAACATTTATAGCATAACAATTTTTTCAAATACTTTAATAATGATGAATTCTTAAAAATAATAATGTAGAAAAAATTATATTAAAAAAACAAAAAGTTAGAAAAAAATTAATCTAATTAATAGTTTAAAGATTCACTTAAAGGAGGGCAATTGATGCAAGAATCAGGATTTGATACAAATATCCAAGATGAAAAAGATTTAGAATTATCAAATATATTGGATAAACATGAGACTATTGAACGTAATTTAACCTGGGAAGTTAGAAAGTTAGAAAAAGACAAAGTATTATTAGAAAATGAAAATTTAAGGTTAGATCGTGAAGTTAAATCATTAAAAAGTGAAATTAGCCGATTTAGAACACCTCCATTAGTATTAGCAACAATATCTGAGATATTGGATGATAATCAAGTTGTTGTTAAAAGTACTACGGGTCCTTCATTTTTATTAAAATATGCAGACAAAGATGCTGATAGAGTTGAAATTGGTTCTAGAGTAGCATTAAATCAGCAAACATTTAGTATTGTTGATATATTAACATCAGAAAAAGATCCATTAGTATCTGGAATGGAAATTGATGAAGCACCAGATATATCTTATGATAGTATAGGTGGATTAAAAGAACAAATAAGAGAAACTATTGAAACAGTTGAACTTCCTCTTAAAAATCCAACAATTTTTGAAAAAGTTGGAATTACCCCACCTAAAGGAGTATTGTTTTATGGACCTCCTGGAACTGGTAAGACTTTACTTGCTAAAGCAGTAGCACATGAAACTAACGCTACTTTCATAAAAATTGTAGCTTCAGAATTTGTAAAAAAATATATTGGAGAAGGTTCACGTTTAGTACGTGGAGTATTTGAATTAGCAAAAGAAAAATCTCCTTCAATAATATTTATAGATGAAATTGATGCTATAGCCGCTAAAAGATTACAAGGTTCAACTAGTGGTGACAGAGAAGTTCAAAGAACACTGATGCAATTACTTGCTGAAATGGATGGTTTCGAATCCAGAGGAAATGTAGGTATTATAGCTGCCACAAATAGGCCAGATATTTTAGATCCTGCATTAATACGTCCTGGAAGATTTGATAGGATAATTGAGGTACCTTTCCCGGATGAAGAGGGTAAACTTGAAATTCTAAGAATCCATACTAAAAATATGACATTAGATTCTGATGTTGATTTAAGTAGTATAGCTGCAAGTGCAAAAGAAGCTTCAGGAGCAGATTTGAAATCTATTTGTACCGAAGCAGGTATGTTTGCAATACGTGAAGAAAATTATAGTGTATCTGCCCAAAACTTTGAAGATGCACTTGATAAAGTGTTAAACAAAAATAAAAACAACAATGAAAAAGAAGTTGGAGTAATGTATCATTAATTATACTCATTTAACTTCTTACAAAAATAGCCAATGATGAACCCTATGAGCTCTGAACTGATGATGAATGATGGGCGAACTGAGGCTATTTTATTATAAACCCCAATTCAAAAATAGTTTTCTTTTATAATCTTTCTCGTAGTTCATTTATGGATCTAACCATAATATGATTATCTAATTTTTCTACTTTTGGTCTTGTTATCAGAACAACTGGTATTCCTAGTTCTAATGCAGCATTAATTTTATTTTCTGCACCACCGCTTTCTCCGCTTTCTTTTGTAATAATTGCTTTAATGTTGTATTCTTTCATAATAGCCATATTAAATTCTTTGGAGTATGTTCCTTGCATTGCTACAATATTGGCAGCAGGTACACCTGTATCCAGAGTCTTCGTAATACTGAAATTATTTGGAAGAACACGAGGAACAACATTTTCAGGACCAACAACTTCTGTAATTTTATATAAATTTAATACTCCAGCAAGATGCATTAATTTTCCATCATTATTTTCGATTAATTCTTTAGATTTAATAGCCCCTTCTTCAAAAGAATTAACATTATATATTAATTCAGATTCTGGAAGAATTGTAGAAGCTCTTTCATATCGTATATATTTTATACCTGCTTTTTCACTACTTTCGATAGCTGTTTCGGTTGCGACAGCTGCAAAGGGGTGGGTTGCATCTATTAATGTATCAATATTTTTATCATGAATTAAATTAATGAAATCTTCTTCTTTTAATGCATGTGTAATTACTTCAGTTGCGCCTGCGGATTCTGCAATTTTTCCACCATAGTCTGTGACAGTAGTGGCTAAAATGTAATTATTTTCATCTTGACTTAAAAATTCAATTACTTTTGTTGCGTCAGATGTACCAGACATCACAATATATCTCATTTATTATCCTCCAAATCAATGAAATTTTTTCTTCTAATAACTTTTCTATTTGATTTAATTAATACTATTTTTGTAAAGTTAAATTCTTCTTTTATATAAATAAAAAGCGGTTTTTTTATGGTTAACTAGATTCAATTTTGTTTGGAGATTGTAATTAATTTCTTCAGTAAATAGGGGTTTTATAATAATGTCAGAGTTATATTTTAATCCTAAATTAAAAATATCCTTTTGTAATTCTTCTGGAGGTCTAATAGAATATATTAAATCAGCATTTTCATAAATAATTGGTGTAGGTTTAGTTATGTCATCTTCAATAACTGAATCATTAGACGGATAAATGTCAACAAGTTTTATCTCGGTATTTGGTAATTCTTCTTTAAGAATATTGCTTGGTTCTAGAACCTTCCCAACACCAATTTCCACAATTTTTTTGCTATCATGATAATTGTCAATTATATATTCTGTAAAATTAGACCAAATACTACTCATATTATCACTAAATGTTTTAAAATCAAATTTTTTTATCTTGTTTTTATTTTTGTATTACTTTTTAATAATGATTTTTTTATTTTTAAAAAAATATTAATTTTAAATAATATATATTATATTAAAATGTTTAATTATTTTTAATAAGTGCATATTATGATTATTAGGGACTTTAGATTATCTGATATTGATGATGTATTAGCAATTGAATATGAAGCATTTCCAGATCCATATCCTGTGGATATATTATTGAAATTACATGAGAGTGGTGCAGGATTTGCAGTTGTAGAACTGGGTAACCATGTTGTAGGTTATATTATTTTTTGGATTCGTGATGGTATAGGTCATATAATTGCTATAGCTGTAAATTCTAATTATAGAAATATGCATGTAGGTTCTTTACTCCTAGAAAAAACATTAAAAGTATTTTTTTCAAACGGAATTAACAAAATTGGACTAGAAGTAAGAAAATCAAATACTTCAGCAATAAATTTCTATTTAAAACATGGTTTTGAAAAGACCCGAGAAGAAGAAAACTACTATGGTGATGGGGAAGGAGCCATAATAATGCATTATACAAAATCTGAAAATAATTAGATATTTTATTATTTATCGTAACTTTTTTTTATTATTAGGTACTATATATTAATATTAGGAATGAAAAAGTATAATATTTTGAAAAAATGTTTTTAAATATTCTGTAATAATAGGTTTATAACTTAAAAAAATTCATATAAATTTTTATTAATTAATTTAAAAGTTATTATAAGTTTAAATCAGTAATATCAATTTAATAGATTTTTTTTTAAAATATAAAAAATTATTAGTTAGAATTATACATTTTTTTTAAATTGATATTTTTTTACTTCATTTACTTTAACAAAGAAAAATGATGCTGATACATTATTAACAGTATCTTATTAAAAATCAATCGGGGTTAAAAAATGATAAGAACTGCAAAATTAGCGTTGGAAGATGGAACAATTTTAGAAGGTGAAGGTTTCGGAGCAGAAACAGTTAAAGCTGGAGAAATTGTATTTTCAACATCAATGACAGGTTATGTTGCGGCATTAACTGACCCGTCTTTTAAAGGCCAAATATTAATGTCAACATACCCATTAGAAGGAAATTATGGAGTATCTCCTGAATGGTATCAATCAGAAGGTATTAAAGCTGAAGCATATGTTGTTAGACAAGTTTGTCATGAACCATGTCATCCAAAATCTGAAAAGACATTATCTGAATTTTTAGAAGAACATGATGTTCCAGGAATTAGTGGTATAGACACTAGATCCTTAACTTTAAAAATCAGAGAATTAGGTTCAATGAAAGCAGTTGTTGCTAATGTGGACATAAGTGATGAAGAATTACTTAAAATATTAGAAGAACAACCACGTCTTGAAGATATGAATCTTGTTGAAAAGGTTACAGTTAAAGAACCAAAAGTTCTTCAAGATAGGAAAGAGTATAATGTTGCCGTATTAGATTGTGGTGTTAAAAAGAATATTACTGATCATTTAATAGCACAAGATGTTGGTGTTACATTAGTACCTGCCACAACAAGTGCACAAGAAATATTGGATATGGATGTTGATGGTGTATTAGTTTCAAGTGGTCCAGGAAATCCAGAAAATGTGGAAAAAATCCAAGACACGATTAAAGAATTAGCACAAAAAATGCCTATTGCAGGAATTTGTTTAGGTCAACAAATCATTTCATTAGCATTTGGTGCAAAGATTTTTAAAATGAAATTTGGACATCGGGGATCAAATCAACCAGTACAAGATTTAAAAACTGGTAGAGTATACATGACATCACAAAATCACAGTTTTTCAATTGATGAAGAGAGTATTGCTGATACTGATTTAGAAATTACTCAAATCAATTTAAATGATGGAACACCAGAAGCAATTAAACATAAAACATTACCTATTTCTTGTATTCAATACCATCCAGAAGCTGGACCAGGACCACACGATTCTAAAGTATTCTTTGACACTTTTGTAAACACAATTAAAGAATATAAGGGGAATAAAAATTAAGACTATTTTTTTGAGGAGTTAAGAAAATGCCAAAGGATGAAAATATTAAAAAAGTATTAATTATTGGATCAGGACCTATTCAAATTGGTCAAGCAGCTGAGTTTGACTATTCAGGTTCACAAGCATGTAAATCTTTACGTGAAGAAAACATTGAAACTGTGCTCGTAAACAGTAATCCTGCAACCATTCAAACCGATATAGAAACAGCAGATAAAGTATATGTAGAACCATTAACAGCAGAAATAGTAGCAAAAATCATAGAAAAAGAACAAGTGGATGCAATTTTACCTACTATGGGTGGACAAACAGGTTTAAATATTGCAGTAGACTTGGATAAAATGGGTGCACTTGATGGAATTAAAGTATTAGGTTCTCCAATTCAAACAATTAAAGATGTGGAAGACAGAGATTTATTTGCAGAATTTATGGATAGACTTGATGAACCTATTCCAAAATGTCATGCAGTAAATTCATTAGAGGAAGCTTTTGAAGCAGTAGAAGACATTGGTTTTCCTGTGATTGTAAGACCAGGATTTACTCTTGGAGGAACTGGTGGAGGTATTGCAAATAATAAAAAAGAATTTGAAGAAATTGTTATTCACGGATTGGATATGAGTTTCAACGATCAAGTATTAATCGATGAATCAGTACTTGGATGGCAAGAAATTGAATATGAAGTAATGCGTGATAAAAACGATTCCTGTATTATTGTTTGTAACATGGAAAACGTTGATGCAATGGGAATTCACACTGGAGAAAGTATTGTAGTTGCACCTACTCAAACTTTATCTGATGAAGATAATCAAAAATTAAGAAATGCTTCCATAAAAATTATTAAAGCATTAGGTATTCAAGGTGGTTGTAACATTCAATTTGCTCTACACCCAGAAACTAGAGAATACAAAGTAATTGAAGTAAATCCACGTGTAAGTAGAAGTAGTGCATTAGCAAGTAAAGCAACAGGTTACTCTATTGCAAAAGTATCATCAAAAATTGCATTAGGTATGACTTTAGATGAAATCAGAAATGATATTACTAAAGAAACTCCAGCATCATTTGAACCAGCAGTAGATTATGTTATTGTAAAATTCCCTAGATGGCCATTTGACAAATTTAAAACTAGTTCTGGTGAATTAGGTGTTCAAATGCAATCAACAGGGGAAGTAATGGCAATTGGTAGAACAATTGAAGAAGCATTACAAAAAGCTATACGTTCTTTAGATATTGACCAAGAAGCATTTGAATATGTGGATTACACAGACTATAACCTTGAACATGCAACTGACCAGAGGATGTTCCAAATATACTCAGCAATTAAAGATGGCAGAGATATTCAGGAATTAGCAGATATTACAAAGATTAGTCCATTCTTCTTAAATAAAATAAAAAGTATTGTAGATTGTGAAGAAGAAATTCAAAAGCAAGGTAAGGATATTCTTAAAGATGCAAAAATGTTCAGAAAAATTAAACAATTCGGTTTCTCAGATAAACGTTTAGCTCAATTATTGGATTTAACAGAAGATGAAGTTTCAGAAGCTCGTCATGAAATTAACCTTGCACCTGAATATAAGATGGTAGACACATGTGCTGCAGAGTTTGAAGCTAAAACTCCATACTACTATGGTACATATGATTCCCCATCAAATATGAAAGTCTCAGACAAGAAAAAAATTGCTGTGATTGGGGCTGGTCCTATTAGGATTGGTCAGGGAATTGAATTTGATTACTGTTGTGTACATGCTGCTTTAGCTTTAAAAGATGAAAATGTTGAAACAATACTTATAAACAATAACCCCGAAACAGTAAGTACTGATTATGACATTTCAGACAGATTATACTTTGAACCATTAACTAAAGAAGATGTATTAGCAGTATTGGAATTAGAAAAACCGGATGGAGTAATTGTTCAATTTGGTGGTCAAACATCCATCAACTTAGCAGAAAGTCTAAGTGAAGCAGGAATAAAAATACTAGGTACACCATTTGAAAGTATTGATATGGTTGAAGACAGAGAACAATTTACAGAAGTTCTTAATGAACTGGGAATTCCACAAGCAGATTATGGAATTGCAAATTCATTCGATGAGGCTAGGGATGCAGCTCATTCCATAGGTTTCCCAGTATTAGTAAGACCATCCTATGTTCTCGGTGGACGTGCAATGGAAATCGTATACGATGACACTGAATTGGAAGAATATATGAAAGAAGCTGTAAAAGTATCCAAGGAACATCCAATTCTTGTAGATAAATTTTTAGAAGATTCCATTGAATTAGATGTGGATGCATTATGTGATGGTGAAGAGGTATACGTCTGCGGAATCATGGAACACATTGAAGAAGCAGGTATTCACTCTGGTGACTCAGCATGTGTAATCCCACCGCAATCAGTTTCAAAAGAAATTATCAATCAAGTTGAAGATTACACCAGAAAATTAGCATTGAGACTGGGAGTAGTTGGTTTAATCAACATACAGTACGCAATAAAAGTTGATCCAGAACCTAAATTGTACATTATTGAAGCAAACCCAAGAGCAAGCCGTACTGTTCCATTTGTAAGTAAAGCAATAGGAATACCAATAGCAAAAATCGCTTCAAAAATAATGTTGGGTGCAAAATTATCTGACTTTGATTTGGTGAATTATGCTGATATTAAACATGTGGCAGTAAAAGAATCTGTATTCCCATTCCTTAAAATCCCTGATTCAGATTCTGTTTTAGGTCCTGAAATGAAATCCACAGGGGAAACAATGGGAATTGACAAAAACTTTGGTTTAGCATATTATAAATCACAATTATCTGCAAGCAATAATTTACCAACTGAAGGTAAAATATTCATAAGTGTTCGTGACTTAGATAAGCCAAAAATTGCACCAATAGCTAAAAAAGCTAAAGAATTAGGATTTGACTTAATTGCAACAAAAGGTACTGCAGAAGCAGCAGATGTTGATATTGAGATTATCAGAAAAGTTAGTCAAGGTTCTCCAAACATTAGGGATGCAATGCTTAATGGTGAAGTAGCATTCTTAATAAATACTCCTAGTGGAAAGCAATCAGCTGATGATGGATATATTATCAGAAGATTGGCTGTAGAATTAGGAATTCCTTATGTAACTACTATAGCTGCTGCTAATGCAGTATTAAAAGCTATTGAAGAAGCAAGTAATGGTGAATTAGCTGTTAAATCATTAAATGAATATGCAGAATAGTTTCACTAATTTTTAACCTCCTTTTTTATAAACTTTTTTTTGAGATGGTTTTTCAATGATTACTATTAAAAATGGTTTGGTCTTAACTGGACATACTTTAAAACCAGTTGAAACAAATGTTATAATAAATGATGAAGGACGAATAATTAAATTATCATCTAATGATGAAGAAGGTGAAATTATTGATGCTACAAATTGTATTGTACTACCTGCATTTATAAATTCACATATTCATATAGGTGACTCTATATCAAGAGATGTAGGTGATGGTTTATCAATTAAAGAATTGGTTGAACCACCTCATGGACTAAAACATCAAATATTGGCTAAGGCATCAGATGCTGAAATTATAAATTCTATGCATGAAGCAGCTAAAGAAATGTTATACTCTGGAACAAGTACATTTATTGACTTTAGAGAAGGTGGGATTAAAGGGATAAAATTATTAAAACAGGCAATATTTGATTTACCAATAAATGCATGTATTCTTGGAAGAAGTGATAAATACTATGATCACTCAACAACACCTGAAGAAGCAAGATTAATTACAAGAGAATTATTACAACATTGTGATGGTATAGGCTTAAGTGGGGTGCAGGATGTGGATTCTGAGATAATGCTTCAAATTGCAGAAGTATGTAATCAAGAGGATAAATTAGCTGTTATTCATGTTGCTGAATATTATGAACTACAGGAACAATCAGTTCAATTAACAAATCAAACAGAAATAGAACGTGCATTAAAAGCGGGATTTACTACGATTGTACATGCAACACATCCTATATTACAAGATTTAGAATTATTGGAAGCAACAAGTCCTGTTGTAGTGGCATGTCCACGATCAAATGGTATGTTATCAGTTGGTATTCCACCAGTAAGTGCTTATGTGGAAAATGATATAGATGTAGCATTAGGAACTGATAATGTAATGTTCAATCAACCTGATATGTTTAGGGAAATGGAATATACTCTTAAAGCAGTTCGGGGTTCATACAAAAATAAAATAACAGCCTATGATATATTAAAAATGGCTACAATTAATGGATTTAAAATATTGGGAAAGGATATTAGTATTAAAGAGGGTAATGTTTCGGATATTTTAGTTATTAAACGTAAATCTGATGATCCTTATCTGTCAATCGTAAACAGATCATCTCCTGAAGATATTATGAATTTTATCATGGGAAATCAGATGTAACCTCATATGGATTCAACGAAATCTTTTTCATTATTTTTTTTACTATTTTTAATTTCTAATTTGTTTTTTTCTTCTATTTCTTTGAATGTTGTTAAATGTTTTATTAATTTATTTCTAATATTCTTAGGAATAGTATTATTTTCTTGTTTAATGTAATCATAATAAATTATTACAGACTTTCCGGTAAATCGTAATATGCCATTTTGCCATACTTCTTGGTATAATGTAATGGAACTTTTGCCTAGTTTAATCAGATAAGTTCTAATTTCAACATCATATCCAAAGTATGCATTTTTGATATAATTTAAATCCAAATGAACTAATTTTAAATTCCATTTTTTATAAGTTAGTTCGTGTGTTGGATTAAAAATAGTATATAACTCAGTTCTTGCGGTTTCAAACCAGTAAGGTATAACATTGATATTAATGTGTCTTAAAGCATCAGTATCTCTAATATTTGGGGTAATATTTATACTAAACATGATTAGTTCCTAAAAAAATAATTTTGGAGGTTAATTAATTACTATAGTTATAGCTGGTAGTATTATTGTATCTTGTTATATTTGTCGTGTTTGAAGTAGTATTTGTTGTATTATTGCTAGAATTTGTTTTAACTACTGGTTTCGGAATATATAATTTTATAGTTATATCCTCAGCTTCAAAGTTTTTTTCATCAATTACATGTATAACTTCTATGGGAGTACTTACAGAGATGGGAATTACTTGTCTACTAAAATCTTCTCCAATATGATTCATCCCACAAACAGCTCCACAACATAAAGCTAAAAGACTCACAAACAGGATAACAAGTATTCCACCATATGAACGTTTTTTCATTATATCACATAAATCTCATTATACAACAGTAACTGACTTTGCTAAATTTTTTGGTTTATCCGGATCAATTTCTTTTTCTACACTTATGTGATAAGATAATAATTGTAAATCAATTATATAAATTAAAGGAGCTATGATTTCATCGATAACTGGGTTAAATACTAATTTATCATGGACATCATTGATTTGATTATCTTCTTCTGAACCTAAAATAATCATATGTGCTCCTCTAGCTCGGATTTCTTGAAGATTGTTAAATGTTTTATTATAACTTGGACCTGGAGGTAATATTCCCACCACAGGTATTCCATCTTCGATTAAAGCTAATGGACCATGTTTTAATTCCCCTGCAGGGTATCCTTCTGCATGTATGTATGTTATTTCTTTAAGTTTTAAAGCACCTTCTAATGCAGTAGGATAATTGAATCCTCTTCCAATATAGAAGAAATCTTTAGCAGTTTTATATTTTTTTGCAATGACTTTAATCTCTTCTTCACGTTTTAAGGATTCTTCGGCTAGTTCTGATATTGAATATAGTTTATTGATTAACTCTTCATTTTCACTTAGATGAGCAACTAATAAGTAAATGCAGATTAATTGACTTAGATATGTTTTTGTAGCAGCTACGCCTATTTCCGGTCCGGCTCTTGTATAAATTACATGGTCTGCTTCTCTAGTAATTGAACTACCTACTACATTAACAATTGCAAGAGTTTCAGATACTTCTTTGGCTACTTTTAATGCTTTTATAGTGTCAGCTGTTTCACCGGATTGTGTTATGAAAATTACTAATGTATGATCATCCAATGTATTCTGGAAATATTCAAATTCACTGGCTAATATTACTTCTGTAGGTATGTGTAACTGAGTCTCTATTAGGTATTCACCTATGAGTGATGCATGGTAACTTGTTCCACATGCTACGAAACATATTCTATTGAAGTTTTTAAATTTGCTCACAATTTCTTTAACTTTTGGTGATTCAGATAATGTATCTTTAATAACTTGAGGTTCTTCAAATATCTCTTTTAACATGAAATGGTCATATCCACCTTTTTCAGCCATTTCCGGATCCCAATCAATTTCAACTATTTCCTTTTCTATTGGATTTAAATCGTTATCCATGATAGTTACATTATCTTTTTCTAATTGAATTATTTCGTTATCTTCTAAATATATAACTTGTCTTGTTTCGTTTAATATTGCTGGAACATCGGATGCTAAGAAATTACCTTTATCTGATACTCCTACAATTAATGGACTTTCTTTTCTAGCACCAATAATTTTATCTGGTTCTTCTGTACTGATAACGGCTAAAGCATAGGATCCTGCTAATTTTTTTATAGCTAGTTGTGTGGATTTAAGTAAATTATTTCCTTCGTTCATATATTTTTCAATTAAATGGGGAATGATTTCTGTATCAGTTTCAGATTTGAAAATGTGTCCTTCTTGTTCTAATTCTGCTTTTAATTCTTTGTAATTTTCTATGATTCCGTTATGAACAACACTTATTTTATTATCACAACTGCAGTGTGGATGAGCATTTTCTTTTGTTGGATTTCCATGTGTAGCCCATCTTACATGAGCAATACCTATTTTTCCATCAATTTCTTTAAGGTGAATTTCTTCATCCACTTCTTTAATTTTTCCACTACCTTTTTTAACATTTATTTTATCTGTTACAGTTGCAATACCTACAGAATCATATCCTCTATATTCTAATTTTTTTATAGAATCTATTATGGTTGGAGCTACTTCCTTATTTAAAATACAACCGACAATTCCACACATTATATAATCACCTGTCCCTATACTAAAATAGAAATTAAGTTTTTCTTTTATAATACTGTTATATATTATTTAATTCATATATTATAATACTTATGATTTACAAAGATAATAGTAACTAAAGATATCAATATTATTTTTTAAATTTATATCTTTCAAAAATTTTTTGTGGAATTTAATATGAGTGACGTTAATAGAGAATTACTTTATGCAGGTAAAGCTAAGGACATTTACAAATCTGATAATGATAATGAAGTAATCATTAAATTTAGAGATGATATTACTGCGGGAGATGGTGCTAAAAAAGATACTCTCAGTCAAAAAGGATATTGTAATGTTTTAATTTCAGCTAAATTATTTAAAGTTTTAGAAGAAAATGGTATTGCAACACAATACATTGAATTATTATCTTCCGATGAAATGAGAACTAAATCTCTAAAAATGATTCCTTTGGAAGTTATTTGTAGAAATATCGCTACAGGAAGTTTATTGAAAAAATATCCTTTTGAAGAAAATCAAAAGTTAGAACCTCCTGTTTTGCAATTTGATTATAAAAATGATGAGTATCATGATCCAATGTTAAATGATAGTATTATTAAGGCTTTGGGCATAGCTACTCAAGAAGAACTTGATGAAATACGTGAAATCACATTAAAAATTAATCAGATTTTATCAAATTATTTAATTGAACGAGGAATAATATTAGTTGATTTCAAATTAGAATTTGGTAAAGATTCAGAGGGTAATATTATTCTTGGTGATGAAATCAGTCCAGATACTACAAGACTATGGGATTCTGAAACCTATGAAAACTTCGATAAAGATATTTATAGAAAAGGCGAAGAAGGAGTTGTGGATGCTTATCTCAAAGTAGTTAATCTAGTATTATCTGATGATGAAAAAGAAAAATGGAATGTTAAACAAATATAATGTTACAGTAGGAAGGATAAATAATGAATTATAATGTTGAAGTAAAAACTAGTTTAAAAAAAGGAATGTTAAATCCAGAAGCATCAACAATAGAAAAAGCATTAGCTTTACTGAATTTTGAAGTAAATAATACAAAAACTATTAATATTATTCAATTTACATTAAATGCTGATTCAAAAGATGATGCTTTAGCACAAGTTGAAGAAATGTGTCAAAAATTATTATGTAATCCAGTTATTCATGATTATGAAATAAATATATGTGAGGAATAAGATTGACAGATGTATCTGATGTTAATGTAGGTATTATTAGATTTCCAGGTACAAACTGTGACAGGGACATTGAATATGCAGTTAACTTGGTAGGTGCAAACCCTAATTATATTTACTGGAATGAAAGTGATTTATCTAAAATGGATGTTGTAATTATTCCTGGGGGTTTTTCATATGGTGATTACTTAAGAGCAGGTTCAATTGCAGGAATTACACCAATCATTTCTGCAATTAAAGAATTTGCAAAAGAGAATAATCCCGTTCTAGGAATATGTAATGGTGCTCAAATTCTTGGTGAAATAGATTTAGTACCTGGAGTGTTTATAGAAAATGAAAATGCAAAATTCATTTGTAAAAGTAAAAAACTTGAAGTTAATACTACGAGAACACCATTCACTAAATTGTACAAAAAGGGCGATATAATTGATTTACCTATTGCCCATAAAGAAGGTAGATATTATACAGATAATTTAGAAGAATTATATGATGATGATCAAATAGTCTTAACATTTAATGATGGAAATCCAAATGGTTCTTTGGATGCAATTACAGGGGTATGTAACAAAGAAGGTAATGTAGTAGCAGTAATGCCTCATCCAGAAAGAGCAGTTGAGGATTTATTACATTCTAAAGATGGTCTAAAATTCTTTGAAAGCTTTTTAGATTAATTTTATCTTTTTTTTAATATTTTTTTTAAAACACATACTTCTTATGTTGAAATTTTTTTATTTAACTCAATTTTAATACTAATTAAAACTATATATATTAATATTAAAATGAAAAAAAAAACAGATATGGATGATATAAATGACAGTATATATGATTGGAGCAGGACCAGGTGATCCTGATTTAATAACAGTTAAAGCAGTTAAAATCTTAAAAGAAGCTGAAGTAGTCTTATATGATAGCCTAGCAAATGATGTTTTATTAGATTATGCTCCAGATGATGCCGAATTAATTTATGTTGGTAAAAGAGCTGGTGAACATTACAGAAAACAACCAGAAATTAATGAATTATTAATAGAACAAGGTAAAAAATATGATAAAGTCGTAAGACTTAAAGGTGGAGATCCATTTATCTTTGGTCGTGGTGGAGAAGAAGAATTAGCTCTTCTCAAAGAAGGAATTAATGTTGAGTTTGTATCCGGTATTAACTCAGCAATTGGTTCAGCAACTGGTATTGGATTACCACTAACTCACCGTGCTATTGCAACTAGTTTAACTTTAGTAACAGGGCATGAAGACCCTCAAAAAACTGAAAAACAAGTTAATTGGGATTATACGGCAGATACAATAGTAGTATTCATGGGTGTGGGATTACTTAAAAAATATGTTCCTAAAATATTGAAATATAAATCTCCAGATACTCCTGTGGCAGTAATTGAAAATGGTACTTTACCTAATCAGAAAGTAATTACTGGTACATTAGCTGATATTACTGAAAAACAAATTAAACCTCCTGCACTAGTTATCATAGGGGAAGTTGTAAATATTTACCTTGAATGTGAAGAATTAAGGAGTAAAATTGAATAATGTCATCTGATGGTTTTAAAAATAAAAAAGTTGTTGTTACAAGACCAGTTGAACGTTCAGAATCATTAGCTAAAATCATTCGTGAAAGCAATGGACAACCCGTAATTGTTCCAACATTGGAATTACAATTTGTTAAATCAGAAGAATTGTTATATATAGTTAAAAATATTGATGAATATGATTGGATTGTATTTACTTCGCCTGCCGGAGTAAAATCATTTTTCAGCATATATAAAAAAGATTCAATTCCTTCAAAAATTGCAGTAATCGGCGTAAAAACAGAAGAAATATTAAAGAAATACAATGAAACTCCTGATTTAATACCTAAAGATTTTACTGCGGAAGGTCTTTTGGAATCGTTTGCTTCTATTGATTTAAAAAATAAAAAGATAGCTTTACCACGTACTTTAAGTGCAAGAACAGTTTTACCTGAAGGATTGGAAGAATATGGTGCTGAAGTAACTATTGCAGAAGCTTATACTTCAAGTATTCCAAAGGATAAAACTAAAATCATTAAATTAATGGATGATATTTTAAGTAATGAAATTGATATCATAACATTCACAAGTCCATTGACTGTTCATAATTTGTTAAAAGTCATTAAAAACGAAAAATCGGAACAATATGATGAATTTTTACATAAATTACAATCAGAAGTTATAGTGGGTTCTATAGGCCCTATTACAGGTAAAGCATTGAAACAGTATAATATTCCAGCAATTGAAGCAAATCGTTATACAGTTAAAGACATGATTGATGCATTATTACAATATATTTAAATGGTGAAAATATGGAAACAATAGTATGGCCAGTATACATTAATTCAAATCATTCACGTAAAGAAGGACGTATGTTATCTCTCGAAGAGTCTGTGGAAGAACCTAAAATCCGTGAAATTAGTCAAGCTTTACGTAGATTGAAATTACAGTATACTGTTGAGCACGAAAAATCTTTCCCAGGGTCTTGGTGGGAAAAATCTGGACGAGTAGTTGTAACACATGAATATGATACTAAATTAGAGTTATTACGTAAGATTGCAAATACAATTAAAATTAATCGAGTCTCTAATTAATTTTTTTTTCTATTTTTTTTTAAGAGGATTTTTATGAGTTCAAATGTTAACAAAAATTTTGAAGAATCTAGAAATCATATGGAATTGTTATTACATAAGGCAAAAGATAAAATATTAAATGCTGAAGATGTAACTATTTTTACACATACTGATTGTGATGGGATTACGGCAGGCAGTATATTATCATCTATACTTGATAAATTAGAAATAAGTCATTCAGTAAACTTTGTTGAAATTAATGAAGTGGAAACATTAGATACAGACACTGATTTAACAATTATTTCAGATTTAGGTGCAGGACAAAATATTACTAATTTATGTAACAATTCAAATTCTTCTTTAATAGTTTTGGATCATCATCCACCAATAAGATCTTTGGCAACTAAATTAAAAGGAGATTTAATTGAAATAAACCCAAATTATTATGGGTTAGATGGTTCTTACACAATATCTGGTGGAGGATTATCTTATTTATTGGCTAAAACATTTCATTTTTATGATTTAAGTTGGATGGGAATTTTAAGTGCTGTTGGTGATATGCAAAACAGTATGACTGGAAAACTAAGAGGTTTGAATCGAGAAATTTTGAAAGATTCTACAGAAGTCGGTTGTGTAGAGTATGTCAATGATTTATTATTGTATGGTAGACAAACGAGACCATTATTTGTAGCATTATCTTATTTTGGTGATATCAATTTGCCTTTGACTAACAATAGAAATGAATGTATTCACTTTTTGGAAAATTTGGATATTCCTGTTAAAACTGATTTAGGTACTGTGAGATATCTATGCGATTTGGATATGGATGAAAAAAGTAGACTTTTTACTGAATTGTTAAAAATGATGACAAGAGCAGTTCCGGATAGATATGTCAAGTATGTACCAAAATTAATATCAGGTGAATCCTATGAATTTACTTTTGAAGAGAAGTATACTTCTTTTAAAGATGCAAGTGAATACAGCACAGTCATCAATGCTTGTGGAAGAAATGGTAAGCATGCATTAGGTATGGAAGTTATTAAAGGAAATAGATTCGAAATAGCTGATGAATTGGATAAATTAGTAAAAGAACATAGAGCTTATTTGGCACAAAATTTATCTAAGATACAAGAATCAAATAATGTGGAAATATTGGAGAATATACAATATTTTGATGGTAGTGGGATAAAACCAAGTGTTGTAGGTACTATTGCCGGAATGTTACTCAGTAATTATGATTGGCAAAAACCTATTGTAGGTTATACTCCTATAGACTCCGATGAACCAGGATATAAAGTTTCATTAAGATGTTCTAAATTATTGGGTTATGAAGGAATACATTTTGGAAATATTGTAAGAGACATTTCAGAAAAATGTGGTGGATCTGGTGGAGGACATAGTGTTGCATGTGGAGCATATATTCCTGAAGATAATATGGATAAATTCATAAATTTATTAAATAATTCAGTAAATATTGGTTAAATCAGTTTTACTTGATTAATTTTTTTTTTAACAAATCATTATATTTAAACTAATAAGGTTATTCGGGCTTTTTGTTCTATAAAAGTTTAAATAAAATCAAACATATATTAATTATTAATAATCAAATTTTTTACACATCAATTATAACTAGATAGGTGCAACAGAATGAGAATTTTTAAAAATAAAGGTGAATTCACCAAATTCCAAATATTAGCAAAAATAGCTCAACAAGAACCACATCTTAAACAAAAAGATATTGCTGATGAATTAGGAATCACAGTTCAAGCAGTTTCAGAAAACATCAAAACTTTAGTTAAAGAAGGATATGTTGAAACAGGAAGCTCAAATTTTAGATATAAAATAACTAAATATGGTATTGATAAAGTCAAAACCGAAGCAATAAATCTTAAGGCTTATTCGGATATGGTTTTAAATACTATGAATGGTTATAAATCTATTTGGCCCGCAATTGCTGCAGAAGATTTACATCAAGGAGAACAAGTCTGGTTAAATATGGATGATGGAATATTATATGCAGATACTGAAGATAAATCTGGAGCTTATGCGGAAGTATTTAGTGATGCTTTAGAAGGAGAAGATGTAACTTTAATTAATTTGGGTGGAGAAATAGATTTAGTTCCGAAAGATGTAGTTATAGTAAAAATTCCACCAATTTCTGAAGGTGGATCAAGAGTATGTGATATGGATAAAATTAATGAAATTTATTCACAAGAATTTGATAGAATCGGTGTTTTAGGTACAAGTGCAAGAGCTATTACAAATCATTTAAATGTTTATCCTGATTTTGAGTTCGCCACAGCTTCCGCTACGGCAAGTGCTGCAGAAAAAGGTTTAAGGGTATTAGTATTTTCAGTAGGAAAAATGACTAATAGAATAATATCCAAATTAGAAGAAAAAGGTATTGTATATACCATTGAAGATGTTAAAAAAGTATAATCTTCAAAACTATTTTTTTTTAAATTATAAAAATTTGATTCCAGAAGTATTTATTTTAGTTACAATACAGTCCTCAATGTTTATGTCTGGCGAATTTGATAAACAAAATGCAGTATTACCTAACATGGCCATAGATGAGCCAATACTTTCTTCGTCCATAATTTCTAGAATTTCATGTAGCTCAGGATTAATTAATTTTGCATTTTCTGAGAATTGTCTTGATAATTTTACGAAATTTTCGATATTAGGGTTAGAAATGAGTGTGTTAAGTAATTTTTTTCCACTATCATTTATTCTTTTTTGATATACTGGATTATCAATAATGTCTTTAGTATTTAATGCGCTTAATGTTTTTGTAATAACATAAATTGGTTGAGTAATTGGAATTTTGTCTATTTTGGCTATGAGTGGTGAACCTTCTTTTAATCTAATAACTAAACCACCATGCATCTCTGAAATGACATCGCCAAGACCACTTGATTTTTCTATTTCAGTTAAATGTGCAATTTCTCCTGATTTATTAAATGTAAGATTTAATCCTAGTAGTTTTGGCAAAGTATAACTTATTCCTAATGCAAATCCAGCACTGGTTCCAAAACCTGCACTAATTGGTAAATTTGTTTCATGATTTACTGTAATGTCATAATTACTTAAATCCAATTTATACGTATTTTTTATAATATCAATTGCTTGTGGGCTTATGGAATTTAGTGAGTCAGGGATATCGTTAAATTTAATGATAATATTTCCAGAACCTTCAGTAATTGTAGTTTCTGTAGTAACACCTTCATCCAATGTAATTCCCGCACCTCTTGAACCTTTTAATAGGGGATTACTATTTGGAACAATTTCAAAAAAACCAGTGATGTGTGCTGGAACAAATACTTTTAGTTTATTAATCATATATCTATTTATATTTTTCTTTTCATAAATAAGATTATATACAATAAAATATGAGAATGTCAGGAGTATAATTCAATGTCTGAAAATTTAAGAATAGATTTACACACCCACAGTATTTTTAGTGATGGTGAATTATTGCCTTCAGAACTTGCTAGAAGAGCAGATGTCTTAGGGCATAAAGCATTAGCAATTACTGATCACGTGGATGCATCAAATATACAAATTGCTTCACAAATTGCTGAAGCAGTAAATGATATAAGAGATAATTGGGATATTAATGTAATTCCGGGTGTAGAAATTACACATGTACCAATTGAAGTTATTGATAAATTAGCAAACAAAGCTAGAAAATATGGTGCAGAAATAGTTGTTGTTCATGGGGAAACCATAGTTGAGCCAGTTAGGCCAGGAACTAACAGAATGTCTGCTGAATGTCCGGAAGTTGATATCATAGGACATCCTGGATTAATTACTGAAGAAGAAGTACAAATTGCAGTAGACAATGATGTTTCATTGGAAATCAGTGCACGTAAAGGACATTGTCTTGGAAATGGTCATGTAGCAAAATTGGGCCTAGAATTAGGTGCTAATTTGGTTTTAGATACTGATACTCATGCACCTGGTGATTTAATTAATTATGAATTAGCCGAAAGAATTGCTAAAGGTGCAGAAGTTCCTGAATCTGAAATTTCAAAGATATTAAAAGATAATCCAGAAAAAATACTTAAAAAACATGGATTATTATAAAAAAAATGTTCAAATAATTAATTAAGAACGTTGTATGATAATACAACATCATTATCTATTTTTTCAATATTTTTTAATTCTAAATTTATACAATTTTCTGGTTCAAAACCTTCTCCATCGACAAATGTTTTTGAAGATGTTCCCCCTAATATTTTTGAACCGATACATATAGATACTTCATCAATTAATCCTTCTTTAAACATGGAGAAGTTTAATGTTGAACCACCTTCTAATAATATTGATTTTATACCTTTATCATACAATTTATTCATAGCTTCTTTTAAGTTAACTTGTTGATGTCCACAAACTAAAATATCACATTTTTTATTCAGTTTTGCAATTTTTTCTTGGGGAGCCTTTTCAGAAGTAATTATAATGGTTTTCGCATCATTATTTAATACTAAAGAATCTATTGGTGTTCTGGCTTTACTATCAATTATAATCCTTATGGGATTATCTTCTAATGAAGCTTCAATTTTGTGGATAGTTAGTTTTGGATTATCTATAATTACGGTGTTTATTCCAACCATTATTGCATCATATTTTTTTCGTAGTTTATGAACTCTGATTAAATCGTCTTTACCCGAAATTTTCATTGAACTATTGTTTGTTGCAATTTTACCATCAACAGTCATTGCTGAATTTAATAAGACAAAGGGTTTCAATTTCACACCTACTCGTAGTCAACTTTTAAAGCTTTAAGAGTGTTTATTATATTTTCTCCATTTCTCACAGCATTAATTAATACTTCTTTAAATCCTTCTTTAATTAAAGCATCATTTTGTATTATCCATAAAATTAAATCAGGATGTTCGGTGAGAGTTAATTGATTAAAAGGTATCTCACGTTTATTTGTATCCGTAAAAATAGCTATATGTTTTTCATTATTTATTTCAATTGCTTTAATAGTAATTAAAACGTCCTCATTTTTTACACTAAAATAATCCCCAACCTCTGCCAAATCCTTTACGGAATTTTCTATCTTTTCTAAATCATTTTGTATTTTTTTTTCATATTCTTTTCTTTTTTCAACATATAACTTTAGCATTTCATCTTGATTCATAAAATCACCTATAAATTATAAACTCGTAAAGCATTTTTTTCTGTTTGTTTTTCAATTTCTTCAAAGTCAATATGTTTTGTTCTTTCAATCCTTTCGATTGTCATTCTAATGTTGGATGGTTGATTTGGTTCTCCTTTATTGGGGGATAAATAAGGACTGTCAGTTTCTGTAAGCATATATTCTAAAGGTACAGCTTTAATGTTTTTCTTATGTTTTTTTGAAAAAAGAGCATTTGTTGCAAAAGAAATATAATATCCACAATCTACTGCTTCAATTGCAGTTTCCTTCCCTCCACTAAAACAGTGAAATATAACATCAGGTATGTTGGGATATTCTTTAACAATCTCTAATGCATGTTTTTCAGCTTCTCGAACGTGAAGTACTATGGGCATATCATATTCACTAGCTAATTCTAACATTTTATGAAAATTGTCGTGTTGTCTTTTTATTTCATCTTCCGATCTTTTTTCAGAGAAATCTAACCCTATTTCTCCTATAGCTTGAATATTTTCTAAATTTTCAATAATTTGTTCTATAGTTTTTTGTGTAGTTTTTTTGTCATCTTTTCCAGCATATACTGGGTGGTAACCCATAGTTGATTTAATAAACCCACGATATTCTTCTTGAAGTTTTAATGTTCTTAAATTACCTTCTATGCTTGCACCACAATCAACAATATATTTAAATTCCTTTTTACAATTGTTAATTATTTCATTTCTATTTTCATCAAATTCTACAAAATTTAAGTGACAATGTGAGTCAATCATAATATCTTCCTCTTATTTACCAAATCTTCTTTGTCTTTTTGTGTATGATCGTATTGCTCTTAAAAAATCAACTTTTCTCAGTTCAGGCCATAAACTATCTGTAAAATATAATTCCGAATATGATGATTGCCATAATAAAAATCCACTTAAACGTTCTTCACCACTGGTACGTATAACTAAATTTGGATCTTCCAATCCTGCAGTATATAAATTATCATTAATCATATTTTCATTAATATCTTCAGGATCAATTTCACCAGTTTTAACTTTGTTTGCTATTTTTTTGAATGCATCAACAATTTCTACTCTACCATCATAACCCATTGCTATGTTTATCAGACGTTTATCATATTTTTCTGTAGATTTTTCGGCATCTTTGATAGCTTTTCTTACCTCTTCGGGGAATAAATCTAATTTACCAACTGCTTTTAATTTAACTTCATTTTTATGAATTTTTTTATTGGAACTAATGCTAAGGAAACTATCTACAAATAATTGCATTAAATCTTTAACTTCTTTTTCGGAACGTTTAAAATTTTCTGTAGAGAATGCATATACTGTTACAATGTTTATTCCTAAATCAATGCACCATTCCAGAACATTTTCTAAAGTATCAACTCCTCTTTTATGGCCTTCTATTGCATCCATATTTCCTTGTAATTTGGAGTAACGTCTATTTCCATCCATAATTATTGCTACATGTTTGGGCATTTTATCTTTTTCTAAATTCCTGGATATGTACCATTCATAAATGGTGTATAATGGTTGTAATAATAACATTTTAATGATCCCCTACTTTTTTTTCTATAAGTTTTTTCATTAAATTAATTGAGTTGATATAACCTTGTGTATTTTGTGAACGTGAAGTGTCTATAAACATGGTGGGTTGGTTGAGTGTTAAAGCACCGTTACTTTTTATTCCACCAACCAATACTAAACTTCTGAATATAATATTTCCCGTAATTCCATCAGGGGCTATGATAATATTTGAATGGTCTTTAATAGCTTCTTCAATTAAAATGTAATAATGTTTGATATTGTAGTTATCCTTTAACTGTTTTTCAATAGTTTCACACTCTTTAATGCTCTTATCTATCTTTTTACTCCTTCCTATATCGTTTTTTCTTCCACCAGAAATTAGTGCAATTTTTGGTTCTTCTCCTAGAAGAGTAATAGCTTTTGCACATTCTTCAACTATTTTTATTTTTGAAGATATTGAATCTCCTTCATCAATACCAACTGGACTTAGTAAGAATCTATGACCATCTTTTTCTAATAAGGATGCTCTAAATAAATCAGGATATTCTTTTTTTAAATCCATGATTATGCTAGATTCTAATGAACCTCTAATCACACCATCTATTTTAGGATTTTTCAAGTAATCAAGTAATTCCTCATTATTTTTTGCTAAATGAATTTTAAAAGGAAAATGTTCTATTGCTTTAAGAACATCTTTATTCTTTCCCAGACCAATTGCAATTTCCATTTTTTTACCCAATTCTTTAAGTTTTATAATATTATATTTCTCTTTGAAGTGATATTAAAAATTTTCTAATGAGTATTATAGTATTTACCACATCTTTTCATAAGGGGACAATGAAAAAAATTTATAAAAAAAGTAGGAGGGGGTTATAACTTTTTAAATGCTATTTCCATAGCTTCTAAAGTTTTATCAATATCTTCTTTTGAGTGTTGACCGGATAAGAAACAACATTCAAATTGACTAGGTGCAATAAAAACACCATTTTCAAGTAATGTATGGAAGTATTTTAAGAAACTTTCACTATCTGAAAGTTTTGCTGTTTCGTAATCATATACTTCTTTATCCGTTAAATATACTTGGGTCATGGATGCAGCACCATTTATTTGGAAATTTAATTTTAAATCATCTAATATATTGAACATGCCTGTTCTAAGATATTCTCCTTTTTTCTCTAAATTTTTGTAAAATTTATCATCCAAAATTTTCAATGCTGCAATTCCACCATTAATTGATACAGGATTACCACTAAAAGTACCTGCTTGATAAATAGTACCACTAGGTGCAAATTGTTCTATGTATTCTTTTTTACCGGCAATAGCTCCAATAGGGAATCCTCCTCCTAAGATTTTTCCAAATGTTACAAGATCGGGGACTATGTTATAATATTTTTGGGCACCACCTTTACTTAATCTAAAACCGGTGATAACTTCATCAAATATTAATAATATATTATTTGCTTCAGTAATTTCTCTTAAAAATTTAAGGAAGCCTTCTCGTGGAGGAACACAACCAATATTTCCCATTATAGGTTCAACTATAATACAAGCGATTTCTTCTTTATTGTCTTTAATGACTTGGGTTAGAGCATTTTCATCATTAAAAGCTACAAGGATAGTGTTTTTGGTAGCATCTTCAGGAACTCCTGGTGAATCTGGCTTTCCAGCCATACCTGAACCAGATTTAACTAATACGGCATCATGTGCACCATGGTATGCACCTTCAAATTTAATTATTTTATTTTTCTTGGTAACTCCCCTTGCTAATCGGATTGCACTCATGGTTGCTTCAGTACCAGAATTACAAAAACGAACCATTTCAGCACAAGGGACTCTATTAATTACTTCTTTAGCAAGGGTAATTTCTTTTTCTGAAGGTACTCCATATGCTGTTCCTAATTCCAATTGTTTTGTAGATTCTTTAATTATTGTTTCATTTGCATGACCAAAAATTATTGGACCATATCCCAAACAATAATCAACATATTCATTTCCATCAACGTCGAATAATTTTGAACCTTTAGCTTTTTCAACAAAAAATGGGTATGGTTTAAAAGCTCGTATTGGTGAATCAACCCCTCCTGGGAGGTAATTTACGGATTCTTCATATAATTTTTTAGATTTATCAAAATTCAATTCATTTCCTCCTTAAGTTATTTTTTTCTAATGTTTAATAAGGAATTAATAACTGCGACTGCAATAGGAGTTCCACCTTTGGGGCCTGTGGTAATTACGTAAGGAATGTTTGTTTTGGATAATGCTTCTTTGGAATCTGCGGCTCCAACAAATCCTACTGGTACACCAGCTACAGCTTTAGCATCCATTTGACCTTCTTCAACTAATCGTATTACTTCGAATAATGCTGTAGGTGCATTTCCAATTGCTACAACTCCTTTAAAACCATCTTCAGCAGCAATTCTCATAGCTGCTGCAGAACGAGTAATTTCTTCTTTTTTAGCTAATTTAACTGCTCTTTCATCTCTAATGTAACACATTACTTTTCCATCATATCTTGTTATTCCTGATTTTACCATATTGATATCAGTAAGAATATCTTCTTTATTGTCAAAACATTTTAATGCAGTTTCAACAAATGTTGGGGATATTTTTACTAATTTTGCATATTCAGGGTCAGCTGTTGAATGAACTACACGTTCCACAATATCTCTTTCTTCATAAGTTAAATCCTTTGTTTCTTCATCAATTAGTGATTTAATGATTTCTCTACTTTTATTAGCTATATCATAGCCTGGTTTTGTTGATGCACCCATATTATACATGTTTTCACATCCTTTAATAATAATAAAAATTTTTTCTTTACTTTTTTTTACAAATATATTGTATATAATATTTGATGGACTAATTAATTATCTTTTTCTAATGATTTTTTCAACATTCCTTGTATGCTTTTAAGGTAATTTGATTATAATCGTATATTTTTTTTATTATTCTTATTAAGTTAGTAAAATACTAAAAAAGGATATTACAAATATTTATTTAATATAATGTTGAATTATTTTTTTTTAATTAGATATTGATAATATGATAATTTTAAGACGCAATAAAAAAAATGTGGAATTGTATCCTATTGGGCCTGCTAAAGGTGCTTTGAATAGTGAACGTGAACCTTTATTTTTTAGTTATTTCAAACTCCAAGAGAATAATGGAAAAATTAGACCGTATCGTTTCATTATTCAACAGGATAATGTTGAAATTTTAAAATCACCAAAAGAGGTCATTAGGATATTAAGAAAACAAAGTGTCTTATTAGCTACAAAAGATGAAGACATTGAATCCATGTTAAACTCTTTGAATATTGCATACCAATATACACATATTTGTAGGCATTGTACTTTTGAAGGAAAAATAACAATATTAAAAAAATCATCATCTTACCGATTATATGATGAATATATATGTAAAAAGTGTGCTTTAAAAGAAATTAAAAGGGTAATGCAATTAAGAGGATATGATGAAAAATCTTTTTCCAGTTTTAAGAAATTATTGGCAAAAACTAATAATCTTGAAACCGTTTTACAGGTTTTCGATCCTAAATTTAATCCAATAAAACATGATGATTTAACAATTTATGATAAAATCAAGGTTAAAAAGACCAAATATCCTAAGATAACAATTAGTCAACTTAAAATACCGAAACGATTGAAAAAAATATTGTCTCCTAAAATAAAACAGTTGTTGCCTATACAAATATTATCTTTGAATGCGGGACTTTTGGAAAATAATAATTTATTAATTGTATCTGCAACAGCATCTGGAAAAACTTTAGTTGGTGAATTGGCAGGTATACCAAAAGCAATGAATCATCAAAAATTCATATATTTAACACCTTTAGTTGCTTTAGCAAATCAAAAATATCGAGACTTTAAAAAACAATATAAACCTTTGGGATTAAATGTTGCAATTAAAGTTGGTTCTAATCGTGTAAAAGCTAAAGGAGAACTTACAATTTCTAACAAATCAGTTAAAAATGCGGATATTGTAGTTGCTACATATGAAGGTTTGGATTTTATACTTCGTTCAGGAAATTATAGTCAATTAAAAGGTGTTGGAACAGTTGTTATCGATGAGATACACATGTTAGATGAAGATGAAAGAGGTCCTAGATTAAATGGTTTGTTAAAAAGATTATTGGAAATATTCCCTAAAGCACAATTAATTGGTTTATCGGCAACTGTAAAAAATTCTAAACAGATTGCTGATGAATTTAATATGAAGTTAGTGGAATATAAAGAAAGACCAGTACCTCTTGAACGTCATTTAATTTTCGCCAAGAACGAATTTGAAAAGAAAGATTTATTGGGTAAACTTGCCAAGAAGGAATTTGAAACCAAGTCAACCAAAGGTTTCAAAGGACAAACAATTATATTTACCAATTCACGAAGAAAAACTCATTCAATAGCACAACAAGTAGAGAAAAAAGGTATTACTACAGCAGCTTACCATGCAGGATTATCCTATTCAAAAAAGGTTAAAATAGAAAAAGATTTCGCACAGCAAAAAATTTCTACAGTTGTAACTACTGCAGCTTTAGCAGCGGGGGTGGATTTTCCAGCGTCTCAGGTATTATTTGAAACGTTAAGGATGGGTAATAAATGGTTAACAAATAATGATTTTTCACAAATGTTGGGTCGTGCAGGTAGACCTACTTATCATGATATGGGTAAAGTGTATTTATTACCTGAAATTGGTAAAGAATTTGATAATGAATCTGAAGAACAAAAGGCTATTGACTTATTGGATAGTGATGTTGATAACGTTAATGTTGAGTATAGTGGAGATGATACTGTAGAACAGGTATTGGCAGATATATCTGCAATAAAAAATGTGGATATTAATTATTTGGAAGATAAATATTCTAAAATTGAAACTCCAATAGTTTTTGATGATGTTATCAATACATTGTTAAATAACAAATTAATTATGGAACATAGAGATTTCTCTGACAAGCTATTGCCTACTAAATATGGTCGAGCAACTTCAGTATCTTTTTTAACAGTTCCTAAAGCAGAATATATTCGAAAACATTTAAGACAAAATCCTTTATTGATTGTTGAACATCTCGAACCTTTTGAAAGTGCATACATAAGTAATAGATTATCAAGTAGACTTTCTAATGCTTTGAAAACTAATGTAAGTTCCAGATTATTTGCTGATTCAAATAGGGATATTGTTACTTCTGGTGAAGTATTGTCAAAGTTAGATGATCATTTTGCTGAGAAATTAATTTCCTTCCAAATTGATTTCATGAACTGTGAATGTAAAGAAAGTCCATTTTGTAAGTGTTTGGAGAAAAATGTATCTGAAAAAATTATTCGGCAAAGATTAAGTGGCTGGAGTCCAAATAGCATAAGTAAGTATTTCATGTCTAATTATGATATACATATTTATCCTGGTGATATTTTTACTTGGTTGGATAGTGTAATTCGTATGTTGGAAGCAATATCTAGGATAAGTTTGGCTTTTAATAATAAAAAAACTAGCAATGAATGTAAAAAATTAATTAAAAAGATAGAAATGGGAAAATAAGTAATTATAATAATGATTTAATATCTTTTATAATATTATTTTCAGCATATTCAATTAAGTCCCTTCCAAATTCTTCATTAATTTCAAAACCATTTTTTTCAATGTATCTTGCTTCTTGGTCTATAATTGGTTCGTTTTCACGGGCAAGTTTAAGCCCTACCATACCAACTTCTGGATTCTGTATAAAGTTTTCATGATCTTTTATTTTACTTTCATCAACAATACCTAAAACTTTTCCCATTGATAATTCACCAGTACATGCATGGGGCCCTTCTTTTTCTATTATTGAATTGTTAAAAACAATTTTAAGTCCTGTTTTATTTGAAATATTATCAATTTCATCAATTACTAAGTTATTTCCACCATGACCGTTCACTATCACAACTTTTGAAATATCTAGTAATTTTTTTGCATTAATCAATTGAGGGATAATTTGATTATTTATCAAATCGTCTTTTTTAAGATGAATTCCATGTTTTACAAAATCATATTCAGTAGCACCATAAAAAATTCCTAAAAAAGTAGCTCCTGTTTTAGTAGCAACATGTAAAGCTATATTGGCAGCAATTTTTGAATCAGTATCTATTGGTAGGGCAGTTCCATGATTTTCTCTATGTGATCCTAATGCTATTACACCTATTTTGTGGACATTTTTTGAAATCACATTTCCTGAATTATATTTGAGTTTAATGTTATCCATCTTATATTCTCCTATAATTTAAGTTCCCAAATCAAATCTCCAACATAATGCAAATTTTCTATTGCTTTACCTTTGTTATTCTCAACCATTTCTTTACCATTAATTAAACTAGTACCAATTGCTAATGGTTTGTGATGTGATTCTTCAATGATAACTATTGTTTCTCCAGGTTCGATAGTTTCATCCGCATCAATTATACCTGGTGACATTATGTCTGCACCTTTAATTACAAAATTAATAGCACCCATGTCTACTGTAGCATATTTTTCTTCAATGTTTTCATTTATCATTGAATGTAAAGTAGGTATGGTTTTTCCATCAATTTGCATCAATAATGGTTCTCCATCAACTAATAAGATATCTGGAAAATCTTCAATTTTGACTAGTTCTACTTGTGATTTTTTAGGAATGATATTTTGATAATTTCCCAATTCTTTTTTTATTTCTTTAACTTTTTTATTTTTTAAGAAAAATCGTTTTTTTATTTTCAATTTTTTTGTCCTCTCTTATATTTTTTTTTAAATATAGGCAGATTATCTTATTTTCTTTTTATTCTTTAATATTCTATATGTTTATTTAAATATTTTGTTAATTTTTTTTATTTTTCGTATAATTCTATTTTAATTTAAAATGAGGTAATAATTATTGATAGCAACTTTTATTATTTATTAATATGAAATATATAACTAATTGTAAATAATTATTAATTAATAATTAAGTTTTGAGATACATTTAAATATTATCTAAAACAAACTAAAATATATATTATTGATAAGGTGATTAATAGTGAACGATCAAAAAAATAATAACAATACATCTAGACCATTAGATGCATTAGGAAAAGCTTTAAATTCCCAAGTTCTTATCAAACTTAAAGGTGGTAAAGAATTTAGAGGAGCTTTACAAAGTTTTGACATGCACATGAATTTAGTGCTTAATGATGCTGAAGAACTAGAAAATGGAGAATCTACCCGTAGATTAGGAGTAGTTTTAGTTCGTGGAGATAACATAGTCTACATATCACCAGGATAATTATTTAAAGGACAACTTAGTAGTTTAACTATTAATATTAATCGTCCTTATTAGAAAGTTATACCTGATTGTTGTTTATTGATTAAGGTATAAAAAGATATATCGATCGTGTATCTGATTTGAATAGAATTTATTCTATTCTCTAGTTTTTACCTTTTTTAAGGTTATATTTATTAATTTATTTTTAACATTATTAGTGGAGGTTATATCATGAAAGGAACACCATCATTTGGGAAACGTAATAAAAAGAATCACATCAGATGTAGAAGATGTGGTAGAAACGCATACAATCCTAATAAAAAATACTGTGCTTCATGTGGATTCGGAAGATCTAAAAGATTAAGAAGATACAGTTGGCAAAACAAAAAACCTGTTACAGGTCAAAGATTAAAATAGATAGTTATTAGTTTTCTAATAAATTATCTTTCTTACTATTTTTATTATTCAATTTAATTAATTTCATTTTTTTAAAATATGTTTTTCTATATTAATTTTTACTTTAAATCAATTTTTTAAATAGTAACATTAGTATATTAAGTTAAACATAAATGATAAATAGAACATAATAATATGGATAATTATTATTTATTCTTATAATATTAAGAATTATTAATTCAATTAATATTCGTATTAAAAATACGTTTTAATTATTATTATTTATACAACAAAATAAACAAAGTAGGTGTCAATATGCCAAAAGTAAAAATTATTGAAACAGCATTACGTGATGCTCACCAATCTTTAATTGCTACTAGAATGAGAACTGGGGATATGGTTCCGATTTTAGAAGAGATGGATAAAGTAGGATACTTCTCTCTAGAAGCATGGGGTGGGGCAACTTTTGATTCATGTATACGTTTTTTAAATGAAGATCCATGGGAACGATTAAGAACATTTAAAGATCATGTATCCAAAACACCACTTCAAATGTTATTAAGAGGACAAAATTTAGTAGGTTATAAACATTATGCTGATGATTTTGTAAAAGCTTTTGTTGAAAAATCATATGAAAATGGTGTTGATGTATTCAGAATATTTGATGCATTGAATGATTCAAGAAACATGGAATTGTCTATTAAAACGGCAAAAGAACAAGGAGCATATGTACAAGGAACTATTAGTTACACAATCAGTCCGGTACATACTATAGAAAAATATGTTGATTTTGCTAAAGAATTAGCTGCTATGGAATGTGATGCTATAACTATAAAAGATATGGCTGGTCTTATATCTCCTCAAGTTGCTACAGATTTAGTAACAGCATTAAAAGATGAATTGGATTTACCGGTAAATTTACATAGTCACTGTACTAGTGGAATGACTTTAATGAGTTATCAAGCAGCAGTTTCTGCTGGTGTGGACATGTTGGATACTGCAATATCTCCATTTTCTGGAGGTACAGCTCAACCACCAACAGAAAGTGTGGTTGCTGCTTTAGAATCAACTCCTTATGATACCGGAATTGATTTAAAAGCATTGTCAAAAATTAAAGATTATTTCGCTGGTCTCAATGAAAAATATAATGCACTTTTTGATCCGTTAGCATCTGCAGTTGATACTGATGTACTTATTTATCAAGTACCTGGTGGAATGTTATCTAATTTAGTATCTCAGTTGAAACAACAAGATGCTATTGATAAATATGAAGACGTGTTAGCAGAAATTCCTAAAGTACGTAAAGACTTAGGATACCCACCATTAGTAACCCCTACAAGTCAAATTGTTGGAGTTCAATCAGTAATGAATGTATTGATGGGTGAAAGATATAAAAATGTAACCAAAGAAGTAAAAGATTATCTAAAAGGATACTATGGAAGAGCACCAGCTGAAATTAATCAAGATTTATACAAAGAAGCTGTTGGTGATGAAGAACCAATAACTTGCAGGCCAGCAGATTTATTAGAACCTGAATTAGATAAAGCTCGTGCAAAATTAGAAGAATTAAACTTACTTAAAAAAGATGAAGATGTTCTAACATATGCTATGTATCCTACTGTAGCTGAAAAATTCCTCAAAGGAGAAGCAGTTGCAGAAGGAATACCAGAACCTAAAGTGGAATATACAGCATCTAATATTCCTAATTCATATGAAGTGGAAGTAGATGGTGAAGTATTCAATGTAAAAATATTACCAACAGGTTATATGGAAATGGAACCTTCATCACAACAGATTAAGCCTTCAGTTGAAGGTGCATTAACATCAGCTATGCAAGGTATGATTGTAAAACTTAAAGTTAAAGTTGGCGATAAAGTCAATGAAGGAGATACTGTAGCAGTTCTTGAAGCAATGAAAATGGAAAATGATGTAAAAACAGATAAATCCGGTAAAATAACTGACATTTTCATAGCTGAAGGAGATACTGTTGAAAAAGATGATGTTTTGATGGTTATAGAATAACCACTTTTTTCTATTTTTTATACAAGATGGAAGTTATATTATTTAAATATTTAGGTAATACTCCATTAATTAGTAACAATTCAATATCAAAAATCTCTTTTAATATTTTTCTACTATCCATTCCGATAGATGCTAAGGAATAACGTCTAATTTCGGGATGTTTACATTTTGAATATAATTCTTTACAGTTTTCAGCACAATGATTACAAGGTCCAGTTAAACTTTGTGCTTTAGTATATTCTTTTTCGGATTTAAGAACTTTATCAACAACTTTTTGTTTTTCTTTAAAAAATGTATTATACAGTAATTCTTTCAATTCTTCGGAATCATAATCTTTTTTGTAATCTTCAGGTTCAAAGAATAACTGGGTGACATGAATATCTATAAAATCATATTCATTTACAAATTTTTCAATGTTAATATTTAGGGGTGAACAGGAATAGTTAGTATCATAGCGAGGACACTCTTTACAGTATCCTTGAACTAATTCAAAATTATAAAAGTTATCAAAAAATTCTTTTGTAGTCAATGTTTTTTTATAATGTTTAACTTCGTAATCAATTTTTTTCATAGTTACCCTCTTATATATTCAGTAGAATCAACAATATTGGCATTAACAAAAGCTCTTTTTCTCCTTTTACATGATTCACAGGTACCACAATGTTTGTCTTTACCTACATAACAGGAATAACTTAGATGCATGGGAGCATTCACTTCTTCTCCTTTTTTCACGATATCTTCCTTATTCATATCAATAAGGGGGGCTTTGATTTCTATATCATCAAATGAACCATATTTGATTGTTTCGTTGAATGCATTTAAATATTCTTTTGAATTGTCTGGAAAAGTTCGGGCTTCCTCGTAATCCCATCCTACAATAATTATTTCTGCACCAATGCTTTCTGCATAAGCTAATGCAATACTACAAAAAACAGTATTTCTGGCAGGTACCCATACAGATTTCGCAGTTTCGATTGTAACCTCATAATTATCCAAGTCTGTTTCTTCAATTACGGGTATATCTTCATTGTTTGTTAAAGTTGAATTGCTAATCTCATTTAACCAAGGTAAGTCGATTACAACATGTTTCATATTTAATTCTTCACAAATTAGTTTTGCATGTTTAATTTCTTGGGTTAAACTTTGCTGCCCATAATTGAATGTAATAGCAGTTAAATCATAATCTTTTGCATATATGCTTGTTGCAACAGTGCAATCTAATCCACCAGATAATACACTTATTCCTTTAGATTTAATCATTTGAAATCCTTCTAATATTGATTTTGTAATCTTGTTCTACATATTCTTTCAAATCTTTGATAGGTATTTTTGTTTTTTCAGATAATTTTTTTAAATCATCGTATTCTGCACTACATTTAATTATTTTTCCATCGAGTTCTCCTATTTTAAAGCGTATTTGTTCTATGTTGTCATTTATTTTAACATTATGGATAACATTTTCTCTAATTGCAACTCCTCTGTGAACATGAGGTAATATTCTCACACCCAATGTTCCTGTTTCTTCCATTAAAATTTTAACTAAATGATCGCTATCCTCTTTTTTAGCAATGACTTTGACAATATGTCCCGGACGATTCTTTTTCATAATTGTTGGGGTAATGCATACATCTCGTGCACCTTCATTTAATAAGGTATCATATAAATTTCCCAATATTTCTCCACTTAACGTGTCAATATTGGTTTCGAGAATAGAAATTTTATTCTCTTCAGATATATCTTCGGATTTAATTATTCTAAGAGCATTTAATATTTTCAATTCTTTTGTACCTGATCCATATCCTATACTCTTGTTTTGAAGTAAAGGACTTGATGTTGTATATTCATCAGTAATGTTTACTAATATGGCACAACCAGTGGGTGTTGCCAATTCAGTGTTAACATTTCCACCAAGAGTAGGTACATTTTTAAGAATATTTATCACAGCTGGTGCTGGGACCGGAAGAATACCGTGTTGAGTATTTACACTACCATTTCCAGTAGCAACAGGTAATGAATATACTTTTTCATCATCAAATTTTAATAAATGGTATGCATATGAAGCACCAACGATATCTGCTACAGCATCTGCACAGCCTACTTCATGGAAATGTAATTCTTCTAAACTTTTTCCATGAACTTCTGATTCTGCATCGGCTAATGTTTTAAATATTTTTTTTGATAATTCAATACTATTAATTACAGTTTCGTTTTCAGAATATTTTTTTCGTGTTATCTCATCCAATTTGGTGATTATATCTATAAAATGTCTAACAGAATTATCTTGTGTTTGTATATTTGCATATGTTGTCATTACACCAGATTTTGATTTTTTTTCAATATCAACTGTTATATCTCCAAATTCTGTTACGTAATTGAGAATAACTTCTTTAACTTTTTCTTTATCTGCACCTAAATCAACAAATGCTCCAATAAACATGTTTCCAGATAGTCCTGAAACTTGTGGATCTATGACTACAACCATTTTTTTATTCTTCCTTAAAATTTATTGTATTACTATTTGTTGATTCATTTTTATAATTATTTTTAAATATTTTTAAATAACATTTTAGGAGACAATTATATAAAAATCTTTTAATATAATATAATTAGAGGAAAATAAAGCAATTCGGCTATTTAAAATCAATTTTAATTTATTTAACTCAATAAACTTTAAAGTAATTTTAATTAAACAATATTTCAATTCTTTTTTAAAAACTAATGGAGTTAATATGATTGAAGGTAAATATGGATGGAGTTACTGTCTCTAAAAAAGGCAATGGTATAATATTTAAAAGTGAAAATCCCTTTTATATTTTAGCTAATAGGGATTATTTTGACTTTAAGTATATCAACGAATTTGATAATCATTATTATAATCAACCAAATCTTGAACGTATATTGGTAGAAAAAGATGGAATAAGCATAATAAGTACAGTGGAGTTTTTTGAGAAAAAATTTTTTACCAATATTACTGTTTTGCTTGATGTTGATTTAGATAATGTAACTTTATTGAATATTTACCGTACTGTTATAGAAACAATATCCACAGTTTCATGGCAAGTAAATGCAATTAATAAAGATGAATTATCAAATAAACTGGGAAATTATTATAATATGATTTATATTGCATGTACGGGAAAATCTGAAAAAATTATTTCATTTGATATTTCATTATTTTATGAAGTAAAAGAATTGGTTGAGGACGCATTAACAAAATCTTTCAATAACTTGGGATATTTTAAAAAATAAACATTGGTGATAAAATGGATAATGATGATCATAGAGAATCGAAAACATTTGTTCATCCAACATTAAATGGTTTGTTGGGAATAATTTCTTTTTCAACAAGAATTCCAGTTAATCGGATGGTGACAATTGAAGATATGGCAAGTAGTGTGGTGATATGGCCTTATGTAGGTTTATTAATAGGAATTTTTGGAGCAATTTTGGCATATATTGCTCATATCCTATTGGGTCTAAACGCTATGCTTACATCAGTATTAATCTATGGATTTATAATATGGTTTACTGGATTTAACCATGTCGATGGAGTAATGGACATGGGTGATGGGTTAATGGTACATGGTGATTCTGAAAAACGATTAACTGTGATGAGAGATTCAATGGTTGGCACTGGGGGAATATCAACATTTTTTATAGTTGCTAGTTTAACTTTGGCGGCATTGGCTTCAATACCTTCACAATTTTTAATACAATCAATAATATTGATGGAATTTGCTTCAAAGTTCAGTATGATTACATCAATGGTTATTGGAAAAGATGATACTAGAGGAATCGGTCGTTTAGTTAAATCAGGTATAAATTCTAAAGTTTTATTAATATTAGTAATCATAAATTCATTAATAGGATATTTAATATTGGGAATACCTGGGTTATGTGCAATTATTGTATCTGTATGTTCTGGATTGTACCTTGCACATATGGCTGACAATAAATTTGGTTGTGTAACAGGGGATATTATGGGGGCTTCTAACGAAATAGCTAGAGTAACCTCCTTAATCATGTTGATAATAACTTTTAATTTTGTGATATGAGGAAGATAAAATGATAACAGTATTGAGATTAGATCATAGACTTGGGAGAGATACAAGAATTACAACACATGTATGTTTAACTGCAAGAGCTTTTGGTGCTGATAAAGTTATTTTAAGTGGTGAACGAGATAAACATATTATCGAATCTGTAGAACGTGTTGTTGATAATTGGGGTGGAGATTTCCAAGTGGAATATAATGAAAAATATTTGCCAGTTATTAAAGAACATAAAAGAAATGGTTATGAAATAATTCATTTAACTATGTATGGGAAACATGTAGAAGATGTAATTCCGGATATTAGAGAAAATGGTAAAGATAAATTAATAATTGTTGGTGGTTCAAGAGTTCCAACAGAAGTTTATGAATTGGCTGACTGGAATTTAAGTGTCACTAATCAACCTCATTCTGAAGTTGCCGCTTTAGCAATATGTTTACATTATGTAATGGATGCAAAAGAACTAGATATTGCTTATGAGGATAGTAAAATGCAAATAATTCCGAACAATGAGCATAAAGAGGTTATAAAAAACAAATAATCTCTGATTAACTTTTTTTAAAAATAGTTTTTTTTTATTGAAAAAATATTAAAGAAAAATAATTCTTTTACAATTATCTTTCTAATTTTCCTTCTATAAATTCATCTACTTTATCATGAGCAATATCGTCAGGATATTGGATTGGTGGATGTTTCATTGTGTATGAGGATATTGAAGTCAGAGCACCACTAATATTTCTATTCAATGCTAACTTACAACATCTAATCGCGTCAATAACACATCCAGCACTATTAGGGCTGTCTTCTACACTTAATCTCAATTCAATGTTCATCGGAACATCACCAAATGTTCTACCTTCCATACGTAAGAAACATAGTTTGTTATCTTTTTGCCAGGCAACATAATCACTTGGTCCGATATGTATATCATCCTCATCTAATCTGTGTGCTAATACTGATTGAACTGCTTCTGTTTTAGATTCTCTTTTTGATGCTAATCTATCTCTATTTAACATATTTAAGAAGTCAGTGTTACCTCCAGTATTCAATTGGTAAGTTCTATCTAATCTTACTCCTCTATCTTTGAATAAACTAGCTAATGTTCTATGTGTTATAGTTGCTCCTATTTGTGCTTTAATATCGTCACCAACACAAGGTAATCCTGCTTCTTTAAATTTATTTTCGTATTCAGGATCACTTACAATAAATATTGGAACACAGTTTACAAAAGCAATACCTGCATCTAATGCACAATCAGCATAGAATTTTCCAGCTTTTTCTGAACCTACAGGTAAATAATTGACTAATATTTCTGCTCCACTTTCTTTTAATAAATCAACAATTTCTTCTTTAGTTTTTTCAGGTTCATCCGAAACAACAAAAGTGGCATCTTCTTTGAAATTACTCATGTGCGGTGCAACACCATCAAGTACTTGACCCATTGAAACTTTAACACCCATTTCTTTCATGTCTGGGTAAAATATGGTTGTACAATTTGGTTTTGCATAAATTGCTTCACTTACATCTTTTCCGACTTTTCTTTTGTCGATGTCTATTGCTGCAACTACTTCAATATCTGAAGGTTTATATCCATCAATTGACCAGTGCATTAATCCATCAACATCTTCCTCATTTTTATTTTCATAATAATATAATCCTTGGATTAATGAACTTGCACAGTTTCCTATTCCTACAACTGCAATTTTTATTTTATCCATATTTCCACCTTTGGTTATTTAATTCAGTATTACTCATGATTTGATATAGTATAAAAATTATATATTATCAATTCTTAATTAATTATTTTTAGTTATTACATAATAAATTTATTGTATTAGTTTAATTAGAAATCTAATGATTTTGAAATTTTTGCACTCATATCATCTGCATGATGTAATGCAATAGCTTCAGGAATCCTTGGATTAACAGATGAACCCCAACCTAAGTCAACATCACCATGATGACTTAAAAGAAGGTGCATTAAATTGATTTTAGTTTTTTCTGAAATATTCAATAAATTCATTTTTTCTTTAAGGATACAAGTGCCGATAAATATATGATCTAAAAAAATTCCTTTGTCGTTTATTTCAATTCGTTCTGTTTTATAATCATATGTTTCGATTTTACCTATATCATGTAATATTGCACCGCTGATTAACAAATCTTTATTAATATCTTCATATATTGTTGATATGGTTTTACAAATTTCTACAACTTCGTTTGTATGAACTAATAATCCTCCTTTATAATTATGATGATATTTTTTTGCAGCTGGGGCAACGATAAATTTTTCAAAGAAGTCCTTATCTTGGAAAAATGAGGTTAATATTAATTTAAGTTCTTTATCTTCAATTTCATGTATTGTATTGATTAAATAATTTATATGACTATCTTGGTTTTCGATTTGAATAATAAAATCTTCTTCATTAAATTTATTGGCTAATACCAGTCTTTCTAATAAAATATTATATCTTTTTGAATCAGGAGGATATTCTTGAATTTTTCCTACAACATTATAGACTTTATTTTCTTCAATTTTTTCGAATTCTTTATATACTTTTTTGTTGAACATACGGCCAAATATTTGACCAGTTTTATCTTGTAAAATTAATTCTAAAAATGGTTTATTATTTTTAGTTCTTTTGATATTTTTTTCTATGATGAGAAATTGGCTGATAATCTTTCTACTTTCATTGAATTTCTTAATATAATCTGCTTCTTTTTTTGGCAATTTTCTTCCTTCATTAATTTATACTTTAATTTTTTATTTTTTAATTAATTAATGTTTTTTAATCGATGCTTGGTTCCAATCGTTTGATTAATATTATCATAAAAATAATTATCAAAGGAAAAAAGAATAGATATAAAATCAATAGTAATTCAGGTTTAACTATTGAACCCATCACAGTCGTGGCAGCTATTATTAAAATAAATAATATAACTGGGAATAAAACTGCAATAAACATGTATAATAACATTATAGCATTTAATTTTTCCGAATATTCTTTGTATTTTATTTTCATATTGTATGAATTTTCATCAGCTAATGTATTTAATGTATCAGCTAAATTACCTCCGTTATTCAAAGTTCTAATAATTTGACTTACAAATTTTTCAACAATTGATAAATCGATTCGTCTGGATAAATTTTCAAATGATTCAACATAATTGGATCCATATTGGATTTCATTAAGTGTTATTTGAAATTCTTCGGATAATGCTCCATAGTTACTATCCGCAATAGTTTTCATTGAATCGTATAATCCTATTCCTGCTTTTAATTGTGTTGAGATTTGTCGTAAAGCATATGGAAATTCTTTATTAATTTCTTTTTTTCTATTATCTTCTTTTATTTTTGGAATATTGTTTTTTAAAATCAGATAACTGAAGAATATAAATCCTAATTTCAAACATATGTTTAAATCTTTTGAAATTAGGAGAATAATTATCAACAGTAACGGGACAAATAAAAAACGAATTCCTATTTTCTTTTCTTTATTTTTATTTTGTTTAATGAGTTCGTTAAATGTTTTATTTTCTATTTTTTCTTTGTTTTCTTTTTGATTATTTGAAGATATTTTTTTATAACTTCTAATACTAATTGAACCTATTTTAATAAATACTTTTTTTAACATCTTATTTTTTTTTTACTTATAATTTTTGTAGATTACTATTATAATAATCATTTATTATTTTTTTAGTCTCATAAACATTATTTCGTTTCTTTTCACTATTTTCAATTAAGTATAATTCACGTTTCTTAATTTCTTTTGAAATCTCCTTCATTGAAATTCCTTTCATAGATGCAATTTCTGTTAATGCTTTTGAACTAATTGCAGTATACTCTAATTTATCTTCAGAATAATTATACTGAAATATTTTGTTTAATTGGACTTTATTCATTTCCATTCCAACTACTTCTGCTACTTCAGTTATTCTTCTAATAATACCTTTGGTAGGATGAAATATTCTGTTCTGCATAACTATAAAATCTATGGAATTAATCATTACAGAAGGAACATTCATTGGGGGGTTGATTAGTCTAGTGATAGTTTCTTGTGTTGAATTTGCATGTAGGGTTCCCATTCCAGAATGACCAGTATTTAATGCTCCAAATAATGTTATCGCCTCCTTAGATCTTACTTCGCCCACAATAATTCTATCGGGTCGTTGTCTAAGTGAATTTTTTAGCAAAACATCCATGTTGATTTCTCCTTTACCTTCAATATTGGGAGGTCTTGTTTCGGTTCGGATAACATGTTCTTGGGGTATTTGAAGTTCTAGAATATCTTCAATAGTAATAATTCTTTCCTGTGTGGGGATAAATGAGGTTAATGTATTTAGTGTGGTTGTTTTTCCAGAACCGGTTCCTCCTGAAATAATTATGTTTGATGGTCTGACATTTAATCCATCAATGTTTATCCATAAAAATGCTGCTAAATTGGCACTTATTGAATTTGATTTTATTAAATCTAATATAGTTAATTGTTCTTTCTTAAATTTCCTTATTGTAACCGTTGAACCATCTGCAGTTATTGGTGGGATTGTAGCATTAACTCTACTTCCATTAGGTAGTCTAGCATCAAGAATGGGTGTTTCATTATCTATTTTTCGTTGAACATAATTTGCTATTTTATTTATAATTTGTTTAATTTCGATTTCTGAAAGTATTATTTCAGTAATCATCATTCCTTTATTTCTATGATAAACATAAATTGGTTTATTTTTTCCAATAATCATTATTTCTTCTAATTCATCATCTTTTAATAAAGGATCTATTTTTCCATATCCTTTTAAATCATTTGTTAACTTATTGATAATTTTTGGTGATTTGATTGATTTTTCTATCATTAATTCTTCAATTTCTTGTGTTTCAACATTCAAATTTTTGTCATTGATTTTTAATTGAATCAATTCTTCTTTGATTTTTTGATATTCACTTTCTTCTTTTTCAGATAGGTGTTCAGTTTCATTTGTTTTGTAAATAGGTAAATAATTATTAAATATCATAATGTTTTCTATATTTATTATTACTTTTATATTATAAAAGTATTACATTATTTAAAAATAATTAGTTTAATATTCAAATATTACTCTATGAAATGTTATTGCACCGAAAATTGTATTTGTGAAAGAGAAAATGTTTTAAGTACAGTCAATGATTTGTATAATAAATGTTCTTCCTGTTTTAACAAAACATTTAAAAAAGCAATTCCTCTTAAAAGGCAAATTAAATTATCTAAATTGGATAAAAACTATGGGTTATGTGAAGTTTGCAAAAAACGGCATATTGATATTGTGATGGCGCATGTCCTCAAAATAATGATTGAGGAAAAACAGATATCTGATTCAGCATCTATTCGTAAAGTGGGTGTTCCGTTGATTACTCCCGCAATACATTTAAATTATTTGCCTTATCTTTCTAGAAAAACATTGGTTGTAATTACTAAGTTTTGTGATAAACAAACAGCCAATAGAATAATCAAAGAAATTCCTGAAATAAAAGCAATTATTAAGGGAGACACTGATATTACAATAGGTAAACTTGATGAAAATAAATCTATCAATTTTTATGAACTTTTGGCTGGATGTGATATACGTTGTGATATTCAGAATTCTGATTTTGGACCCATATTGATTTATAAAAATCAATCTAAATTACATATTGAATATCCTAAAAAAGAATCACCAAAGATTAAACAATTATCGGAAATATTGGATAAATATGAAAAACCAACTGTTTTGGATGCAATGTGTGGTCCTGGAACATTAGGAATTTATGCATTGAAGAAAAATGCGAAAAAGGTGGTATTCAATGATATATATAATGAAGCATTGGATTCTTTAAAAATTAATTTAAAGGTTAATTCTATTAATGAAACCGATTATGAAATATTCAATGAAAATTTACTGAATTTGCCTAATCTTATTGAATATAAATTTGATATTGGTATTATAGATTCTTTTCCAAATATTGATACTTCTAACTATCTGAAAAATTTGAAAAAAATATGTAATGAAGTAGTTATAATTTGATTAACTTAATCCTAGATAAGTTATTATTGAGGGTACTATTAAAACACCCATTAAACTACTTTTATTTAAATCCAATGAATTAACAAGAATGCCTAGTGAAATACTAGTAACGTAACAAATTAAAACATAGTATAAACAACCATTTGTTGAAATAGTAAAACCAATTATAAGTAGGCTTATAAAAACTATAATCATAATATTTAATTTTTTATATTCTATTTTAATCATATTTTCAATCATTAAATCTCCTAGTTTTATTGAAATGATTGTAGCAATGGATACACTAATAAGACTAACTAATATGAAAAAAGTTATTTCTATTAAATCAATATTGGGCATTATATTTTGAATATAAACACTAATAGCACTCCTTGGATTATTAATTAAGTATATTGCTATTAATGAGAATAACGTATCTGAAATGTTTACTCCACTATTGGTAACTAGAAATTCTTCGGGACTAATGTTTTTATTGAATGTAGCAATTTGTGCAATAATTGTCCCTTGTGCTGGTCCTAAACCAGGTAATAATCCTAATATACAACCGGATATACTTCCAGCAAATGTTGATTTTTTGAATTTATTGTTAAGCGTAATTGTTCTATCATCATCTTGAGGAGGAATCTTTGATTTAGAGTTTATACTGTATAATAGATTACTAATACTGAATAGTCCTGACAATAATGCTAACAAACCCAAATTATTTCCGAGGTTACTATTTAAAACGAATAATCCCATTATTCCAGAAGTTAAAAATAAGAGAATATTTTTTAATTTTTTATTTTTTTTATTAAAAAAGATCATTAAGCAAATCATAGTAATTAATAATAAATATCCTATGTAATCTTTTAACATATTATATATTATGGGTAAAATAATCATTAACAGAGGCATTAAAATTATTAATAAAATTATTGAGAAATAACCTCCCACACTAATTAATCTAATTGCTTGTTTCCCTTTTCCTTTAAATAACAATCTGTGTCCTGGTTGGATACTTAATATGGTATTTTCTTCGGGAATTCCCAATAATAATGAAGGTATAAATTCTATCATTGCATGGCAGATAGAAATACTTACTAAAAAGGAGCACAAAGTTAGTGCATTGGTATATTTTAATATCTCATCGGATATAGAAAAGAGGATTATTCCTATAGTATTCACATGTAATCCTGGAGTTATTCCCGTAATTATTCCTAAAAGTATTCCTAAAAAAATCGCAATAAAAATGTCTATCATAATATAATAATAATTATTTAATAAAAAGTAATACTTATATTTTATTATCTCATTAATAAAATAAAATTGGATAAATTTTTTTATAAAAAAAGAAAGTGTTGTTAGTAAATATTTGCATATTTACATTAATCTTGTCATATGAGTAACTTCAACAGTTGCTACATCATCTAAAGCTGCAATAGCTTGTTCTGCAGGTTCACTTCCACCTTCACCATCGTCTACGACGATTGTAACAATTAATGCAACTAATCCAAAACCTATTGGTTCTTCTTCCATTCTTTCGAATTCTTTTTCATCAACCGCATTTTTAATTGCTTCTTTTAATGCTTCTAAGTCAACTTCAGGACTTTCAGGCATAACTTTTAATGTTACTGCTACTTCTCCCATAATCATATCTCCTTAATTAGTTAAAAAAATCTATGGTCCTTTGAAACCACATTCACAAGTGTATTCGTGTCCAAAAGTTCTGCATTTAGGACATCTGTAAATTTCTGCATCACATTCTGGGCAATGGAATTTCACATATTCATCTATTGGTGAAATTTCTTGTTTACATGAAGTACAAGTCATTTTGTCTGCCATATTATTCTCCTCCTATATGTGTATAAAAATTGTTAACATTATTATCACTGTTTAAATGAGCCATAACCCTAGAAGGGTATTTCCCATTGATGATAAAACAATCTAAATGATATTTAATAAGTAATTTTGGTAAACATTTATCAATACAAGTTTCTTTAAAAAATAATAGTTCTTTTGCATTAATGCTTTTAATTAGTTTTTTATTATTTGAAGAAATGTTACCTCTATATATACCATCTACATTTGTTAATATTAATAGTTTGGCATTTATTTTATTTGCTATCCAACATGCTATTGAATCACTAGTAACATTCCAGCTATGTTTTAAAGGATCTTCTTTTCTTATTAATTCATAAGTTAAAATTAAAGGAACTTTATTCGTTTTATGTATGTTTTTAATCTCTTCTAAACTTGTAATGGGAATAATGTTCTTATTTTCATCTGCAATAAAATTTCCAATGATGTCCATACATTTAATAGCATTCCAATGATTTATATCATCCGAAAAAGGATATATTTTATTAAATTCTCTGATATTATTGGCTAATGAACCGCCACCATTTACCAAAACTACTTTTTCATTGCTTTTTGTTAATTGTTTGCATAATTCTTCCGTATATTCCGGAAATAAACTGCCTCCAATTTTGACTACAGTAACCATAACAATAACCTATAACAATTTTAAATGTCCTGTGAATTTGTCTATTTCTTCATCAGGTCCTGGTCCTATACCTAAACAAGTTTTAGTACTTGGTTCTATTTGTGTATGTCCTGCATCAGTAATTAAAGAACAAGGTAATTCACTTTCTTTAATAATGTAATACAATTCCATTAATTCTTCTTCAGAAGACACTTTTAAAACTACTTTTTTTTGTCCAAATATTTCCCATTCTCTGATTTTTCTTTTGTCAGCTTTTTTATAACTTTCAAGACAGGCATGGCATGCTTGTGCAGCAATTTTACCTTTACCCATTTTTAAATCCGTTCTCATTATGATTGCTTGTTTCATTTTTTTCCCCTTGGATTTATTCTATAATATATTTTTTGGGTATTAATCTTTTTCCTATTCTCGTTTGATCAACACTATAAACTTCCATGGATGGAATAATTGCTCTAACAACGGGTATATTTATATCTCTAGTTAGATCTACATAATAAGCATCTTTAACACCAGAAACTTCTAGCATTTCCATTGTTTTTTCAATGTTATCTTTGAATGTATCTTGAGAATAATCCATCATGTCATTTAAATCAATTATATCTTCTGAATCTCTAAACCAATGTTTGTTTAGTCTTTTCATTCTTTCATAACCGGTTTCCCGTAGTAAATTTGCTCGTGTAGTATCTTCTCGTGTTCCATGTATCTGAGTAGCTCTACTCTGGGCAACTTCGGTGATTGATCGGATAGCAGCTATTTCAGGATTAAGATGTGTTCCTATCCCTAAGGTTAACAATGCAGGATCTTTTAAAGATAAATCTTCAGAAACAGCACCTATTGTGGGTATATTGTTATCACTTGTTAAATCAATTAATTTTATGGATACATTTGCTTCTGAGAATTTATCTAGCAATGATTGAATGTAACCGTTTGTTGAGTTATTACAATTTATTTCCTGTTTATTATCTTTGAATGCTTCAAATAAACTCCAAGAATCTCTTTCAACAACTTCCATCATCCCATGAAATATCGCTTCTTCTAATGTATTTCCTGAAGCTAAACCATTTGTATTGGATAAAAAGATATGTTTAACTTTTTTGTTGTTATATGGATGAAAAATAGCATTTGAAGGTATGTAAATTTTTTTACCTGAAATTACGGAATAACCTTCACTCCATTCAATTTCTTCATCATTGAAACTATTCTTAGGTAAAATCAAATCTTTTGGATTAATGCAATTTTTTTCATCAAATCGTTTAACAATTGTTTTATCATTTTCTTGCATTTCGGCAGAATATCTTTCAATTGCTTCCATTATTGAAGAAACTTTTGCATGTAATTCTGTAGGTCCTTTACCTGCATATACACTTACGGCTCCTTCTTCTGCTAATGGACGTACTGAAGTATAAACTGGTATTTTAATCCTATCTAAATGGGTGATATTGGAAGTTCTTGTTAATCCAATATCTCTGGTAATTTTGGATATTTTTTCTAATGTTTCTTCTGGACTTATTGTTCTATGGGTTGATTTTTTATATGTAACAGGCGATTCATTTAACATTTTATCATACTTCAGCATATTATTGTAACTATAAATTATTATTATTTTTCTAATTTAATTAGATTATGTTTTTTTTCTTTAAAAATATTAGGAATAAATTTTAAATATACTAATATCTTAAATAAATGGAACTGATTGCAATGAAAAATGAAGAAATAATCAATCAATTGAAAAGTGAAAATATAGATTCTATGTTTGTTTATTCTCCAGAAAATATCAAATATATTTCTGGTTTTTACCCTTCAAGCTTTTCATATTTAATAATACAAGATGAACCTGTTTTGTACGTAAATAGTATTGATAAAGAATCTGCAGAAGAAAAATCATTAATTGAAACTAAAGATATTGTTAAATTGTCTGAAGTTAAAGATTTATTAAAAGGAACTATTGCAGTAGAAAGTTCCTTGGAATTTGATTTAGTGAAACGTTTATCAGATGATATTTCTTCTATAAAAATTACTGATGTTTTAGTAGATGTGAGGAAGACTAAAACTAAAGAAGAAATAACAAATATTAAAAATTCCATTGGAATTGCTGAGAATGCTATCCAAGAAATTGATTTTTCCAGTACTGAAAAATATGCAGCTGCCTCACTTGAGTTTGACATGACAATTAATGGTTCGATTAAACCGGCATTTGATACAATTGTTGCTTCTGGAAAACGTTCTAGTTCTCCTCATTCAGAAACTTCTATGAATCGTGTTGAAACGCCTATTGTAGTTGATTGGGGTGCAAAATATAATCATTATTGTTCTGATATTACTAGAACTTTTATTGATTCTGAACGTCAGGAAGAAATATGGAATATCGTTTTTGAAGCTCAAAAAGCTGCTATTAATACCATATCTCCAGGAATTACTTATGCAGAAGTAGATAATGCTGCACGTGATGTAATTTCAGAATATGGTTATGGTGAATATTTTATTCACAGTACTGGTCATGGATTTGGTTTGGATATTCATGAAGATCCGGTAATTTCTAATAAAGCTGAGGGTGTATTAGAAGAAAATATGGTGATTACTGCAGAACCTGGAATATATATTCCTGGAGAATTTGGTGTAAGGATAGAAGATGATATTCTTGTTAAAAAGAATAGTCAGGTATTAACTTCTTTAGATAAAAAGTTAGATTTTACATTATAATTTTTTCTTTTTCAAGTAAGAATTATATATTACTTTTTTTAAATATTATCATAATTACTAAATTATGTTTAATAAAATAATAAATTTTTTAAAAAGATATACAAATAATATACTTTCTGATAATACTAAAATTATTATTCAAAGGAAATTAATAGGTGCAGATATATTTCTTAAAACTGAGGATGTTTTGTCTATTATTATATTGGTTATGGTAATTGTTTTTATTATCTCGTTTATATTGGTGTTAATCTTTAAGATTTCGTTTATATTTTCTTTAATAATAATGATATTGGTGCCAGTTGTGTTTTCGTTATATATCTATTATAAAAACGAAAAACGTTTGGAGAAAATTGAACTAGATTTGCCAGATTACATTCGTCAATTATCTGCTTTAATTAAAGTGGGCTATGGAATAGAATCAGCATTTAATGAATTGTCTAAAACAATGCACAATGCCTTAAATGATGAAATTAAACGTGCTTTATTAGAAACCACTTTTGGAAAATCGTTTAATGAATCGTTGATTGATATTGCTGAAAGGAATAACTCTGAAAATTTGAAACATACATTTCAAATAATTATTTTTAGTAAAGAATCTGGTGGGAATATTTCGGATATTTTGGATTCAATTTCAAATGATTTGAATGATACAATTATGCTGAAAAAGGAAAGAAAAGCAAGTGTGATGATGTCAGTAATGTTTTTGTTGATTTCTTCTGTAATTGCAACCCCATTTTCACTTGGGATGATAAGATTATACTCGGAATTTATTGGACATATGGGTCGAATGAATCCATTAAGTGATGTAATTTCTATTGCTAGTATGGGTTATGTATTCATTCAATCTGTTTTAGTATCATTATTAATTGGAATAGTTCTTTATTCAAATTCTAAAAAAGGTATTAAATTTATTCTATTAATTGTTCCATTTTCATTAGTTATTTATTATTTTTCACAATTTTTATTTAAAGGAATATTGGGAGTCTGATTGTTATGGAGGACATTTCAGGTCAAGTTTCAACTGAATTAATATTATTAATGGCGTGTATTATGATGATCGTGTTGGTTTCTATTTCAATGTATCGAGATTATCTAGAAGAATTTGCTTTAGAAATTAATGATACTGAAGTGGATATATTAAAAAATAAAATCGATAAAATTAATAATTTATTGGATTAAAGGGGAGGGGGTGAATTGTTTTATTCTTTTAAAAATTGGTCCACTAAATTCCTAGTTTCATTGAAAGCTGCAACATCTATATGTTGTGGGAGACTGCCTAATTCCCCTTCAACATCTTTTAATACTCCTTCTCCAGCACCAAGGAACATGCCTTCACTACTAATTCCCATGAAAGCAGTTGGTGGTAATAACGCTACTGCAACCTTATCATTGTCTTTAACACTTAAATCATTGGTAATAACAGTTATAGCACGTTTACCCAAGTTAACATTACAAACCATTAAAGTATCTGTATTTGGGTGTTTGCTAACACTAACTAATTCTCCAACTTTAATATCAACTCCAATTACCGGATCATCTATTTCCCCTAACATTAACCTTTCAGGTAATCCACGTATCGTGTGGAAAAAGAATTTCATTTTTGATAATGGTAATTCTAGTTTTTCTCTATCTTCACGATTAAGTTCAGATAAAAATTTTTTTGAATAATCTTCTCCACCAAGATTTTCAATAATTTCATTTACAGCGGATAATAATTTTTCCATTTGAGGTGTTTTTGATAATTCTTGGGGTGTAATGTAAGAATAGTACATTGTTTGGATTTCAGGATTCATATTTTTTGCAATTAATTTCACTTGTTTCTTATTCCATGATCCTCTTAAATTAGATCCTTCAATTACTCTAATAAATTGTTCTATTGCTTTTTCAGCTACTTTTAATCTATAATCTTTACTAGTGTCCCACATATTATCCTCTCGTGTTTCATGATTTAAAAAAATATTAAAACAGATTTTAATTAACTAATAAATAATTATGTTGTTATTCTATTTTATTTTTTTCTAATACATTATTTTTATTCAAAATTATTATTTAATATCTGATTTCTAATTAAAAAATAAATTTATATAATATGTTTAACATATATTAAATAGATTAGAAATTATTATCTAAATAATTTCAATAAAGGATATAAAACCTTTTTTAACTATTATTGAAGACTTATAAAAAACGTATCATAAATTACATATAAATAATACATTTGGTGATAATATGGTAAATTTATCTACATTTTACGATTTAAATATTTACAATACTGAAGGAAAATTCATAGGAAGAGTAAACGAAGTAGTTTTAAACATCAAAAAAGGAAGAATTTCATTTTTCAAAACTAAAACATTAACCGTAGACAATCGGGAAGTAGGTATTACAGATGTAATCAAAAATTCATTAAGATTAGTACCTGAAGAAGAGGATGTTAATCCAGTAAGAAGTGAAGGTATAGTGGATATTCCTTATGAAGTTGTAACTGCTGTTGGAGATGTGATTTTAGTAGATCAGGATAAGTTTACACAATATCAAACATCTCATCAAAATAAAATAAATGCACAAAAAAGATCTGTGGTTAAAAAACCTGTTATGAAATCTTAATGGGGACTATTGATGAAAATAGGAATCATGGGTTGTGGATCTATAGCAAAGACATTAGTAAATTTCAAATTAAATGGTAAACTTAATGTTGATCTTGCATATTTCTATGATTTAAATATGGGGAATGCAAAAACATTGGCACAAAAAATTAATGCTCAAGCTTCAGATTCATTGGAAAATTTAATAGAAAATTCTGATTTAATATTAGAATGTGCATCACAAGGAGCAGTACGTAATTCTGTTCCTCAAATTCTAGAAAGTGGAAAAAATGTAGTGATTATGAGTGTTGGTGCATTATTGGATGAAGAATTTAGATTAAATTTAGAATCAATAGCTAAACAAAATGATGCTAAAATTTATTTGCCAACTGGTGCAATAACTGGTATTGATACAGTTAAAGCTGCTAAATTGGGTGAAATAGAATCTGTAGCATTAATTACTAGAAAACCACCTTTATCTTTGGGTTTAGAATTGGAAGGTGATGAAGAAATTATAGTATTTGAAGGAAAAGCTTCTGAAGCAGTCACTAAATTTCCAAAAAACATTAACGTCTCTTCAACTTTAAGTTTAGCTTCTGGTATGGATGCAGATGTCAAAATTATCGCCGATCCTAAAATTTCAAGAAATACTCATGAAATTCATTTAAAAGGTACATTTGGTGAATTAGTGACTATTACATCAAATATAAGTAGTCCTGACAATCCAAAAACAAGTTTATTGGCAGCTTATTCAGCAGCTGGTTTATTAAATAAATTATCTGAGACAATTCAGATAGGTACTTAATATTATCAAATGTTAAATTTAACTAACTAAGGTTCTCTATGATTCGTTTCATAGATTTTTCTTTTATTTTTTTCTAACTATTTTTTTCAACTTTACTATTAAAATTAGATTATTGCTGGTGGTTTTTTGAAAGAATATGAACAATTTTCTCAATTTAGAGTTATTCCAGATATGCCTATTATTCTTAGGGTTGATGGTAGATCTTTTTCTAATTATACTAAATATTTGAAACTTCAAAAACCTTTTGATGAACGATTGAGAAATATATTCATAGAAGTATCTAAAGATTTAATTAAAGAATTTAATCCGAAATATGTTTATACATTTTCTGATGAATTAAATATCTTATTTAATGAAGTTCCATTTAATGGTAGAATCGAAAAAATTGATTCAGTAATTTCTTCATTTATTTCTTCTTCATTTATGAAGCACTTATATTTAAACAAAGAGTTGTTTGATATTGATTTATTTAAGTTAAAACCAGCATCATTCGATTGTAGAATAATTTTAACTTCCAATCATATCAAAGATTATTTTAAATGGAGACAAGATGAAGCTTGGAGGAATTGTTTAAATAGTTATGCACAAAGTGTTTTAAATAAAACTCACACTAATAAAAAAACATCAGAAATATTATATAAATTAAAAAAATCAGATATTCACGAGTTATTGTATGATAATGGAATAAATATATCTCATGTACCAACATGGCATAAAAGAGGAGTATGCTTATATAAATTAATTGAAGAAAATGAAAAACATAATTTAACAGGTAATAAGAATATAAATAATAGAAAAAAAATTTATGTTGATTTAGAAATGAATTTAATTAAATAACATAAAAATCAAATTACGTTTAAGGAGATGAAAAAATGGATTTTAATAATGCACTATCAAAAATTTTAGGCAACGACAAATCAATTGAAGAAGTACATATAGATTCCAAATTAATAGATGAAATAGTAAAAATTGCCATTAATGCAGATCCGAATGAATATGTTGCATTATTATCTGGAGATATCGAAGAAAATATTCTAAAAATTAAAGGTCTTATTTTTTTACCTTTTAAAGCATCAAGTAGTAGTGCAGTAATGGAAGTTTTTATGATGCCAATGACTACAAATGCTGTTGGTTCTATACATAGTCATCCAGGTCCTAGTGCGAATCCATCTCAAGCTGACTTAACCTTCTTTGCTAAGAATGGTTACTTTCATATGATAATTTGCAGACCTTATTCTGAATCAACAATTAAAGCCTATGATGCTTTTGGAAATCCCATGTCGTTTAAAGTTAAAGATTTAGGTGGTGAAATAGATCTTAGAGAATGGGAAGATTTAGGCATTGATGAAGAATTATTAGATGAAGATTTAGTAAAAGAATTAGAAAAATTAGAGAATGAAAATGATATTGATGTAAAGGAAGAAAAACTTTTAGAGGAGGATATTAAATTGTCACAACAAGAAAACAATCCAGTTCAAGAAAATACTGAGAATAAAAAACATACTTTGAATTTAGAATTCGAAATGAAGGGTAAAAAATACGTTGAAGAAATTCCATTACCACCAGAATATGAACCAGGTGACCAAGTAGATATCGACATTAGGACAGATAAAACACCAAATGATGAGATAGATGAGATAAGAGTAAATGTTAGAAAAGTTCCAAAGAATGTCAACAAAAACTCTAAAGTAATTACAATTACACCTCAAAAGGTTTCTTCAATACAACAACCAGAAGTAAAACCAAATATGGAATCAATTGAATCTAATAAATCTTCTGAAGAAATAGAAAATGAGATTAAAGAAATGGAAAAGGACATTGCTAGATTAAAAGCAGAAAATGAACGATTAAAAAAGAATTTATAATGTTTTTTATTTTATTTTTTTTTTAAAAAAAGGTTTAGAAGTTATAATTTTATAGATTTTACAACTTCTATTTCATCAATACCTTCTAAATCAGTTATTGCTTCATTAGTAATTTCTTGATCTACTTTTAGAACCATAACTGCTTCTCCACCAGCAGATTCTCTACCAACTTGCATTTCACCAATATTTATTTTATGATTTCCTAAAATGTTGCCAATAGTACCTATTGTGCCTGGAACATCTACGTATTTAACCATTGCCATTAATCCTTCAAGTATTAAGTTTACATCATATCCATCTATGGAAATGATTTTTGGTACATTATTTTCTACTATACCTTCAATGGTTGTTTCTTTGTTGTCATATTTGGCAGTTGCTTTAATTGTGGCATCATACCTACCACTATCTTCAGTTTCACCTTCAGTAATCTTTATGCCTCTTTGTTTTGCAACACTTTTTGCGTTAACACTGTTCACAGGTTCGGATAGTATAGGATTTAAGAAAGCTTTTAATAATTCTCTGGTTAATGGTTCTTTGGATCTACCATTAATTTCTCCACTATAAACTATATTTAATTCAGAAATATTTTGTGAACTTGTTTGGACAAGAACTTTTCCTAATTGTTCTGTTAATTTGAAATATGGTTTTAAGGCTTGAAATGTTTCAGAATCAACTAAGGGCATGTTTAATACATTACTTGGTGTTTCACCACTTATAACCTGTTTAACTTCTTTTGCAACTATTATTGCTGCATCACGTTGTGCTTCTTTGGTTGAAGCTGCAATGTGTGGTGTTAATACAACATTATCTAATGTTGCTAAAGGACTGTTTTCTAAAGGTTCATTTTCGAATACATCTAATCCTGCTTTAAGTTCTGGTCTTTCTTTTAATGCATCATATAAATCGTCTTCATTGATGATTCCACCTCTAGCACAATTTAGTATTATTGCATTATCTTTCATTTTTGCAAGTTGTTCTTTGGAAATTAATCCTTTAGTCTCCGGAGTTAATGGAACGTGTATTGTCATTACATCTGCTTTTTGTATTAAATCATCTAATGTGGTGATTTCTACACCTAACTCTTTAGCAGTTTCTTCAGTGATATATGGGTCATATACAATTACATCCATTTCGAATGCTTTGGATCTTTTTACAACTTGACTACCAATTCTACCCATTCCAATTACACCGAGAGTTTTATTACGTAATTCCATTCCCATGAATTTACTTTTTTCCCATTTGCCTGCTTTAACTGATGCATCTGCGATAGCTATTTTTCTGCTTAAAGATAACATTAATCCCATCGCATGTTCTGCTACAGTAATTGATGTTGATTGTGGTGCATTAACTACTAATATTCCATGTTCAGTTGCTGCTTCTACATCTATGTTGTCGACTCCAACACCTGCTCTTGCAATAATCTTTAAATTTTCAGCGTTTTCAATTACTTCTCTTGTAACTTTTGTTCTACTTCTGACAATTATACCTTCATATTGGTCAATTGTTTCAAGTAATTCTTCAGGTGTTATAGTTGGATTGTTTACTACTTCAGCAGATCCTTCTAGTACTTCTACACCTTTTTCATTGATTTTATCAGCTACTAATACTTTTGGCATAGTTTTTCTCCTTTTTTTATTATGAATTATAGATATTTATTGATTATAATAAACTAAAATAATACTTTTTAAACCTAATTTATTCATTGTTTTTAAATAATTGGTTTAACAATCATTTGTTATTTATGTTTTTTTTAGTATAAATACTAAAGTTTTTATAAAATATTTAATTAATCTATTATAAAATTATTATTAAGAAATTGTTGAGTTGATATAATGACTTTTAATGAAATTATTTTAGGAACGTCTCCCTTTATTTTTGCACCACAATTTGGACATAGAACAAGATTATATGAATTGGATTTTGAAAAACAACCAGAAAATATTCAAAAAATATTAGATAAATCTTATGAAAATGGAGTTCAAAAAATTCTTTTAAATCGTTCTGATGATTTGGAATTGGCTTTGAATATGTCTATTCAAAATGGGAATGATTGGGAAGTAATAGGAAAAACTAATGTTAATCAATTTGAAGAAGATTTAAAGATATTTTCTAAATATAATACTAGTACAATCATGTTGGACGGTTTTTTCGTAGATAAAAATATTGAAAATGATGATTTTGAAAGTATATCCAAATATCTAAATGAAATTAAATTAAAAGGTTTTGTACCTTCAATTGAAACTAGAACTCCTTTCAAAAATATACCTAAAATAGTTGAATCTGAAATAATTGATGAATTTGAAGAAATTATGCTTCCTCTAAATTTTTATGGGTATATGATGGATTGTAATTTTTTAACAAATGAAAATAAGGAAAAAATTCAAAATTTATTATCCACAATCAACAAAAAAATCATAGCAAACAGAACATTGGCTACGGGAATATTACAGCCAAAAGAAGCTTATGAATTTATTAGTAAAGTGGATTATGTAAATAGTGTATGTGTGGGAGTTGCAAAAGTGGAAGAAGCAGAAGAAACTTTTTCTATTATAAATAAATATAAATCATAATTCTTCAGCTTCTTTTTTTCTTTCTCTAATTAGTTTTAATAAATCGCCTATATTGTCCATATCTTTAAGTTCCCATGTATATATAGCAGGTATTTTGTTTATTGATTCCATGTCATGTTCCTTATTAAGTACAAATAATGCATCATACCCTGTCACTGAGGAAATATCTTCTGTTTTATTGGCAATATTAGTCAAAGTTTTTTCGTTTCTACCTCGTTCCATATTGGTGATGAGTATATCATTGGGGTTAGTTTTCTTATTAATTTCTGCACGTATTTTCTCAATTTCATCAAGTTTATTTTCTAATTTTTCTTGTAACTTCTGAAGATCATTATTTTTTTCACTACTTTCACTTATAGCATCAAAAGGTGTTTTCTTTGAACTTTTAACATCATAACCCAGTTTTATTAATTCTATAGGTTCATGAATTATTCTATCTAAACTGTTTTTTTTATCAGTTTCAAGAACATTAATCGACACGGTAATTGGTCGTTGTAATATTTCTTCAATCATCATTGCTGTTTCAGGGTATGTCTGAGAATTTCCTTGTTCATATCTATAAATTGTTTCTCGGGAAACATGACTTAAATCGGCTAGTTCTTTCAGAGATAAATTCATTGATTCACGAAGCTGTTTTAATAAATCTCCATCAATTTTAACATAGTATCCCCCACGTTTTGCAAGGATTTCTGGATGAATATCATTTACTACAATGTTGCACAATGTTTGTGGTGTAATAACTGGAATTTCATGTCGTTCATATACAACATCTTCTTCAAGAAGGGTATGTTTAGATTTTAACCCTATTATAATGGGACTGGCAAGAAAGGTTCCTGCAATTTTAGATAACTCTTCTGCCTGTGATGATGTTAAACTATCAATATTTACAAGAATTTTTAAAATAATTAGTATGTCATCTTTTCTAGCTAATAAATCAAAACAACTTCTATCATAAATGTCAGATGTTTTGAAGTCATATGATTTTAACAAGTTTTTAATTTCTTGTAATATTTGTTCACGGTTAATTGCAGGACTATCTAAATTCATAATATATAATATGTATTTCTTTAATATATATTATAATAAAGACAATTCAATTTAAACTAATTTTTTTTGAACTAATTTTAAGGAAGTTTTTGTTTTGACTGATAGTATTATATTACATGTAGGAATTGACGATACTGATTCAAATGAAGGAATGTGCACCACTTATTTGACCCATAAAATCATCAAACAACTAAAAGAATATGGTATAAGGACCTTAGATTATCCTAGATTAATACGTTTAAATCCATTCGCACGATACAAAACTAGAGGTAATGGAGCATTATCCTTTGTTGTTGAACTTGATAATCAAAAAGAAATTAACTTGGTCGAAAAAGTAGTTTTAGATAATGTTGAAAAATATTCCATGTTTGAAGGAGTTAACACTAATCCTGGTGTAGTATTTTATGAAGGTGAAATAACACAAGAAATGAAAGATTATGCTTTAAATGCTATATATTCAATTTACACTATTGATTATGCAGAGAAATTTGCAAAAAAAATTGGTGCTAGAGTACATAAATTTAAAAAAGGAAGAGGCATAATTGGTTCAATTGCTGCAATCAGTATTGATTTACCTGATGAAACATTTGAATGTTTAGCATATAGAAAACCAGAAAATATAGGGACAAAAAGGAAATTGAATCAAGACAGTATATATATAATGAATGAAAAAACATATCCTGAAACATTTGATAATGTGGATATAGAAGGGAATTATACTGCAATAGAACCTCATACTCCTTGCCCCGTGTTGTATGGAATTAGAGGTAATACTGCTGATATAGTAGAAAAAGCACATAATATGGTTATTAGTCACGAAGAAATAGAAGATTATTGTATATTCCGAACTAATCAACATACTGATATGCATATTCAAAAAAATATTCCGATTAAAGATATGAAAAATTCTTCTTGTTATATGATTAGGTGTAATATAGTAGAAAATCCTCATGATATTGAAGGAGGGCATGTATTTTTTAAAGTATCTGATGATACAGGTATATTGGAATGTGCAGCATTTGAGCCTACAAAAAGGTTTCGTAACACAATAAGAAAACTAAGAATTGGTGATGAATTGGAATTGTATGGTGGATTGAATGAAAACCATACTTTCAATATTGAAAAATTTAAATTATTAAAAATAGCTCCCCAATATAATTTAATCAATCCTTTATGTGATTGTGGAAAAAGAATGAAATCTGCAGGAAAAAATAAGGGATATAAATGTCAAAAATGTGGAAAAAAAATGAAATCTTCTGAAAAAGTTAAAGAAATTATAGAAAGGGATATTGTAGAAGGATTTTATGAAGTACCCACTGAAGCTAGAAGACATCTTTCAAAACCGATTGTAAGAATGGATTTATAACTTTTTTCTAATTCTTTTATTCTTAGTTTATATGTTAACGTTATATTATAAACTTTAAAACTAAAACTATTTTTTAATTTTTTTCTAAAAATAGTTTAATATTATTGCATATTCTCTTTTTTCTAATGGATTTTTTTATTCATTAACTATTTTTAATAAAATTATATAACTAATGAAAGTAAATATATATATTTATAAAGTAAATTTTTTGAACTGATTAAAATTTAAAAGGAATAATTAGAGTAAAATTCTTATTAAATTTTAAGTTCTCATGTCTATATTGGGGTGATACTTGAAAAACTTAATATTTTTTTAAATAATTTAATAATAACACATATATACTCGTAGTTTTTTTTCAAATAATTTTAATATTTAGAAAATTTCGAGTATAATGATATTGAAAAAAAGATCATATAAAGGGTGATTTATTAATGGCAAGTATTTCTGACGCTATCAGTATTATCAGACAAGCTGAATCTGAAGCTGATAGTATAGTTGAAGAATCAAACAAAAAATCAACTGAAATGATCCAAGAAGCTCGTGCAAAAGTAGATTCAACAATTGAAGCAGCAAAACTAGAAGCTCAAGATCAAGCAAAACATATGTTATTAGCTAAAGAAGAAGAAGCTGGTAAAGAAGCTGTTATCATTTCAAATGAATCTGATTCCAACATTAGAGAATCTTTAAGAGGTTCAGAAAACAATGTTGAAGCCGCAGCTGAAATAATAATTGAAACCGTATTATAGGGGTATTACTATGTTTAGGCCAGCGAAAATGCAAAAAATAAGCATAGTTACTTTGAACCAATACACTAAACCCGTAATTGATATTCTTCACGAAAAAGGATATATCCAAATAGAAGATTTAACCGAAAGTATCCAAGAAAATGAAGAATTAAAAGGGTTAGATGTATCAAAACAAGACCCACACGCAAGCAGAATTGCATCTTTATCAATGAAATGTAATAGTATTTTAGATACTTTAAAATCTGCTGAAAAGTCTATGAGTATGGTCGATGTTGTTAAAGGATTTATCAGCCCTAAAAAAATTGATTCTAAAGAAGTAGAAAATTTACCTACTACTGAATTAGTTGATAAAGCTGATGAAATTATTAATAAAGTTGATGCAGTCCTCAGTCCAATTGAAGCACGTATAAACGAAATTGGAACTGAAGAAACAAAGTATAAAGAATCTTTAAATGTTGCTAATCAATTAAAAAGTTTCGATATAGATTTCGCACACTTACAAGAAACAAAATACACTAATATAATTTCTGGTAGAATTCCATCCGAAAACTTATCTGAAGCTAAAAAAGGTATTGAAGAAATCACAGATAGGGTAGATATTTTCGAAGGAAAATCAAACTCTGATGATGAAAAAACTTTTGTACCAATTATAATTGTAACTGCAAAAGAATTTGAAGAAGATATATCTAGTGTTTTAAGACGCTTAGAATTTGAAAAATTAGATGTAACTGGTTTAAGCGGTAAACCTAATGAGATTATTGAAGCATCTAAAAACAAACTAGATGAATTGAAGAAAGAAAGAAAACAATGTATTAAAGATATAGGTGAAGTTGGTCAACGTTCAAAAGAACACTTGTTAGTGATTAATGAACAATTAGAACTTGAAAAAGAACGAACTGAAATCTATTCTTACTTTGGTGAAACTAACAGTACAAAAGCTATTAAAGCTTGGGTTGTTAAAGATGATGTTGAAGAAACTTTATCAATTATTGATGAAGTAACTGATGGTAACAGTATTATTGAATTAGAAGATCCTACCGAAGAGGAAATTGAAAATAATAAAGTACCAGTAAAACAACAAAACCCTGGTTTTGCAAAACCATACGAATTACTCGTAAACATGTACTCAGCACCAAACTATAAAGATATTGATCCAACAATTATCATGGCAATATGTTTCCCATTCTTCTTCGGTTACTGTTTAACCGATGCATTCTATGGAATAATATTAGCTATTGTGGGATTAGTATTATACACAGGCTTAGGTAAAACAAGTAAAACTTACAAATCATTTGGTACTATCGTAACACAATGTGGAATTTGGACTTTCATATTGGGTCTAGCTACTGGTGGATTTATTGGGGACTTTGTACCTCGTTTCATATTAGGTAATGTAAACGCACCTTTACCAACAGTTATTCCTGATATAAATGCATTCGTACATCCAGAAAACATTTTAATATTAGCAATTATTATCGGTTTAATCCATCTTAACATTGCATTCTTATTTGGTATTATTGACAACGTTAAACGTGGAAATATCAAACAATTATGTGCTGGACAATTATGTTGGGTTTTAATTGAAATTGCTATTGTAGGTTATTTATTAACAAACAGTATCTATGTATTAGCAGCAATTGCTATAGTTGCATTAATATTATTATTATATGGATCAGGTCCAATGGGTGTAATGGACATATTCGGTTTCTTAGGTGATATCTTATCATACTCAAGATTATTAGCATTATGTCTATCCACTGGTGGTATTGGTATGACTGCTAACTTATTAGGTCAATTATTAGCAGGTATGATACCTTATGTAGGTATAGTTTTAGGTATAATTGTATTCTTTGGAGTACACTTATTTAACATTGCATTCCAATCAATGGGATCATTTATTCACTCATTACGTCTTCACTTTGTAGAATTCTTCGGTAACTTCTACGAAGGAGAAAGTGACGAGTTTGTGCCATTCAAGGCAAGCAGAATTTACACAAAACTAAAAAAATAAATTTTTAGTAAAAATAAAAAAATCATATAAAATTCATTTATTTGGAGGAAAAATAAAATGGCAGCAGAATTAGCATTAGGTTCAGCTTTAGCTGCAATAGGTGCTGGAGTAGCAGTAGGATTTGCAGCTTTAGGTTCAGGTATCGGTCAAGGTATCGCATCTTCCGCTGGTGTAGGTGCAGTAGCAGAAGATTCAGGTATGTTTGCACAAGGTTTAGTATTTACAGCTATTCCTGAAACTCAGGCTATCTACGGTTTCCTTATCGCTATCTTATTATTAGTATTTTCAGGAATTATGGGAGGAAGTCCTTTAGGAGTAACTTCAGGATTAGTAGCAATTGGTGCAGGAGCAGCAGTTGGTTTCGGTGGTCTTGGTTCTGGTATGGGTCAAGGTATCGCATCTTCCGCATCTGTAGGTGCAGTTGTAGAAGATCCAGACATGTTTGCACAAGGTTTAGTATTTACAGCTATTCCTGAAACTCAGGCTATCTACGGTTTCCTTATCGCTATCTTATTATTAGTATTCGGTGGAATACTTGGAGCATAGATTTAAAATATTAGGCTATACGCCTTTAAACAATATTTTTTCGGAGGAAAATAGATGAGCGTTGGAGCAGATAAAATAATAGCAAATATTAAAGCAGATGCTCAAGCAAAAGCTGATGAAATTATCTGTAAAGCCACTGCGGAAAGTGAAAAAATCATTGCAGATGGAGAAATAGCAGCTCAAAACGAATCTGATTCAATCATTGCTTCAGCTCAAAAACAAGCTGATATGAAATATCAACAAATTATTTCAGAAGCAAAAGTTAATGCTAGAAGAAAAGAGTTAGAAGCACGTGAAGAATTAATTGAAAAAGCTTTCAGAGTTGCATCAGAAAAAATTGAAAAACAAGCATCTGAAAATTCTGCAAATTATGTAGAATCTTTAAAAACCATGATTAAAGATGCATCATTACAAGTAGGTGGAAATCAACTTGAAATTCTTGTAAGAGAAGACGATGTTGACAATGTAAAATCTATGATTGATGAAGTATCTGAATATGTAACAAGTGAAACTGGTAATGACGTTTCCTTTATCATAGGTGAACCAATTGATATTATTGGTGGAGCAGTTGTAAAAACTGTTGATGGTGAAGTTGAAGTTAAAAATACCATTGAAGCACGTATGCTTCGTTATAGAAAATATTTAAGATCAGAGGTTGCTAAAACACTATTTAAATAGTTTGGAGGAGAATTAAATGGAAGAAAGCATAATAGATTTGATAAACTCTTTCGGATTCTCTTCTCCAGAGGCATTCATTGCATTGTTAGTAATGGTACTAGCTGTAGTTGGAGCAATAGTAGTAGTTATAACAATTAGACCGTTATTAGAATATTACCCATACACATATCCTAATGCAAGAATTAGAGCAAAAATTGGTAAAATCTTAAGCGATAAACAAATCTCTGAATTAGCAGAAACCGAAAGTCTTGAAGAAGTAGCAAATTACTTAAGAGGACATAGAGATTATGCTAAATATGTAGATAAATATCCTATAGAACAAGCATTAGATGCAAATCTCGCAGAATCATATGATACATTAGCAAAAGTTGCACCAAAAACATTAAAACCAACCCTTGACATTATGTTAGATCAATGGGATATTAAAAATATTAAAAGTGTGTTAATTGCTAAAGAAGCTAAATTAAACGAAGAAGAAACTCGTGAATTATTAGTTCCTTATGGTGTATTAAAAGATGATCAAGATAAAATGATTGAAGCTGACAGTGTTCAAGAATTAATCGTTGCTCTTGAAGGAACACCATATGCTAAAGTATTAGAAGATGCATTACCAGATTATAATGAAAATAAAACATTATTAACATTAGAATCAGCTTTAGACAATTACTACTATGAAAGATTACTAGTTAAATCTTCAAGTCAAGAAGATGAAAATACTAGAATGTTACACAGTTACGTAGGAACAAAAATTGACATTGCTACTTTAAAAATTATTTTAAGGGCAAAAGCAGATGGACTTGCATATGATCAAATTAAACCATATGTAATTAACAGAGGTTACAAGTTACGTGATTGGAAAGTTAAAGAATTAATGGAATCAGAAGATATCAATTCTTTATTAAGTAGTATTGAAAGTTCAGATTATGGGGCAGTTATTGCAGACCACATTCCTGAATACAATAATACTAAATCCATTGCTGTTTTCGATGAAGCATTAGATGCTTACGAAAGAAAAATGGCAAATAATATCTTTAAGAAAAAACCATTTGGCGTAGGTCCGATTGTAGGTTTCATTAACAAAAAAGAAACTGAAATCAAAAACCTTAAAATTATTGCAAGAAGTAAAAGAGGACCTGTTGTACCTAGTTCCGAAATTAAGGAGATGTTATTATGAAAAAGGACATAGCTATAATGGCAGATCCAGATACAGTAACTGGTTTTATGTTGGGTGGAATAAAAAGTGGATTCCCAGTACATAATACAGAAGAATCAAAAACTACTTTAAAACAGTTAGTTGATGATGGTTTTTCCATCATTATTACAACTGAAGCAATTGGTGATGAATTAAGAGAAGACATTACTAAATATACTAGTAGTGCATTACCAATGATTATTGAAGTACCAGATAAGTCAGGTTCACATAAAAGAGAAACTGACCCAATGAATGAACTTATTAAAAAAGTTATTGGGGTTGAGATGGTAAAATGATTACAGGAAATATTATTAAAATTGCAGGTCCAGTTATTGTCGGTGGAGGTATGAGAGGTACCCAAATGCACGAAATGGTTCGTGTCGGTGAAATTGGACTTATTGGTGAAATTATTGAACTTGAAGGCGATACAGCTACTATTCAGGTTTACGAAGAAACTGCTGGTCTTAAACCAGGAGAAAAAATTGAAAGTACTGGAGGACCACTCTCAGTAGAATTAGGTCCAGGTATTCTCAAATCAATTTACGATGGTATTCAAAGACCATTAACAGAAATTAAAAGTATTGCTGGAGATTACTTACCTAGAGGGGTAGACGTACCAGCATTAGATAAAACTAAAGAATGGGATTTCAAACCTACAGTATCTGTTGGTGACGAAGTAAACGGTGGAGACATCATAGGTACCGTACAAGAAACTGTAGCTATTGAACACAAAATTATGGTACCACCTACCATATCTGGTACTATTAAATCCATCCAAAGTGGAAAACACACAGTTGTTGATGACATTGCAGAAATCGAAACTGAAGATGGAATTAAAGCAGTACAAATGATGCAAATTTGGCCAGTAAGAGTAGGTAGACCTTATGTTAACAAATTAGACCCAGATGTACCTCTTATAACAGGTCAACGTGCACAAGATACATTTTTCTGTGTTGCTAAAGGTGGAACATCAGCTATTCCTGGACCTTTCGGATCTGGAAAAACTGTTACACAACAACAATTAGCAAAATGGGCAGATGCTGATATTGTAGTATATATCGGATGTGGAGAACGTGGTAACGAAATGACTGAAGTACTTACCGAGTTCCCTGAACTAGAAGACCCAAAAACTGGTAATCCATTAATGGATAGGACAGTTCTTATTGCTAACACATCCAACATGCCGGTAGCAGCTAGGGAAGCATGTGTATACACAGGTATTACCATTGCAGAATACTTCAGAGATATGGGTTACGATGTAGCACTCATGGCAGACAGTACCTCAAGATGGGCAGAAGCTATGAGGGAAATTTCTGGACGTCTTGAAGAAATGCCGGGGGAAGAAGGTTACCCTGCATATCTCGCATCAAGATTAGCACAATTCTATGAACGTGCAGGAAGAGTAACAACTATTGGTTCACACAAAGCAATTGCATCTGTAACCGTAGTTGGAGCAGTATCTCCTGCAGGTGGGGACGTATCAGAACCAGTTACAACCAACACTTTACGTATTGCAAAAGTATACTGGGCATTAGATGCATCACTTGCAGACAGACGTCACTTCCCATCTATTAACTGGTTAAACAGTTATTCACTTTATGTGGACAGTATCACATCCTGGTGGAACAATGAAGTAGGTAGTGACTGGAGAGAGTTAAGAAATACAGCAATGGCTCTTTTACAGAAAGAAGCAGAACTTAACGAAATTGTACAATTAGTTGGTCCTGATGCATTACCTGAAAAAGACCGTGTAACATTAGAAGCAGCACGTATGTTAAGAGAAGACTTCTTACAACAAAATGCATTCGATGACACAGATACATATTGTTCTCCTCAAAAACAATATAACATGTTAAAAACACTTTTATTATACAACACAACAGCACAAGAAGCATTAGCTGATGGTGGAGATGTAAATAAACTTGTTAACTTAGATGTTAGAGTTGATTTAGACAGAATGAAATATGTACCAGAAGATGAATTCGAAGCAAAAACCGAAGAATTAAGAGATGCAATACAAAAACAATGTAGTGAGGCTGTACAATGAATGACGTAGATATTAAAACAAGGGAATACACTACAGTATCCGAAGTATCTGGACCTTTAATGGTTGTTCAAGATGTTGAAGGTGTAGCTTACAACGAAATTGTAGAAATCGAAACCCCTTCAGGTGAAAACAGAACTGGTCAAGTTCTTGAAGTAGAAAATGACATAGCTCTTGTTCAAGTATTCGAAGGTACAAGTGACCTTAACACATTATCCACAAAAGTACGTTTCACTGGTGAAACAGCAAAAATCGGTGTATCTGCAGATATGCTTGGAAGAATTTTCAATGGTATTGGTAGACCAATAGATGGTGGACCAGATATTATTCCAGATAAAGAATTAGACGTAAACGGTTCACCTATGAACCCTGCAGCAAGACAATTCCCTGCAGAATTTATTCAAACTGGTATATCTACCATTGACGGTATGAACACACTTGTACGTGGTCAAAAATTACCTATCTTCTCAGGTTCCGGTTTACCACACAACCAACTTGCAGCTCAAATTGCAAGACAAGCAAAAGTACTTGCAGAAGATACTGAATTTGCAGTAATTTTCGGTGCAATGGGTATTACTCACGAAGAAGCAAACTTCTTCATGAACGAGTTTGAACAAACTGGTGCTCTTGAAAGAGTAACAGTATTCATGAACTTAGCAGACGACCCTGCTATTGAAAGAATCATGACTCCTAAAATGGCTTTAACAACAGCTGAATACCTTGCATTTGAAAAAGGTATGCACGTATTAGTAATTCTTACCGATATTACTAACTATTGTGAAGCACTTAGGGAAATTTCATCAGCACGTAGTGAAGTACCTGGTCGTAGAGGATATCCAGGTTACATGTACACTGACTTATCACAGATGTATGAACGTGCAGGACGTATCAATGGTAAAGATGGTTCTATTACTCAGATGCCTATCTTAGTTATGCCTCAAGATGATATTACTCACCCAATTCCGGACTTAACTGGATATATTACAGAAGGTCAAATTGTATTAGATCGTGAATTAGACAGAACAGGTATTTATCCTCCTGTAAACGTACTTCCTTCATTATCAAGGTTAATGAGTGGGGGTATTGGTGGAGAACGTACTCGTGAAGACCACAGTGGAGTGTCTGACCAATTATATGCTGCTTATGCAGAAGGTCGTGATTTAAGAGACTTAACCGCAGTAGTAGGGGAAGAAGCTTTAACTGAAAACGATTTAAAATACTTAAGATTTGCTGACGCATTTGAAGATCAATTCATCAGACAAAGTCTTGATGAAGATAGATCTATTCAAGAAACTCTTGACTTAGGTTGGAAATTATTATCTATCTTACCTAAAACTGAACTTAAACGTGTTAAAGACGAATTTGTTGAAAAATATTTCCCATCTGAAGAAGTTGTTGAAGAATAGTATCTATCTTTCAACTATCTTTAATGGAAAATATATCAGAATAGGAGGCTAGATAATGGCAGGAGAAAAATTAGATGGAATTAATCCAACACGTATGGAACTTCTTAATCTAAAAGACAGAGCTAAATTATCTACCAAAGGTCATAGTCTTCTTAAAGAAAAAAGAGACGCTCTAATTAAGGAGTTTTTTGAAATTCTAGATCGTGTTCAAGGTTCTAGGGATGAAGTTGAAAAAAAATTAGCAATTGCATACGCTGAATTAAACAAAGCTCAAATAGACATGGGAGATATGGCAGTTAAACGTGCAGCTTTATCAGTTCGAGAATCTATTGAATTAGATATAAGTTCTAGAAGTATTATGGGTGTTTCTGTCCCTGTTGTAAAAAGTAAATCAACTCACAATGATGTAATAAGTAGAGGTTACGGTTTTGCTGGAACTTCAGCAAACTTAGATATTGCAGCTAAAGAATTTGAAGAATCTATTAAGATTATCATTGAACTTGGTGAAATTGAAAAAACCATTATTATGTTAGCTAAAGAAGTTGAAGCAACAAAAAGAAGAGTTAATGCTTTAGAGCATGTAATGATTCCTCGTATTAACAACACAATTTCATTTATTGAAATGCGTTTAGAGGAAATGGAAAGGGAACAATTCGTACAACTTAAAGTTATTAAACGTAATATGGATGCAAAAGAATCTGAATAATTATGGGTTTTCCTTTAATTATTCTTTTTTTAACCTTTCTATATTTTTATAAAATACTATTTTTCAAAACAATTATATTTATTAAATTACTAATTTTATTTATCATACAATTTAAAAAAATAAGGGTGTATTATTATTACAAAAATTTTAGTTGTTGGTTCTAACACTAGAGCAGTATCAAAGTCATTAAGTGAATTAGGTTATATAGTGTATGCTACTAGTTTTTTCGAATTAGAAGATCAAAAAAAGTATGTGGAAAAGTTAATTGTTCCTTCATATTATGATAGTTTTGATTTAAAAATAATAGAAGATTTAGCATTAAATTATGTAAATGAAGTGGATTTTATTATATTTACTAGTGATGTTGATACAGATAGATTTCCTCGTTCAAAAATAATAGGAAATGCAAATAATAAAAACATTGTCGATAAGTATAAAATGTATAAAAAATTACATAAAAATTTTTTAATGCCTTTAACTTTTAAATTAGATTCTTCTAAAGAAGCCTGTGAAATAATTAAAAATTATTCTGAAAAAAAATTTATTGTTAAACCTATTATAGGTACTGGTGGATTAGGGATAAATTTTTTTAATAAAAATCTTAATCTTGAAAAACCTTTTTTATTACAAGAATTTATTGAAGGGGATAGTGTTAGTAGTTCCTTTTTATCTTATCAAAATCATAACATTGACATGGTTACAACTTCTGAACAAATAGTAGGATCTAAAATGTTAGGTGCTTCTGAATTTATGTATTGTGGGAATATAACTCCATTAATAAATTCAAATCCTAAATTAATCAATATCTCAACAAAAATTTCTAAAATGTTCAAGTTATTAGGGTCAAATGGTATTGATTTTATTTTAAAAAAAAATAAGGTTTATGTAATTGAAGTAAATCCTAGAATTCAAGGTACTTTTGAATGTGTAGAATCCAGTTTTAATATGAATCTTGCAAAGGCTCATATGGATGTATGTAATGATGTTAAAGTAAATATTCCAAGTTTACAGAAATTTACAGTAAAATTGCTCCCTTATTCATTTGATGATGCTAAATACAACATTATTGAAGATACATATATCAAAGATGTTTCATCACAAGATTTAACGATAAAAAAAGGTTTTCCAATATCCACAATACTGGTTTCAGATAGGATTCTTGAAAATGCAATGAGTAAAGCAGAAATCATTAGAAAAAAAATATATAATTCGAAAATTAATTAAATAATTCCAAAAGTTAATAATATATATACGATTACACCGAACGCAATTAAAAAAGTAGACACAATCATTATCCTTGTATATATATAAAATAATTTTACTCTTCTTTCTGGATCTTCATCTAAATATTCTTTAATTGGATCTTGATAAGGCATAATTAATCTCCTTATTTTTTCATGTAAAATTATGTTTAAGTTAATATAAAAAATTTTTCAAAATTAGAATAAAATTAGTAGTCCCAAGCGGAGTCGAACCGCTGTCCCCGGTTCCAAAGACCAGGAGGATTGCCACTACCCTATGGGACTAACATATAGTACATAGTACAATATAAGTTATATTCAATGTTATTTATATACTTTTCTATTCTTTAACTATTTTATTTTAGTAAATCTTTAATTAAATGAGTTTCAATTCCTTTTAATTTTCTTTATTTTTTTTTAAAACATTTATATTTATTTTTATCAATGTTAAATAAATACTCATACAACTTTTTTTGATACAAATATTTTTTAAAATCATTTATTAAACTATTTTTTATAAAAATAAATTACTTCTATATAAATGTTTGTACTATATATTTAAATACTTATAACAATATAAGTTAATGTTAAGAATTGTATAGATTCTTGTTTTCATAGCTTATTAATTTATTGAAAAATTGATTACTATCAAAAATAAGCCAAAAATAAGTTTTCTCTCATAAAGAGATAACTATCAAATAACTAAAGTATTAATTTTTTTGGTTTATTATAGGAGGCGGTAAGATTAAGAGAAGTTTGATTTTGGTTCTCTTAGTTTCAGTATTGCTTAGTATTTCAGCATTGTCTGCTGCAGATACAACTACTGATAGTTCAGCAATAAATGATACTGGATATCAAAATATTGCTGAAAATTCGCAATCTAAGAGTGTTACCAATATAGAATCAAATTCTATAGAAAATAAAGTAAGCAATGAATATGAAACTATAACAAATGTAAATTCATCATCTACTGATAAAACAATAACTAAACAATCAAGTACTAACAATACACAAGTTAAGTCAGAAACTACATCTACTACTCAAAAACCAATAATTATCAATGCAAAAGGAATTTCAGCACGTTCTGGTGAGACAATTAATATACAAGGAAATGTTACTTTTAAAAATGGTGAAAAATTAAACTCTGCTAAAGTATCAATTAAAGTAAATGGTAAAACAATTATTCAAACTAGAGTATCTAATGGTAGTTTTTCAGCCAAATATACTATTCCTATTTGGACAGCAAAACAATATCCTATGGAAATTATAGTTGGTGAGACTTCTACTTCATTAACTGGTAGGAAAAATGTTACTTTATCAATTACTAGGTATGATTTAGCTGTATCCTTGTCTAAAATTACAACAACATCAGCTTCTAAAGAAAAATTAGTAGCAACAGTTAAATATACTAATGGAACTTTAGCTAATGGTCAAAAAGCAGTTTTCAAATTAAATGGAAAAACGATAATATCAACCACAGTTAAAAATGGAGTGGCATCTGGAGAGTTTATTGTTCCAGCTAAAGCAGGAACATATACATTAATATTTAAAGTTGGTGAATCAACTACAACAAATTATAACGAAAAAAATACTACTATTGTAGTTTCTAAAAGGACTCCAACTATTGTGAAGGATTCATTAATATTTGCAAAAAAAGGAAGTTATGTTTATTTAAATGCTAAAATAACTGATACTGGTTATGCAAATGCTAGTGGAAAAGTATCTTTTAAAGTTAATGGAAAAACCATAGGTACAGTTAATGTAATAAATAATTCTGCAGATTATAAATATCAAGCCAATTTAAAATATGGGCTTCATAATATATCCATTGTTTATGGAGGATCAAGTGGATTAAATGCTGTTAGAACAAGTACATTTATGAGAGTTCAAGAAGATTATGTAGCAACATATACTTATGCACAAATTCTTGAAAAGGCTAACTCAACTCAGAATTTTGTTTTAAAGAACAAGAGATTACCTAATTATGTAACCATTAATGGTAATCAAGTGTCAATGACTGATTTATTATATATGTTTGCTCAAGCACTTTCCTATAATAATTCATATCATAATGGTGGTTTTGAAGAACCTTCAACATATATACAATCTACAAAATATGATTTCCAGTTAGATAAAGATGACTATGTATCAATGGCATATAGATTAATTGATTTCTACAAAGATAATGGTAGAGCTCCAAATGTAATGCTCGCAACTACCGGAGTAAACTTAAACTTCAATGATACAGTTTATACTCTAGCAAAAGCATTATCATTTACGATGAATAATAAGAGATTACCTAATTATGTGACAGTTTTAAGTATAAGTAGTTCTTCAAGTTCTAGTGGTTCTTCAAGTTCCAGTGGTTCGGATTCATCAACATATGTTCCAACTAATTCAGTGCCTACCGGATTTGAAAAATACCTTACAAATGCTAAGAATAGTTATGTAAATTCAACAGTTATTAAAAATGCTGTTCAAAAAGCTATATCTGGTGTATCAGGCACATATAATCAAGCAGTTGCAATATTTAATTATGTTAATAAGGTGACTGATTATAGTGGTTATATGAACACTAGACGTGGAGCTATCAAAACTTTACAAGATGGTTTAGGTAATTGTGTTGACCAAAGTCATTTGTTACTCGGTATGTATCGTACTGCAAATATACCTGCAAGATATTGCCATGCAACATGTTACTTCAGAAGTGGTCTGGTAATAGGTCACGTATGGGTTGAATGTTATGTGGGCGGAAAATGGTATTCCTGTGATACTACCTCAAATCAAAATACATTCAATAATATTGTGAATTGGGGTTCATGTTCAACAATTAACAGATACACCGAATTATATTTCTAAATTGGATTTTTATCCAAATCTTTTTTTTTTATTTTTTTATCTTATCTTTTTTAAATAACTATTTTTACAATTTCAATAAATAATTATAGAAGTTATGATTTACATAATATAATATATAATTATTTTAAATATTTCACATGTTTAACAATTATTGAGGGATGTAATTGAAATTTAGTTTAGAACTTCTACCAAATGAACCTATTAAAGATATTGTTGAAATTATTCAACTAGCAGAAGAGATAGGTTTTAAAAATGTTTGGATAACTGATCATTATAATAATCGGGATGTTTTTGAAGTATTATCTATTTCCGCTTATGAGACATCTACAATAAAAATGGGGTCCGGAGTATCAAATCCTTATGTTAGGAATCCAGTAACAATTGCTGCAGCTACTTCAACATTAAATGAAATTTCAGATGGTCGTGCAATTTTGGGTGTGGGTCCTGGTGATAAAGCCACGATGGAAACATTAAATTTATCATGGAATAAACCACTTAAAACTGTTAAAGATGCCATTGTAACTATTAGAAAATTATTAAATGGTGAAAAACTGGAACAGGGAGCTTTTTTAAGTGGAACAAAAAAAGTTGAAAATAAAATTCCTATTTATATGGCTGCTCAAGGACCTATGATGTTAAAAGGTTCTGGTGAAGTCGCAGATGGATGTTTGATTAATGCTTCCAATTATAAAGATTTTGAAGTTGCAATTCCATTAATTAAAGAAGGATTATCTAAAGTAAATAAATCTGAAAAAGATTTTTCTTTTGCTGCTTATACGGCATGTAGTGTTGATGAAAATATCAGTGTGGCTTATAAACAATCAAAAATTGTTGTTGCATTTATTATGGCTGGAGCACCGGACATTGTACTAGAACGTCATAATATTTCAAAGGATGCTGCAATAGCAGTTAGGGAAGCATTAGCTAAATATGATTTTAAAACTGCTACCCGTTTAATTGATGAAAATATGGTAAATGCATTTAGTGTATGTGGAACTCCAACAAACATTCAGGAAAAAATTGAACAAATGGATAGTTTGGGTATTAATGAATTTGTTGTGGGTTCACCTATTGGTAAAGATAGGGTAAAATCTTTAAAATTATTGGGAGATATAATTAATTCATATGATTAAGGTTGTTTTTATGAAAATTCAAGAGATTAATAAACAAATTAGAGAAAATGCAATTGAAAATATCATTAAAAAACGAGAAAGAAAAAAAGAAAAAAAACCATTACAAGCATATGCTGCTAGTTGGGCAAATGAAGATAGATTATATGATTCAGTAGGTTATACTATTTTTATAGTTTTACCAACAAGTGGTTGTGAATGGGCTACTAAAAGTGGTGGATGTACAATGTGCAGTTATATTGCGGATTCACCATTAACTGAAATTTCAGAAAAAAAATTAATAGAAATCTTTGATAAAGAATGGACTAAACAATTGGAGAAAACTGATATTTCCTCACATGAAAATGTTGCAATAAAAATATTTGTTTCAGGTAGTTTTTTAAACAATAATGAAATTCCTGAAAAAGTACAAAATTATATTTTCAATGAATTTAACAAGTATGATCAAATTAAAGAGGTAATTATTGAATCAAAACCAGAATACATTGAGGAAGATTCTTTAATTCGTTTAGCACAACTGATTCCTAATAAAATATTTGAAATTGGCATAGGTCTTGAAACATCCAATGAAGAAACTCGTTTAAATAAAATTAATAAAGGGATAACTAATAATTCATTTGAAAGATGTGTTTCTGTAATTAATTCAATAGAGGATTATGATATTCGAGCAAAAGCATATCTCTTAGTAAAACCTATTTTAATCTCCGAAAAAGAAGCAATTAATGAATCAATTGAGTCAGCAAAATATGCTAAAGAGGTAGGTGTTAGACGATTAGCTTATTGTCCTGCTACTGTTCATGGAGGTACTATGATGGATTATCTGTGGAAAAGAGGTTCATATAATCCTCCTTGGATTTGGAGTTTAATAAAAATTATAAAGGAAGTTCGAAAAAATGTTGATATTCCAATGATTATGGATACTGCAGGTTATGGTACGCGGAGAGGACCTTATAATTGTAAACAATGTAATTCAAAACTTAAAAGCCTTATAATAAAATCAAATTTAGAGCAAAGTATCCCTGAAGAATTGGAAAATTTTAATTGTGAATGTAAAGAAAAATGGGAAGCTGATCTTGAATTTTCTGATATCTTGAATTCTCCAACCAACCCCAAAAATTAAAAAAAAAGTTATTGGGAAATTATCCTAATATCTCTTTTATATCTTCTTCTGGTGTAGAAACTAATTTAAGATCAAAGTTTTCTACTAAAACACTTAAAATTGTTTCATCGACCCATGCAGGAAGAATAGGACCTATATGTATGTTTGTGAGTCCTAATGATAATAAACTCCAAAGAATTGAAACTGCTTTTTGTTCCATCCAACTTAATACAAATGTTACAGGTAAATCATTTAATCCCATATCAAATAATTCAGTAAGTGCTGTTAATATTTCTGCTCCAACAATTGCATCATTACATTGTCCTAAATCAATTAATCTAGGTATGCCATCGATGTCTCCTAAATCTAAATCATTGAATCTGTATTTTCCACAACCTACACATAAGATTACAGTATCTTCTGGTAATTGTTTTGCAAATTCAGTGAAGTAGTTCATTTCAGATTTATAAGGAACATCACAACCACCCATTACGAAGAATTGTTTAATTTTTCCTCCAAGTACAGCTTCTTTAATGGTATCAGCGAGTGATAATACAGTGGTTTTTCCAAAACCTGTAGTATATGATGTTTTTTCTTCTTCTTCAAGTTCGGGTAATTCTAATGCTTGCTTTATAATATCTGAAAAATCATAATTTTTGATATGAGGAGTATTTGGTAATTGAGCAATTCCTGATGTGTAAATACGTTCAGCATATGAATCTGCTGGAATTAATCCACAATTGGTTGTAACTAATATAGGGATATTGTATTTTGCAAATATTTCTTTTTGATCAATCCAAGATCCACCTAATTGACCTTTTAAATGTTCGTATTTTTTTAATTCTGGATATGCATGAGCTATTAACATTTCACTATGAGTATAAATATTAATATTTTTACCTTCGGTTTGTTTTAGTAATTCTTCTAAAACTTTTAAATCATGTCCTGTCACTAGGATACCATGTCCTTTACTTGCACCTTTACATACTTCAACAGGTTCTGGTTCACCATAATTTTCTATATGTGCTTTTTTAAGGCCGGCCATTGCTTTAATATTGATTTGACCTGCTTCCAATGCCATATCAATATGATTTTGTACATCGAAATTTACATTAGTTAATGTTGTATATAATGCTTTTTCTAAAAATGCATTGATATCTTCATCATTTTCTCCAAATTCTCTCATTTGGTAAGCATAAGCTGCTATTCCTTTTATTGCAAATATTATGTTGTCTTGTAATCTAGCTAAAGTTTCATTTTTGCCACAAACACCAGCCACAGTACATCCTTCTGCATTTACTGTTTGTGAGCATTGGTAACAGAACATATTGTTATTCATTTAATCACCTATTTTTTTTATACTATTTCTTTTAAATAAATAGCTATATAAAAATATGTCACTATGTTAGTGAAAATAGAAAAGTATTTTTATAATTGTAATAATACCACATAATAATGGTGAGAGTATGGAAGAAATGATTAATAAGTTAAAGTTAATGGGTTTAACAGAATATGAATCTAAAGTTTATTTGTCATTAGCATATCTACTTTCTGGAAATGCAGATGAAATAAGTAAACATTCAAACGTTCCTAGGTCAAAAGTATATGCAGTTTTAGAAAATTTGCATGTAAAGGGGATGATCAGTATTAAAATGGGAAGACCAATCGAATATTATATGTTACCACCAAATGAAACATTTAAAAAATATAAGGAGCAAATTATCAAGAATTTGGATTATTTGGAAGAAAATATTACTCAATTATATGAAAGTAAGCTTCCAAGTGTAAATACTCCTATAATTTCTATAGAAGACAAAGAAAATATTTTGGAAAAGCAATATTTCTTAATTAAAAAAACAGAATCAGTAATTTATTTTAGGATAGGTTTTATTATTCCTTCTGAATTATCAAAATTTAAAAAACAACTGGTCTATCTATTAAAAAAAGGAATCAAAGTTAAAATATTGGCTGTTAGACAATTTACATATAATAACAAAGTTTATAATCTTGAAAAAGAATTAAAAGATATTCCACTTGAAATAAAATATATGAATTTACCTGCAGCACAACTAGTAATTAGTGATAATAAAGAAATGATTTTGGTTTTCACAGAATATTCGAATAATAAAATCAATGATAAGAATATGATAGGTTTATATAACGCATATCCCACTATAATTTATAGTTATGTATCTTCATTTGAAAAGCATTTTGTTTAATTTGTTAAATATTTCTTTAAGATTACTGGACTTCTAATAGGAACGCCTATTTCTCTAGAGATTACATTGCATTTTACAGTCAATAAAAAATAGACTGGTGTTTTAAGGTACATTTCGGTTAAACCTTCATAATTACCCATTCCTTTACTAATGATTAAATCTACTGAGTTCATATATTCTTTAAGTTCATTGGAGATATAATCTTTTACAACACCTACTGAAGAAGCACCAATACTTATAATTTCTGCATATTTTTCTAATTTTAACTTTTTTGCATCTGAAACTATTGCATCATTAATTATTGGATTTTCTTTTAAAGCTAAAATTATATTTACATCATACTCTTCTTTAATTTTTTTAATTAATAGTTTATCAAAAACTATCTCCCCACCATTATCTGTTAAATATAATATTGTTTTTGCATTATGTAAATCGTTTTCCAATATTTCCCTATCATTTATAGCAGGTTTTATGGTAAGTTGATTTTTTATTAATAATTCCATATCAGTATTTTCGTCTAATGCTCCAAAATCTATGATATTTCCAGCTACGGCAATTTTTATATAATTTTCTAGGCTGTCATCTTTTTCAAGAAGTTCCTTAATCATAGGGATTAGTTTTTCAGCTACCTGATTACCTTCTTCTCTTAATTCTTTATAAGGATCATTATTATTTGTTTCTTTCATTATCAAGTGATGTAAATCAGTTCCTAATTTGTTTGAATTGATATTTTTTTTAAAATTAGTATTCATATATTCTAAAACTTTCAATGTTACATCCATTCTTTTTTCATAATCTTCAGTTGCATGTTCTATTGCTTCACGAGATTGTCTTAACATGCAAGATGCACATTCATAATTGACTTTCACTATTTCGAACTCCAATAGTTATATTTCTTTTTTTGTTTCTATTAATTAATTTAAGTTTTGAAAATTTTAATTAATAACTTTTTAATATTTATAATTTCAATATTTTTAATTCATTAATATTCTATGGTTACGGAAAGAAATAATATAACTGGTGTTATATATTTATTAAATGAACTATAAATATATTAATGGTGATTAATATGAAAATAGTAGGAATAAACACTAGTCCTAGAGAAGTTAGTAACTGTAAAATAGCTTTAGAAAAAGCTTTAGAAGCAGCAGAAGCAGAAGGGGCAGAAACTCAACTTATTGACTCAAACAAATTAAATATTTCAGCATGTCAAGGAGATAACTATTGTAAAGCTCACGAAGGAAAATGTGCAATTGATGATGATATGACTCAAATTTATCAAGCTATTGAAGAAGCAGACGGAATTATATTCTCAATACCTGTTTATTTCTTTGATATAAATGCACAAATGAAATTAATCATTGACAGATTATACTCCTACTTCCAATCTTCATTTATGGAAAAATTTGCTAGTAAAAAAGTTTCATTCATTGTATCTCAAGGAACACCGGATCCAGATGCATTTAAAGCAGGATTAGAAATTCAATTCAACGCATTCAAATTTTTAGGTTTCCAAACAGTAGATTTAGTTGTTTTATCAGATAACAATGTTCCCGGAGCAATTAATGAAAAAGAAGATCAATTAGCACAAGCTGCAGAAGTTGGAAAAAACATTTTATAATTATTTAATCTTTAACCTTCCCTTTTATATTATTTTTTTTTATTATAAATTATTTTTATCATTATTAATTATTAAGAAAATATAAGTATTCTGAATTTTAAAAATATTATTATAATATATAATTTTTATTTCAACTTCTATTTTATTAATGCATTTTATGGGGAGAAAAACGTGCAAGACGAATTGCAAGATAAATGTGGAATTATAGGGATATATTCTTTTGAGGAGTCAGTAGATGTTGCTTCATGGATATATTCTGGATTATATACTTTACAGCATAGAGGACAAGAATCTGCTGGTATAAGTGTTTTAAAAGAAGGACGAATTAATACACATGTAGGTATGGGTTTAGTATCTGATGTGTTTGATAAGGATTTAATTGATATTTTGAATGGAAATGTAGGAATAGGGCATGTAAGATATTCTACAACAGGTGAATCTCTTGTTGAAAATTGTCAACCTTTTGTAGAACATGAAGATGATATAATAATTGCTTTTGCTCATAATGGTGATTTTGTAAATTCAAGATTACTTCGTGAAGAATTGGTAGATTCTGGATTTGAGTTTAGATCCACTACAGATTCTGAAGTTATTTGTCATATGATTATTGATGAATATAACAAAACAAAAGATGCTATTGATGCAATTCAAAACACTTGTCAAAAATTAATAGGTTCATATTCTTTTGTTGCCGTTATTAATGGCGTATTATATGCTGTAAGAGATCCTTTGGGAATGAAACCATTGTCTTTGGGTAGGAGTGATAATTTTGTAGTTCTAGCATCTGAAACGGTTGCTTTTGATTCATTAGATATTGAATATGAAAGATCTATTGAACCTGGCGAAATTTTAGAAATTGATGGTAAAAAAGAAACTAGTCATAAAATGCCAACACCTAACCATACTGCAAATTGTATGTTCGAATATCTTTATTTTGCTAGGCCGGATAGTATAATATTTGATAAAAGTGTTTATGAAGTACGTTTGAATATTGGAAAACGTTTAGCACAAGAATATCCAATTGATGCTGATGTAGTAATTGCTGTTCCTGATTCATCTATCCCCGCCACATTAGCTTATGCTAGAGAATCAGGAATTCCATACGCAGAAGGTTTAATTAAAAATCGTTATGTTGGAAGAACATTTATCATGCCTACACAAAAAGATAGGAATACTGCTGTTAAATTAAAAATGAATACTGTTGAATCCGTTTTAAAAGATAAACGAGTAATAGTCATAGATGATAGTGTAGTCAGAGGAACAACATCTCAAACTATAATAAAAATGATTAGAAGTGCTGGTGCTAAAGAAGTTCATTTATTAATTGGTTGTCCAGAAATTATATCTCCATGTTATTATGGTATAGCTATGGCAACTAAAGAAGAATTGTTGGCAGTAGATAGAACTAACGAGGAAATTAGGGATTTAATTGGTGTTGATTCAATTGGATATATTAGTATTGAAGGATTAGTGGAATCAATTGGTACACCAAGAAAAGATTTATGTTTAGGTTGTATTACGGAAGAATATCCTACTATTATACCTCCTGAATTATATGATAAAGAAGAATAATTCTTCATCTTTTTTTATATTTTTTTTATGTGGTTTAAATGGTTGAATTATTAGCTCCTGCAAGGGATAAACGTTCAGTTAGTGCTGCAATTAATAACAATGCTGATTCAGTTTATGTTGGTATAACAGATTATAATATGAGAGCAAATGTTGCTAATATAGAGTTAAGTGATATTGGAGAAATATCAAAGCAATGTCATGATAATGATAAAAAATTGTATGTTTGCACAAATACTATAGTTTCAGATTATCAATTAGAAAAATATAAAAAGCAACTAAATAAATTAGAAGAATATGAAGTCGATGCATTAATTATTTCAGATATGGGTATGCTAAATATTGCAAATAAACATGAGATACCTATACATTTAAGTGTTCAAGCAAATGTAACTAATTCTGAAGCGTTAAAAGTATATAAAGAACTTGGAGTTACCAGAGCTGTATTATCAAGAGAATTATCTTTAGAAGATATTAAAAATATTAAAAGAAGTTCTCCAATAGAAATTGAAACTTTTGTTCATGGTGCAATGTGTGTTGCAATATCTGGAAGATGTTTTTTAAGTTCTTATTTTTATGATCGGAATGCAAATTGTGGGGAATGTTTACAACCATGTAGACAAGAATGGATTCTAAATTCTACAGAAGAAAAACAATTGATTTTATCCCAACCTGAAGATAATGATATAGAAAAATCAAGATTACTCAGTCCTAAAGATATGTGTATGATAGAACATATTCCTGAGTTAATTGAAGCTGGAATAGATGCTTTTAAAATAGAAGGGCGAGCACGAGCACCAGATTATGTTTCAACAGTAACTAATTGTTATTCAGATGCCATAAAATTATATGAAAATGGTTTGTGGGATCAATCATCTAAGGAATTAATTCCTAAATGGAAAGAAGAATTAAAATCAGTTTTCAATAGAGGTTTTGATACAGGATTTTATTTCAGAACCCCTAAAGAAACTAGTTTGGATAATCAAGCGACTTATAAGAAGGTAGACATAGGTCAAGTCACAAATTTTTATAAAAAAATTAATGTTGCGGAAATAAAATTGTGGGATACTTTAGAAGTAGGGGATACAATAATTATCCAAGGAAATAAAACCGGTAGTGTAAGTGAAAAAGTTTCATCAATGCAAATTGACGGAAAAAATATTGACAAAGTAAGTAATTATTCTGTAGGAATTAAACTAGAAAATGTTGTACGTGAAAATGATCATGTATATAAAAAAGTTTTACTAAATTAAACGGTGATATAATGGTTAAAAAAATAGCAATTTATGGTAAGGGAGGTATTGGAAAATCCACTACAGTTTCAAATATGGCTGCCGCATATGGTGGGGATACATTTGTAATTGGGTGTGATCCTAAATCTGATACAACTAGGACTTTAGTTGGAAAAAGGATTCCAACAATCTTGGATACAATTAAAAAAAGCAAAGAACCCCTTTTTGAAGATATAGTTTATGAAGGATTTAATAATACTTTATGTGTTGAAGCTGGAGGTCCTGAACCTGGTGTAGGATGTGCAGGTAGGGGTGTTATCGTTGCAATGAAACTATTGAATAAAATATCCGCATTTAAAAGTAATCCGGAACTTGTTATATATGATGTTTTGGGTGATGTGGTTTGTGGTGGTTTTAGTGTTCCTTTACGTGAAGATTATGCGGATGAGGTATATATTGTAACTAGTGGGGAGTATATGTCATTATATGCTGCTAACAACATTGCAAAGGGTGTTCGTAAGCTTAATGGAAAATTGGGAGGTATAATTTGTAATTGTAGAAATGTTAAAGATGAAATTGAAATTGTAACAGAATTTGCTTCTTTAATTTCAAGTAAAGTTATAAGTGTAATTCCACGTAGTGATTTGGTTCAAAAAAGTGAATATAACGCTTCAACAGTTTTAGAAATGTTTCCAAATTCAGAACAAGCAGATATATACAGGGAACTAGTCTCTAGGATTGTTAATAATGAATCTTTTTCAATTCCTACTCCGATGACAGTTGAAGAATTTGAAACATTTTTCCATAAATATGTTTAATTATTGTTAAACCAGTAATATGGTTTATAACCTATTTTTTTATAAGAGTTAATACTATTTTTTATGGCATTTTCATATGACTTAAAATAATATAAATGGGACCTACAATTACAATCAGAACAACCAAAAAGTTCTATATATTCATCCGACTTTTTGTTTATTTCAGCAGATATCGCACATTCAATCTTTTCTATTGAGTATGTGTATATCACTTCATCTAATTGTGTGTTTTTATTTAATAATAAATAATCAATATGCCAATGTTTTTTCTTATTTTTAGAGATATGTCTTTCTATCCTTTTTGTCAAAGAATTTAATGCTGAACCAACATAAACATAGTATCCCTTTTGAAAAAAGATTTTACCTTTGGCACCAATTTTAATATTCGAATCTTCTTTTATAGAAATTATTAAACAATAATTACCCTTGTTTTCATTGTTTTTTTTATCCATAAATTACACTTTTTATAGTTTATAAATCAATATAATAATTAATTAGTATCTATGGTGAGTATATGCAATATAGTTTTTTAGCAAATGGTCATGAAAATGTTACTTCTCTTCATAAATCAACGTTTGAAATTACTGCTGATAAAACGTTAACTTTAAAAGGAGATTGTATTATTGGAGTGAATTCTAACGTTACGTTAAAAGATTTGCCTGAAGAGTTAAAAAATCAAATTAAAACAGATAACAATAAAATTGAGTTGATTTTAGAGACGGATAATTATTCTGATAAAATAGTGGGTTATGGTTCATCAAAATTAACATTGGATCATCCAACAGACATGGTTTGTAGAAAAAGTAACTTTACATGTAATAGGACATTAATGATTAATTCAGATAAAGCAGCAAAAGATTTGAATATCAATTTAATTAATGAGTTGAAAAAGGGTTCAAAACTAAAAATAACAATAAAAATAAGTTAATTATTAAAATTATTGAAAATGCGGGAGACGGGAATCGAACCCGCGAAGAGACTACCTCACTAGGCCCTCAACCTAGCGCCTTTGACCGCTCGACCACCCCCGCATATAAAAATAAGTATTATATTCTGGTGGATTTAACCAACAACCTTATAAATAAAGGTTACTATTAACTATCTTTCTCATTCTATATAAACATTTCGAAAAAAAAAAGGGTTTTGGAAATTATTCTGTATCAGCCATTCTTTTAAGAGATTCAGAACAAGTTTCCATTTTTATTCCTAATTCTTTTTCTACTTTATTTACGTTTAATGATGAATCTCTAGGTCTAGGTGCTTTTTGAATAAATTGTTCACTAGTTGTAGGATTGATTAAGGAATCATCTAAATCAAATGCATCAGCAATTTTTTTAGTAAAATCGAATCTATTGATTGCATCATTTCCTGCAGTATGGAAAATACCCTTTTTATCTTTTTCTGCAATTTTATATATTGCTTCAGCAGCATTATCTGCCAAAGTAGGTGAATTTACTTGATCAGTAACAATATTGATTTCGTTTTTTTGTCTTAATTGATCAATGACCCAAGTAGTAAAGTTTGGTCGGCTATGCCAACCATAAAGTACACTTACCCTTGCGATTGCCCAATTTTCACTATATTTTTCTAATTGAACTTCTCCTTCATATTTTGATTTAGCATAAATACCTAATGGATTCACTGCTTCATTTTCTTTATAATAACCTCTATTTCCATCAAAAACAAAGTCTGTAGAAACATAAATAATTTTTGCACCTATTTTATTTGCAGCTTTGGCTAAAAAACCTGTTCCATCACCATTTACTTTATATGCGATTTCTTTTTCATCTTCACATAAATCTACATTGGTCATAGCAGCACAATGGATGATAACATCCGGTTTTTCCTTTTCGATTGTATTGATTACTTCTTGTTCATTAGTTATGTCACATTTAATGGTATTTTCTGAAGGGTTACTATTATGTGCTAATGTTAGTTCATCATTTTCTTTTGCAACAGTAGCCAGTCTTTCACCTAAAAGACCACTACCTCCCGTAATAAAATATTTCATAGTTATATTTTTAGATATTAAAATATAAAATTTTATTTAATGATAAAAAATAAATAAAAACTATCCATTTAGAAAATATTTGAGAATAATGTAACTTAGTTCAAATTAAAAATTTTTTGAAATCAGATGGTGATTTTATGAATAAAAGTGATATTACTAGGGATTATTATATGTTAAAAGGTCCCCTTGCAAAAAAAGGATATGATTGGTGGTGGCATTCATTAACAGCATACAACAAAAAAACTGGTGAAGCTAAAGCATTTTTTATAGAATACTTTGTTTGTAATCCTGCTTTAGCTGAAAATAAACCAACATTAGGTCAATTACCTGAAAATAGATCATTAGGTAAGAAACCATCATATTGTATGATTAAAGTTGGTACATGGGGAAATAATCCAAAGCAAATACATAATTTTTATTCTATGAAAGACTTTAATTGTCCATCAAATAAATTAGATATCAATGTGGGAAAATGTAAACTTACCGAAACCCATATGGAAGGATATTGTAAAGTTACGGAAAGTGAAGCTAAAGAACATCCTGAATATATGTGTGATGCGGGAGAAATGGAATGGAATTTGGATATTGATAAACAAATTACATTTAATGTTGGTTATGGTGCAAATTCTTTATTTAGAAAATTAAATTCTTTTGAAATGTTTTGGCATGCTGAGGGGATAAAGACACAATATGAAGGTACGATTATATTAGATGGTATTGAATATGAAGTAATTCCTGAGAAATCTTATGGATATGCAGATAAAAATTGGGGTGGTGATTTTACAAGTCCATGGTTATGGATTTCTTCATGTAATTTAACTAGTTTAATTTCAGGAAAAAAATTAAATAATTCTGCCTTTGAAGCAGGTGGTGGAAGACCTAAAGCATTTGGAATAGAAATTCCTAGAAAATTATTAATAGGTTTCTATTATGAAGGAAAGATGTATGAGTATAATTTTGCAAGATTTTGGAATTTAGTGAAAATAGACTTTGATTTTGTTGAGGGAGATGAAATTCATTTATGGTCTATTAAAGCATCAAACAGAAATTCTTATATGGAATTGGAATTACATTGTAAACGTGATGAAATGATGCTCATAAATTATGAAGCACCTAATGGAAAAAAATTACATAATAAGTTATGGAATGGTGGAACAGGTTTTGGAGAAATAAAATTATATAAAAAAGATGGAACTTTAATTGATCATGTTAAAATTGAAAATGCCGGATGTGAATACGGAGAGTATTGTTAATAATTAATTTATTTGATAGTGGGAAATGTATGAAAAAAGTTAAGATAACAGTGTTGAAGACTACACTAAATGAGCAATTAGCAAAAGAGTATGGTGTTAAAAATTTATCTACTTGTCCTATGTTAAAGGAAGGGGAAGTATTTTATGCAGACTATGCAAAACCGGATAATTTTTGTGATGAAGCTTGGAAAGCTATTTATCAATATGTTTTTGCATTAGCACATGGTGCTGGGGAAGATGTATTTTATTTTCATGATTGGATTGAAAAACCAGGTTTAGCAATTGTATGTTGTAATGATGGATTAAGGCCAGTAATTTTTAAACTCGAATCAACAGATATAGAATCTATTCCATAATCTTAAAAAATAAACAAATTATTAATAAAATTTTAGATAAATCTATTATTAGATACATTGCTTATGTAAATTTAAGGTGATTATATTGAAAATTATGATAACAGGCGGAGCTGGATTTATAGGCTCCAATTTTGTTCATTACATCTCAAACAAATATGATGATTATGAAATAACGGTTTTAGATAAATTGACTTATGCTGGAGACATGGAAAATCTTGCAGGTTTAGATAATATAAATTTTATTAAGGGCGATATTGCAGATGCAGAAGTTTCTTCACAAGCTATGAAAGATGCAGATTATGTAGTAAATTTTGCTGCTGAAACTCATGTTGATAAATCAATTACTGATCCTGCATCATTCGTTAAGTCAGATGTATTGGGAACTCAAAATTTATTGGAATTGGTTAGAAAATATGATGTTGAGAAATATATTCAAATTTCCACTGATGAAGTATATGGAAGTATCCTAGAAGGATCATTTAAAGAAACAGACAATATTGATCCATCCAGTCCATATTCTGCAAGTAAAGCTGGGGGAGATTTATTGGTCAGTGCATATTATAAAACTTATGGAATTCCTGTGATGATTACAAGAAGCAGTAATAATTTTGGACCTAGACAATTCCCTGAAAAGTTAATTCCATTATTTATTCTTAAAGCATTACATGATGAGAAGTTACCAGTCTATGGTGATGGAAAAAATGTACGTGATTGGATTTATGTAGAAGATAATTGTGCTGGAGTTGATACAGTTTTACATAAAGGAAAAATTGGAGAAGTATATAACATTGGTGGTGGAAATGAAAAAAATAATTTAGAAATTACCAAATTAATACTTGAAAAATTAGGAAAACCTGAAACATTAATTCAACATGTTGAAGATCGTCTAGGACATGATAGAAGATATTCTTTGGATGCTACTAAGACCAAAAAACTGGGTTGGGAACCTAAATGGTCATTTGAAGATGCAATGGAAAAAACTGTTAACTGGTATAAAGATAATTCAGAACGTTTATATAAAGCAACAAAAACTTTATAATCTCCTTTTTTTTTAATTTATTTTTATAATTCAATAAATTTTATATTGTTATAAATATAAAGATAATTGTATATTTAAAGAATTTCTAAAATTCTTTATAATTTAACAACTTAATATTTTGTAGGTGAGTTACATGAAAGGTGTTATTTTATCAGGAGGTCATGGAACAAGGTTAAGACCATTGACACATACAGGACCTAAACAATTAATCCCTATTGCTAATAAACCCGTTATTGATTATGCAATTGAAGATTTACGTGATGCTGGAATCACTGAAATAGGGATTATACTGGGAACAAATATGCCTAATAAAATTAAGGAATCTTTAGGTGATGGTTCAAGGTTTGGTGTTAATATTACCTACATTATGCAAGGAGAACCTAAAGGTTTAGCACATGCAGCAAAAACAGCTAAAGATTTTGTTGATGGTGACTCTTTTGTAATGTATTTAGGTGATAATATTCTTAAATCCGGAATTGAAGAATTTGTAAGTGGTTTTGATGAATCTGATTTTTCTTCACGTTTACTTTTACAAGAAGTTGATGATCCAAGACAATTTGGTGTAGCTGAATTAAATGAGGATGGTAAAATAATTAACTTGGTTGAAAAACCAGAGCATCCTAAAAGTAATTTAGCATTAGTTGGGATATACTTGTTTAAAAATAATATATTTGGGGCTATCGATAAAATTAAACCTTCATGGCGAAATGAATTAGAAATAACTGATGCTATCCAACAATTGATAGATGATGGATTTAATGTTGATTCGTTTGTAGTTGAAGGATGGTGGAAAGACACTGGAAAACCAGAAGATGTTTTAGATGCTAATCAGTTAATCCTTGAAACAATTAAAACAGATATTCAAGGTGAAATTGAAGAAGATGTTAAAATCAAAGGCCGTGTAATAATTGGAAAAAACACGTTGATAAAATCAGGTTCTGTAATTAAGGGACCTTCCATAATTGGAGAGAATTGTGAAATTAAAGGTTATGTAGGTCCGTATACATCCATAGGGGATAATACGAAATTAATTGAATCTGAAATAGATTCTTCAATCATCATTGGAAATTCTATCATTAGATCAGATAAACGAATTACTGAAAGTTTACTAGGTCAAAACTCACAAATTACAACAGATAAAAAAACATATCCTAAAGGAAGAAGTTTTGTTATTGGTGAGAATTCAATTATTAAATTATAGGAGATTAATTATGAAGGCAGTTATACCTGCAGCAGGGTTAGGTACAAGATTTTTACCTGCAACAAAAGCACAACCTAAAGAAATGTTACCCGTATTTAATAAACCAACAATTCAATATGTAGTTGAAGAAGCAGTAAATTCGGGTATTGATGATATAATAATTATTACAGGTAAGGGAAAAAGACCAATAGAAGATCATTTTGATAAATCATGGGAATTAGAATCAAATCTTGAAAAAAAAGGTAAACTAGATTATCTTCATGAAGTTCAAGAAATATCTAACATGGCAGACATATTTTATGTTCGTCAGAAAAAACAAAATGGTCTCGGGGATGCTATTAGTTGTGCTAAAAAACATATTGGTAACGAACCATTTGCTGTTTTATTAGGAGATACAATCACGTATTCTGATACTCCATGTACTAAACAATTGATTGATGTTCATAAAAAATATGGTGGTTCTGTTATTGCAATAGAAGAATTGCCTGAAAGAAAAATAGAACGTTATGGTATTGTCGACGGTACGGAAATAGAAAATAATATTTTTAAAGTCAATAATTTAGTTGAAAAACCAAAATTGGAAGAAGCACCATCTAATTTAGGTATTACTGGAAGATATATTTTAACACCAGATATATTTGATAAATTAGACTCTATTGAGGCAGGAGTTGGTGGAGAAATCCAATTGACTGATGCAATAAATGAGCAAGAAGAAGTTTATGCAACTACTTTTGAAGGAACAATATATGATATAGGTAATACCATGGAATGGTTGAAAAGTTCTATAGATATGGCATTAACACACGATGATGCTAGAGAAGAAATATTAGATTACATTAAGCAAAAACTTAATGAATTCTAATTTCATTTTACTATTTTTATAATATTTTTTTAAAAAAAAGAATTTAAAAGAATTTAAATATTTGAAGGGTCAGTTATTTCTCCTGTTATTGCTGAAGCTGCAACAACAGCGGGATTTGATAAGTAAACATATGATTTTGCACTTCCCATTCTACCTAGGAAATTTCTATTTGTTGTAGAAATACAAGTCATATCATCAGTCATTACACCCATATGTGCTCCTAAACATGGACCACAGCCAGGATTACATACAATAGCATTTGATTCTAAAAAAGTTTGTATAATACCATTTTCAATGGCTTCCTGATAAATTTTTCTGGAAGCAGGGAATACTAATAATTGTACATCTTCGTGAATTTTATGTCCTTTTAATATTTCAGCTGCTTGAACAAGATCTTCGTATCTTCCATTGGTACATGAACCCAATACCGCTTGATTAATGGTTGTTCCTTCAACTTTATCCACATCTTCGACATTATCTACATTATGAGGACAAGCTACTTGAGGTCTTAAGTCACTAACTTCAAAGTCATATATTTTTTCGTATTCGGCATCTTTATCTGGTGTGGTAATAGTATAATTATTAATTCCACGTTGTGCTAAGTATTTTTTTGTATCTTCATTAGGTATCATAATACCATTTTTTGCACCACATTCAATTACCATGTTTGTCATAGTCATTCTGGCATCCACAGATAATTTATCTATTGTTTCACCATGGAATTCTAAACTTTTGTAAGTACCACCGTAAGAACCTAATTTTTTAATAATGTTTAAAATTAAATCTTTTGAATAAACATGTTTTTGTAAAGATCCATTTACATTTATCTTTAAGGTTTCAGGTACATTAAACCATGTTTTACCTGTAGCATATACCATTGCTAAATCAGTTGCACCAAGTCCTGTGGAAAAAGCACCAAAAGCACCATAAGTGCATGTGTGTGAATCAGCACCAACTATTACTGTTGAAGGTTTAACATGACCTTCTTGTGGTAAAACTTGATGACAGATACCTTCACCTTGTTTATATATGTTTTTGATTCCTTGTTTTTTTGCAAATTCACGTACTACTTGCTGAAATTCTGCAGAACCCATAGTATTTGCAGGAACATTATGATCAAATACTAGTACAATTTTATCAGGATTCCACACTTTATCAGCTAATTTTTCAAAAACTTTGATTGTAGGGGGGCTAGTACCGTCATGACTCATTGCAACATCAATATTTGCATCGACAGTATCTCCTGGACTTACTTCGTCTCTATTGGAAGCTTTTGCTAATATTTTTTCGCTTATGTTCATTTAAACCATCATCTTTTAACATTTGCTTGTAATAAAATTTCATCGAATTTTTCGTTAGTTATTTCAAAACCTTTTTCACGTTCTTCTTTAACAAGCTTCACAATCTCTAAAAGTTTTTTATCATCTACTTTTATTTTCAATGAATCCAATTTTTCTTCAATTGCTGCTTTACCAGAATGTTTTCCGAGTACAATTTGTCTTTTAGTTCCAATCATTTCTGGTAAAAATGGTTCATATGTGAAAGGATCTTTTACGATTGCATCAACATGTATTCCAGATTCGTGTCTGAATACATTGTTTCCTACAATGGCTTTACTATCAGGTACTGGAATTTTGCTATATTTAGAAACTATATGTGATAATTCAGATATTACTTCAGTTTTAAAACCCAAATCTTTGTTATATAATAATTTTAGAGCCATTACTAATTCTTCTAATGATGCATTTCCTGCTCTTTCACCTATTCCATTTACGGTTGTTGATATTGCAGAAGCACCTTCAAATAATCCTGCAATAGAATTTGCTACAGCAAATCCAAAATCGTTGTGACAATGTAAAGCTATTTCTACATCTATTTCTTTTCTAATATTTCTCACTAAATATTGCATAGCATATGGGTTTATAGAACCCGTCGTGTCTGCTATATGAATTCTATCTGCTTTATGGTCTTGTGCCATTTTGTATACTTCTAATAGTTTAGGTAACTCTGTCCGTGTTGCATCTTCTGCAGAAAAAGCTACAAATAACCCATGATCTTTTCCATAATCTACTGCTTCCATGCAGATTTCATTTATTACGTCCCTTGGTTTGTCCATTTTAACTTTTAAATGTAAATCGGATAGTCCCATAAACGTTATAATACCATCTACATCAGCATCTAATGCTGCATTTATGTCTTCTTTTTTTGTTCGAGTTAAACATATAATTTTTGCATTTAATCCTTCGTTTGCAATGGTTTTAACGGATTTCTTTTCATTTTCTGAAACAATAGGAAAACCTGCTTCAATTTGGGGTATTCCGAGTTCATCAAGTTTGTGTGCTATTTCTAATTTTTCATCTAAAGAAAAGCATACTCCTGGTGTTTGTTCTCCATCTCTAAGTGTTGTATCGTATATATTAATCTTTTTGGGTAGGTTATAATCTACCTCTTTATTATATATACTTACGAATCTATCCTTAATTTTAGTTTCCCCCTCAACTAATTTTAAAATTACTAAAGATAATAGTAAATGAGTTATTTATTAATTTAAATTATTTTGAGTTTGATATCATTATTTTAATAGTATATTTATAAATTACATACCTTATATTTATTTTATTAGTTAATATTATTTACCTTATTTTTTTCCAGTAATTCTAAATATGATTTTTTTTCAAAACCTTCAGTAATATCCATTTGATTAAAAATTTCAAATATTTTGTCTTGAATTACCTCAATATCTTCACTATTTTTCGTTACATATTCTATTTCAATAAAATAACCTAATTCGTTTAATTTATCTACAGTTATAGTATACTTATCATATTTAAAAATTCTTCTAACTTTATTAACTATCGCAGATGGTTTATAACCTAAATTTATTAGAATTTCAGTCATATTGTCTTTGTCATTGATTGTTACTTCTATTTCTTTTCTGGTTTTAGTTTTGGAATCTAATTTAGGGCCTTTAAAAGTTAAAATATTTATAAAATCATCACCATCAGGAATTTCCCTAATACGTAATGCTTCATCTGTTTTTTTAAAATCCTTATTTTCTCCATTAAAATAAATATCGCGTTGAATTTCGGTGTGAGAGTATACTCCCCCTATCTCTTGAATTTTTTCAAATGCTATTTTGGGGTTGGTTATTTTTGCTTTTATTTCAATTTCTATCATAGTACACCAAATTTATCGTTTTATATATAATATGCATATAATCATATTTAAAAAATAGGTATATTTATAAAGTAAAAAGTTACATATATAAATACATAATATGTTATTTGGTATTTTTTTAAATAAATTATATAATTTATAATCTTAAAAATAGTGGTTGACTGATTTCTTAAACTCCCTAGGATTTTATTCAAGAAATTAATTTTATGATAGTTTTTTATCTTTTTAACTAGCTATATTGCTCAACCTTTATATTTAGAATAATGCTGAATTTTTTTATCACTTAATTGGAGGAAAAATAAAATGTCAGATGTTGAAATTAAAGTTGAAAACATTGTAGCATCCGCAACATTATTTGATTCAAAAGAAAGGAAATTAGATTTACCTAAAGTTGCACCAGCTTTAGAAAATGTTGAGTACAACTTAGAACAATTTCCTGGATTAGTTTTCAAACTTAAAGAGCCTAAAACTGCTGCTTTAATATTTGGATCTGGTAAATTAGTATGTACTGGAGCAAAATGTATTGAAGATTCAAAAACTGCAATTCGTATGACTGTAGATAAAATTAGAGAATTGGATCCTGAAATACCTGAAGAATATGAAATTAAAATACAAAACATTGTTGCATCAGCTAATTTAGGTAAAGTATTAAATTTAGAAGCTGTAGCTTTAGATTTAGAAAATACTGAATATGAACCAGAACAATTCCCTGGTTTAGTATACAGATTATCTGATCCGAAAGTAGTTTTACTTTTATTTGGTTCTGGAAAAGTTGTTTGTACTGGAGCTAAAACAGCTGATCAAGCTTTATTAGGTGTTCAAAAAACTAAAGAACGCTTAACTGAATTATACTTGATTGAAGACTAAATATTTATTAATCAAATATTAAAAGATATAATTTATTTATACTCCAGATTTAACCACCTATTAAACACCCAATCCTTAATAAAAGAGAACAAGAAACAAAAAAATAGAAAAAAATAATTATTTAATAGGATAAATACTTAAACAAGGAAAATTCTAAAAAATATAGTTATAATTTCTAAAGATAACTAAATTTCTTTTCTTATTTATTAAAAAACATCGGTGATCTTTTGATAAAATTGGTAGTATTTGATCTAGATAATGTATTGATAGATACAGAAACAATAGATGAAATAGCAAAAATAAAAGGTATAGAAAAAGAGATTAGTGACATAACACTACAAGCAATGCAAGGAAAAATTCCTTTTGAAGAATCAATCAGACAGCGAGTAAAAAAATTAGAGGGCATCTCTACGGCCGAAATAGATAAAGTAATGGAAAATATATCCTTTAACCCGGGTGCTGAAGAAACTGCAGCAGAATTAAAAAAACAAGGATATGAAATTGCTATTATTACAGGAAGTTTTGATGTTATAGCATTAAAAATTAAAGAAAAAATCAATGCTGATTATGTTTTCTGTAACATTCTTGAAGTAGAAGATGGTAAATTAACTGGTGAAGTTTCAGGACCATTAATTACTCAAGATAAAGTCGATGTCCTCAGACAACTAGTTGACGATATAGGTATTACACTCGATGAGTGTGTAGCTATAGGTGATGGGGCAAATGATCTTGAAATGGTAAAAAATGCTAAGATCGGAATAGCATTTAATGCAAAACCAATTTTAAAAGAACATGCAGATGTACAAATTAATGAAAAAGACCTAAGGAAGGTACTTGATATCATGGCAGATGAAGAAATAAACACTCAAGAAGTAGTTGAAGAAACACAAGATGAAACATTAGAAAATACCACTACTGAAGAAGAAGTAACAGAAGTTGTTGAAGAAGTAATTTCTGAAGATGAAGAAGTTGAAGAAGAAGCTGAAGTTTCTGAAGATGAAGAAGTTGAAGAAGAAGATGAAGAACCTTCTATTGATTACTCAATTTTAAACTTCCAACAATTATTACAATGTAAAAGAACATTGGAAGCAGAACTCACAGATCTCAAAAATGAAAGAGATCAAATGAATGAAGAAACCAAAACATTCAGAAAAGAACGTGATGAGTTAAATCAAGAACTTAAAGATACTTTAAAAATCGCTTTAGAAAAAAGAAATGAAAGAGATGAAATCAACAAACAAGTTCGTGAAAACAAAGAGTTAAGAAACGAATGTAATGAAGAACTTAAAAAAGTTGAATGGAACTCCGGTAAAAAAGAAATCTCAAACATACAAGCAGAAATCAATAAAATTGATAAAACAATACAAACTAAAGTATTAGATATCAGAAAAGAAAATGAACTTGTAAAAAGAGTTTCTGACTTAACAAAACAACTTAAGAAAATCCAAAGTGATGAAGAAGAAGAAAAAACAGCTGAAGCATTAAAAGAAAAATCAGAAAATTACCACCAAAAAGTTGTAGAATTATCTGATAAAGCTCAAGCAGTTCACGAAGAAATGATTGAATACTTCAACCAAATTGATGGTATCAGAGAAAAAGCTGATAGTAAACATCAAGATTTCATAAACTCTAGAAATGCAGCAACTGCTAAACATGAAGAAGTTAAAGCAAAACTTTCTGAAATAAGAAAAGTTAACAAATTCATGGATCAAGCAAAAGCAAAACCTAGAAACAGAAAATCTGAGGAAAAATCTAACAGTGACTTAAAAGAAAAAGAACAAGCTGAAGAAATCTTCCAAAAATTCAAAGATGGTAAAAAATTAACTACAGAAGAATTCTTATTATTACAAAAATACAACATAATGTAATTTTGTTTCTTCACTTCTTTAATTTAAGTTTTGATATGATATTGACAAGGGTTTATCAACAGAATGTTGGTAAATATCATATTCCTTTTTTCACAAACCCTTAACTACAATTCTATTTTTTTAATATTTATTTTATTTAATCAAAAAAAGTTTTGAAATATCTAACTATCATCAATAGCAGATATTCCATTTTGTTTTGTAATTTTAATTATGTTATTGGATAAGGATTCCATTTCATCATCATGGGTAACAACTATCATTTGCGGTACGAAATTTATTTCTCGTATAATATCTATAAGACTTTTTCGTCTTTCTTCATCAAGGTGGATAGTTGGTTCGTCAAGAATTAATAAATCCGTTTTATTTTCTGATAATACCTTTGCGATTCCTAATCTTAATGATAATGCAATAACAATTTTTTCTCCACCACTGATTATTTTACTGTCTAATTCTTCATTTTTATTATATATTGTGATATTATAATCTTCATCTAATTTAATACCTGAATAGTCGAAATCAAATTCGTTAAATATATCTAATGTTTCTTTTTCAATTAACGGTCGGACATTTTTTCTTAAATCTTTTTGAACTCCATCTTTACTGTAAATTTCTCGTAGTCTATCTAATAATTGTAAATAGTCTTTCAGATTCTTTTGTTCTAGTGCAATATCTTCAAGTTCTTTTAATATATTGTTATTTTTTGTAATATTGTCTTCATCTTTTTTAATTTCAGTTTCCAATTTCACAATATTTATCTTTTTTTCTTCATATTTTGTTTTGTTTTGTGTATATGTATTATATACTGAATCATATATTTTATTATCATAATTGATATTTTCAATATCTGATGTGATATTATCAAGAGTTTCTTCTTTACTACTTATTTCTTCATCCATTTCTTTAATTTTTTCAGTTACTAATTGTTTCTCTTGAACCTGTCCTATGAGTTTATTCAATTTTTTTTCTTGAATTTTTAAGTTTTTTATTTGGAGAGTTAAGTTATCACGTACAGCGTATTTTTGTATTATTTCTTTGCATTTATTTTTCTTATTTTGATTAATTTGATTCAGTTGATTAATTTCATTAATTAACTCATTTTTATCTCTTAATTCTTTTAATCTGTTTACTGCAAAGAAATATTTTTGATCTTCTTCCCGGAGTTTTTTTAACAAATCTTCTTTTTCCTTAATCTCTAATTCAATCTTATTTAATAATGTTTGACCATCATAATCTTCAGGAATTTTTTGTTTAATTTCCTTAATTTCATCATTTAAAATTTTAAATTCGTCATTTTTTTCTTTAAGGACTTCTACTGATATTTCATTTATTTTTTGAAGGTAATTCTTTTTATCAGTTAAATATAACTCGTTATCTTTGTTGATTTTCTTTAAAGTTTCTAATTCTGTAGAATAGTTGCAAATATTTTCATTATATTTATTAGATAATTCTTTATGTTTTTCGTGGCTTATTTCTGATTGACAGATAGGGCATGTATCTTCTGTAAGTTCTAATTCTTTTAAAGACTTCTCAGTAGCTTTTAAATTATTATTTAAAACACTTATTTGACTATCATTATTGTTTATATTGGTTCTTAGTTCTTCTATTTCACTTTCTGTTTTTTCTTTTTCAATTTTTATTTTTGTTTCTATTGATTCTGGACTGTTAAAATATGTATCAAATAATTCTGTTGCATTCTCTGATGCTTTCTGTAATTCATCTTTAATTTTTTTGAGAGTTGATTTTTTCTCATTAATCTGGGCATCGATTGACTTATATTCAGTAAATTCTTTATTGATTTTCTCTTTCTCATTTTTAAATTCTTTAAGTTCGTTATTTATTATTTCTATATTTTTATGTGCCACTTCAGTATCTAATTTTAATTGGGTGTTTTTATTAATTTCATTAATTTCATTATTTAAATCACTTATTTCTGTATTATTAGTATCAATTTCGGATTTTAACTCTATTAATTCTTCTAAAGCAGGTAATTTTTTAGTTTCTTTTTTTAATTTTTTAATTTCTTCTTCATTTTCTTCTATGTTTTTTAATCTTTCTTCATTTTCTTTTTTAGTTTTTATATTACTTTTAAGAATATCTTCTATAATGTCCTTTTTATCAATTAGTGATTCATATTTTGTTTTCTCACTTTGTAGTTTAGTTACTTCTATTTCTTCTTCTTTAACTTCGTTTTCTAATTCTTTTGCTTCATTTATTTCTTTTTCTAGAATTATTTTATTATTATCTATATTTTCTTGGATATTTTTATTATCTTCCGTTATACGTTCTTTTTTTTCTAATGAACCTTCATTTTTGTTATATTTATCTTCATAAATTCTTTGTAATTCTTTAATTTCTTTCCATGCAGTCTCAAAGGAATCTATATTCAATAGTTTTGCTATAAGTTCTTTTTTATCGGCAGCTGTTTTTTCTATTAAATCCGTAATGTCCCCTTGTCTAATATAAACAGCATTCAAAAAAGATTTTGAATCTAGTTCTAGAATATGTTCTATATCATGAGTAACATTTTTATCACCGTTACACTTTAGGACATATCTATCATTTTCTAAGAATTTTAACTCAGCAATGGATCGATTTCCTTTTTTTCCTCTTTGAAGTCTATATTTTATGTTATTGTGGGTAAATTCAATCGTAACTAACATTTGTTTAACTAAATCATCTTCATCCGCAGGTTTTCTGATTAATGAATCAATTGTTCCATTAAAATCTTTGAATAATGAATAACTAATAGCTTCGAGTATGCTTGATTTTCCAGCACCATTACTGCCCAGAATTAATGAAATATTTTCATTAAAAGTTAATTTAGTATTTTTATGTGACTTGAAATTTTCTAAGGTTAAACTATTGATTATCATTTTTCTTCTCCTTCCTTAACATTATAATGTTCCTCATAGAATGAATCAGAAATCTCTTGAGCACCTTGAATATTTTGTTTTGATAACTGTTTATATAAATCATAACCTAATCCTTCAAATTCTTCACCCAGTTCCTCTTTAATCCTATTTGTTAATGCTACTCTAGGTGATAATCTTTCCTGAACTTCAGGAACTGAAACATCTATTTCTGTGGGTTCATAACTTAATCTGATGGTTAAAGATAGTGGGCCTAATTTATCATAAATTTTGGTTGATACATCTGATCTATCAAAATTTCCTTCCTTAATATTTAATAGTAGAACGGGTTTTTTTGTTCTTTTTAAAAGAAGGTTTTCTATCTTTTCAAATAGTTCTTCTATTTTTTCATCAAGTTCATAATATTTGATGTCTTTTACAATAAATTTGCGTTCTAATTCAAAATTGACGTATTCTGTTTGAATATCTTCATCAATTGTTAGAAGAGTATAACCTTTACCATTATTCTTGTATTCCTGTATTTCACCTTTATCTTTTATATCAGTTGAACCAGGATAAGCCATTATACCATTTTTAAAAGTATCAGTAATCCTTTTATGGATGTGACCCATTGCATAGTAGTCAAAACCTTCAGGTATGGTATCTAATTCAAATTCACAGTTGAATTCGAAAAATTTTGTTACTCCACCATGCAACATAATTATACTATGTTTGTGATTCGCAGTATCTAATACCAGCTTATTTAAAATTTCTTTAACTTTTGCCTCATGAGTCTTTTGTAGATAAGGAATACCAGTTAGGTAAACATCATCTTTTAATATAAAATGATTATCTTTAGTGCTTACAATGTGGAAATATTCATTTTCAAATAACTCTTGGGGTAATGATGTATTTCTTCTTTGTAAAATGTCATGATTTCCAGCAATCACATATACTTCTATATTATTGTCCATTAATTTATTAAAACATTCTTGAGCTACTAGTAATGCTTTGATTGGAGGTTTTGGTTGATCAAATAAATCACCAGAATGTATGACATAGTCAACCTTACGTTCTATAATGTCATCGACAATATTTCTAAAAGAATCGTAAAAATCATCTTCACGTTCTTGTAGTCCATATTGTCTATAACCTAAATGTGTATCTGCTACATGTGCTATTTTTATTGTCATTTTAAATACCTAATTCATCAATAAATTCTTCACTTTCTTTGATTTCATTTTCTTCTTCATTTTTAGCTTTACGCCACATTCCCATAATGTCTAAATCATTTCCTATAGATCTTCCTTTAAATTCATCTATTTTTACCATTGCTGGTACTTTGGTCATTTGTCCAAGGATTACTGCTTCACCTACATTTAATGAAGGTAATTTTGATAATAACTCTTCACTTAAACTTTCACTACTTTTTTGAACATGTGTTTGGTCACTTGGTTCTACTAATCTTAAAATAATTAGATTGTTAACTTGTGATAATGCTTCACTATCCAATGATTTTGGACTTTGACTAACAAGACATAACCCTACTCCAAATTTACGTCCTTCTCTAGCAATTCTTCCGATAACCTCTTTTGATCGTGTATGTCTTTTTTGTGATGCTAGTATATGTGCTTCTTCAATAATATTGAATATAGGATATTTTAATGTTTTACCTTTACCTGTGGACATTTCATTTTTTCTTCTTCTTAATATTTCAGAAAGCACGTGTTTAACTAATATGTCTGTAGCTTTTTCATCTAAAGAACTTAAACCAATTATATTAACTTTTCCAACTTCAATAATACTTACAATATCATCAATATCAGTTGAATCTAATATAGAACCATATTTTCTAACCATGTCTTCTAATTTGAATGCTACTTGGTTTACTGCATCAATATGGGGTCTTACTTTTGTATCAGCATTTTCTAATTGGTATGCTTTATCTTTACAATAATTTACCATATCTTCTACAAAGTTTTGGCCTTTACCGTCCATGCTTTTTTCTTTTGCAATATCATAAGCATCTCTAAGGTATTTTTCTTGATTTGTTGCTCCTTCGGAAATGTTACACAAAGTTTTATATTCATATATGCCTAAATCTCTTGGATTTATTTTTGCAGGAATTGTTTTCTTTTTACCATTGGAGAATGTTGTTTTACCATATTCTGAATGCATATCAAATACTAGTATTGTTCCACCAACAGCCAATAGTTCATCAATTATTACACTTGTTGCATTAGATTTACCTGCTCCTGTCATTGCTAAAATACCTAAATGTCTTGAAACCATTTTGTTAACATCTAATCTTATTTCTACTTCTGGTTGTGATAATACAGTACCAATTCGTATTCCTGACTCATTTTTAAAAAGTTTATCCAGTTGTGCTATACTGGCTCTTTTTATTGGTGTACCTATTGGTGCAGGAGTTCTTGGAATTCTAAGTGTTTCAAGATCTCCAAGAATTGTAATTTCTCCTCTTATGTATTGATCAGTATTTCCACCGATTTCTGTAATTTTTCTTATTGAATCTTCATCCAATAAATCATCGCTTAGTGTAAAACTTCCCCTCAATAAATTGTCAATTGTTCCCATTATTGTTTTTCCTTCATGTTCAAAATAGACATATTCATTAACAGCAGGTGTTTTCTTTGAAATAAATGAAATTTTATCTGGTGAAGTTTCACCATAACATCTTCCTATTATATCTGACATTTATATTTCTCCTAATTTAATTTTCTAACATATCTCTTCCTGTTTTATCATAAAGACCCATATTTCTGGCAATTCGTTCCAGGTGTTTTGATTTAATTTTTACTTCATCATGTGCTTTTTTTAGTATATGTGGATATCCATTAACGCTTATACTTTCCAAATCATTTAAAACATTTTCTATTAGTTCATTGTTTATGTTATATGGGATTTCTATTTTTAGAACATTGGAGGTGTCTTCTAGTTTTGTAAAAAATGTTTTGTAGGGAGTATCTGATAGTGTTGTATTTTCTATTGGGAAATCCACCTGTCTTTTTACATTACCCACGTATCTTACAGGTCTCATTGATCCAAATGCTTGTGGATGAGTATATCCGGATTTATTACAGGCATATTCTATTACAGCAGCATCAGGTATTTTTTCTTTAAATATGGACTTTGTTGTACTGGTTTTTGACACGCATATTATTTTTTCTTTAAAATTTTTCATCAGATAACTTATACACATCAGCTGTTCGTATCCTCCTAAACACAATATCAAATCCATTTCTATCTCGTCTAACTCATATTCTAAATTATTTTCTTTGATAATCTTTTTACATTTAGTTAATATCTCTGCCTTGATTTTTTCTATTGTAATTTCTAATGTTAAATTATCTTTTTCAAGTTCTTTCCTAATGTATGTGGTAGTTATTACTTTGATTGGTTCAATTAATTTTTTTTCAAACTCATTTTCATGATAATTAAGTAATGTTCCACTAATTGAACCGTCCATTAACATGTAATCTATATCAGGATGTTTTTTTAGTGTATCAATTGTACTTTTGAGCTCTAATATGTTCATGTAGGTGGATAATATTTTATCAATTTTTTGATTATAAATTGTTGAAATTGTTGATATTTCTCCTGCTTCTGACTCTTTCTGAGCGTCACTGTTCTTTTTTGATATGATTGTCTGGCTTGTAATGGTATAAATGTATGCAGGCATAAATTTCTTTTTGTTAAAACTTCCATCTATGGCTGCAAAGTTTTTATCTTGTGTAGTTTTTGTAAAATCGCATGTAACATATTCATTTTTTACATTTTCCATATTAATTTCTTCAATAATGTTATCAAAGAATTCATTTATTTCCTCTTTTTTTTCTATTGATTTTTGATATAATATGCTTAACATGATTTAGTAAAACCCCATATTTTTTTGAATTAATTTAGGTAATTATAGTATTTATTTATACTAATATATATTTGTCGTTTTTATTATTTTTTATAGCTTAAGAAGCTTTTTAAGGTTCATTTTGAACTATATTTTTAATTTAAATTGATATGGTTAGTATTACTTTTCAGTAAATTTTTATTATAAGTCCTTAAAAAATTACTTTTAGTATAAACAAGAGAAATAATTAATATAACTTATTAGGTGTAATAATTGCAAATAATTACTAACGATGAAAATAAAATAATTTTATTCATTAAAAATAATCTGGATAAATATCCGGATAAAGTATCTTATGATCTTATTAGGGAAATTTTAGATTTTTCTGAAACTAAAATGGTTGATTTATTGGACTCATTACAAGAGAAAAAAATTATAGAATATGACAGTTCAACAAAAGAAGTTTCCTATGTGAATTTAGATGTTGAATTAGAAATAGTGGAAAATCAATCAGAATTAAAAGAATATATGCTAAATAAAACAGAAGAAGATGCTTATGCAATTATTAATGAAGTTATTTTAAAGTATGATAATTATGCACCCCGATATATTTTGGAGGGTGCCTTAATGTATGGTGAGCTGGAGTTGTCACCAAAAAGAACATATAATATTATTGTTTCATTAGAAAACAAGCAATTATTAAAAAGAGTGGAAAAAGTTGATGGGGAGTATTACACAATATAATCCATTTTAATATATTTTTGGAGGAATTCTATGATTTTAATAGTAGGTGGAGCAGGTTATATAGGATCTCATGTGAACAAAGCATTAACAGAATCAGGTTATGAAACGATTGTGTTGGATAACTTAAGTTATGGACATGAAGAAGCTGTTAAATGGGGTACTTTTTGTAAATGTGACTTAAAGGATATTGATGAATTAGACAAAGTATTTGAAAAGTATGATATTTCTGCAGTAATGCATTTTTCATCTTTTATTGAAGTTGGTGAATCAGTACAAAATCCTGAAAAATACTATACAAATAATGTTGTAAATACGATGAATCTTTTAAAAGTAATGTTAAAACATGATGTTAAAAAATTTATTTTTTCATCAACATGTGCTACATATGGAATTCCACAAAAAATTCCATTGGTTGAAGATCATCCTCAAAACCCTATAAACCCATATGGTTGGACAAAATTAATGGTGGAAAGAATATTAAAAGATTATGATACTGCTTATGGTCTCAAATCTGTTATATTAAGATATTTCAATGCTTCAGGTGCAGATAAATCTGGTGAAATAGGTGAAGCACATGATCCTGAATCTCATTTGATACCATTAATATTGGATGCTGCAATAGGTAAAAGAAAAGATATAAAAATTTTCGGAACAGATTATGAAACTCCTGATGGGACTTGTATAAGAGATTATATACATGTAACCGATTTGGCTGATGCACACATTTTATCATTACAATATCTTGAATCTGGAAATGACAGTAATGAATTTAATTTGGGAAATGGTCAAGGATTTTCTGTAAGGGAAGTAATCGATTCTGTTAAAAAAGTGACAGGTAGAGATTTCAAGGTTGTTGAAACAGAAAGAAGAGAAGGTGATCCTGCAATACTTATTGGAAGCAGTAAAAAGGCTAAAGAAACATTAAATTGGGATCCTCAATATGTTGAAATTGATAAAATAGTGGAATCTGCTTGGAACTGGCATAAAAAATTAAACAAGGAATATTTATGAATAACTCAGTATGTGCTGTGGTAGTAACTTTCAACAGAAAAGATTTATTAAAAAAATGTTTAAACTCTTTAATAAATCAAACAACTCCCTTACAGGCCATATATATTATAGATAATAATTCTACTGATAAAACTGAAGAATTGTTATATGAAGATAAGTATATATCTGAATTACCTAAGTTTGATAATTCTAAGGAAGTGTTGGAAACATTTGTTGAAAATGTACGCATAAAATACATCAGACTACCCGAAAATTTGGGTGGAGCTGGAGGATTTTATGAAGGAGTCAAGGCTGCTTATGAAGACAATTATGATTGGGTTTGGATTATGGATGATGATGCTTTTCCAACCAAAACGTGTTTAGAAGAATTAACAAAATACTATTATTTGGAAGATACTGTTGGATTAGCAAGTTTAAAAGTAGATCTGGATGGAAACATTTTATATCATCATAGAGGTTTCTTTAATTTTACTCAGGGTTTACCTATTCAAAGACACATAACAAAAGAAGATACATTAACGGATATAAATGATATAGACATGGCATCTTTTGTAGGATTACTGGTCAGGAGAAAAGCAATTTCTAAAATAGGTTTTCCTAAAAAAGAATTTTTTATTCATGCAGATGACTTAGAGTACTGTATCCGATTAAGATCCGTTGGAAAAATCAAATTAGTAAACCATAGCATCATTAAACATGCAGAAGGTAGTGTAAAAGGAACATTTGAAAAGACAATTTTCGGTATTAAAGTAAATAGAAGACCATATGATAAATTGTGGATAAATTATTATATGCAACGTAATCTAATATGGTTGGGAAGAAAATATTCAAAAAATAAGATTTCATTATATTTTACAATATTAAAAAATTATCTGATGACTTTGGTTGGAATCCTACTATTTGATGACCATAAACTTAAGAGGATTAAATTTTATACAAATGCGTATATGGATGGTTTTAAGTCAATTTTTGAAAATAATAAAGCAAAAGAGATATTATATAATTAGGTGGATGAAAATGGGAGTAAAATTTAAAGATATTACTACAGCACAGCCAATAGATATGGAACATTTAAAAGGAAAAATTTTGACAGTAGATGCTTCAAATTTAATTTATAAATTTTTATCTACTATGAGACAAGCAGATGGGACTCCTTTAAAAGATTCTGATGGAAACATCACATCACATTTAAGTGGGATTTTTTTTCAGACATCAACTTTAATATCTAAACAGGTTAAACCAATCTATGTATTTGATGGTAAATCTCCAGAGTTGAAAAGTAAAACACAACAAGAAAGAATTGAAATTAAAAAAGAATCTGAGAAAAAATATAAAGAAGCAAAGGAAGCAGGGGATTTGGAAACAGCTAGAAAATATGCTTCAAGAACAGTACATTTGGATAAAGATATTATTGAATCTTCAAAAAAATTGTTAGAACTGATGGGATTACCTTATATTCAAGCTAAGACAGAAGGTGAGGCACAAGCTTCTTATATGGTGTCTAATAAAGATGCATGGGCTGTAGTATCTCAAGACTATGATTGTTTGCAATTTGGAGCAACTCGAATGTTAAGAAATTTCAAATTGTCAGCATCTTCTAAAAATATGGAAGTAATTTCATTGCAAAAAACTTTAGATGATTTACAGTTAACTCGTGAACAAATGGTTGATGTTGCAATTTTAGTTGGAACTGATTTCAATGAGGGCGTATATGGTATAGGTGCTAAAAAAGGTATTAAATTAATTCAAAAATATGGTAATCTTGAAACAGCTCTTGAAAAAATAGATAAAACAATTGAAGTTGATCCTGATGAAATTCGTGAGATATTTTTACATCCAGATGTTGTTACAGATTACAATATTCAATTCAAAACACCGGATAAACAGAAATTAATTGATTTTTTATGTGTTGACCATGATTTTGGTGAAGAAAGAACTCTTGCATCAATTGATAAGTTAAAAAAGGAAACAGGTCAGACTAGTTTAAACCAATGGTTTTAACTTAGTCTTTTTTTTATTTTTTATGTTCCTACATCCCAACTGTTCATGTATGATTTTTGTTCATCTGTTAGTTGGTCTATTTCTATTCCCATAGTTTGTAGTTTTAGTTTTGCTACTTCTATATCCACTTCATCCCTTGTTTTGTATACTCCTGGTTCCATGTCTTCAGTAAGTATGCGTTTTGCTGATAGTGCCTGCATTGCGAAACTTAAATCCATGATTTCTGCTGGATGTCCTTGACCGTGTTCTCCTGCGAGATTAACTAGTCTTCCACCTGCTAACAGATACACGTTTCTTCCGTCTTTTAATGTGTAACAGTCGATATCTGGTTTTATGTTTTCTTGTTTTTCAGTTCTTTCAAGTAAATCGTTTTCGTTTATTTCTACATTGAAGTGTCCTGCATTGGATAACATACATCCATCTTTTACATGGTCAAAATCGTCTCCGGATATGATGTCACGGTTTCCTGTTGCTGTAATTACTATGTCTGCTTCTTCAAGTGCTTTTTTAACAGTCATTACTCGGTATCCGTCCATTCTTGCTTCAAGTGCTCTGATTGGATCTACTTCTGTGACTATGACGTTTGCTCCCAATCCTTTTCCACGCATGGCTATTCCTCTACCACACCAACCGTATCCACATACCACTACCGTTTGTCCTGCGATAACGGAGTTGGTTGTTCCCATGATTGAATCGAATGTTGATTGTCCAGTACCGTATCTGTTGTCAAATAGGTATTTCATGTATGAATCATTTACTGCCATTACCGGAATTTTCAGTGCTTTGTCTTGGTGCATAGCTTTTAGTCTGTGAATACCTGTTGTGGTTTCTTCACATCCTCCTCTAAGTTTTTCAAGTAATTCAGGTCTTTCTTTGTGAATTAAAAATATTAAATCTGCACCATCATCTATAACTATGTCTGGTTCGTAATCTAAAACTTTATTAAGGTGTTCATAGTATTCTTCATTGGTTTGACCTGTCCAACCATACATATTTAATCCTAATTTTGCTCCGGCTGCTGTTGCATCATCTTGTGTAGAAAGAGGATTACATCCTGTCATAACTACTTCTGCTCCACCAGCTTGTAATGTTAATCCGAGGTTAATGGTTTTTGGTTCTAAGTGTAAACAGGAGCCTATAGTTATTCCTTCGAATGGTTTTGTTTCTTCAAATTCTTTCTTAATACTTTCCAGTACGGGCATGTGTCTTTGAACCCATTTGATTTTTTTTTCTCCTTGAGGAGCTAAGTTAATATCTTTAATATCATATGCCATTCTATACATCTCTCATAATTATTTAATACTATTAATTTTATTTTAAAATATTAATAATCATTATGTAAATATGGCTTTATTTAAAATAATATTTAATTAATTTAAAAAATAGTTTTTGATTAGGAAGAGAAAAATGTAGAAAATAGTTTCTACATTATTCTTGTTTTAGAATTTAGTTATATGACACTAATTCATTTTCTTTTGTTGGTTTCACTTTTTTCATGGCTTTTTCAAATTCTGACATGTATACTTCTTCTGATTCAATATCTTCTCTTAAGGTTAACATTACTGCTTCTCTGCATACTGCTTCTATATCTGCACCTACGAATCCTTCTGTTTTTTCAGCGAGTTCTTTGATATCTACATCTTCAGCTAAAGGCATATCTTTGGTATGTACTTTGAATATGGCTTCTCTTGATTTTACATCTGGTAATCCTACTTCCACATGTCTGTCAAATCGACCAGGTCTAAGAAGTGCTGGATCGATGATATCTGGTCTGTTGGTTGCTGCTATTACTGAAATATCATGTAACTCTTCCATACCATCCATTTCCGTTAATAATTGGTTAACTACTCTTTGTGTAACCCCACTATCTAATGAATCGCCCCTGGTGGATGCAATTGCATCAATTTCGTCAAAGAAGATAACTGTTGGGGCAGTTTGTCTAGCTTTTCTGAAAACTTCTCGGATACCTTTTTCAGAATCACCAACCCATTTGGATAAGAGTTCAGGTCCTTTTACAGAGATGAAGTTAGCATCACTTTCATTTGCTACTGCTTTTGCAAGTAATGTTTTTCCAGTTCCAGGGATACCTGTTAATAATACACCTTTTGGTGGTGTGATGCCAAATTTTTTGAATTTGTCAGGGTTTTTTAAAGGCCATTCTACAGCTTCTTTAAGTTCTTGTTTTGCTGCAGATAATCCTCCAACATCATCCCAACTAACGTCAGGTATTTGGACTAACACTTCTCTTAAAGCGGATGGCTGTATTTCTTTTAGAGCATCTTTGAAGTCATTTTTGTTTAGAACCATTTTATCAAGAATTTCTTGTGGAACTTCTTTGTCTGTCTGAACTTCTGGTAATACTCTTCTAAGTACTCTCATTGCAGCTTCTTTACATAGGGCTTCTAAATCGGCTCCAACAAAACCATGAGTAACTTCAGTAAGATCATCTAAACTTACATCTTCAGCTAATGGCATGTTTCTGGTGTGAACCTCAAGAATTTCTTTTCTTTCGTCTTTGTCAGGTACTCCTATTTCAATTTCTCTATCGAATCTACCTGGTCTTCTTAAAGCTTCATCTATAGCATCAGGTCTATTTGTAGCTCCAATTACTACTACTTCTCCTCTACTTTTAAGACCATCCATTAATGTTAAAAGTTGTGCAACAATTCTTCTTTCTACATCACCAGTAACTTCTGCTCTTTTAGGAGCTATTGCATCTAATTCGTCAATAAATATTATTGATGGGCTATTTTCTTCTGCTTCTTCAAACAATTCTCTTAATTGTTCTTCTGAACCACCAACATATTTACTCATTATTTCAGGACCGTTAATTACAATAAAGTGAGCATTAGTTTCATTTGCCACAGCTTTTGCAAGTAATGTTTTACCTGTTCCTGGTGGGCCATGTAATAAAACTCCTTTTGGAGCAGAAATTCCTAATTGTTTGAATAATTCTGGTCTTTTTAACGGAATTTCAACCATTTCTCTTATTTTTTTGACTTCATTTTCAAGTCCACCAATATCTTCATAGGAAACGTCTATGAGATTTTCTACACCTTCAAATTTATTTGGATCTACTGGTTTGGTTTCCATTTCAATTTGTGTATCTTCTGTAATTTTTACTGGACCTAGAGGTTTTGTATTTATTACAGCTAATTTGATTTCACCAATTGATGTCATGTTTGTCATCATTTGATTAAAGAAATCATCGAACATCATGTTTGGAGTTTTTGGTTGTTGTCTTCTGATACCTGTAACAATAATGTCTCCTTTGTTAACTATTCTATTCAAGAATACTCCATTTAAGTTTCCTTGAATTGCAATTTCTTGATCTACTGGAGCCAATTTTACTTTTTTTGCTTCTTTGATTTGAGCTTTTCTAATTGTTACTTCTTCGCCTATAGATGTTCCTGCATTTTTTCTTAGGTAACTATCAATTCTTAAAATTCCTAAACTTGCGTCAGCTTGTGATGCAACAACAGTGGCTGTTGTAAGTTTGTTTCCTTCAATTTCTATTACATCACCATCTTTTAAGCCTAAACTTTCCATACATTTAGGATCTATTCTTGCAACGGATCGACCTATGTCTGATTGGGAAAATGCTTCTGCTACTTTTAATTTTAATTCATTTTCCATATTATCTCCTCCATTTTTTTTAATAAATTATTAGATAAGATTGATTTTTTTATTTACTTTTTGTAATAATAACTATATTTTATTTAGTATATAAAGGTTACTAAAATATTCTATTAACATTTTTATTTTAATTACTTTTGGTAATTATAATTATCAATGTTTTAATATAAATACTTTTCGGTAAATCTTTAAAAAAATAAGAGGGTAAAATCCGGATGTAATTATCTGATAATTCCTCCTATTCCTTTCAAATAATTCTCAACATAATTCTGATCATATTTATTAAATGTTGAATAATGGAATGTTAAACTCACATAATTTTCTTTTATTTGAGGACCTGTGTAAACGTCCATTAATTCTACGTTAATTACTGGCTTGATATTTTTAAACATATTTAATAGTATATTTTTATTGCATCTATCCGGAAATATTACAGAAACATCAAATTCATTGAGTACTGAATTATTTTTTTTCCAGTTAAATAATTCTTCATCTGATAATTTATTAATATTTGATATTTTTAATGATATTTTTTCATTTTTATCAGTAATTAATGTAACAGTATCTGCTGTAACAGAATCCACTACTCCAATATGCACATTTTTTGAATATTGATGTTCTACACCAATTTCTTTACCTATTGATTCTTTCAAAACATTTAAATCATTTGTTAAAATACTGATTGCCTTATCAGATCTACCTAATGCTTCTTCAAATTCATCCAAATGTTTTGCTGAATCACTCATGTTTTCCACAAATAATTCTTCATTTCCATTTTCAATAAGTTTTGACAAATAGATACATTCATCAATGAAAGTTTTTCTTGAAATGGCAGTTTCATTATTTGATTTTTGAATAGAATAATATAAATAAGGATTTTGTGATACAATACGACTTATCATATCTAACATGAGACTGTATATTGGACTAGCAAATTCTCTGGATTTTTTTACACTGATGTTTAATTTTTTTATGGTGGAAGCTATACTAATATATGAAAAATGAGTTATACCTTGTACAACACTCATAATTTTGTCATGTTCTTCAGGTGTGGATACGACAACATGTGCATTTTTTTTCTCTAAGAAACTTTTAATAATTTCAAAAGATTTATTGGATCTATCTTTATCTGGTGTTAAAATTATTACTTGTCCTTCTATTGAGGGTACTCTAGGTCCAAACATCGGGTGACAGGGTAATATTTCCGTGTTTTTTGGAGAATATTTTAGTAAAGTTTCACTTGGTTCTTTTTTCACGGATGTTATATCCATTAATAAAGAGTTTTCAGGAGCATAAGGAGCAACATCTTTAATAGTTTCAGTCATGTTTTCTATAGGGACACTGAAAATAATTAAATCCGCATTTTCTATTGCTTCAATGTTATCATTGCTATACTGGGCGTTAATTTTTTTAGCGATTTTTTCACCAGAGGTTTTGTTACGACTTGTGATTGTGACGTTAAATTCTTCTTTAATAAGTTCATTAGCAATCCACTTACCTAAACCTCTTGTACCTCCAATTATTGTCACATTTTTTATATTCTCACAAGTCATTTTTTTTACCTCTTACTCTTTATATATAATATTTCTATTATTATATTTCAATTTTAGGGGTTTTTCTTTTTGCATAATATTCTGAGATAACATCAACCAATTCTTTAGTTTTTGGATTATTTAATAATTCGATATATGCTTCTAAATCTTCTGAAGTTTTTAAATATATGCCTTTTTTCTTAATTGCTTGTCCTTTTATTGTAGGTACTAATTCAACAAAAACCATTTGTTTATTATTATTTTCTGGGGGTTTAACAACAAATAAACCATCTACTGTTGTTTCAATTCTTTCCCATTCTCCAGCTTCTTCAATAGTTTTAACTAAATATTTTTTTTGTTCTGCATTCATAATTATTTAATTTCACCTATTACTTTGTATTACTATTTTTATAAATAATCATATAAAAGTATTACTGATTTAAATATTAATCATAATTATTCTTATTGACAAAATTATTATAATAAATAAAAATCATAGAAACAACTATGCAAATAAAAAATCAAGATAAAAAACAGGGATTAATAGAAGTTATTCCAGAAAGTATTGATGATTTATGGCATTTATCACATATAGTTGAAGAAAATGATTTTGTATCTACATTAACTACAAGGCGTATTCAAGATAATGATAGTGGAAAAACAAGAGCAGACAGGGGAGTTAAAAAAACATTTTTCCTGGGGATTCGTGTTGAGAAGATAAATTTTCATAAATATACTGGAATGTTACGGTTTACTGGGATAATAGAATCAGGTCCTGAAGATTTAATACCATTGGGTTCACATCATACCATAAATGTACAGATAAATAATAGCATCAAAATCCAAAAGAAATGGAATAAATGGTCTTTAGATAGGTTACAAAGAGCAGTAGATTCATCAAAAAGATCTACAGAAATAATTATAGCAATAGAGGATAATATCACTGATTTAGGGATTATTAAACAATATGGTATTGAATATATCGGTCCAATCATAGGTGATATATCGGGAAAACGAAATATTGCAAAAAATCGTCAAGAAAAAATAAATGAGTATTATGAAGAGATTACTAAAACAATTAGACAATACCAAAAAATTAATAAATTAATTATTATTGGTCCTGGATTTACTAAGAATGGTTATTATAATTATTTGGAGGAACACCACTCAGACTTGGCTAAAAAAGCTATTCTAGAAAGTACAGGTTCTGGAGGACATGCCGGAATACAGGAAGTTCTTAAAAATGGTCTAATAGAATCCTTATCTAAAGATGCCAAAATAGCATCTGAAATTTCATCAGTAAATAAATTATTGGAACATATTGGTAAATCGTCCAATTTAGTGACATATGGTATTAATCAAGTTTCAATGGCAGCTAATATGGGAGCTGTTGAGAAATTATTAGTTTTAGATAATTTTGTTAGAGAAAAAGAAACTCAAAATGTAATGAATACCGTAGAAAATATGGGTGGGAATGTTGAAATTATCAGTAGTGAACATGATGCAGGTAAACAACTGGAATCTTTAGGTTCGATAGCTTCATTTTTACGATACCCAATATAGTTAAAATTTTTATACTAAAATTTTTATAAATATTATATAGATAAATTATTTATTGGTAAAATTATTTTTACTTAATAAAAATAAATACAAAAATGATTAGGTGAATATATGGAAATATATCTGATGTGGATATGTGCATTTATTCTCACCTTGATTTTAACAATATTATTCACAGTAATATTTACTAAAATTAAAGGAAATCTTTTTGAAGACATACGTGGGGGAATCCCTAGAGGAGTGGGTATAGCACCATTTATTTCAATGTTGATCTTTTTCCCAGAACCTTATAATATTCTTATAGCAATTATAGGTATCACAGCATTTATTGATGATGTGATTGGTCGTGTTAGACTTAATTCTTATATAGAACTGGGACAATTCTTTAGAGGAATAGGATTACTAATTGTTATGATAATGGGTTATATCATAATGGGTCCTGTAGCAATATTGGTAGCTTTAATGGTACAAATATTAAATATTGCAGATATGCAACCGGGTACAGCTTGTATCTCTGTCATGATAATGTCTGTAGTATCATTTGCTATTTTATCTATTTTACACTCTCCAGCATTTTATATTCCAGTCTTATTGATAGCAATAACTCTTGGTTATATCTCATTAGATTATTCTGGATACATAATGATGGGAGAAATTGGAAATCATTCCTTTGGAGTAGCTCTAGGTATATGTCTTGCATTGGTGTCAGCAGCATTAACTAAAATAATTGTTCCTGCTAAAATTTTTTATCCGATTGAATTCATAATAATGTTAATATTATTCTTAATCACTGCATTAATTATTGCATATTTAAGAAGAGAAACTTTATATTATTATTTAAGTACATATTTACACATTGAAAATCCAACATTCGGTGATTTTGTAATGGATGTGTTAACTGGTGGTGGATTAGGAGATTTATGTAGAAAATTATTCTTAGGTGATGCACAAATAAAAATTGACAATTCCTTTTTAAAATCTTTAGGTGCAAGAAGATTATTGTATAATCCAGTAAGAGTAAAAAAAACTTCAAATAACCAATCTTTAAGTAGGACTGAGTTATCACAAGATGATTAGTCTTATTTAACCACTATTTTTTATTATTTTTTTAAACCTAAAAATCAAAACATTTATATATATTTTATATTAAACTTATCAGTGTTAATACATAGTTTAGGGAGATATGTAAAAATGTATGAAGTAGTTTTAGAAAGAGAAGATTGCACTATGTGTGGAAATTGTGTTGAATTGGATGAAACATTATTTACTTTTGATGATGATGATCGAGCAACTATCGTGGGTTCAACTAGACAAGACGATGTTGATGAATTAGAAACAGATGATATCGAGATTTACAAAGAAGCTTCAGATAATTGTACTGGTGAATGTATAGAAGTATATGATGATGAAGGAAATCCAGCTTAATTTTTTTTTTGAAGAAGTAAATCTATCTTTTTCAAAATTTTTTCTACTATTTTTAGATTTTTTAATACTTTTTTTGCAATGATTTTATTAAATATTGATAATAAATATTAAATTATTGAATTTATTTTTTAAAGTCAAAGGTTGTATTTTAATGAAATTATTAATTTTTGTTACTGGTAGGGGTACTGGAGGAGATGCTGTTACCGCTTATAATATTTTTCAATCATTACAAAAGAAAAATATAGAATCAAAAATAGTATTAGATCCATCTGCACCCGGATATTATTTTAAAAAACGTAACATAGAATGGTTAAAATCACCAATTCCGGCAGCAGGAGGTCACGCATCTTCAAAATCAAGATTATTTAAAGCAGCTTTAAAATCTTTTAAAGCAATAATTTCAGGTTCTAAACTAATTAAAGAAGAAAAAGCAGATGGTGTTGTAGGAGTAATTGGTGGAGGAGTTGTTATTGGTTGTTCATCAGCTAAACTTGCTCGTGTCCCATCCGTGGGTATAGTTGCAACACCTACTGATACAAAAATATCTTTAAAATTGAATCCTACTTTGCTTTTACCGGAATCACCTCTTTTTACTAAAGATGTTGTTGAATCAAAATATGATATTCAAAAACAGTATTCACCAATAAAAGAGGATATAATTTATGGTGATAAGAATAACATACTCTCAAAATTACCATCTCAATATGATTCAAGTAAAAAATCAGTTCTTTTCTCGTCAGGATCCACATTATTTGATGATATGGCTTATGCTGCAAGAAAGTATGCTGAAGAGAATGATGATGTGAATATTTTTGTAATAGGTGCTCCTTTAAAAGAAGAATTGGAAGATGTAATTAACCATCCAAATATTATGAATTTGGGTTATATTAATTACATGAGTGATTTATATGATTTAATTGATTTAGCCATTATTACCGATGATGGTTTAACATTACATGAGACATTAGCGTGTGAAATTCCAGTAGTGGTTGTTTTAGGAGTTAAATATGGTCGATACCATGGTTTATCTAAGGTATTCGAAGGAGCTGTTTTAGAAAGTAATGTTGAAAATATTTCAGAAAAAGTGAATTATGCTCTAGAAAATTATAATCAAATGTATAATTCTACAAAAAATTATTCAGACGATATTATTAATGGAACAAATGATTTAACTACGTTTATAGTAAATCATATATCCCAATAATTCTTTTTTTATAAATATCTTTTATAGTATTCTGTTAATTTAGAGATTCCGTCAGTTGATGGATGAATTTCTAAGAAATTATCGAATTCATCTGCTTTTTTGCCGTCTTTTATCGCTTTTATCATATAAGGTAATGCTATATTTGATGAAGGTGATATAGCGATAATATTATTGATTTCATTTGTTTCAAGGTTAATGTTTTCTTTAGTGTATCCGTTGTTCCTTTCAAGAGTATACCAAAATGATCCTGGTCCTGCGGCTCCTGGAAGTTTAATATCTTTTCCATTTTCAGAAACAGCTGTACCTAAGAGGTAACTAACATCATAAGGTAAAGTAACAGTCATAGGTATTAATGTATAGTCTGGTTTGATATTTTTTCCCATAATGTTTTTAATTGCTGCCATACCTTCCATTCTTGATACGGGGGTGGATAAAATACCACCAATTACATCTCCTGCAGCATAAATGTTTTCATTTGATGTTTGCATGTATTCATTTACGATGATATGTCCTTTTTTGTCTGTTTCAACAAAATCTTTTACTATTTCAGAATTTGCTTTGACTCCCGTAGCAAGTAGCACCGTACCCTCAATTTCTCCATAATTTGTTATAACTGATGTATCTGTAATCTCTTTAATAACAACATTTTCATGTATCATTGTATTTTTAAGTAGTTTGGATACAATATACTCTTCAGCTTCAGTATCATTTAGTATTTTAAGGAACTGTGTTCTACATAATATGTCTACTTGACTTCCCATTGAAGAGAATATTCCAGCATATTCTGCAGCAGTTGAACCGCCGCCTATAATAACTAATTTTTCAGGAATTTCTTTAAGTTTCAATGTATCTTTATAAGTTAAAGCTTTTTCAGCTCCCTTAATTGGGGGAATGTTTGGTGAAGATCCGGTACATATCAATAGTTTATCGTAAGGATATTCATCATCTTCATCAACAATTACTATTTTTTCTTCAACATTTACTGTAGCAGTACCATGAACATATTCAACTCCTGTATTAATAGTTTCTTTAGTTATGATTTTATGAATTTTCTTTTGAGTTTCTTTAATATGTTTAGTAATTTTTTCATAATTGATGGTAGGATTAGAATCTATAATACCTATTTTATTAAAATTTTCCGCATCTCGTATATGTCTAGAAACATCGCTTAAAGCACAAACTACCATACATGCCTGATTTAAACATTTTCCACCGATATGTTTTTTTTCAATTAGTGTCACATCATTTCCATTTTCAGCAGCATACATTGCAGCAAAACGACCTGCAGGTCCTGCCCCTATAATTACAATTTTCATGTTATCACATTAATTATTCGTTAATTAATATTTTGTAAAAAAAACATAACATTTTTTTCTATCAAATTAATGACATTTTCTAAGTTTACATATGGCTATATCTGATGATTTGTTTCAGTTGTTTACTTACAAGACCTTTTTCAATAGCTTTTCTAGAACATTCTACACCTTCTTCTAATGAATTTACTTTATCTGCAACATACAATATGCTAGCTGAATTCATTAAAGACAGATTCATTCTTGCAACATCTTTTTCCGTTTCAGTAACATTGTTTATTATCTTTTTTATAATATTCAGGTGTTCTTCGACATTATCGGGTGCAGTAATGTCTTTAGGGTTTGCATATTCTAATCCGAAATTTTCTGGAGTAATATAACTAGTTCGTATATCATCATTTTCTATAAATGCAACTTTAGTTTTTCCAATATTTGATATTTCATCCATTGCTTTATTTCCCTTTTCATCAAATCCATGAACAATCATACCTCTTTTAACACCCAAATTTTTTGAAACTTCAGCTACTGTTTCGACAAGTTTTGGATCATATACACCAGTCATTCTTGCAGTAACATTACTTGGACAAGTAATAGGACCAATTAAATTAAATATTGTCCTTGTTTTCAAATCTTTACGGATTTTCATAACATTTTTAGTTGCTATATGGTATTTAGGTGCAAAAATAAATGCAAAATTACAGCCTTCAATAGAATTAATTACTTGTGTTGGTGATAATTCTATGTTTACACCTAAAGCTTCTAATGCATCAGCTCCACCAAATTTACTACTAACGCTTCTATTGCCATGTTTGGATATTTTAGCACCACATGCACTTGCAATAATGGATGCAGTTGTACTGACATTAAATGTTTTAAAAATATCGCCTCCAGTACCACAACTTTCAACTAAGTACTCTCCTGGATCATATTTTATCTGGATAGCATGATCTTTCATACTTTCAGTTAAACCCGTAATTTCTTCAATACTTTCATGTTTCATTCTCAAAGCTATAAGAAATGCAGAAATTAAAGTGTCAGGATATTCACCACTTATCAAATCGTTCATACATTCATAAGCTTCAATTCTAGTCAAGTTCCTTTGATTATCAAGAACATCTTCAAAAACTTCTCTTATCATTTAAATCCTTCCGTAGCTTTTTTCATATTATTTACGTATTTGGTTATTTTTAAAAACATTTCATCGTAATTATTTAAATTTTCGTATATAATATTTATTAATGCACTACCGACGATAACTCCATCAGCACCAGCTTTTAATATTTCTTTAACATGTTCTGGTTGGGATATACCGAATCCAACACAAGTTGGTATATCGGTATGTTTTTTAATTCTTTTAATTAATTCAGTGGTGTTACTTTCTACTTCGGTTCTTGCACCTGTAGTACCCATTACTGATGCAATATAAATAAATCCTCCCACTTTTTTGGTAATTTCTTTTAATCGATTATTGTTTGTGGCTTGGGATACTATGAATATTTGTTCTAAATTATGTCTATTTTTAGCAACAATAACATCATCTGCTTCTTCTGGCGGTAAATCTGCAATTAGTACTGCGTTAATTCCAATATAATTTAATCTTTCATAAAATTTATTAATTCCATATTTATAAACTAAATTATAATATAATAAAAGACCTATGGGCTTGTCAGTATACTGACGTAATTCTTCTAAAAATGAAAAACAGTTTTCTATGGTCATTCCACTTTGGAATGCTCGTATATCCGCATTTTGAACACTTGCACCATCTGCAACCGGATCTGAAAAAGGAAAACCAATTTCCAAAGCATCAGCTCCATGATCTACCAGAATTTTAGCAATTTCCAATGAAATATCATAGTTTGGATCCCCCGCAACAATAAACGGAATGAAAATGCCTTTTCCTGATTTTTTGGATTTTTCAAATATTTCAGAATATTGCACTTTGTTCATATTTTCACCCCTAGTTCTTTTGCAACTGTAAACATGTCCTTATCGCCTCTACCTGATAAATTTACTATGATGGTTTTTCCTTTATTTTCTTCTTTTTTTGCATATTTGATTGCATATGCAATTGCATGAGAACTTTCCAATGCTGGAATAATTCCCTCCGTTTCACAAAGTACTTGCAATGCTTCTAAAGCTTCATTATTATTTATTGGAACATATTTTGCTCTATTGATACTATGTAAATATGCGTGTTCTGGACCAACTCCTGGGTAATCTAGACCTGCAGATACACTGCTTGTCTCACGAATTTGACCTTCATCTGTCTGTAATATTATAGATAAAGAACCATGTAAAATACCTTCACTACCTTTTGTTATAGTTGCCCCATGTTCTAATGTATCAGTTCCTTCTCCTCCGGCTTCTACTCCAATTAAATCTACTTCTTTATCATCAATAAATCCACTAAAAATACCCATAGCATTACTTCCACCACCAACACAAGCAATTATGGTGTCTGGAAGCTTACCTTCTAATTCTAATATTTGATTTCTGGCTTCTTTTCCAATAACACTTTGGAAAAATTTAACCATTGTTGGATAAGGATGTGGACCCATGGTTGTACCTATAAGATAATGTGTTGTATCTAAATTTGAAATCCAATATCGGAATGCTTCATTAATAGAATCTTTCAATGTTTTAGAACCCATATCTACTGGTATAACTTTCGCTCCAGATAACTCCATTCTAAATACATTTAATTTTTGTCTTTCAACATCTGTTGAACCCATAAAAACCTTTACGTCCATACCTAATTTTGCTCCAATTACTGCCGTAGCAATTCCATGTTGACCAGCACCAGTTTCTGCAATAAGCTCCGTTTTTCCCATATATTTAGCTAATAATCCTTGACCAATGGCATTATTTATTTTATGTGCTCCTGTGTGTAACATGTCTTCTCTTTTTAAATATATTTTACAACCTAACTTTTTAGATAAATTTTCAGCAAAATATAATCCTGTTGGTCTTCCTGCAAATTCTTTTAAATACTCATTTAATTCATTTAAGAATTTTTCATCTTCTTTGAATTTATAAAAAGCTTCTTCCAATTCTTCTATTGCTGGTATCAGTAATTCAGGTATGAATATACCACCATATTTACCAAATTTTCCTTTATATTTCATTTTTGTCACGTTTCCTCAATTATTTTTAGGATTTTTTTAATTTGTGAAATGTTTTTTCTGCCAGGTTGATTTTCCACACCACTATTTATGTCAATCATGTCGAAGTAGGATATTTTTTCCTGGATTTTTTCTAAATACTCTAAATTTAAGCCACCTGCCAAAGTCACTTGAGTTTTATTACTTATTGATTTGATAATTTTACTTGCTTTTATGGCAGTTTCAATTGGTATTTGTTTATTTGTTCCACCCGTTAACCCATCTTTAATATAATCTAACAGTATATTGTCAGCATATAAACAATGTTGTTTTAGTTCATTAATTGTTTCTTGATTTATTCTATTTTGTAATCCTATTACTTTGGTGATGTTTAAATAATTACAATTATGGTATTGATTTAACCATTTCAAATATCGAATCTCATAATTATCTAGTGAATGAAGTTGTATGTTAAATATTTGGGTTCTATTAATCTTTTCAATAGTGTTATATGCATTTTCAGGTTCTAAAACTAAAGTTCCAACTCTTTTGTTAATTAATTTCTTTTCTAAATATTCTATTTTTTCAAGTGAAATATTTCTTTTTGATCGTTCAATATTTATAAAACCAATGTGGTTGACATTTAGTTTTTCAATTTTTTTCATATCCTTTTCATTAGTTATACCACATACTTTAACTTTAATGGTCATTTCAATACCTCCTTTTATTTTTTTAGCACGTAACTTAATTGGTTTAGGTAATTTTCTATTTCAAATTCGGACTTTCCTTTTAAGATACTTGTTCCAATAAGTATTGCATCAGCACCATAGCTTTTTAACAATTGGGCATCTTCAATATTTTTTACACCACTTTCTGAAATTAAATAATTTGGAACATATTTCTTTAATTTTTTTGTGGTTTCTAAATTAATGCTTAAATCGGATAAATTTCTATTATTTACTCCTATTATCTTAGGATTTAAATCTGAAATTAGATTAATGTCATTCAAATCATGGCATTCAATTATTACATCCAATCCTAAATCTTCTGATATATTAAGATACTCTTCAATATCTGGACAAATTCCTGTGATTAAAAGGATACAACTGGCATTATTTAGTGCTGCTTCATAAATCATATATTCATCAATAATGAAATCCTTTCGTAACAATGGTTTGATAGTCATTTGATTTGCTTTAATCAAATTGTTCATATTGCTTTTAAAATAGGATTCTTCAGTTAATACTGATATCATGTCCACAGGTTGTTTTTCATATATTGGTATTATCTTTTCAGGTTCAAGTTGGCTAATGTTTCCCTGTGAGGGACTTGCAGGTTTATATTCAGCTATTAATTGTGTTTTAGTTTTATCTTTTAATTTTTCTTCAAATCTGAATAGTTCCGTTTTTGTTGAAATAAAATCTTTTGTTTCCTTTTTCAGTTCCTTTAATGGTTTATTTTTTTTATTCTTTTTAAGAATCTTTTTTTTATTTTCAACAATTTTTTCGATGATGTTCATAATATCATTTTCCTTCAATATTTAGGAAATTTTTTATAATATCGTCACCATAAGAACTTCCTATAGATTCTGGATGGAATTGTATTCCAAAAGTAGGATATTCTTCATGTTCTATGGACATAATTATATCATCATCAGTTAAACTGGTAACTTTGATTTCTTTTGGTATGGAAGATTTATCACAAATTAAGGAATGGTATCTAATTATTTCAAATTTTTTAGGTATATTTTTAAATAAAGATGATTTTTCATGAAAAATGATATTTTTTTTACCATGTACAGGTAATGTTTTAATAATATTTCCACCATATTCTACAAAAATTCCTTGATGTCCTAAACACACACCTAGTATTGGAATTTCTTTAAATTCTTGTATGATTTTTTTACATATTCCAAAATCTCGTTCATTTTTTGGATTTCCAGGACCCGGTGATAAAATTATATGGCTAGGTTTTATTTTTTTTATTGTTTCAATCGTAATCTCATCATTTCTTACTACCATTATGTTTTGAGTGTATTTTCCTACTAATTGATATATGTTATATGTAAAAGAATCATAGTTATCTATAATTAATATCATTAAGATACCTCCCTTCCCGATTCTTTAAGAGCTTGAATTAAAGCTTGTCTTTTTCTTTCACATTCTTTATATTCGGAATAAGGGGAGGAGTCATAAACAATTCCTGCACCAGCCTGTATTTCTGCTCTTTCTCCATAAGTTGTAATAGTTCTTATAGTTATTGCAAAATCAGCATTTCCATTTAATGAAAAATATCCAACTGATCCTCCATAAGGACCACGAGCATATTTTTCATTTTGATTAATTATTTCCATTGCTCTTATTTTTGGAGCACCACTAAGTGTTCCAGCAGGGAATAATGAGATGAAAGCATCTATAGCATCTAAATTTTCTTTAAGTTTTCCAGTTACATGACTAACTAAGTGTTGCACATGTGAAAATTTTTTTATATCAAAATATTCTTTTACTTTTACGCTATCTGTTTCACTAATTTTTCCAATATCATTTCTTGCTAAATCAACCAACATTAAATGTTCTGCTAGTTCTTTTTCATCATTTAATAAAGATTTTTCTAAAAATTCATCTTCATTTTTGTTTTTTCCTCTTGGTCTGGTTCCAGCTATGGGATATGTTTCAACTAATCCATTTTCTAATCTCATCAGCATTTCAGGACTTGATCCAATTATTTCTCGTTCACCTAATTTAATATGATACATATATGGGGATGGATTAATTTTTCTTAGTTTTTCATATAGGGGTAATTTACTACCTTTTATAACCAAATTTTCTGCATTAGATATGACGGCCTGAAATATTTCACCATCTGAAATTAATTTTTTTGTATTAATAACACTGTCTTCATATTCTTCTTGGGAAAGATCTTCATCGATAATTTTATACTCAATTATTCCATTAGAATGGTTCTGATTGTAAATTTGGTATATTAAATCTCGTCTATCTTTATTTAAGGTAGTATATTCACATTTTTTATTTATATTATCATAAACTATGCAATCTAAGAATAATCCAAATTCAAAATCAGGATAAATACTTTTGTTAGTAGGTACTTTTTCGAAATATTTAATGCTTTCAAAGGATACATAACCCAACAGACCACCCCTAAATCCTGCTTCTTTAAAATCTTTATTTATAAAATTTTTAAGGTCTAATAATGGATTCTCGGAAGTATAACTAATTGTTTCAGTATCTGTAGTTATAGTAACTTTATTATCTTTTGCAAATATTTTTGCAATAGGGTTAAATCCAATTATTGAATATCTGGCTAATCCATTATCAGATTCCATTGATTCTAATATGAATACGTCTTTGTAATTATAATATAAATTTTTAAATAATTTAAAAGGATTAGTTAAATTTATTTCTACGGTTTTAGGTTCTTTGATATTTTTTTTCAATTTGCCAAAAACATTCACTTTTGTTCATTTTTTTTTCACCGTTATTGTTATATATAATAATTACATTAATGTACTATTTAAAGGTTTGGTGTATAAATTTTTACATTAAAAATATATATTCTACATCATATAATATAATTATAGATATATGTTGGAGATGGAATATGTGGAAAAAAATAATTAATAAATTTGATAAATACCCTTCACAAAAAAAAGTCATTAAAAAATTGTTACAATCGGGTCTTAAAGTTGGTGAAGATAAAAAGATTTACTGTAACGATGTTGAAATAAATATATCTTCTTTGGCAAAATCTATAGAAACTGACAGGAGGGTAGTAACCTCAACGGTAAATACCATACTTGGTGATGATGAATTAAAAGGAATTTTTACAAATATTAAATCAGCAGGTACGGTATTAGCGAATATATCTCAAGAATTAGGATTAGGTGTTATTGAAATTGAAGGTGATGCTCAAAAAACAGGTATATTAAATCAAGTTACAAAAATATTGGCAGAAGAAGAAATCAGTATAAGGCAAGCATATGCTAGTGATCCTGATTTATTTACTACACCGTATATGACTATAATCACTGATGATGATTTGGATGGGAATATTATTCCATTGTTACTTAAAATAGATGGAGTAACAAAAGTGTCTATGTATTAATGAATAACCTCATATATAAATAATACTTGAAATAAATAATTTAGTAAGAATAAAAAAATAAAATATATAATGATAAAATTTAATGTTCATTATTTAATATGGGGGATTTGAATATGTGTATAGCAGCACCTGCAAAAATTTTAGAAATAAACAATAATGTGGCTACTTGTGATTTTGGTGGAGTTAGACAAGAAGCTAAATTAGATCTAGTTGATGCTGATATTGGAAATTATGTATTAATTCATTCTGGTTATGCAATAGAAGTATTAACCGAAGAAGCTGCAAAAGAAACAGTTGATACTTGGAATGATTTATTACAAGAATTAGAAGATGAATAAATTTCTAAACTCTTTTTCAATAACTTTTTTTTTCGATATTTTTTTCTGAGAGTCTTTAAAAAACTTTTTAAATTAATAATAAAATACTAAAATAAATATAAATCTAATTTTAAATTAAAAATAGTTAAATTAAGTGGGCACGCTGGGATTCGAACCCAGGACCTCACGGTTATCAGCCGTGCGCGCTAACCAAGCTGAGCCACGCGCCCTAATAAAAATAAGTTAGTTGCTCTGTAAGCATCTATTACTATATTATATTGTCTTTATATATATACTTTATGGTACTTCCTAAAAAAATACAAAAATAAATAAATAATTTATTCATCTTTGTTTACCATTTCATTAACTTCTTTTGCCATCATGTGGTCAATGACGTTAACTTCTGCTTTATCAATTTCTTCAAGTTTTTCAGCTTCTAATCTAGCAGCCATTGCAATGTTTGCAACACTCATACACATTGGATTGGTAGGTTTTACTGTAATCACTGCTGTTTTATTTGCTTCATCAACATCTATACCTTGAATAAGTCCCATTTCTACAATACTAATACCCATATGGGGATCTGCAATACCTGCTAATTTATCATTAATCTTTTGTTTAATTTCTGCTTCTGCCATTTTATCTCTCCATTATTTTATAATATATATTATGATTTTATTTAATATACTTTTGTAACAAAATTATTGATTTAATATCTATTTGATTTGATGTCTAATTTTTACACCAATACCTTTGTTGGCTTTAACTAGTTCTTCACCGTTCATCATTGATTTTCCAACACCTATTACTTCATCGTCCTTAATAATTACAACTTCATCATTTGGAATAATATTTTTGTCAGCTTGATCAATACCTGGTGTGAAGAGAGTACTGGTTTTTAAATCAAAATTAATGAATACTCTGTTTATTTTTTCTTCTTTTAATATCTCTCCACCAGCTAAATTTAAAGTATATAAACCAGTTTCAAAGTGAAGTGTTGCAAGTTGTTTTTTATCAGACATGATTCGAGTATTAAATTTACCATGAGTCTGTGTATTTTCAGGTATTAATTTATCGGCATTTAATGAGTTGAATTGATATCGGGCAATTGATCTTAAATCATGAATTTTGTGTTGTTTATAGTTAATTTTATCTGATTTCTTAACTTCTTCTTTTAATCTATTTAAAGAATCTTGAGAACGAGTATTTTCATCACAACATGTATAAACTACATTGTCTAAAACTTCTTCACAGGCTTTTTTATAACCTCCAGATACATGTGCAATGACCTTACGATCTTGGACATAATCTTTCAAACATTTTCCAGCAATTTTTATTTCTTCATCAGACCAATCACCAGTAGTGGATGCATCGTAAGAGTGTATAGGATAAGTTTTTTCCATTTCTCTAGGACATATACCGAAAGGAGAAGTTAATATTACTTCTTGTAAACCTTTAGTATACTTTTTAAATAAAGTATGTGATTTTGATTGTGAATAGGGTTTTTTCATACTACATGGTAAAACAATGACTGTATCGCTGTATGGTTCTAATAAAGTCATCCTTTCCCGCCATCTGACAACTTCGGGTCTATTCAGAGAAAGTTCAGATATGCAAGGTATTTTACTATTTTTCATATTATCTTTCCAAAAAATTAGTAGGGGTGGTGAAAAGTTAGAATAATTTTCCTAGTTTTAGAAGAGCTTTAGGTGATACTTTAATTAATAGTTTTATTAAAGTTTTTGGACTTATTTCATCTACATCCACTTTGACAAATTCATGAGCTATCTTGTTTAATTCATCATCATCTAATGATAATAAATATTCTTTAGCTTTCTTGTATTTGTCATAATTTTCTCCAATATTTTCATCGGTTAATTTAATATATTCTTTAAGATTATTTTTACTGTAATCCCCATCAGTAATTGCTTGAGCTGCAACAATTCCAGCATAAGCTCCTGATTCTAATGCAGAATTTATTCCTCCACCTGTTAAAGGATTTACAAAACCAGCGGCATCTCCAACAACTAAAATGTTATCCCCAACACGTTCTTTAATTAGTCCACCTACAGGGTCTCCACCTACATTCATTTCAACTGCTTGCGCATGTTGAGTTTCTGGACAATTTTTAATGAATTCGTCAAGGTGTTCTTTTGCAGTTTTGTCGGTGTGGGTTTTTAAAACACCAATTCCTACGTTAGCAATATCTTCACCTTTAGGGAATATCCATGTATATCCTCCGGGTGCTACACTTCCGAAATATAATTGGATAACATTATTGTTTTCCATTTCAAGTCCTGCCATTTCATATTGTATACATGATTCCATATTATTAAATTTTGTATTACAATCTAAACCTGCCCATCTACCAATACGAGAACCAGGACCATCAGCAGCAATAACAATATGGGAATGAATTTTGATTTCTTCACCCATTTTATCTGCAGTAACAATTATGCCATCATCTACTCTTTCTAGAGATGTTGCACGTGTTTTTATCATTATTTTTGCACCAGCACGTGCTGCATCCATAGCCATATGTTTATCAAAGACTTTTCTTTCAAGCACATATCCTGATTCTGGTAAATCTATTGTATCTTCACTTAACCATACACTTGTCTGGTCAGGAGAAACTAACCTAACACCATTTGATTTTCTAGCAATCCATCTTGGGTCTGGTTGGATACCTAAGTCTATTAATCCTTGTTTAGATACTCCTTCTGCACATCTTTTTGGAGAGCCTATTTCAGATTTAAGATCTATTAATATAACATCTGCACAATGTAATGCAGCTTCTCTGGCTGCTAGTGAACCGGAAGGTCCCGCACCAACAACTAAAATATCTGTATTATATTCCATTTTTTCACCTTATTCAAAGGACAATGCTGCAACGGGGCATGCTTTTATGCATAATCCACATTTAGTACATTTTTCATCATCAACAACTATTTTTAATTCTTGAACATCGATTGCATCAGCAACACAAACACCTGCACAAGCTCCACAATACATACAATACTCTTGAATAATCATAATAAAACTCCTGTTTACTCTTCTTTATCTTCTTTAGCTCTTCTAATATCTATAGCTTCATCTCTTGTAATAAAGATATAGCCACAATTCGAACATTTCAGTTCACCATTTTGACCATAAGCTAGAAATTCTCTTTCGAAATCTCTATGTTGTGTTTTATCTTTAGAACCACATTCTGGACAAGGTTTTAATAAATCTTCTATTTTCATAATTTACCCCTTTGTATTATTAAGCAAATCAAGAAGTTTAAATTGTGCTGCTTGCAAGTGTTTACAATAAAAACTTCCCGGTTCCCTTTGATTTCTATAAACATAATCTGCACATTCACAGTTCCAATACCCATAAATCATGGATACAAGGTAGAAATCATCTTTATTTTTAACTTTGAATATCATGTGATTGGGTTCATAATGTTCTACAATAACTGCTTCATTTTTGTATAACTTATAACCCTCAGTAATTCTATCTGCCATTATATCAATTACTAATTAATTACAATTATATATTATAATATTTGATTATATAACAATATTATTTAATATGATGTTCATTTAATATGCTTTTTATGTTTTTTTAAAAGATATAGGTAAAATTTTGTCATATCTTAAAAGTAAAGTATTATTTTTATATTCAGTAATAATGTGTATGGGAAGTATTTTAACATTATTCTCATAAGCTTCTTTTAAAGAATCACTAAACGCTTTATCAGTATCATAGTTAGGAGAAAATAATTTTGCATTATTTTGTAAAATTAAGATAAGTATAGCACTACCCAATGATTTTTTTCTGATATTAATTAGTTCATCAACATGCTTTTTCCCTCTTTTTGTTGGAGCATCGGGAAATTTAGCTATTCCATTATTTACTAGAGTACATCCTTTAACTTCTAAATATAACTCTTGATTCATTTCATCTTTTAATAAAAAATCCAATCGACTTTTTCCATAAGTATATTCGGGTTTATATACATGGAACTCTTTGATTTCATCAATTAGTTTTTCTCCAATAAGCTCTGAAACAAGTTTGTTGTGGTAACTACTATTTAATAAAACCCATTCCTGTTGATATTTTATTGCAATCACATCATATTTTGTTTTTCTACCAGTAACTTTATGAGTTGGAACATATCTTATTAGAACATCCGTATTTTCAATTAATAGTTCTTTTAGTCTGCCAGGGTCATGTAAATGTGCTAATTCAATTTCATTTTTTTTATTTTTAAATTCTATTGTAAATCTGTTGGGTCTAGAAACAAATTTTACCTTTATTAACTTAGAAATTTTCATTATATCATCATTTTTTTTATTAACTTTATAATTAAAATTATTATATTATTTTAAACTTTTACCCTCAAACTTAATTATATTTACTGATTTATTTAAGAAAATTTTAAATAAAGATACTTACAAAATATATTATAATATATATTGATTTATACGGATAATTAATCTAAAAAATGGTGAAAATGCAATGCAATATGGAATGTATCAAGAAATTATGGATCAGCCAATTTCTTTAAGACGCACTATAGACTCTGAAAAAGAGCATATTGAAGAAATTTCCGAGAAATTCAGAAAATTTGATAAAATATTCCTAATTGGATGTGGTAGTTCAATTTCTACATGTTATACTATTAGGGATGTAATTAAATCAATTTCTTCTATTGAAATTGATGTTCAAACAGGCTATGAATTTGTTGAACATCAATATTTAGAAAATAATTCAAATATGGGTTTAATTGTTACTTCACAATCTGGAGAAACATCAGATACGTTAGAAGCTTTACGTAAAGCTAAAAAATATGGAATTAAAACGGTATCTATTACCAATATGTCTGATAGTTCTATGGCTAAAGAAGCAGATGAATCCATAATAACACAGTGTGGTGAAGAAAAAGCTATATTAGGAACCAAAACTTATATCACTCAATTATTCTCTTTATATGCTATATTCTTTAATATGATAAAGACTGAAAGAGCTCAACAAATATTAAAACAATTATATGATGTTCCTAATTTAATAGAAAATCTATTAATTACAACTGAAGATGATAATAAGAAATTAGCTGAGAAACATAAAGATGTTAATCTCTTTTACTGTATGGGTGGAGGAGTTAATTTTGGATTAGCATATAAATTAGCTATGACTATGTTCATGGAAGGTTCACTTAAGCATGCATGTCCTGTTTATGCAGGGGAATTTAGACATGGATTAATAGAACGTGTTGAAGAAGGAGTAACTGTTGTATTTTTAAAATCAGGTGATGACTATGATAAGGTTACACTCCGTGCTATTGATTTTTGTGAAAATTTAGGTGTAAATTCCATAATATTTGATTTAAAAGATTATTCCAATATTGATGTATTATTAACTCCATTTGCATTAATAATTCCATTAGAATGGTTTATTTATCATTTATCAATATTCAATGGGGAAGATCCTGGTAGTACTAGACATATTGGTAAAGTTAGATACTAATTTTTTCTACCCTTATTTTTTTATAACCTTCTAGTTTAGAGTATATTTTTTTTTTAATTTTCATTAAATTTAAATTATATAGTATATAAATGTTAATATAGATAAAATATTGAGAAATTTTTTATTAATAAATTTCTGGAGAAGTGATTTTTTGTATTCAATTAAATCTAATGATGATCTTGAAGAATTAAGCCCTTTTATTATTATTGGGGCTGGTGGAGGAGGAGAAAAATTCTCTAACTTTAGTGGTGTAGAAACAGCTGGTTTTTTAGATGATTCTATAGATAAACAAGGAAAAGATTTCTGTGGATATGTTGTAGGTTCAGATTTAAAAACATTGGTTGAAGAAACTAATTCTAAATCCGTTGCAATTATGTTACCTATTGGGGCTGAAGGTGCTGCATTAAAATATGCTGTTCAGGCAATAGATTTAGGTCAAAATGTTGTTACATCATTTAGGTCATTACCTTTGGAAGAAAATCCAGCTATAGTTAAATTTGCTAATCAAAAAAATGTTAAAGTAAAACAAATAAGTTCTAGGTTAGATAATGTTCAAAAAGTAATCGGTGTTGCACCAGAAAAAGTTACTGAAGTATTACCTAAAATTACATATGTACATAAAAAGCCTGTAATATTTGTTGGTGGAACCTCACAAGAATGTGGAAAAAGAACTACTACAAGAAAATTAGGTCAAATCGCTAAAGAAATGGGTTTAAAAGCAATTATATTTTCAACTGATGAAATGGGTTTTGAAAAACCTACAGATATAAACTTTAGAGCAGGAAGTTTATCGGTCATGGATGTTCCAGCAGCAGTTATGGGAACCATAAAATATATGGAAGAAAATGAAAATCCGGATATAATTTTTGTTGAAGGTCAATCTAGTTTAACAGAAACAGGGAATCCACATCCTAAAGGATTATCTGCATCTATACTGTTTGGAGCAATGCCTGATGCAGTTGTTTTATGTCATAGGCCAAATCATCCATTCAGAGAACCTATAGGAATTGAAGCAGAGTTAAATGCGATAGAAGCAGTAGAGCCAACAAAAGTAATAGCTTTATCAATAAACAGAAGAAATGATTCTGATTATTCATTGGAAGAAGTTGAAAATGAATTTAATTTACCAACTGTTGATATTCATACAGATTCAAATGGTGGTTTAAAACGTTTAATTGAAACAGTATTAAATTACGTGGAGGAAAACTAATGAAAAACACATTTAAAGATTTTACAGTTAATGTAAAAAAATCAATTGATAGAGAATATGATGGTGAATCAAATATGGAACCGGATTATGATGAAAGCCAAAAAGCAGTAAATGACAACGTTATATCTTCGATAGAACAATCTTATGATGATGATTATGAAGAGTATGATATTGTTATAGATAATCCTGAAGATGATATTTCATTAATAGAGCCGGACTCTTCTAATATTGATATGATTCGTTTAATCAAAGTTAGAACTATTAATGAATTATCAGAAGAATTAGAAAATGTTAATAAAACTGGTGTTCCAGCAATTATAGATTTAAAATATATTCAAGAAAGAAGAGTGTCTGAATTTAAGAAAGTAGGCTCTACATTAAAAGCTTTTAAATCTGCTACTAATGCAAATGTAGTTTTATTAGGTTCTACAAGAAATGTTATTGTAGTTACTCCTGAAGATATACGAATATTGAAAGAATAATTTCCTCTTCACTTCTCTATTTTTATTTTTTAAAAAAAGTTTATATAAAAAATTATAATTTGATTTTATGGAATTGTAATGCGTTTTTGAACATTACTTTATTTATGCACTTTTTATTAACACCTTTTTTTTCTAGTTCGTGTTTAGTTTCAGGTAAAGACATTGGATTTGATGGGGCATAGCTGATATCACTATCTAATACAAAGTTATCATATCCATAAATATCTAACAATTTAATAGTTTCTTCTGTTGACATTTTTAATGGTTGTATAGTGATTCCTAAAGTATAATTTTTATCAATCAACGAATCAATTATTGTAAAGTCAATATGATCTAGTTGAACTAGTTTTGGATTTATATGTTCATCTAACAATTTAACAATTTTTTCAGTCACTTCTATTTTATTTGTCCGAGGTGTATGAACGATAATGTTATATCCATTTTCATCCGCCAATTTTAATTGTTCAACAAACACTTGTTGTTCAATTTCGTCAGCGCTTTCAAGTCCAATTTCTCCGATAGCTATTACATTATCTTTTTCCAAGTATTCAGGTAATTTTTCTAGAACTTTATTGTAGTCTACTGGAATAGCTCTTGGGTGCACACCTACAGCACAATATAATTTTATTCCTTCATTTTCAACACGTTTTGTTTCTTTATAGATAATTCTATCAAAATGTTCAAATGAAACATTAGATTTTTTCATATCTAATGGATCATATGCACATGAAACAATAGCATTAACACCGGCAATATTCATATTCCTAAAGTCTTCGACAGGTCTACAATCTGCATGTAAGTGTGCATCAAAAATCATTTAAATACCTCATTCTTCTATTTCATCAAATTTGATTTGATTTTCAATTAGTTGATTAATGATTATTGGTATTCTATTAATTGAAATTCTTTTTTGTTTGAAATTATCTCGATTACGAATTGTTACTTTATTATCCTCTACAGACTCATAGTCAACAGTTATCGCGTAAGGAACTCCTATTTCATCTGCTCTGGCATATCTTCTTCCTATTGTACCACTAGTATCATATGAAGTAATGAATCCATTTTTTCTTAGGGTAATTTCAATATTTTCTGCAATTTCAGTTAAAGGTTCTTTATTTACTAACGGTAGAACTACGGCTTTAATTGGAGCTATCTTGGCAGGTAGTTTGAAATAAGCCCTAATTTCTCCTTCTTCACTAATATCTTCAGTGTAAGAATGTAATAATGTGGAATATATTATACGATCAATACCATAGGATGGTTCTATGACGTGAGGAACAAATCTTTCTCCTTTAATTTTTTCTTCAACAGTTTCAAAAGTTATAAAACTATCATCGATTTCATAGTTGTTTTCACCAATAGAAAATTTGTATGTTCCTTCATTTTCAAATTTTTCCTTAATTTCATTAGGATTGATATTTTCTAGTAATTCTTTTGCTTTTGTAGAATCACCTTTAAATGTTGGTCCAAATTTTTTCATGTTAAATGAAGGTTTTGTAACAGTAACTGTTTTTGGTTCATCAAATTCTTTAAACACTGATAAATCTTCTTTACTGTGAGATATATGGGATTTTAAATCGAAATCAGTTCTATCAGCTATTCCAATAATTTCAACCCAACCAAATTGGTCAGTTTTTACTTCAGCATCCCAACAATCAATAGCATAATGGGCCATTTCATCTGGTAAATGTTGTCTAAATCTAATTGCTTCTTTAGGAATGCCAATATTTTTAAGGAATTTACTTGCTAGGACTATTTGGTATATTAACATTTCACTAGAAACAATACCTGCATCTATAGCTTCTTTAACTTTAATATTGATTGGTTCTTTATTATTTAATTGTTCTTTTTGACTAAATAACCGTAATTCACAGTTTTCAATATTTTTATAGTTTTTATGTCTTTTGTCTGAAGGATCAACAAATATTTCAGCTTCAGCTTGAGTGAACTCTCTTAATCTTATTACTCCCTGTCTTGGAGATAATTCATTTCTGTAAGATTTTCCTAATTGAACTATTCCAAATGGTAATTTATCTTTATAGAATCTACTAATTCTTTTAAAAGCAATAAAAATTCCTTGAGCAGTTTCAGGTCTCATGAATCCAACTTGTTTTCCACTAGCTCCTATTTGCGTTTTAAACATTAAATTATAACTTTGAACGTCATCTAATTTACCTTCACAATCTGGACATACAATATTATTTTCAGCAATAATTTCTGTAAGTTTTTCATCAGGTAATCCTTCAACATCATCGTCTATAATAGCTTCTATAACATGATCTGCCCTATAAACTTCTTTACATTCTGTACATTGGGTCATAGGATCTGTAAAATTGTCAACGTGGCCTGATGCTTTAAGAGTGTTTCTGGGCATTACGGTAGGTGCTTCAATTTCATAAAATCCTTCTTCAAAAACATAGTATTGTCTCCAAAGATTCATAATATTATTTTTTAATAATCCACCTAGTGGTCCATAATCATAAAAACCAGCTACTCCTGAATATATTTCAAAGGAAGGATAAATTATTCCTCTTTTCTTGGATATACTCATTACTTTTTCATTACTCATTATTTTCCCCCATTATTTATATCGAAATCTTCTTTAATTTTACTAACTTGTGGTCCTTTTTGTCCCATATATTTACTATCCCTCTCTTTGTGACCATATGGTTTTGCAGATGGTGTAGTCATGGTTTCAAATACAATTTGACAAACTCTTTGACCAGGATATAATGCTACAGGCATTTTACCAATATTTGAAATTTCTAATGTAATTTTACCTTCAAAACCCGGATCTATGTAACCTGCTGTAACGTGCATTGTTACACCAAGTCTACCAATAGAGGAACGACCTTCTACTCTAGCAACTATGTCTGCAGGTAGTTTAACAGTTTCATAGGTGGTAGCTAATGTAAATTCACCTGGATGAATAATAAATGGTTCACCATCCGGAATTTCAATTGTTTCCATATATGATTCTAAATCTGTATTATCAAAAGGATCAATAAATGGTTTTGAAATAATTTTAAATCCTTTGAATTCGTTGCCTATTCTTAAATCTACAGATGAAGGTTGGATTTGTTTTTCATCTTTGATTGGAAAAATTTCTATTTTTTCTTCATCCAAATACTTTTTAATATCTACATCACTGAGTATTGCCATAGTTTATTCCTCTTTTGATTTAATTCTTACATTTATACGTTTAAGTGTTCCGCGCAACATTTTTGATTCACGACCTGCAATAAAAGCACGACCTATAATCCTTTTGGTAATTATTTCCACATTTTTTCTTTTATGATTAGGATAATCTAATTTAGAAATAATTTCTTTACACAATTCTGTGATTATCGTTTTGTCCTCAAAACTAGCAATTTCCATATTATCGACTGGATAATCTTTTTGAGTTTTATAGATTTCATAGAAAACAATTGCAGCTGCATGACTAATGTTCATTATAGGATACTCTTCGCTAGTTGGTATAGTCACTAAAATATCACATAACTCTAATTCTTCATTACTTAAACCTTCACCTTCTCTTCCAAATAATAATGCAATATTTCCATGGATATGCATATTTTTTCCAAGTTCTTCTGGTGTAATAGGGATACGTGGAATGTTATAACTACCTCCGGCCGTACCAGTAGTTCCTACAATTGTGGTGATTTCATTTTCTTCTATGAAGTCTGAAATCGTAGCATATTTCTTAGCATCTTGAACAATATCTCTTGCATGACTAGCTTGATAATAAGCACTATTTTCTAGTTTACAAGGATTAATTAAAGCTAATTTTTTTAATCCAAAGTTTTTCATAGTTCTAGCTAGAAATCCTATGTTTCCAGGAGTTTTTGGCTCAACAAATACAGTATAAATTTTCAAATATAATCACTATATATATTTCTGTATATTTTTTTTAAAATAAATTTCTCTTTATTTTTTTCATAATTATTTTTTTCCAAAAAATAAATCTTTTTAGATTTTAGAAACTATTTTTAAGGGATAATTATTAACAGAACACTTAATTTTTCTGTAAGTATATAAAATTTTAAATTTAAGTAAAAAATATATTATATAAGATTCATTATTAATACTGTAAATACATAAATAAATAATTAAACAATAACTTTTTAAAAAAATAATGGGATGATATTATGTTGATGGTTACCACACCAGATCTTGAAGGAAAAACCGTAAAAAAATATTTTGGTATAGTTAATGGTGAAGGTTTAATTGGATCTAATGTTTATAAAGATATCTTCTCTGGTGTTAGAGATGTAGTTGGTGGAAGAACATCCACTTATGAAGTTGAATTAAAAAAAGCTAGAGAATTAGCATTAAGTAGTATGGAAGAAAAAGCTACTGAATTAGGAGCAAATGCTATTTTAAATGTTAGAATAAAATATAGTAATCTTGGCGGTACTATGGGGAATACAATTTTAGTTAGTGTAAATGGAACCGCCGTATTATATTAAAAAAAAGAATAATAAGGTAGAAATATCTTATTTATATGCTTTATTTAGCAATTCCATAATATTAATAACACTAGTTTTTGAATTTTTCTTTTCTAAAGAATCATTAATATTAAATTCACAGAATGGACAGATTGTTACAACATAATCAACACCTAGTTTGTCAATCATATCTACTTTATCATCTGCAAGTGCTTCTGCTATTTCTGGTTTACCTGATTTAACACCACCACCAGCACCACAACATTGGTCTGGTTTATCCATTTCAATGAATTCTACACCTTTAATACTTTTTAGAATATTTCTAGGTTGTTCACTAATTCCTTGGCTTCTAACTAAATGACATGGATCATGATATGTGACCTTAACATTTAATTCATTCATATCTTCAGGATCTAATTTTCCATCTAAAAATTCACTGATGTCCATTACATTCAAATTTACGCCATATTCGGGATAATTATTTTTTAATGTAGCTCCACAACCCGCACATACAGTTAAAATTGTGTCATAGTCCTTGAAAGTTTCATAGTTCTTTTTAACTAAATCAGGGATGATGTCTATTTGACCAGTTCTAAACAATGGAGAACCACAGCAAACTTGTGATTCTGGAACATCAATATCATAACCTAATTTTTTGAGTACATCAATTAGGTATTCTGCTATCCATGGTAATCTATTGTCTATCATACACCCAGTAAAGAAAGCAATTTTATTGTTCTTTTGGGATGTATTTGTTTTATTATATTCTTTTACAAATCCTTCTGGATATTTGCTGTCTCTTTGAGGTTGTACTGTTCTACCTGTATTTAGTACAGCTTCTCTAATTAATTTGTGAGGTTCTAAAGGGCCTTGCTTTTCAGAAAAAATTTTAGCTCTTAGTTTTTCAATAGCTTTTCCATAGATATCTATGTTTTTAGGGCATGTTTTGGAACATTCCCCACATGAAGTACAATAATATATTCCATTCTCAACAGATTTTTCCGAAAGAGATTCATCTTCTCTTGGATCAAATTCAATATTTGAGAAGCCCCTCATGAAATATGGTCCTACATATTCATCCGTTTTTTTAATTACAGGACACATGGAAATACAGGAGAAACAATCAACACAACCTCTTAACTGATCACATAATGCATAATCGGCAGGTTTAATTAGTTCTGGTTTCCTTTTTTCAGCTTCGAGATCTTCAGAAACCATGTACATATTTAAATTTTTAATTTTATCATTTAATTCATTCCTATCAACAATTAAATCTTTAATAACTGGAAGATCTAAAGGTTCTAGAAGGTCATTGTCTTTGATTTCTGCTTTACAGGCTAATTTAGCTTTACCATTAACTTTAATTGCACAAGATCCACATTGACCGGCTCTACATGAATATCTATATGCAATATTAGCATCATACTTTTTATTAATTTGAGCTAATGCATCTAAGACTTTCATTTTTTCAATCTCTTCAATTTCATATGATTCGGTATAATGTTCATCTTTCACAGGATTATATCTTTTAATATTAACAGTAATCATATTAATCTCTCAAATATCTAATTAGGCAATAAAGATTATTTAACCTTTTAATTATAAATTTATTTTGTATTGTTATATCTTATTTTAATATCTTTATTTCTTTTCTTTTAAAATTTGTTAATAAAAAACTTATACTTGATTAAATATAAATATAATTAATCTTTAATAATTAATAATAGATTTTTTCGCATTAAATTATTATTTCATTATGTTTAATTATTTTAAGGAGTATTATTATGAAAATAAAAGAATTATTAGATTCCGAAGAAGGAAAGAAACGTTTCATGTTGGGAAATGAAGCGGCTGTAAGAGGTGTTTTGGAAGCTGGTGTTTCATTAGCAGCAACTTATCCCGGAACGCCTTCTTCAGAGATAGGTGATATTTTATTTAAAATTGCTAAAGATGCAAATGTTTATTTTGAGTTTTCATCAAATGAAAAAGTAGCCATAGAAGTTGCAGCTTCAGCAGCTAGTACTGGTTTAAGGACATTTTCATTCATGAAGCATGTTGGAGTAAATGTTGCTGCAGATTCTTTCATGACTTCAGCATATGTTGGAGTAGAAGGAAGCCTTTTAGTTTTGGTTGCTGATGATCCATCCACTTTTTCTTCACAGAATGAACAAGACACAAGACATTTTGCAAGACAAGCTAATATACCAATATTTGAACCGTCTAATCCACAAGAAATAAAAGATTTTATTCATTATGCATATGATATATCTGATCAATTTAATATTCCTGTGATATTAAGAACTACTACTCGAGTATCTCACATGAGGGGAATAGTTGAAACGGGGGAATATAATAAGAATTCCATAACTACTGGTGAATTTAAAGATAATGGATTACATGTTCCAGTTCCAGAAGCAGCCCGTGTAATGCATAATAATCTCGTTGAAAAAATAAGAAACATTCGTGAAATTTCTAATAAAAGTCCATTGAATAAAATTATTGATAATGGGGCAGAAGTTGGGGTTATAGCTTCTGGAGGAGCATATAACTATGTGGTTGATGTTATAAACCAAAATGATTTAGATATAAATGTATTGAAAATTGGTTTCTCACATCCATATCCTGAAAAACTTGTTAAAAAATTCTTAGAAAATAATAAAGAAGTTTTGGTTGTAGAAGAAGTTGATCCTATCAATGAGATTGAAACTTTGGCTATAGCTGGAAGATATAATATTACTACAAATATTCATGGTAAAAAAGATGAAACATTACCCGAAACATTTGAGTATACTCCAGACATAATATTTGATGCACTTCAAAAATTAACTTCATTTGAAGATAAACGTAATACTCCAAATGAAATTTCTGCTATTCCATTACCATCCCGACCGGCTACTTTATGTTCTGGTTGTCCACATAGAGCATCCTATTATGCTGCAAGAGAGGCAATTAATAGTTTAAACTTAGATATGGAAAGTATACATCCATCAGATATTGGATGTTACACATTAGGAATTGCACCACCTTATAAAATGGCAAATTATTTGATGTCAATGGGTGCTAGTGTTGGTACTAGTTGTGGTTTCAGTAAATCGACTGAAGATCAACCTATAATAAGTTTCATAGGTGATTCAACATTTTTCCATGCAGGAATACCTCCATTAATCAATGCTGTACATAATAAAAATAAATTTACATTAGTAATACTGGATAATAGAATTACTGCAATGACTGGTGGTCAAACAAACCCGGGAATTCCTATAGATGGAATGGGGGATGAGGCACCTGCAATATCTATTGAAGCTTTAGTAAAATCTATTGGAATAGACTTTGTTAAAAAAGTTAATCCTTTGGATGTTAAAGAAATGATTGATATATACAAGGAAGCTTTAAATTATGATGGGGTATCTGTAATTATAGCTAAATATCCATGTAACTTAATAAACAAACGTCAAATACGTGAAAGAAAATATCAGATAGTTGTAGATAATGATAAATGTGTACATTGTAATATTTGTGTGGATAAATTAGCATGTCCAAGTATTAATGAGATAGATGGAAAAATTACAATAGATCAAGTATGTAATAAATGTGGTGTTTGTACTCAAGTATGTCCTACAAATGCAATATCTAAGAAGGAGTAGATAAAATGGTATATAATATTTATATTTGTGGAATAGGTGGACAAGGTATTATTAAAACATCCATCGTGATAGGTGAAACTGCATTATCTAAGGATATGAATGTTGTAATGAGTGAAATACATGGTATGAGTCAAAGAGGTGGGGTGGTATCTACAGAATTAAAAATTGGCGAAGATCAAAGTCCTATAATTCAAGAAGGTGGGGCAGATCTCATATTATCTTTTGAACCAGTTGAAGCATTACGTGCATTACACAAATCTAACAAAGATTCAATAGTTGTAACAAATATTTCACCAGTTTTACCTTCAACTATTAATCAACAGGATATTGATTATCCTAATATTGATGATATTATTAAAGAATTAGAATCTAAAGTTAAAAAGGTTTATGCAATTAATGCTAATGAAATTGCAAATAATGCTGGACATCCTTTATCAATGAATATGGCAATGTTAGGTGCTGCAACTGCAATTTCTACATTTCCTCTAGATAAAGAAGAAGTAATTGAAATGATGAAAAATCATCTTCCACCTAAATCTATTGAGATAAATTTAGTAGCTTTTGAAGAAGGTTATAATTTCTGTAAATAAAAAAAGTAGTTAGAAGGATTAAATTGAATAAATCTCTTCGGAAGAGATAATATCTACATTTCCTTCTTTTAATATTTTTAATCCTTTATCCATATCTTCTAATTTTAAAAGTACTATTGCATTATAAGTTTTTTGTTCTACAAATGCATATAAGTATTCTAAATTGATGTCGTTATCATCAAGTATTCTTAATACTTGGTTTAAACCTCCAGGTTCATCACTAATAGATACAGCGATTACTTTTATGAGTTTTACAATAAAATCGTTTTCTTCTAGTTTTTCTTTAACAATTGATGGATCGGTTACAATTAATCTTAGAATACCAAATTCAGAAGTATCGGCTATGGATAATGCTCGAATGTTAACATTTAATTTTTCGATGATATCTAAAGTATGTAATAATCGTCCTTCTTTATTTTCTAAAAATATAGATAATTGATCGACATATTCTTCTGTCATAATGTCACTTCCTATTCATTCCTTTTGTCTATTACTCTAACTGCTTTTCCTGATTCGACTCTATCAATGGTTTTTGGTTCAACTAATGATACGTTTACTCTTAAACCTATTTCATCGTGGATAGCATGTTCTAATTTTTCTTTTATACCAACTAATTCTTTTACATTATCAAAGAATATGTCTGGTGATGCTTCCACTTTTACTTCTATTTGATCTAAAACATCTGGTCTGGTTAAAATTATTTGGTAGTGTGGTTCTACTCCATTGATAGAAAGTAATGCTTTTTCAATTTGTGATGGGAAAACACTCACACCTTTAATTTTTAGCATATCATCGGTTCTACCTGTGATTTTATCCATTTTTACTAAAGTTCTTCCACAGCCACATTTTTCATGTCTGATTTTTGTAACATCTCTGGTTCTAAATCTAATTAATGGCATTCCGACTCTAGTTAAAGTTGTAAGAACTAACTCACCTGATTGATTTTCAGGAAGTTGTTTCATAGTAACAGGATCTATTATTTCAGGGTAAAAATGATCTTCATTTAAGTGTAATCCATTTTGTTCTGAACATTCCATAGCTACGCCAGGGCCCATTACTTCTGTTAGACCATAAATATTGTAAGCAGGTGTTTGGAATTTTTCTTCTATTTGTTGTCTCATTTCTTCGGTCCAACTTTCAGAACCAAAACCAATTACTTTAAGGTTTAAATCGTCTGGTGTAATGCCCATTGATTTTAATTCTTCTGCAATATGTAATCCGTATGAAGGTGTAAATATCAACATAGTACTTTGGAAATCTTTCATTAATTCTATTTGTCTTAGTGTTTGTCCGGTGGATATAGGTACTACAGTTGCACCTATTTTTTGACCTCCGTAGTGTACACCAAATCCACCAGTGAATAATCCATATCCATGAGTGTTTTGAATTATATCATTTTCATCTACACCCATCATAGTAAATCCTCTGGCTATTAATTCTCCCCAAATATCTAAGTCTTCTTCAGTATAACCTGAAACTGTTGGTTTTCCAGTAGTACCACTTGATGTATGAATTTCAATAATATCTTTTTGTGGAACAGCGAATAAACCAAACGGATATGAAGCTCTTAAATCAGTTTTAGTTGTAAAAGGTAATTTTTCAATATCTGCTAGAGTTTCTATATCTTCAGGATAAACTTCTTCTTCACTGTATCGTTTATGATAGTAAGGTACTTCATTAAATGCTGTTTTTACAACATCTTGTAGTCTTTTCAATTGTAGTTCTTCCATATCTTCTTGTGACATGCATTCTTTTTCTTCATCCCAAAACATTATTTATTAACTTCCTTTAGTTGTTATTACTATAATTTTTATAAGACATAAACTATAAATTTTTGTAGTTGAAAAAAGAAATAGTACTTTTTAAAAATATTTAATATCATATTTTTTTTTATAAATCGAGTGTCCGACAAAATTATCTTTTTTTGTTGTTTAGTATTACTATTTTTTAGGTGTAATGATTTTATTTTTTATTATTTGTATTAATTATTTTATTACTTCTCATGATCCCTCTTTGATTACTTATCATGCTTGGATTATTTTTATATGTGATATTTTATATAATATTATTATGGATTCATGATTTTATTTATATAATTTAATATTTTGTTTTAAAATGTTTATTATAATAGATATTATGTTATGGTTTTGTTT